>NZ_DATBFE010000115.1:0-1921 GCF_036558665.1 Reyranella sp. | reverse complement strand
GCGCCTTCCCGGCTCTCGCCAGTGGCCGTTGCGGGTTTCGTCCCCGGTTACAGTGACGGGGTCGCGGCGGATTCGCACCGCCTTCCCTGGGCCCTCGTGGGCACCCCGGGCGCAAAAACGGGGCGAGGCTAGCAGAGTTCGTCGCCGCTTGCAACCGCCGTGGCCTATGATGCGAGGCGAGGCATGCGACCTCTCTTCGCCGAGAGCTGGCAGCGCAACGTCTGGGCCCTCACGTTGACCGTCTTCATCTCGTTCGTCGGCTTCCAGTTCTTCTCGCCGTTCCTGCCGCTCTACATCCGCGAGCTCGGTGTCACCGATCCATCGAAGATCGCACTGTGGTCGGGTCTGCAGGCGGCGGTGACACCAGGCGTCTCGGGACTCCTCTCGCCGGTCTTCGGACGCCTGGCCGATCGCTTCGGCCGCAAGATGATGCTCATCCGGTCACTCATCGGCTTCGTCATCATCGTGGCGGCGATGGGGCTCGTCACCTCGGTCCTGCAGCTCTTCCTGCTCCGTCTGCTCATGGGATTCTTCGCCGGCTTCACGCCGATGGTGATGGCGCTCGCCACCGTGTCGGCGCCGCGCGACAAGGTGCCGGCGGCGATCGGCATGGTGCAGTCGGCGCAGCTGCTGAGCGTCGCCATCGGCCCGGCCATCGGCGGCTACGTCGCCTCGCACTTCGGAATGCGCTACGCCTTCTTCGCGACGGCGGGATTGTGCGCCGTGGCCCTGCTCGGATTGATCATCCTCTTCCAGGAAGTCGCCGCCCCGGCGCCCGGCACGCCGCGCGCGACGACTTCTCGGTTGCCCCTGCGGCGCATCCTGCTCTATCCGCACTTCCCGGCGGTAGTGGCGCTGCTCTTCATGGCCCAGTTCCTCGACCGCGGCCTGTCGCTCCTGGTTCCGCTCCAGGTCGCGCACATGCCGGGTCTCGAGAAGGTTGCGGCCACCGCGGGCACGATCGTCTCGATCGGGGCCATTGCGGCGACGGCCTCGGCCAACATCGCCGCGCGCTTGGCGCGCGAGATTCCGGCGGCCCGGCTGCTCCTGCTCGGCTTGCTGATCGGCGGGCCGCTCTGCGCGGCGATGGCCTTGAGTCAGGGCTGGGTGTCGCTGCTGGTCCTGCGCACGCTCGCCGGCCTGTGTCTCGGCGCCGCGATCACGCTGACGTACTCGCTGGGCGCCGCCATCGTACCGGCCGAGCATCGCGCCGCCGCGTTCGGCTGGCTGGGGCTCGGGCTTCAGGTCGGCACCGCGGCCAGCCCGCTCGTGTGCGGCGCGATCGCCGCCGCGAGCCTTCCGGGCGCGTTCGTCTTCGAGGGCGTGCTGGCGTGGGTGGCGGTCGCGGTCCTCGCCTTCGGCGCCCGCAGCCTGCGCGCGCGGGCCGTCTAGACCGTCGAGACCGTCGAAGGGGGCCTCGACGGCCCCCGCAGTTGACCCGATGTTGCTTGCCCTAGCATTCAAGGGTCACGTGGCGGGGTAGGCTCACCGCTACCACGGCTGGACGACGCCCGGCGCCGTATCGGCCGGGCGTTGTTTCAGGAAGGCTCGCCGATCGTCGCCCGGACTCGGGCTCCCGAGCAAGCATTCGCCGTCGTCGTGGTCGCCCATGATTCCGCAATTCGGGCACGGGTCAATGCTTCGAGTGTAGCCCATGCCCGATGCCCGCTGCCGGGACGCTGGTGCGCGTCGTGGCGTTCGGCTAGACTCCGGCCAGCCATCCCTACCGAGGTGCCCATGCGGCTGATCGGGCTCGCGGTCGTTCTCGCTCTTGGCCTTCTTGCGCCGTTCGCCGCCGAGGCCCAGCAAGCGGGGAAGGTGCCGCAAATAGGTTACCTAGCGGTGCTGCCCCGTTCCGCGCCGCTGTTCCAGCAGAACCGCCAGGCGTTCCTGGACGGGATGCGCGCGCACGGTTATACAG
>NZ_DATBFE010000114.1:0-13565 GCF_036558665.1 Reyranella sp. | reverse complement strand
CTCTGTGACGCCGCCCTCTTCTTTGACAATTCGCTTTCAAAGCCGACCCCCTCGACCGGATCCGGATTGAGATCCACGCAGAGCGCCTGGATGGTCGCTTTCCTGCAGCGAATTTCCACGATCCTCGCCTGCATCTTTGCCAACTCCGTCACTTTTCGTTCGGGAACAATGTCATAGTCCACAATGGGCCGGTCAAAGAAAAAGCGCCCGCCACGCCGAGGGGTAGCGGACATTTGCCTTGCGCCAAACCAGAATTGTTATCGCGGGACAATACCGAGGGACCTTCGACGTGTGCCGCTCGGGCGGCGCGGATCGTGCCCGAAGCCCCGACTTCGTGCTGTCGCAATGTCGTCCCGCGACGGCGACGGCGGGGCACATTTTGTAGCTACAACAAGTATTGAACGGCGCGCCTTTATTGTAGTAACATTAAAATCGTGAAGATCGAATTCGACACCGTCAAGCGTCAGGCGACCCTTGTGGCCCGGGGGCTCGACATGGCAGCCGCCGGCCAGGTGTTCGAAGGTCCCACACTGACCGTTGAGGACGATCGGCGCGACTACGGCGAAGTTCGCTTCATCACGATCGGGCTATTCGCCGGCCGCATGGTCGTTCTGGTCTGGACTCCGCGCGGCGCGGCCCGCCGCGTCATCTCGATAAGGAAAGCCAATGGCAAGGAGCAAGCGCTCTATGGCCCGCGCCTTCGTTGATCCGGACGAGGCGCCGGACCTGTCGTCTCGGAAGTGGAAAGAGAAGTTCGACGCCGTGCCGGTAAAGCGCGGGCGTCCCAAGTCCGCACGGCCGAAGATCTCGACGACCCTGCGGCTCGATGCGGATGTGCTCGACCACTTTCGCGGTCTCGGTCCCGGTTGGCAGACCCGGATCAACGCCACGCTGCGGTCGGCCATCAAGAGGCGGGCGAGACGGGCGGCATGAGGTGAGCCGTCGCGAGTGGCAGTCGTCTCGCACCATCAGGTGAGAGGCCGACCCAGCACCTTCTCGATCACGAGCTCGGCCGCCTGCTCCGGGTCGAGCTCCAGCGTGCGCAGGACGAGGTCGGGCGACTCGGGCGGCTCGTAGGGCTGGTCGCGGCCGGTGACGTTCTCGACCTTGCCGCGTTCGGCCTTGGCGTAGAGGCCCTTGGGGTCGCGCAGGCGGCAGATCTCGGCCGGCGTGTCGACGAACACCTCGAGGAAGCGGCCCTCGGGCATGAGCGACCGCGCGCGCGCCCGGTCGGCGCGGAACGGCGAGACCAGCGCCACCAGCACGATCAGGCCGGCGTCGGCCATCAGCTTCGCCACCTCGCCGACGCGGCGCACGTTCTCGGCGCGCGAGGCGGCATCGAAGCCGAGATCGGCGTTGAGGCCCTGCCGGAGATTGTCGCCGTCGAGCAGCATGGTCTGGCGGCCGAGCGCCACCAGCCTGCGTTCGACGGCGTTGGCAATGGTCGACTTGCCCGAGCCCGGCAGGCCGGTCAGCCACACCACGGTCGCGCGCTGGCCCTTGGCGCGGGCGCGGACCTGGGGCGTCACGTCCTCGGGCTGGTGATGAACGTTGGTCGAGCGGTCGAGACTCGCGACCGCGAGGCCGGCTGCGACCGTGCCAAGCGTCGCGGCGTCGATCAGGATGAAGGCGCCGGTGCGGCGGTTGTCGTCATAGGGATCGAAGGCGACCGGCGCCGCGGTCTCGATCTCGACGCGGCCGATGCCGTTCAGCTCGAGCACCCCGCCCGGCAGGCGCGCGAGCGACTCGACGTCGAGCGTGTTGGCGATGCGCGTGATCGCGGCCGGAACGGTGGCCGTGCCGATCTTCAGGAGATAGCGCTTGCCGGGCAGCGCCGGCGCCTCGTCCATCCACACGAGATCGGCGGCGAGCCGGCGGGCGACCGTCGGGCGGTTCTTCGGATCGGCCAGCAGATCGCCACGGCCGATGTCGATCTCGTCCCTGAAGACGAGCGTCACCGACCGGCCGGCCGCGGCGGTCGCGAGATCGCCGTCGAAGGTCACGATGCGCGCCACCTCGGCGATCCGCCCCGATGACGCCGCCACGACCCGATCGCCCACGGCGACCCGGCCGCTCGCCACGGTGCCGGCGAAGCCGCGAAAGTCGGCATTGGGCCGGTTCACCCACTGCACGGCAAAGCGGAACGGCCGGTCGGCCGCCTCGGCATCGGTGCGCACGGTCTCGAGATGCTCGAGCAGCGACGGCCCGCGATACCACCCGGTGCGTGCGCTGCGCGCCGTGACATTGTCGCCGTGGCGTGCCGACAGCGGGATCGCCACGACCGAGCTGAAATCGAGCGGCCGGGCGACGGCGGCGAAGGCCGCCTCGATCTCGCGAAAGCTCGCCGCGGCGAAACCGACCAGGTCGATCTTGTTGACCGCCAGCACGAGGTGGCGGATGCCGAGCAGCGCCACGATCGCGGCGTGCCGCCGCGTCTGCTCCAGCACGCCCTTGCGCGCATCGACCAGGAGGACGGCGAGCTCGGCGTTCGAGGCGCCGGTCGCCATGTTGCGCGTGTACTGGCGATGGCCCGGCGTGTCGGCCACCACGAAGGCGCGGCGCGCGGTCGAGAAGAAGCGGTAGGCGACGTCGATGGTGATGCCCTGCTCGCGCTCGGCCTCCAGCCCGTCGAGCAGCAGCGCGAAATCGACCGCCCCGTTGCAGGTGCCGAAGCGTCGCGAGTCCTCGCGCAGCGCCTTGGCCTGATCGTCGAGCAAGCCGCCCGCGTCGGCGATCAGGCGGCCGATCAGGGTCGACTTGCCGTCGTCGACCGAGCCGCAGGCGAGGAAGCGCAGCTCGCCGCGGCCGGCCAGCGGCGCGACGGCGTTCTGGACATTCATGTCGGGCGTCAAAAGTAGCCCTCCCGCTTCTTGCGCTCCATCGAGGCCTGCGGCGCGCCGTCGACCAGGCGGCCCTGGCGCTCCGAAGCGCGCGAGGCCACCAGCTCGGCAATCACCGCCGCGACATCGCCCGCACCCGATTCGATCGCGCCGGTGAGCGGCCAGCAGCCAAGCGTCCGGAAGCGCACGCGTCGCGTCGTCGGCCTCTCCTCCAGGTGCAGCTTCAGGCGGCAATCGTCGACCGCGATCAGGGCGCCGGCGCGCCTCACGACCGGCCGCTCGGCCGCGAGGTAGAGCGGCACGATGGGAACGACCTCGGCCTGGATGTAACTCCAGACGTCGAGCTCGGTCCAGTTGGAGAGCGGAAAGACGCGCATCGTCTCGCCCGGCGCCAGCCGCGTGTTGAACAGCCGCCACAGCTCCGGCCGCTGCCGCCGCGGATCCCAGACATGGCCGCGGCGGCGATGGGAGAAGATCCGTTCCTTGGCGCGCGCCTTCTCCTCGTCGCGCCGCGCGCCGCCCAGCGCGACGTCGAAGCCGTGCCGGTCGAGCGCCGTCCGCAGCGCCTCGGTGAGCATCAGGCGCGAGTATTCGCCGGTCTCGGTGTCGAACGGATTGACGCCGGCGCGCGCCGCCTCGTCGTTGCAATGGACCAGCAGCTCCAGCCCGTACGCCGCCGCCATGCGGTCGCGGTGCTCGAGCAGGGCGCGGAAATCCCAGCCGGTGGCGATATGCAACAACGGAAACGGCGGCGGCGCCGGATGGAAAGCCTTGCGCGCGAGGTGAAGCAGCACGCTCGAGTCCTTGCCGACGGAATAGAGCAGGACGGGCTTGCCGAACTCGGCCACGACTTCACGCAGGATGTAAATCGCCTCGTCTTCCAGCCGCTGCAGGTGCGGCGACAGGCGCGAGGCCATGGCCAGGGTCGAGAACGGCATTTTCTGCTTGGAACGATCGAGGGACCGCACGGTAGCAGGCGCCTCACGGCCGCGTGAAGCCACAGACCAAGGGCTCGTGCGCCTGGAAGCGGGCCCTGCGATCAACTTTATTTTACATCGGCCGGAATCGGCGGTCCGGAATCGCCCTGTGTTCGCGGCACAAGGCTCGGCTCTGCCATGTCGGCGCGGAATGGCAATGGCGTGGTTCTTGCACTTGTCCCGCTTACAAGTAAGTTGCAAGGCAAAAGGCGGCGCTACCGCCGTGGGGATGAGTTGAGCCTGCGACTCGTACCTGTGCACGACGGCTGAAGCCCCCGGCCGGACGGGTCCCGCAGAAGGACCAGAGTACGCAGAGAGACCAGAGTACAATGAAATACAACGTCATCGTCGCCACACACCACAAGACGGGCACCGTCTGGATGGACGGCGTCTTCAAGATGCTCGCGGCCGAACTGGGCGTGGCGTACCTCGACTCCAGGGCACAGTCGGAACACCCGGCGCCGGCGCTGAGGCCTCCCTTCATCCTCCTCAACAGCGATTCCGATTTCCGCGACCGGCCGCAGCTCCTGGAGCGCGGCGACGTGCGCATCCTCCATCTCATCCGCGATCCGCGCGACGTCGTCATCTCGGCGATGCACTACCACAAGAAGTCGAACGAGAGCTGGCTGCACGAGCCGGTGCCAGGCTACGACGACGTCACCTACCAGCGCCGGCTGAAGGAGCAGCCGACCAGGCACCGGCAGTATGTCTACGAGATGGAGCACTCGTCGGCCGGCACGGTGCACGACATGCTGGGTTGGCGCTATGGCCGGCCCAATTGCTTCGAGGCCCGTTACGAGGATCTGCGGCAGGACACGCACCTCGCCTGCTGGCGCAGGATCTCGACCTTCCTGGGCTTCGACGAGACCGAGCAGGCGATCTGCGACGAGTGCTTCTGGCGCAACAGCCTGTTCGGCGGCCTCTCGCGGCTCGGCAACAGGCACGTCCGGTCGGGCGATGTCGGGCAGTGGAAGCGCGAGTTCACGGTCCCGCTCGCCTACACTTTCGTCGCCCGCTTTCCCGGCGCGCTGCAGGCGCTGGGCTACGAGCCCGACCACAACTGGGTGCTCGACCTGCAGCACCCGCCGTCGCGGCTGGAACGCCTTGCCGACGGCGGCTTGCGGCCGCTGCGCGAGCTCAGCCGGGCGTTCTCGTTCTTCTAGAAGCGCGATCTCCGTTCTCCGCGAGCCGATCGAGATCGGCGACGATCATCAAGGCCGTTTCTGGCGCAATGCCGGAGCCGTGCTCGGGTGCAGGTTTTCCCTGAAGTGTTGTCCCACAGGATTGAACCTCGGCTTGAATTCCGGCAGATGGGCCAGCGCAAAATAGAATTCCGGCTGCTTGTTCTTGAAGATCTGCATCAGCTGCCTTGGCGAGATATCCAGGTGATCGATGTTGTCGATGAAGTGGTCGGGGTCCTTCATCACGCTCCAGTCCTTCGGAAGGGGATCGATGACCACCATGATCTCTTCGCCGCCGACCTTCACGTGCGTCGTGTTCTGCCGGATGAAGTCGTTGCTGTAGAAGCCCCGCAGCTTGGTCTGTCCCTTGTCGGACAGATACACGTTCGCGATCACGGTCGCGAAATACTCTTCGATATTCCCGTAGCCGCCCCTTCCCTCGACCGGGGCGTGGGTGAACCGTCCGCGAAGCATGCGGGTCACGTGGACCAGTTCGTGGAACAGAACCTCGTCAGGCCTGAATCCGGGGCCCTTCGGGGCGTCCGCGCTCTCCCAGATTTCGGGCGAGAAGAAGAGCACGACGTTCGCTCCCTTTCCCGTACCTTTCTCGGATAGCGGCTCGTTGTCGTCCCCGCGCAGCGGCGCATTCTTTTCGTAGGCGTCCTCCTCGTCTCCCGCCGTGCCATCGGCCATGTAGGACATTGATTCGCGTGGCCCGACCGGCGTGGGCGTCGAGTTGAAATACTCGGCGCCGGGCATGGTTCTGAAGAAATGCCAGTACGGCATTATCCGCACCGAATGCCCGGTGCCGCCGAGCTCGGCAAGCAAGGCCTTCCCGCTCGAGAACGAATCGACGCGATCCAAACATGCGATCACCTTGTCCTGGTGCTGTTGCGCCGCATGCCTGTACTCGCCAATGATCTGACCGAACGGCACTTTGCCAAGGCGGCTATCCAGCCTGACCTTGGGAGACGCCAACGATTTTGTCGGACTGCTGAAGATATCGAGCCAATCGGGCATCGAATAGTATGTCGCGAAGATCTTCGGAGGCTTGCCACGTTTTGGCGCGTCCTTCGAGACAAACGGCCTGGAGTTGGCCTGCAGCAAGCTCCGGCGATCGGCCGCCGGCGCATTCTTCCTGATGAAGTCAACGTATTGCTGGTGGTCCCAACTCATGGATGATCTCCATCGAAAACGGCGTTGCCCCTTTCCCAACAGACACATTCACCCAACGAGATCCTAGTCCAGTTTTGGCCTGGATCTCACCGTGCAATTCCTCATCCGAGGGACGCCTGCGCATGCGCGGATTTTGGTCCCCTACGCGACGTGGAGGTTCGCTCGGGGGCCATACCAGACATCCATCGGGCAAACTGACGCCCCTCGTTCCATGCAAGCGTAGCGGTTCCTGGATCTGAAGCATCGGCGTTTGTCGGTTCGTCTGAGAATGACGTAGGATGGCGTGATAGCTCGGCGGGGGGAACGCTTGGGGGAAAAAGCACAGACTGGCTGCGATCGTCGCGGCAAAAGTGGTCGGCAACCCCGCTGAGCGCCGACGAAGTGATCGAATGAGAAGACGGGACTTCACCATTGCGCTTGGCGGGATGGCCCTCTGGCCGCTTGCCTGCGGGGCTCAGCAGAGGTCGGTGCCGGTGATCGGCTTCATGAGCGGCAGGTCAGCCGGCGACTCGGCGCATCTTGTAGATGCTTTTCGCCAAGGTCTAGCCGCCATGGGCTTTGTCGAAGGGCAGAATGTGACCATTGAATACCGTTGGGCCGAGGGTCGATACGACCGCCTGCAAGAGTTCGCGGCCGATTTTGTCGGCCGTAAAGTGGATGCGATTGTGGCGGGCGGCGCCACCGATGCCGCACGCGCGGCAAAGGATGCGACCGTGACAATTCCCATCGTCTTCACGTTCGGAAGCGATCCCGTCGAGGTCGGCCTGGTCAAGAGCATGGCGCGGCCGGCCAGTAACATCACGGGCGTCACCTTCATCGCGGAGGCGCTCAATCCGAAGCTGCTCGAATTGGCAAGAGAACTCGTCCCAAATGCTCGCGTGATCGCGGTGCTCGTAAACTCGACCAATTCAACCTCCAAGCGTCAGGTGCGAATTGTGCAGGACGCCGCGAGTCGGACCCGCGTGCGGCTCAAGATCCTTGAGGCCAGCACTGCCGCCGAGATCGACGCCGCGTTCGACACGCTTGGCAAGAGCCAGGTCGATGGCCTCATTGTCGTCCCCGAGGCCTTCTTTATGAGCCGACGCGAGCAGCTCGCCTCGCTTGCAGCACGCCATGCCATTCCGGCTGTCTACGGCTTTCGCGAGTTTGTGGCCGTTGGCGGCCTGATCAGTTATGGCGCAAGCTTTGCCGGTGTTTTCCGTCAGGTTGGCAACTATGCCGGGAAGATTCTCAAGGGCGTCAAGCCGGGCGACCTGCCCATTACTCAGCCGACGACATTCGAATTGGTCATTAACGTGAAAGCCGCCAAAGACCTCGGCATTACCATCCCGCTATCGATCCTCGCGCGTGCCGATGAGGTTATCGAGTAAAGGTGGTCAAAAGCCGAAATGGCCGAACCGGGCATCAGGCGTCGGCACTGACCCTGAAAGCGGACCTGGGTCGGGACGCCATGTGACAAGCTCGCCGCCCTCTACCTCGTGACCAAAGAGTCCGCGTCCAACCCCAAGGCCGGGGCCTCGGCGCGGCGACGGGAACTGCGGTGAATGCGGCCGCGTTCACATGACCGGAGGCCCGAGATGAGTTCCGCCGCCACGATCGTTGTCCTGCTGCTGGTTTTCGCCGTGCCCGGTTCCAATGCCGGCACCTCGACGCAGAAGTTCGACTTCAAGACCCAGCAGGCGTGCCAATCCTTCCGCGACAAGGTGGTGCAGACATGGAACGGCGGCTTCGACAAGGAGCGCAACAGCAACAAGCCGACGGCCTGGGGCATCTGCGTCGAGAAGCCGCTCTGATCAGGGAACGATGAAGCTTCGCAGGAGCCCGAACAGGCCGGTCGCGAACAGGATGCCGAGCGCAACGTTGCGATAGAGCCGTTCGCTCGCGAGGCCGTGGAACAGGCGCCCGCCGAGCCAGGCGCCCGCGATCATCAGCGGGAACAGCACCGCCGCGCGCGCCAGCGCCTGCCAGCCGGCGACGCCGCTTGCCAGCACGATCACGATCAGCAGGAACTGGGTGAGGAAATAGTAGGTAACGATGTTGGCGCGGTTCACGGCGGGCGGGTCGTTGCCCGAGAGGAGATAGAGCAGCACCGGCGGGCCGCCGACACTGGTGGTCGCCATCATCGCGCCCGAGACGGCGCCGACCGCCACCGTCGCCCCGGTCGAGCGCCGGCCGCGATATTTCCAGCCGGTCCACATCAGCGCGACGAAAACCACGATCACCGCCGACACGGCCGTCACGATCGTGCCCTTGTCGACGCTCGCCAGCGCCCACACGCCGAGCGGCATCGCGACACAGGCGGCGACGCTCATGGGCGCGAGGGTCTTCCAGTCGGCGCTGGTCCGCACCTGGGGGAAGAGCTGGAGCGAAACGACCAGCTCGATCGCCACCACGGTGACGACCATCTCCGCCGAGCCGAACAGGAGGGCGAAGATCGGCGCCATCAGCATGGCCGAGCCGAAGCCCGCGAAGCCGCGCATCAGGCCTGCGACCAGCGTGACGCCGAGCGCGATCATGAGGCCGGTCCCGGCGAACAGGTGATCGAGGTAGGGGAGCATCACTCGTTCTTCGGACTCACGCTCTCCCGGGCCGCGCGCCTCCGGCTCGCTCCTGATCACGAGCGAGGCGGAGGCTCGCGGTCCAAAAGACCATGAAGCACCGCGTCTATCGCCGCTGTCCCTCCCCCGTCTTGTCCCGGAGCCGCCGCATGCCGCGCAGCCAGCGGTCGCGGTCGAGCTTGCGGGCCATGTATTCCTTCACCTGGGGATGCGTCAGGATCAGGAAGGTCTCCGCCTCCATCGCCTCGATGACGGTCTGCGCCACGGCATCGGGGTTGAGTACGCCATCGACCGAGGCCGCGCCGGCGCCGGCCATGCGCAGCATGTTGGTGTCGACCGCCTGCGGGCAAAGCACGGAGACGCAAATGCCCTTGTCGCCGTACTGGATCGCCAGGTGCTCGGCGAGCGCCACGCCGGCATGCTTGGTGACGCCGTAGGGCGCCGAGCCCATCGAGGCGAGCAGGCCCGCCGCGCTGGCGGTGTTCAGGAGATAGCCCGATTTGCGCTGGAGCATACCCGGCACGAGGGCGCGCGCGGCATAGACGTGGGCCATGACATGGATCGCCCAACTGTCGGCCCAGTCCTTGTCGGTCGCATCCTCGTGGCCGCCGCGGCCGATCCCGGCGTTGGAGAAAAAGACATCGACCGGCCCGTAGTGGCGCTCGGCCTCGGCCACCAGATGGCGAATGTCGGCTTCCTTGCCGACATCGCAGGCGACGGCAACGCCCTTGACGTCCTTCGCCACCTTCTCGAGCCGCGCCCGGTCCATATCGGCCACGACCACGCCCTTCGCACCTTCTTTGGCGTAACGTCGCGCGATCGCCTCGCCGATTCCGCCCGCCGCGCCCGTCACGACGCAGACCTTGTCCTTCACTTTCATCCGTGTCTCCCGGTCAACCTCTTCTTCCGGACCGCGAGCCTCCAGCTCGCTCATGATCAAGACGAGCAAGAGGCTCGCGGTCCGGCGAACTAACCCCAGCTCTGTTCGATCAGCTCCACATACTGCGCCCTGGTCGGCTGGCGCGGGGTCGAGAGGTGGCAATGATCGCCGAGCGCGCCCTCGGCGATCGGCTCGACCTCGTCCTGCCTCACGCCCATTGCGCCCAGTCCCCTGGGAATGCCGAGCCGATCGTTCAGCGCCGACACGGCGTTGGCGACGCCGTCGGCCGTGCCCTCGCGCTCGGGCAGGCCCAATACCTCGGCCACCTTCGCGTATTTGTCGCCGACCGCCGGCGCGTTGAAGCGCAGCACCGCCGGCAGGTAGATCGCGTTCAGGGTGCCGTGGTGCAAGCGATGGCCCTTGAGCCCGCCGGTCGGATGGCTGAGCGCATGGACGGCGCCCAGCCCCTTCTGGAACACCATTGCGCCCTCCATCGCCGCCATCGCCATGTGATAGCGCGCCTCGCGATCCTGGCCGTCCTTGGTGGCGCGCTCGACATAGCGCCACGCCTTGTCCAGCCCATCGAGCGCGATCGCGTCGGCCGGCGGATTGTAGGCGTTGGACAGGAAGCATTCGATGTTGTGCGTGAAAGCGTCCATGCCGGTGCCGGCGGTGAGATGCGGCGGCAGGCCGAGCGTCAGCTCGGGATCGATCAGCGCCAGCCTGGGGATGAGATGCGGGCTGCCGATCGCGAGCTTGCGGCCGGAGTCCATGATGATGACGCCGCCGCGGCTCACCTCGCTGCCGGTGCCCGACGTGGTCGGGATGGCGACGATCGGCGCTACCGCGGACGTGATCTTCGCCGCGCCGCCTTCGACCATCGCGTACGCCTGCAGCGAATTGCCGGGGTGCGTCGCCATCAGCGCGACGCCCTTGGCAAGATCCATCGGCGAACCGCCGCCGATGGCGACGATGCCGTCGCAGCCTTCCTCCCTGTAGATCCTGAGCGCGTCGCGCATCGCTGCTTCCGTCGGATTCTCCGGTGTGCCGTCATAGATTGCGACCGGCATGTTGCCCGGCAGCTTGTCCTTCACCTTGCCCCACAGGCCGGCGGCGATGATGCCCTTGTCGGTCACGATCAGCGGCCGGCGGATGCCGAGAAGCTGCAGTTCCGACTCGAGGAGCTTCAGCGCGCCGAACTCGAACTGGATGCGGGTGAGATAGGTGATGAGCGCCATATTCTTCCTCTGGGTCGTTTCCTCTCGCTTTTGCCGCGAGCCTACGCGAGAAGAGAGCGATGAGCGACCCTGTTGTCCTGCGGCCGGCGACACCAGACGATGCGCCCGCGATCGCGGCCACGATCGCATCGGCCTTCGCGCAATATCGCGGCAGGCTCGTCCCCGAGTCAGGCGCCTTCCGCGAGACCGAGGAAGGGATCGCGGCGGAGCTTGCCAAGGGTGCGGGCGCGATCGTCGCGGAGCGGAACGGCGAGATGCTGGGCTGCGTCATGATCAAGGTGATGGAAGGCGACCTCTATTTCGGGCGGCTCGCGGTCGTGCCCGAAGCGCGCGGCCTGGGCCTCGCGAGGCGCCTCGTCGCCGCTGTCGAAGCCGACGCGCGTGCGCGAGGTCTCGCCGGCGTGCGGCTCGGCGTGCGCGTGGTGCTGACCGAGAACCAGCGGCTCTTCCGGTCTCTGGGCTACGTCGAGACCGGCCGCGAGGCGCATCCGGGCTTCGACTATCCGACCTCCATCAACATGAGGAAACATCTTCTGAACCGCGAATATGATAAGGTCGGCCGATGACCCGCACCCCGCTCACCGGCCCGTCCGTCTGGCAGGGCAACGACATCGCGACCTCCAGGCGCTGGATCCGCGATCTACCGGCGAGCGCCGTGGCCGATCTCGATAAAGCGTTGCAGGCGGTGAAGGACCGTCCCTGGCAGGAGATCACACGCGCGGACTTCCCGCTGCCGACGTTGGGTCCACTCTTCGACGACATCGCCGGCGAGCTGGAGAACGGCAGCGGCATCATGAAATTGCGCGGCTTTCCGGTCGACCGCTACGGCGAGGATGATCTGCGCCGCCTCTATTTCGGCTTCGGCAGCCATCTCGGCACGCCGGTGTTCCAGAACAGGAGCGGCGAGCTGATGCGCGCGATCCGCGACGAGGGCGCGCATGTCGGCCGCACTTATGGCCAGGTGCAGGACGAGAACAAGGGCACCACCTTCCTCTCGTCTTATGCGCGCACGCTCACCAATGGCGGCCTGCGCTTCCATACCGACCGCACCGACGTGGTCGGCCTGCTTTGCGTGCGCCAGGCGCGCGCGGGCGGCGTCAGCACGCTCGCTTCGACGCCCGCCGTTCACAACGCCATCCTGGCACGCCGGCCGGATCTCCTCGAAGTGCTGTTCCAGGATTTCTGGCGCAGCCGCTTCGGCGAGGAAGGCACCACCAAGGAGACCGCCTATCCGCTGCCGATCTTCGGCCTGCGCGACGGCAAGTTCACGTCGCACTATTCGCTGACCTTCATCGAGGCGGCGCAGATGGCGCCCGGCGTGCCCAAGCTCACCGCCGAGCAGAAGGAAGCGATCGACATCCTGATGCAGACCGCGCAGGAGCTCTGCTTCGAGATGACGCTCGATCCCGGCGACCTGCAGCTCATCAACAGCCACGTCACCTATCACGGCCGCACGCCCTTCGAGGACGACGCGGCGAGCGGCCACGACCGGCTGCTGCTGCGCCTCTGGCTCTCGATGCCCAACAACCGGGCGCTGCCGAAGGGTCACGAGATCCTGTGGCGCAGCATCGAGGCGGGCCGGCTCCGCGGCGGCATCCAGCAGGTCGCGATCTGACCGTCGGAGCATGCTGCTCCGAACGTCACAACCTAGATCGGCTTGCCGGCACTTCGCTGCCAGATCTCCTTCATCAGGGTGTTGCTCGGCAGCGTCTTGTCCATGACCTTTCGCGCCGCGTCGGCCCCGACGATCGGCAGACCCTCGGGGTCGAGCTTGCCGATCTGCACGAGGACCGAGGCCTGGTCCCAGTAGATATGCTCGTGGATCAGCTTTCCCTCCCTGAACTGCACGATGGCGACGGTGGGAACGCTCACTTCCCGCCCGGTCGGCGCAATGCCGGGCAGCATCCAGTCGATCTCGGTGGTGTGGGTGAAGTGCACGACGAACTCGTCGACCAGCCGATCCGCGGAGATCGTCCGGCTGACCGGAGTCAGTCGAAAATCCGGCGGGTTGGCGCCAATGAAATGGTACTTGTAGAAGCGCTTGAGCTCATCGTGCCCCACTCCGCCGGTCATGGTCGGAATGTGGTTGACGTAGGGCTCCGCCACCATCGTGGCCATGGTCGCGTCGACGTCCCGGGTCTCGAACTCGTAGCGACAATGTGCCTCCCAAAGGCTTTCGAGATCATGGCCTGCCATGGTCGTTCCCTCCTGCTTTCACGAGATTGCGCCGGATCATGGCGGATATCCATTCAGGCCCGCACGGGACTAGTGCCACTGCGAAAGCTCGACGACCACGCCCTCCGGCCCATCGAGAAAGACCAGCTTGCGCGAGTGGAAATCCAGGATGTCGCTGCGCGTCTCGAAGCCGTTCTCGCGCATCTTGCGAAGCTCGGCGTCGATATCATCCGTGGCGAAGCAGACATGGTTGAGGCCGATCTTGTGCAGGTCGCGGATGTTCGGGTCGGCAATCGACTGCGGATGGCGATAGTGCAGGAGCTGGATCTCGGTGCGCGGGCTGGCATTCTCCAGCACCAGGGTCACGTGGTCCGCCTCGATCTCCGGCAGTCCCATGTATGAGGCGAAGGGCTCGCCGGTGATCACCACGGAAATCGCCTCCTTGAAGCCCAGCAGACCGAAGAACCGGCGTGCCCTGTCGAGATCGCGCACCGCGATCGTCAGATGGTCGAAGTGCCGTACCATCGTCGCCCCCTTCTG
>NZ_DATBFE010000113.1:0-8300 GCF_036558665.1 Reyranella sp. | reverse complement strand
GCGCGGTCGATCGGCAGAACGAGCATCGCGCGACGCTGCGCGGTCTGTTCCGGCTGAAGCCGGCAGGAGCGCCGGTGCCGATCGACGAGGTCGAGCCGATCGAAACGATCCTGACGCGGTTTGCCACCGGCGCGATGTCGTACGGATCGATCAGCAGCGAGGCGCACGAGACACTGGCGATCGCCATGAATCGGCTTGGCGGCCGTTCGAACACGGGTGAGGGCGGCGAGGATCCGGAACGCTTCGTCCCGCTGGCCAACGGCGACTCGAAGCGCAGCAAGATCAAGCAGGTGGCGTCGGGCCGCTTCGGCGTGACCAGCGAGTACCTGGTGAGCGCCGACGAGCTGCAGATCAAGATGGCGCAGGGCGCAAAGCCCGGCGAAGGCGGACAGCTTCCGGGGCACAAGGTGGACAAGACCATCGCCAAGGTGCGCCACTCGACGCCGGGCGTCGGTCTTATTTCGCCGCCGCCACATCACGACATCTACTCGATCGAGGACCTGGCGCAGCTCATCCACGACCTCAAGAACGTGAACCCTGTGGCGCGCGTCTCGGTGAAGCTCGTGTCGGAAGTGGGCGTCGGCACGGTCGCGGCGGGCGTCAGCAAGGCGCGTGCCGATCATGTAACGATCTCGGGCTTCGAGGGCGGCACCGGCGCCTCGCCGCTCACCTCGCTGACGCATGCCGGCTCGCCATGGGAGATCGGGCTCGCCGAAACCCAGCAGACCTTGGTGCTGAACGGCTTGCGCGGCCGCATCGCCGTGCAGGTCGATGGCGGGATCCGTACCGGACGCGATGTCGCGATCGGTGCGCTCCTCGGCGCCGACGAGTTCGGCTTCGCGACTGCACCGCTGATCGCGGCCGGCTGCATCATGATGCGCAAGTGCCACCTCAACACCTGCCCTGTGGGCGTGGCGACGCAGGACCCGGTGCTGCGCAAGCGTTTCACCGGCCAGCCCGAGCACGTGATCAACTACTTCTTCTTCGTGGCCGAGGAGCTGCGCCAGATCATGGCGCGGCTGGGCTTCCGCGCGCTGAACGAGATGATCGGCCGTGTCGATCGCCTCGATATGCGGCGTGCCGTCGACCATTGGAAAGCCGGCGGCGTCGATCTTTCGAAGCTGCTGTATGTTGCGCCGGCCAAGCCGGGGGTTGCGATCTGGAACAGCGAGCGGCAAGAGCACGGCCTCGACAAGGCGCTCGACAACAGGCTGATCGACGCGGCGCATCCGGCACTGGAGAGCGGCGATCCCGTGCAGATCGAGCTGCCGGCGAGCAACGTCAACCGTACGGTCGGCGCCATGCTCTCGGGCGAGGTGGCCAAGCGCTATGGCCATGCCGGGCTGCCCGACGACACGATCTCCATCAAGCTCACCGGCACGGGCGGGCAAAGCTTCGGCGCCTTTCTGGCCCATGGCATCTCGCTCGAGCTGACAGGCGACGCCAACGACTATGTCGGCAAGGGTCTGTCGGGCGGGCGCGTCACCGTGCGCCAGCCGCCGGGTACGGGGCGCGATCCGCTGCGGAACATCATCGTCGGCAACACCGTGCTTTACGGCGCCATTGCCGGTGAGGCCTATTTCGAGGGCGTGGCCGGCGAGCGCTTCGCGGTGCGCAACTCCGGCGCCATTGCGGTGGTGGAAGGCACGGGCGACCATGGCTGCGAGTACATGACCGGCGGCGTCGTCGTGGTCCTGGGCGAAACCGGCCGCAACTTCGCGGCCGGCATGTCGGGCGGCGTGGCCTATGTGTACGATCCCAAGGCGCGCTTCCGGGACCTCTGCAATCCCGCGATGGTCGAACTCGAGCAGGTCGGTGCGCGCTCCGATGCAGCCGTCGACGATCAGGGCCGGCCGCATCAGCGCGCGCTCGATGCGGAGGACAACGGGATGGGCGATGTGCTCCGTTTCGATGCCGAGCGGCTGCGCATCCTCGTGGAAAGGCATCACCTGCATACGGGCAGTGCTCGCGCCCGCGAGCTTCTTGAGGATTGGGACCGGGCCTTGCCCTGCTTCGTCAAGGTGATGCCCAAGGACTATAAGCGCGCGCTCATGCAGGCCCGCGGCAAGGCGGCGACAAAGGCGGTCGCGGCGGAGTGAGGGACCGGCACTCTAAAGATCCCTGCTGAGCTGCGGGATGATGCACAGGACCGTGTCGTCCCGAGGCGAGGCCGAGGAATCCTTTCCTCCGCGACGCGAATGCAAACGAAAGAGGGAGTAGATCGAGCGATGGGCCTTCCCACCGGCTTCCTGGAAATCGAGCGCAAGGATCGGCCTTACGAGAAGGTCGAAGCGCGCCTCAAGACCTGGAAGGAATTCATCCTGCCGTTGCCGGCGGGCGAGATGCGCCAGCAGGCGGCGCGTTGCATGGATTGCGGCGTGCCCTTCTGTCACAACGGCTGCCCGGTCAACAATCAGGTTCCCGACTGGAACGAGCTGGTACGCCGCGACCGCTGGCAGGCGGCACTGGAGGTGCTGCACTCGACCAACAATTTCCCCGAGTTCACTGGCCGCATCTGCCCGGCGCCTTGCGAGGCGGCCTGCACGCTCAACATCGACGACAGCCCCGTCACCATCAAGTCGATCGAATGCGCCATCGTCGACCGTGGCTGGGAGGAGGGCTGGATCCAGCCGCTCGTGCCGACGAGGAAGACCGGCAGGCGCGTAGCGGTCGTAGGCTCCGGGCCAGCCGGTCTCGCCTGCGCCCAGCAGTTGGCGCGCGCCGGCCATGCGGTGACGCTATTCGAGAAAGCCGACCGTATCGGCGGCCTGCTGCGCTACGGCATTCCCGACTTCAAGATGGAGAAGCGTCTGATCGATCGGCGCATGCACCAGATGGAGGCCGAAGGAGTGGAGTTCCGCACCGGCGTCGAGGTCGGTGCGACGCTGTCGGCGAAGTCCCTGCTCGAAGGCTTCGACGCGGTCGCCCTGACCGGCGGTGCGGAATGGCCGCGCGATCTCGAAGTGCCCGGGCGCGAACTGCAGGGTATCCACTTCGCCATGGATTTCCTGGTGCCGCAGAACAAGCGCGTTGCCGGCGACGATGAAACACGCGCGGCCCCCGGGGGCACGATCAGCGCCGAGGGCAAGCATGTCGTGGTAATCGGCGGAGGCGACACCGGGTCGGACTGCGTGGGTACCTCCAACCGACAGGGCGCGGTTTCGGTCACGCAGCTCGAGGTGATGGCGCAGCCGCCGGACAAGGAAGACAAGGCGCTGACCTGGCCCGACTGGCCGCTCAAGATGCGCACCTCGTCCTCGCACGAGGAGGGGGTGGAACGTGACTTTGCCGTCCTCACCAGGCGGGCGGTCGGGTCCGAAGGCAGGGTCGAGGCCTTGGAATGCGTACGCATCGATTGGGTGAAGGGCGCGGACGGCCGCACGACGATGGCCGAAGTGCCGGGCAGTGGTTTCAAGCTCAAGGCCGATCTGGTGCTGCTGGCGATGGGATTCCTCGGACCGCGCAGGCCGGGTCTCTTGGAGCAGGCAGGCGTCATGCTCGATGCCCGCGGCAACGTTGCCGCGAGTGTGCAGGACTACAAGACGTCGGTTCCGAAGTTGTTCGCCGCCGGCGACATGCGGCGCGGACAGTCGCTCGTGGTCTGGGCGATCCGTGAAGGGCGGCAATGTGCGCGCTCGATCGACGTCGCGTTGATGGGGTACTCCTCCTTGCCGCGCTGATGCCGGTTGTTCTTTCGCAGGGCCCCCGGCGAGAGTGTTGGGCCACCGCACAGCGTTCGTCTGCGTGCCAAGGATTGGTGCCCTTCAACCGGAACTTGTTCTAGTATTTCGACGGCTGCGGTGCCTGGGATGCCGCGTCGCTACTCGGGGATGGAATGAAACTCCTGCTCATCCAGGGCGCCAACATGGAGTATCTGGGCACCCGCCAGCCAGAGCTCTACGGCACGACCACGGCGAAGGAACTGAACTCCATCGTCCGCCGCCGGGCGCGCGAGCTCGGCGTGGGACTCGAGATCCTTTACACCAACACCGAGGGCGAGGCGGTTTCGGCGATTTTTCGCGCGGACCGGGATGGCATCGACGGCGTGCTCTTCAATCCGGCCGGTTTCCTTTATGCCGGCCATGCCCTGCGCGATTGCCTGCGCTCGATCAAAGCCCCCGCGATCGAGGTCCACATGACCAACATCGAGAAACGCGGTTTCGGCTCGGTCACGGCCGAGGCTGTCGTCGGCATCATTGCCGGCTTCGGCGTCGATTCCTACATACTTGCTCTGGACGCGATGGTCTCACGCCTTTCCTCACTCTGACGTCCAGACACCGGTCGCGAGCGTCGTCGGCGCATAGTCGCCAAAGATCCAGTCGAAGGGCAGGGCCTGCGGCTGTCGCCAGCCGCGCTCGACCTTGACCCGCCAGGTTCGCTGTGCGCCGGCGAGCCTCGCGGCGTCGCGGTCGGTCCAGTCGATCGTGGCCGTGCCCTGAAGCTGCAACAGGTCGCCGTTGGCAAAGTCGATGAACAGCAGGCCGGCGCGCGGATCCCCGAGCAGATTGCCGAGAGTGTTGAAAAAGCGATTGCCGCGGAAGTCGGGGACGAGGAGCGTGTCGCCCTCGACGGCAACGAAACCGGGCCGCCCGCCGCGATGCGAGACATCGAGGCCGCTCGCATGCTCGATCGTCGGGCGCGATCGGCTGGCCACAAGGAAGGTGTCCGCGCTTGCGATGAGGCTCCGTGCTGCCTGATCCAGTCCGGCAAGGTGCTGGACGGGGCTGGGATGGCGGTGACGAACCGTCGGCCGCCGCGTCTGGATGTATTGGGCGCAGTTGCCGAAGCTCTGGGCAACGGCGACGGTCGTGCCGCGCTCGCCCAGCGCCGCCACCTTGCCATTGGCGCGATTGCGCCGGCGGTTGGAAAGATCAATGCCCAGAAGGCCCACCGAGCGGCCCGCTTGCCAACCGGCTGCAGCGGGGTCGTCGGAGGCAGGGCGCTTGTCGATGTGCAAGCTGGTCGGGTCAGGCGAGCGGACGAAGCCGGGATTGCCGTGAAGCACAGAGGCGACAGGCCAGCCGTTCTGATCGGCGGTGGCCACGAAGAGATAGGGCAGGAGCTCGAAGAAGCTGCGATGCTGGTCCGGCATCGCGGCGCGAATACCGGCGCCGGAGCTGCTTTGATGGGCCAGCGACTGGGCGGCAAGTTCGTCGACATGGAAGGGTGACATATCCATTGGCCTGACCCGATAATGTGCTCCCTTCTGCATGTATCTTTCCGTTTCGGAAATAATTAGCCTATGATGAAAGACTTTATTGTGTAATGTGGAATAGTCGAATGGACCGTCTGGATGAGCTCGGACTGTTCGTGAAGATTGTCGAGGAGGGTAGCCTCGCGCGTGCGGCGCAACGCCTGCGTCGCTCGCCCCCGGCCGTGACGCGGGCGCTCGCTGCGCTCGAGGATCGCATCGGTGTCCGCCTGATCGACCGTACCACGCGACGGCTCGCGCCCACCGAGGCCGGTCGGTTGTTGGTTGATCGCGCCCGCGTCGTGCTGGATGCCTACGAGGCTTCCCTGGCCGGAGTCGCGAACGCGCCGGTCCGCGGCGTCTTGCGAGTTGTCGCGCCGGTGCAGTTCGGTCGCCGCCACGTCGCGCCGATCGCCGCGCGCTTTCTCGACCGTTTTGCCGACGTCGAGGTCGAGTTGATGCTCGGCGACCGCAACGTCGATCTGATCGACGAGGCGATCGACGTGGCGGTGCGTATCGGCCATCTGCCCGACTCGTCGCTGCTCGCCCGACAGGTGGGCGAGGTTCGGCGGCTGTGGGTGGCAAGTCCCGGCTACCTGAGGAAGCGCGGCACGCCGCGAAGCCCTGCGGATCTCGCGGCGCACGATGTCGTCCTGGGCACGTCGCCCGTTGCGCAGGACTGGATCTTCGCTGGCCCGGTGCGGGATGCGCCGCACAGGCTGACGGGCAGGCTGCGGGTCGACGATGTCGAAACGCGGCTGCGCGCGGCGCGCGCCGGCCGTGGCATCGCCCAACTGCTGTCATACCAGGTGGCCGACGATCTGAAGGCGGGGAGCCTGATCCGGCTCTTCCGGCGTTACGAGGCACCACCACTGCCCGTGCATCTGGTCACCAAGGGTCGCGTTCATCGCGCTCCCAAGCTCGATGCGTTTCTCGAGTTCGCGACCGAACGCCTCCTCGCCTTGCCGGTGATCCGGCCGGAGACCGAGACATCGTGATTGCGATCCGGCGCCTCGAGGATCAGTCCGGCGTCGTGCCGAACCGGCGCTGCCAGAATTCGCGCGAGCGGCGCTCGCCGACGTCGCAGCCGGGCTCGTAGCCCGGGCGGACGAAACGCGTATAGTCGTCGTCCTCGCTGGCCTGTGTCCGGCGCGCCTGGGCGAGCCGCGTCCCGTCATGCAGGGCCAGACCGGCTGCGCCGGTGTCCGATCGCGACCCGCGATCGGCGACCTCCTGCAGGAGCTTCTTGCGAACGGCGCGCGGAAAATCATCGAAGTTCCTTGCCACCTCGACGAACGAGCGTGGTCCGCCGGTCACGCAATGCAGGTAATACTGGTCGAGGTCCGCTTCGGCCGGGAAGCCGAAAGGATTAGGCCGATCGTTGATGATCGGCAGGCCGTTGATTGCGATCCGTTGCTTCAGCGCCTCGGTGCGCGCATCGGTAACCAGCATGCCGTCGTTGTTCGACCCGTCGCCGGAGATATCGAGCACCTTGCGGTCGGCGTCGTAGGCGCTGCGGCCGAACAGGCCGACTGCGTAGCGAATAGCACCGCTGATCGAGGTGCGGCGCGCGATCGAGATCGGCGAGTTGGCGAGCTTGTCGGCAAATGCCGCGATCGTCGCCTCGCTGTCGAGCAGCGTCCAGTCGATCAGCAGCTTCTGCATCCAGGAGTCGGACCATTCGTAGTAGGCGACGGCAATGCGGCCGTTGGGTCCGCCCAGGATCGCCTTGACGATCACCGGGTCGCGGAATGCCATCACGTAGCCCTGCCGTTGCAGCTTGGCTTCGTCGGGATCGATGCTGCCGGAGATGTCGATGCCGAGCGCCAGCGCGAGATCGATGTCCTTCTTGTCCTGCGGCTTGTCTTGGGCCATCGCCGGCAGGGCCAGCAGGACAAGGCTGAACAGGTAAACGAGAACACGCATGATCGGTCTCCTCGTCGGTGCCCCGCAGCGACGCAAAAAGCATACCGCCCGCCGGATGGCGCTGCTAGCCTTCGGCCAACCGGGAGAGAAACGCCATGGACCTCGACCTCAGTCCAGAGGATCAAGCTTTTCGCGACGATGTGCGCCGCTTCCTTGACGAAAATTTGAGCGAGGATCTGCGCGAGGCCGGAGCCAAGACCGGCGGCGTGTTCGCCGACTTTGCAGCCGGTCTGAGATGGCACAAGGTGCTGGCGCAGCACGGCTGGTCGGCGCCGAGCTGGCCGAAGGAATATGGCGGCACCGGCTGGAACGCGACACAGCGCTACGTCTTCGCCCGCGAATGCACGGCGGTGGACGCGCCGCGCATCTTCTCGATGGGCCTGCGCATGGTCGGCCCGGTGATCATGAAGTTCGGCACGCCGGAGCAGAAGGCCAAGTACCTGCCCAGGATCGTCGCTGGCGACATCACCTTCTGCCAGGGTTACTCCGAGCCGGGCTCGGGCTCCGACCTTGCCAGCCTCAAGACGCGCGCGGTGCAGGACGGCGACAACTACGTGATCAATGGCACCAAGATCTGGACCACCGGCGCGCACGTTGCCGACCACATGTTCTGCCTGGTGCGCACGGCGATCGAGGGCAAGCCGCAGGACGGCATCTCCTTCGTATTGATCGATTCGATGCAGGCGCCGGGCCTCAGCGTGAAGCCGATCGTGACGCTCGCGGGCGACCACGAGGTGAACCAGGTGTTCTTCGACAACGTGCGCACGCCGGTTGCCAACCGCATCGGCCCGGAGAACGCCGGCTGGACGGTCGCCAAGTACCTGCTCGAGTTCGAGCGCGGGGGCGATGCCTATACGCCCAACCTCTATGCCCGCATCGAGGACGTCCGGCGCATCGCCAAGGAGGAGGCGGCCGACGGCTCGGGCCGGCTGATCGACGAGCGGGCCTTCGCCGAGCGGCTGGCGGAGGCGGAGATCTCCATCCAGGCACTGGAGATGATCGAGCTGCAGGTGCTGTCCGACCTCAGCCGCGGCCGCAACCCGGGCGCCGCGTCATCGGCCATGAAGATCCGCGGCAGCGAGACCCTGCAGAAGCTCGATCAGCTGGGCGTCGAGGCGCTTGCCTGGTATGCCGCGCCGTTCGAGCCGGAAGCCCGCATGCTGGGCCACAACGAGCCGACCGT
>NZ_DATBFE010000112.1:0-8129 GCF_036558665.1 Reyranella sp. | reverse complement strand
CACAAGCTTGGCGGTCCCACAGGCGTCGGCGCTCTGGTCGTGCGTGATGGCGCACCATTGACGCCGGATCGCCGCGGCGGCGGCCAGGAACGCTATCGCCGCGCCGGGACCGAGAACGTCGCAGGCATTGTCGGATTCGGGGCTGCGGCCGAGGCTGGGGCGTCGGGCCTCGATGTAGATCGGCTGCGCGATCGACTGGAGTCGGAGCTGAGGTGGATCGCGCCGGGCGCCATTGCTTATGGCGCGGATGCAGTGCGACTTGGCAACACGAGCTGCGTATCGATGCCGGGCGTGATGGCCGAGACCCAGGTCATGGCACTAGATCTGGCAGGGATCTGCGTTTCTGCTGGCGCGGCCTGTTCCTCTGGCAAGGTCGGGCGGTCGGCGGTGCTGGAGGCCATGGGGGTGCCTGCCGTCGAAGCGGCCACGGCCACTCGCATCAGCCTTGGCTGGAACACGACCGCGCAGGATATCGAGCGCTTGATCGCCGCCTGGCGCGACCTATATATCCGAGCAGCGCACTCGGATATCTCCCAAGCCCAGGCCGCATAGTGATTTCAAGGGGTTAACATGAACGCTCTGGCACAGATCCGGCGCAACGATCAGCCGATATACCTCGACTATCAGGCCACGACGCCGATGGATCCGCGCGTCCTCGAAGCCATGATGCCCTACTTCACGTACAAGTTCGGCAACGCCCATTCGCGTAGCCATTCCTACGGCTGGGAGGCGGAAGAGGCCGTGGAGAAGGCGCGGGCGCAGGTCGCCAAGCTGATCGGCGCCGACGAGAAGGAGATCATCTACACGTCCGGCGCCACCGAATCGAACAATCTCGCCATCAAGGGCGTGGCCGAGTTCTACAAGGACCGTCGCAACCACATCGTCACCACGGTGACGGAGCACAAGTGCGTGCTCGATACCTGCCGCCACCTCGAACAGCAGGGCTTCTCGGTCACCTATCTACCGGTGCAGAAGAACGGCCTTGTCGATCTCGGGCAGCTCCGCGCCGCGGTGACGGACAAGACCGTGCTCGTGTCGGTGATGGCGGTAAACAACGAGATCGGCGTCATCCAGCCGCTGGCCGAGATTGGCAAGATCTGCCGTGAGAAGGGGGCGTTCTTCCATACCGACGCCGCCCAGGCCGCGGGCAAGATTCCACTCGACGTCAATGCCATGAACATCGACCTGATGAGCATTTCAGGTCACAAGATCTACGGACCCAAGGGCATTGGTGCGCTCTACGTCCGCCGCAAGCCGCGTGTGCGTCTGGTGGCACTGATCAATGGCGGCGGCCAGGAGCGTGGCTTTCGTTCCGGCACCTTGCCGACGCCGCTGTGTGTCGGCCTGGGCGAGGCGGCCGAGGTTTGCATGAAGGAGATGGATGCCGAGGCGAAGCGCCTGACGAAGCTGCGTGACCGCATGCTGAAGGGGCTGCAGGCGAAGTTGCCGGAAATCTATGTCAACGGCGATCTCGACCATCGCATTCCGGGCAATCTCAACATCAGCTTCGCCTATGTCGAGGGCGAGTCGCTGATGATGGGAATCAAGAGCCTGTCGGTCTCGTCCGGCTCGGCCTGTACCTCGGCCTCGCTGGAGCCGAGCTATGTGCTGCGGGCTCTTGGCGTCGACGAGGAATTGGCGCACACGTCCTTGCGCATCGGCCTTGGCCGGTTCACGACCGAGCAGGAAGTGGATACCGCGGTCGACGAGCTCGTGCGCCACGTCACCAAGCTGCGACAGATGAGCCCGCTCTGGGAGATGGCCCAGGAAGGCATCGATCTGAAGTCCATCGAGTGGGCAGCGCACTAGCGCCGCCGCAAGATCCAAGGAGAGCGTCATGGCCTACAGCGAAAAGCTGATTGATCACTACGAGAACCCCCGCAACATCGGAGCGCTCGACAAGAATGCCGAGGATGTCGGTACGGGTCTGGTGGGTGCGCCGGCCTGCGGCGACGTGATGAAGCTGCAGATCAAGGTCGGCCCCGACGGTCTGATCGAGGACGCCAAGTTCAAGACGTTCGGTTGCGGTTCGGCGATCGCCTCCTCATCGCTTGTCACCGAGTGGGTAAAGGGCAAGACGATCGACGAGGCGGAGACGATCAAGAACACCGACATCGCCAAGCACCTTGCGCTGCCGCCCGTGAAGATACATTGCTCGGTCCTGGCGGAAGACGCGATCAAGGCGGCAATCGCCGACTATCGCGCCAAGACGCTGAAGAAGGATGAGTGCGCACCGGAAGGCCAGGAAGCGGTCGCCGCCGCCAAGTAGTCCCGGATTCGGAGCAGAGAGAGTTTCATGAGCACGCCTATCGTCACGGACGCCCCCAAGCCTGCCGTCGTGCCGCGACCGCGCCGTCCGCGCCCGCAGGTGATGACGGTGACGCCGGCGGCTGCCGAGCGCGTGAAAGCGTTGATCGACGGGCGCGGCAAGGCCACCGCGGGCGTGCGCATCGGCGTGCGCACCAAAGGCTGCTCCGGCCTTTCCTACACGTTGGAATTTGCCGAAAAGCAGGAGCCGATGGACGAGGTCGTGGAGACCGGGGGCATCAAGCTCCTGATCGACCCGAAGGCGTCGTTGTTCCTGATCGGCACCGAGATGGACTATGCGGAAGAGAAGCTGAAGTCGGGCTTCGTGTTCAGGAACCCGAACGAGAAGGGGCGCTGCGGCTGCGGCGAATCCTTTCACGTCTGACAGACTGAAGCGTTGGGATCATGGATCATTTCGCGCGGCTGGGAGTGCCGGCGGCGCTCGACCTGGAGCCCGCCCAGCTCGACAAGGCCTATTTCGCGCGGCAGCGCCAGTGGCATCCCGACCGGTTCGTCGCCAGGCCGCCTGAAGAGAAGGCGCGAGCCTCGACCGAGGCGGCGGCGCTGAACGACGCCTACCGCACGCTCAAGGATCCCCTGAGCCGTGCGGTCTATCTCGCGAGCCTGAAGGGCGTCGAATTGCCGGGCGACGGCAAGACCATCGACGATCCCGAGCTTCTCATGGAGGCGATGGAGGCGCGCGAGGCGTTGCTTGAGGCAGAGACGATCGAGGAAGTGGACTTGTTGGCCCGGAAAGCAGGTAGCGACATGGAGAATGCGCTGTCCGGTCTCGCCGGTTTGTTCTCGAGGGACGACAGGCCCGCCCTCAGAAGTGCGCTTCTGCGTCTGCGTTATCTCGACAAGTTTGCCGACGAAGCGCGGTCAAGACGGACAGCTCTCGAACGGGCGAAAGCATGACCCTGCTCGAGATCCATGAACCTGGCGAGACGCCTCTGCCGCATGCGGGCGAGGGAACGCTGGCGGTCGGCATCGATCTCGGCACGACGAATTCCGTCGTCGCGATCGCCCGCGACGGCAAGCCGGCCGCCTTGCACGACGAGACGGGCAGGGCGTTGGTGCCATCGGTGGTCGCTTATCCGAACTCGGGCGGCATCGTGGTGGGCGAGGAGGCGCGCCTGCTGATGGCCAGCGAGCCGCGCAACGTCGTGGCCTCGGTGAAGCGCCTGATGGGCCGTGGCGCGGCCGACCTTCACGCCGTGGCCGGCGTCCTGCCATACGAGATCGAGCCGGGCAGCGGCCAGACCGACATGGTGAAGCTGCGCATCGCCGGCAGGGCACGATCGCCGGTCGAGATCTCGGCGGAGATCCTGAAGGCGTTGCGCCAGCGCGCCGAAGCCGCGCTGGAGAAGCCGGTCGAGCGGGCGGTCATCACCGTGCCCGCCTACTTCGACGATGCGGCGCGCACGGCGACCCGCGATGCCGCCCGTGTCGCCGGACTCGAGGTGCTGCGCCTGGTGAATGAGCCGACCGCGGCGGCACTCGCCTATGGCCTCGACAAGGGATCGGAAGGCCTTTACGCGGTGTACGACCTTGGCGGCGGTACTTTCGACTTTTCGTTGCTGCGGCTGGAGAAGGGCGTGTTCCAGGTGCTGGCCACCGGCGGCGATACGGCGCTCGGCGGGGACGATTTCGACCGCGTGCTTGCCGAACGCCTGTTGGACGAGCGCAAGCGCGACGGCATCGCCGATCAGATCGATGAAGGCGCGGTGAAGACGGCGCTCGTCCTCGCGCGCCAGATGAAGGAGCAACTATCCGGTCGCGACAGGACTTCGGGACGGCTCGAGCTGGGCGGCGTGCCGTCGTTCCACGCGATCACGCGCGCACAGTTCGAGTCAATGATCGAAGCTCCGGTCAAGCGCACGGTCGACATCGCCCGGCAGGTGCTGGCCGACGCCAGTCTGACAGGCGGTGAAATCCACGGAGTGGTCCTGGTCGGCGGTTCGACACGCGTGCCGGCGGTCCGAGATCGGGTCGCCGCGATGATCGGCAAGCCGCCGCTCGTCGACATCGATCCTGACGAGGTGGTGGCGCTCGGCGCGGCGCTGCAAGCCGAGGCTCTGACTGCCGGGTCCGACACGCTGCTGCTCGACGTAACGCCGCTGTCGCTGGGGCTGGAGACGATGGGCGGCCTCGTCGAAAAGGTGGTGCCGCGAAACACGCCGATCCCGGTGCAACTCGCCCAGGAGTTCACGACCTACCAGGACGGACAGACGGCGATGGCGATCCACGTCGTGCAAGGCGAACGCGAAATGGTCACCGATTGCCGCAGTCTCGCGCGCTTTGAGCTCACCGGCATTCCTCCCATGACTGCCGGCGCGGCGCGCATCCGGGTGACCTTCGCCGTCGATGCCGACGGTCTGCTCACCGTGTCGGCGCAGGAGCGCACCACCGGGATCGCGCAGCGCATCGAGGTCAAGCCGTCCTATGGCCTGAGCCACGAAGACATGGCCGACATGCTCTACGACAGCCTGGAGAACGCCGAACAGGACATGGCGCAACGCCTGTTGACGGAAGCGCGGGTCGAGGCGCGACGGAGCCTGCTCGCGCTGGATGCCGCGCTCACGAAGGACGGCAGCCTGCTGTCGGCGAACGAGCGCAGTGCGCTTGATGCCGCGCGTGGTCGCCTCGAGAAGGCAATCGCCGGCGACGACCGTGACGAGATCAGTGCCGCAGCCGAAGCCCTCGAAGCTCTGTCCAAGCCGTTCGCCGAGCGGCGCATGGATCGCGGGATTCGCGAGGCGCTATCGGGGCTGTCGATGAGCGACCTGGAGCGCCGTGTCGGAGAGTGACGAGGTTCGAGTCGATGCCGAAGATGACGTTCATCCTGAAGGACGGGTCGCGCAAGGAGGTGGAGGCCCCGATCGGCCTTTCGGTGCTGGAGATTGCCCATAACAACGGCATCGACATCGAGGGAGCCTGCGAAGGCTCGCTCGCCTGCTCGACGTGCCATGTGATCGTGGAAGCGGTGTGGTTCGAGAAGCTCGCGCCGGCGAGCGAGGACGAGGAGGACATGCTGGACCTCGCCTTCGGGCTCACGCACACCTCGCGACTGGGCTGCCAGATCCGCATGAGCGAGGCGCTCGACGGACTGGTCGTGAAGCTGCCGGCGGCGACCCGCAACATGATGGTCGACAAGTAAGGGGAAGACGATGGCCGGAAAGCTGCGCTGGACCGACGTTCAAGACATCGCGATAGAGCTTGAGGAACGCCACCCCGAGGTCGACAATGTCAACCTTCGCTTCACCGATTTGCACCGCTGGATAATGGAATTGCCGAACTTCGCCGACGATCCGGGGCGTTCCAACGAGAAGATCCTCGAAGCGATCCAGGCCGCCTGGATCGAAGAGCGAGGCTGACGGGCTGCCCCAATTCGGTCTCAATTCCTCTCGTACAGTGGTTGTGGAGGGGCATATGAGGGGGTTGCTGAAACCGGCGCTGCTGCTGCTGATGACGGCATGTCTCGGCGCATGTGCGTCCGGCGGCGTCCAGCCCGGCATCGTCAGCCGGTCGGGGCCGCCTTCGGGTTATGGCCCGAACCAGACCTACGTTCCCAACACTGCTTACGGCCAGAATCAGGGCTACGTGCAAAATGCTTCGGCGGCAGGAGGCCCTGTCGCCGGCACGACGCCGCTCGACCCCAACGATCGCGCAACTTCGACGGGCGCCTACGCCGGGCCGCAACCGGCGGCAATGGCCGGCGACAGCGGTCGCGTCGTCTCGATCAACGAAGTCGGCCTTCGCGGCGGCCGTGGCGGATCGGGCAATGGCACGATGATCGGCGGCCTGCTGGGCGGCGTCGGGGGGGCCACGATCGGAGCGGCCACCGGCCATACCCTGGGCAGCGGTATCGTCGGCGGCCTGATCGGCGCGGTCGGCGGGGCGATCGTCGGCGCGATCTTCGACGGCAATCACGGCGGCGCGGGGGGTGGCCGCGGCATCGAGGTAACCGTGCAGAAGGATGACGGTCAGAAGGTGACGGTTGCCCAGCGCGACGATGGCGACATCCAGCTCGGCGACCGCGTCCAGATCGTGCAGGGGCGCGACGGCGTGGCAAAAGTGGTGCGCGACACTTCGCGTCGCTCGGACTAGATTGACCCGTCTCGTGTCTTCCCTGAGCGAAAGAGGTTAGGAGCGATGTCTGCGAAGTGGCTTCTCGGTCTGCTTTTGCCGCTGGTGCTCGCGACAACGCTTGGCGCGTGCGAGAATCAGGGCGTACAGCCGGGCGTCGTCCAGACCGCCAGTGGCTATCGCGGCGAAACGGGCCGCGTCATCTCAATTCGAGAGGTACCGTTGCGCGGTCAGTCGGGTATGAACAACGGCACGCTGGTCGGCGGTGGATTGGGCGCCGCTACCGGCGCGGTAGTCGGTGGCGCAGTCAGTCACTCCGTGGGCGGGGCGCTGGTCGGCGCCGTTCTGGGCGGCGTCGGCGGTGGCATCGCGGGTACGGCGATCGACCAGAATGGCGGCGGGCGGCGCGGCATCGAAGTCACGGTGCGCAAAGACGACGGATCCCGGGTCACCATTGCCCAGCCGGACGATGGCGACGTGCAAATGGGCGACCGGGTGGTCATCGTCTATGACCGCAACGGGGTCGCCAAGGCCATGCGGGACACCAGCTACCGCCGCGACTAGCGGCGCTGGCGACCGGTTGCCGGGGAGCCTATATAGCCCCCGCAATGACCCGCAATTCCCTCGATATCGAGAAGACGCCGGGCGACACGCGTGTCGTGGTCGCCATGTCCGGCGGCGTCGATTCGTCGGTCACGGCCGCGCTGCTGAAGGACGAGGGGTACGACGTTGTCGGCATCACCCTGCAGCTCTACGACCATGGCGCAGCAACAGGGAAGAGGGGCGCCTGCTGCGCCGGTCAGGATATCCGCGATGCCCGTGAGGTCGCTGAACGGCTGGGCATTCCGCACTATGTGCTCGACTACGAAAGGCGCTTCCGCAACGACGTGATGGACTCTTTCGCCGAGTCGTACATGCGCGGCGAGACGCCGGTTCCTTGTATCGCCTGCAATCGCACGGTGAAGTTTCGCGACCTGCTCAAGACGGCGCGTGATCTTGGCGCCGATACGCTGGCAACCGGCCACTATGTCCGCCGCGTGGTGGGTGAGGCGGGACCGGAGCTTCACCGCGGCATGGATCCCGCGCGCGACCAGAGCTACTTCCTGTTCGGCACCACGGCGGCACAGCTTGACGTTCTGCGTTTCCCGCTCGGTCATCTGTCGAAGATCGAGACACGGGCGCTGGCCGAGCGCTTCGACCTCGCGGTCGCCGACAAGCCCGACAGCCAGGACATCTGCTTCGTGCCGAACGGCGACTATCGCGCGGTGGTGCAAAAGCTCCGGCCAGAGGCGGACGATCCAGGCGACATCGTCGATATGGCCGGCAACGTTCTCGGACGGCACGACGGCGTCATTGGATTCACGGTCGGCCAGCGAAGGGGCCTGGCAACAGGTATGCGCAATGGCACGAACAACGAACCACTCTATGTGGTGAAGATCGAGCCCGGGACCCGCCGCATAGTCGTCGGGCCGCGCAGCGCGCTGGGGCGGCGGGAAATCGCTCTGTATGACGTGAACTGGCTCGGTCCGGATGTCAGCGGCCCATTGGCCGTTCAGGTACGCGTTCGCTCCTCGCAAGCGCTACGAGCTGCCGAGGTGTCCCGCGAACGAGAGACGCTCGCCGTCCGCTTTGCCGAACCCGAGATCGGCGTGTCGCCTGGCCAGGCCTGCGTGATCTACGACGGTGCTTCCGGCAGCCGTGTTCTCGGCGGCGGCTTCATCCAGCGCTTCGCA
>NZ_DATBFE010000111.1:0-3172 GCF_036558665.1 Reyranella sp. | reverse complement strand
AAGGCCCCCGGCATCATCCCGCGCAAGTCGGTGCACGAGCCGATGCAGACCGGCCTCAAGGCGATCGACAGCCTGGTGCCGATCGGACGCGGCCAGCGCGAGCTGATCATCGGCGACCGCCAGACCGGCAAGACCGCCGTCATCATCGACACCATCATCAACCAGAAGGGCATCAACGCCTCGGGCGATGAATCGAAGAAGCTCTACTGCGTGTACGTCGCAGTCGGCCAGAAGCGTTCGACCGTGGCGCAGATCGTGAAGACGCTGGAAGACGCCGGCGCGCTCGATTACTCGATCGTGATCGCCGCCACCGCGTCGGAGCCGGCGCCGCTGCAGTACCTGGCGCCCTACACCGGCGCCTCGATGGGCGAGTTCTTCCGCGACAACGCCATGCACGCCGTCATCTTCTACGACGATCTCTCCAAGCAGGCGGTCGCCTATCGCCAGATGTCGCTGCTGCTGCGCCGCCCGCCGGGACGCGAGGCCTATCCGGGCGACGTGTTCTACCTGCACTCCCGTCTGCTGGAGCGCGCGGCCAAGATGAACGACGCCAACGGGGCCGGCTCGCTGACCGCGCTGCCGGTGATCGAGACCCAGGCCGGCGACGTGTCCGCCTACATCCCGACCAACGTGATCTCCATCACCGACGGCCAGATCTTCCTGGAGACAGGCCTGTTCTATCGCGGCATCCGTCCGGCCATCAACGTCGGCCTGTCGGTCAGCCGCGTCGGCTCCGCCGCCCAGATCAAGGCGATGAAGCAGGTCGCCGGCAAGATCAAGCTCGAGCTCGCGCAGTACCGCGAGATGGCGGCGTTCGCGCAGTTCGCCTCCGACCTCGACGCCTCGACCCAGAAGCTGCTGGCGCGCGGCTCGCGCCTGACCGAGCTGCTGAAGCAGGGCCAGTTCCAGCCGATGCCGGTCGAGGAGCAGGTGGTTTCGATCTTCACCGGCGTCCGCGGCTATCTCGACACCATCCAGGTGACCGATGTGAACCGCTTCGAGGCGGCGTTCCTCAACGAGGTGCGTGCCAAGCACGCCGACGTGCTGGAGTCGATCCGCAAGGAGCGCGAGATCACCAAGCCGACCGAAGAGAAGCTGAACAACATCCTCGGCGCGTTCGTGAAGTCGTTCGCCTGATCTGAAGGGCCCCCCAAGGATTAAAGGCGGGACATGCCAAGCCTCAAGGACCTCAAGGTCCGCATCAACAGCGTGAAGTCCACGCAGAAGATCACCTCCGCCATGAAGATGGTGGCGGCGGCCAAGCTGCGCCGCGCGCAGGAGCAGGCGGAAGCCGCACGCCCCTATGCCGAGCGCATGGAGAAGGTCCTGGGCTCCCTGGCGGCGAGCGTCGCGGGCCGCGATGGCGCACCGGCCCTGCTCGCCGGTACCGGCAAGGACCAGGTGCATCTGATCGTGGTCATGACCTCCGATCGCGGCCTGTGCGGAGCGTTCAACTCGTCGATCGTGCGGCAGGCGCGCCGGCTGGCGCGCGAGCTCAAGGGCGAGGGCAAGACGCTGAAGATCCTGTGCGTCGGCCGCAAGGCCCGCGACCAGCTGCGCCGTGGGTTCGCGCAGGAGATCATCGGCACGATCGAGGCCGTGGGCAAGCCGAAGCTGAATTTCGAGGCTGCCGACAAGATCGCGACCCGCATCCGCCAGATGTTCGATCACGGCGAGTTCGACGTCTGCACCATCGTCTACAACAAGTTCAAGTCGGCGATTACCCAGATCGTCACGACGCAGCAACTGATTCCGTTCGCAGCGGCCGGCGCGGCCAACGAGAACACTGCGGATACGGAGCTGAACAGCTATGAATACGAGCCGGAAGAGGATGCGATCCTGGCGGAGCTGCTGCCGCGCAACATCGGCATGCAGATTTTCCGTGCGCTGCTGGAGAACGCGGCCAGCGAAGAGGGCGCTCGCATGTCTGCCATGGACAGCGCGACCCGCAACGCCGGCGACATGATCAACCGCCTGACCATCACCTACAACCGCTCGCGTCAGGCGTACATCACCAAGGAACTGATCGAAATCATCTCCGGCGCCGAGGCGCTGTGAGACCAGCGATGGATTGAAGGAGAGATCGATGGCCAAGAACCTGGTCGGCAAGGTCACCCAAGTGATGGGCGCCGTCGTCGACGTGCAGTTCGAAGGCGACCTGCCGGCGATTCTGAACGCGCTGCATGTGCAGAACCAGGGCAAGCTCCTGGTGCTCGAGGTCGCGCAGCACCTGGGCGAGAACACCGTCCGCACCATCGCCATGGACACCACCGACGGGCTGGTGCGCGGCCAGGAAGCGGCCGACACCGGCGCCGGCATCACCGTGCCGGTCGGCCGCGAGGTGCTGGGCCGCATCATCAACGTGATCGGCGAGCCGGTCGACGAGCGCGGCCCGGTCAAGGCCAAGACCAGCTACCCGATCCACCGCCCGGCGCCGGAATTCGTCGACCAGGCGACCGAGCCTCAGGTGCTCGTGACCGGCATCAAGGTCGTCGATTTGCTCACCCCGTACCCGAAGGGCGGCAAGATCGGCCTGTTCGGTGGCGCGGGCGTCGGCAAGACCGTGACCATCATGGAGCTGATCAACAACGTCGCGAAGGCGCACGGCGGCGTGTCGGTGTTCGCCGGCGTCGGCGAGCGCACCCGCGAGGGCAACGACCTCTATCACGAAATGATGGAATCGAAGGTCATCCAGCTCGACGGCGAGTCCAAGGTCGCGCTGGTGTATGGCCAGATGAACGAGCCCCCGGGAGCCCGCGCCCGCGTCGGCCTGACCGGACTGACCCAGGCCGAGTATTTCCGCGACGAGGAAGGCCAGGACGTGCTGTTCTTCATCGACAACATCTTCCGCTTCACCCAGGCGGGTTCGGAAGTGTCGGCGCTGCTGGGCCGCATCCCCTCGGCGGTGGGCTATCAGCCGACCCTCGCCACCGACATGGGCGCGCTGCAGGAGCGCATCACCACCACCAAGAAGGGCTCGATCACCTCGGTGCAGGCGATCTACGTGCCGGCCGACGACCTGACCGATCCCGCGCCGGCGACCTCGTTCTCGCACCTGGACGCGACCACCGTGCTGTCGCGCCAGATCGCGGAGCTCGGCATCTTCCCGGCGGTCGACCCGCTCGATTCGACCTCGCGCATCCTCGACCCGCGCGTCGTCGGCGAAGAGCAC
>NZ_DATBFE010000110.1:0-51500 GCF_036558665.1 Reyranella sp. | reverse complement strand
GGCGGCTGCCATGTCGAGCCCCCGGGCCACAAGGGTCGCCTGACGCTTGACGGTGTCGAATTCGATCTTCACGATTTTAATGTTACTACAATAAAGGCGCGCCGTTCAATATTTGTTGTAGCTACAAAATGTGCCCCGCCGTCGCCGTCGCGGGACGACATTGCGACAGCACGAAGTCGGGGCTTCGGGCACGATCCGCGCCGCCGAGCGGTAAACGTGAAAGGTCCCTCGGCATTGTCCCGCGAAAACAATTCTGGTTTGGCGCAAGGCATGCGCCAAATGTCCGCCGGCAACCTTCGCCAAAAAGAGAAACGACGCATCTTGCGACGCGTCGTTTCTGGATCGCCCGATTGGTCGGAGTGAGAGGATTCGAACCTCCGGCCCCTAGCTCCCGAAGCTAGTGCTCTACCAGGCTGAGCTACACTCCGTCAGCGCGCGCGCAGTCCTTCCCGCTCGGGAGGCGGGTTATAGCCGCGCCCTCCCGGGGTCGCAAGGCCCGCACCCCGCCGCTATAGTCGCGCGGTGACGCGCGCGGGGGAGGCGATGGCCGGAAGCAAGAGCAGGAACAAGAAGAAGCGACTGCGGATCGCGCTGATCGGCCATGGCGCGATCGGCCAGATGCTGTTCGACGTGTTCGCCGAGAAGAAGCCCGCGATCGACATCGTCGGCGTGCTGGTGCGGCCGGGCCGCGCAAAGGCGACGCAGAAGAAGGTCGGGCGCAAGGTCGCGGTCGTCGAGACGCTGCCGGCGCTGCTCAAGCTCAAGCCCGACGTCGTGGTCGAGGCGGCGAGCCAGCAGGCGGTGCGCGACTGGGGCGAGGCGATCCTCGCCAAGGGCATCGACCTCATGGTGATCGCGACCGGCGCCTACGGTGATCCGAAGCTCTGGAAGAGGCACGTCGCGGCGGCCGCCAGGAGCGGCGCGCGTCTGCGGCTGCCGGCAGGCGCGATCGCCGGGCTCGACGGGCTGCTGGCGATGCGGCTCGGCAAGCTCGAGCGCGTGAAATACACCTCGATCAAGCCGCCGCACGCCTGGAGCGGCACGCCGGCCGAGACCGATTTCGACCTGCCCGCGATCAGCGAGCCGACGGTGATCTTCCGCGGCACGCCGGCCGACGCGGGACGGCTCTATCCCAAGAACGCCAATCTCGCGGTGACGGTGGCGCTCTGCGGCGCGGGGCTCGACCGCACCGACATCGAGCTGGTCGCCGATCCGACCCTGCCGCCCGGCACCAATGCGAGCCGGCTCGAAGTGGTGAGCGATTCGGGCGAGCTGCGGCTCGAGCGGCTCGGCCGCTCGATGCCCGACAATCCCAAGACCGGCGTGCTCACCGCGCTCACCATGGCCGACGAGCTGATGAAGATGGTCCGCGCCAGCGACTGGTGACGCAGCCCCCTCTCCCATCCTCTCCCCCCAAGGGGGCGAGGAGAAAGAATCGGAGAGCAGTATTTCTTTTTCATGTTCCTCTCCCCCGGAGGGGGAGAGGTGAGGAGAGGGGGAGGCCCGCCTCAGTTCTTCCGGACCGCGCGCATCCTGCGCGCTCATGATCTCATGAGCGAGCTGGAAGCTCGCGGTCCAAAAGATCACCCGTGGCGGTGGCGCATGCGTCCGTGACGTTCCATCGTCGGCCGGTCGAGGATCTCCTTCTGCTCGGGCGTCAGCGCCGCATAGAGCGCGAGCAGCGACGGCTTCACCGCCTCGAGCGTGTCGGCCCGCATCTTGATCCGGCTCTCGTGCAGGGTGAACCGTTCGGCGAAGTTCTGCGGCGTCTTGATCTCGGCCGGCAGGCCCGCGCAGAACGTCTTCTCCTTCGCGCTCGCCTCGTCGGCCGCCTTCTCGAAGGCGTTCCAGGCGCTCATCTGCTCGGGCTTGAGGTCGAGCCGCGCCTTCAGGTAGGCGCGATTGCCGATGCGGCGCGCGAGGTGCTCCACGCACGCCTTCTGCGGCGAGCGCTGATGATGCCTCGCTTGCTCCGGGCCGCCGGCCGCCGGCGGTTGAGCCGGAGCGGCCGGCGGACCTGCCTGGGCGACCTGCGGCGCGCCCGCGAACCCACCGTCGAAGGCGGAGGCCGAGGTCAGCCAGGCAAAACCGGCCGCCGCCACGAGGGCGGTCGGCACGGCCAGAAAGAGGGGACGGACGGTCATCGAAAGCTCCAAAGGGTGCAGGACTCTCCCACACCCCCTGTACGGCCCGATCCCGCCAAACGTTCCCGTGCATTCTTTTGGACCGCGAGCGTCTCGCTCGCTCATATGCGCCTTGAGCGAGCCGGAGGCTCGCGGTCCCGAAGAGGATGATCCTCAAGCGTTCGGTCGCAGCCCGCACATCCACTGCGCGAAGGCGGCACGCTGTTCGGCGGTCATGCCGAGGCCCTCCTTGGTGCGCCGCCACAGGACATCGTCGGGTTCGACCGCCCATTCGTCGCGCATCAGGTAGCGGACCTCGGCCTCGTAGAGATGGCCGCCGAAGAAGCGGCCGAGATCTTCTGTCGTCTTCACGTTTTCGAGAAGGTCGTCGAGGCCGGTGCCGTGGCGCCGTGCCAGCACGCGCACCAGCTCCTTCGGCAGGCCGGGCTTGGCAGCGGCGGCGCCCGCGGCGAAACGGTCGAACGCCTCGTCGAAGGAAGGCGCGTCGGCAAGCTCGCCGTCGGCCAACGGCTTGTGCGCGGTCCACGCCGCGCCCATCGCCGGATAGAACTTGCGCAGGTCCTCCAGCGCGTGCTCGGCGAGGCGGCGGTAGGTCGTGATCTTGCCGCCGAACACCGACAGGATCGGCGCGCCTCCCTCCGGCGCATCGACCTCGAGATGGTAGTCGCGGGTGACGGCCGAGGGATCGTCGTCGCCGTCGTCGAACAGCGGGCGCACGCCCGAGTAGGTCCAGACGACGTCGGCCGGCACGACCGGCTTCTTCATGTAGTGGCCGGCGATGTCGCAGAGATAGGCGATCTCGTCGGCTGAGCAGACCGGCTTCTCGCTCGCCTCGACCGCGATGTCCGTGGTGCCGATCAGCGAGTAGTTCCGCTCGTAGGGGATCACGAACACGATGCGGTTGTCGCTGTTCTGCAGGATGAAGGCGTGTTCGCCCTCGTGCAGGCGTGGCACGACGATGTGGCTGCCCTTGATCAGCCGCACGCGCTTGGGCGTGCGCACGTGCGCCTGCTCGTCGAGGAAATGCTTCACCCACGGGCCGGCCGCGTTCACCAATCCGCGCGCCTGCAGCTTCACCGCCTGTCCGCCGGGCGCCAACAGCTCGATTTCCCACAATTTGCCGTCGCTCGTGCGGCGCGCTGCCACGCAGCGATGGCGGGCGAGGATGTGCGCCCCCATGTTGCGCGCCGACTTCAGGTTGGCGATGACCAGCCGCGCGTCGTCGACCCAGGCGTCGGAATAGACGAAGCCGTTCCGGAAGCTGCCGTTCAGCCCGACGCCGTACTTCGAGTGCAGCAGATCGACCGCCTGCGACTTGGGCAGCGTCATGTGCCAGTCGAGATGGTCGTAGAGGAAGAGGCCGATCCTGAGCATCCAGCGCGGCCTGAGATGCGGCTCGTGCGGCAGCACGAAGCGCATCGGCCGGGAGAGATGCGGCGCCTTGGCCAGCAGCACTTCGCGCTCCGTCAAGGCCTCGCGCACCAGCCGGAACTCGTAGTGCTCCAGGTAGCGCAAGCCGCCGTGGATCAGTTTGGTCGAGGCCGAGGAGGTGGCGCTCGCGAAGTCGTTCATCTCGCAGAGGCCGACCGTGAGGGCCCGGCCCGCCGCGTCGCAGGCGATGCCTGCGCCATTGATGCCGCCGCCCACGACGAACAGATCGAGCGGCCGGCCTTCCATTCCATTCATGGGACGGACATATAGCGCGCTTGACCGGATTGTGCGCGGCCCGCAAAGAGGCGCCATGGGATTGCTGCTGAAAGTCGCGGTATTCGCAATCGCGGCTTACATGGTCTGGGGCATGGTGCGCCGCTGGTTCGGCGTGCTGCGCGGGAGCAACGGCGCGCCGCCACCCGCGACCAGCCGTCGCGCACCGGCTTCGCCAACTCCGCCCTCGGCCGGCTCGACATCGGGTGGCCCGCCGGTCGAGGAGACACGCCAGTGCCGCGTCTGCGGCGCCTACGTCTCGCTCTCCGCCGGCAAGTGCGGCCGCCCCGACTGCCCGTGACCGGTCTCATCGAGCGCGCCAAGACCATGATCTCGTTCGTGCCCAAGCCTCTGCGGACGTGACCGCGTAGCCGGCAAAGCGGCTCGGTCGCGCCGACCTTCCGACCTTGACCAGCATAATTCGGCCGTCCGGCGCACGCTCGAAATCAATCATGCGAAAGCCGGAGGTATGTCAAAGGATGGATGCTTGACCCGATTGGGGGTGGCACCTATTTTGCCGCACCGCAAAAACGGCCTAAGTCGCGGAAAGACAAGGCCTTCTTTCGTCCGAGGATGTCCGTGTCCAAGCCCCCGGCGGTCCGCGCCCGGCCGCAATGCTTTCAGGAGCTGATCCTCACCCTGCAGGATTACTGGGCGCGCCAGGGTTGCGTGATCCTGCAGCCCTACGACATGGAAATGGGCGCGGGCACCTTCCACACGGCGACCACGTTGCGGGCGCTGGGGCCAAAGCCCTGGTACGCGGCCTATGTGCAGCCCTCGCGCCGCCCAAAGGACGGGCGATACGGCGACAATCCCATGCGCCTGCAGCACTACTACCAGTTCCAGGCGATCCTGAAGCCCTCGCCAGCCGACATTCTCGAACGCTACCTGGGCTCGATCGAGGCGATCGGCATCGACACCGGCCTGCACGACATCCGCTTCGTCGAGGACGACTGGGAAAGCCCGACGCTCGGCGCCTGGGGGCTCGGCTGGGAAGTGTGGTGCGACGGTTCGGAGATCAGCCAGTTCACCTATTTCCAGCAGGTGGGCGGCATCGAGGTCGACCTTGTCGCGGGCGAGATCACCTACGGGCTCGAACGGCTCGCGATGTATCTCTTCGACAAGAAGTCGATCTACGAGCTGCCCTTCAACTCGCCCGACTCGGACGTGCCGCTCAGCTACGGCGACGTGTTCCTGCAGAACGAGCAGGAGCAGTCGGCCTACAATTTCGAGCACGCCGACACCGAGATGCTGTTCCGGCATTTCGCCGACGCCGAGAGGGAATGCGGGCGGATGATCGGCAAGCAACTGCCGCTGCCGGCCTACGAGCAGTGCATCAAGGCCTCGCACTGCTTCAACCTCCTCGATGCGCGCGGTGTCATCAGCGTGACCGAGCGGCAGAGCTACATCCTGCGCGTGCGCACGCTCGCCAAGGCCTGTTGCGAGGCCTGGCTCGCGACGCAGGTCGAGAAGGTGGCGGCGTAGAATGAGTGCGCTGGCGTTTTCATCACCCTCCCCATTCATATGGGGAGGTGGCCGGAAGGGCCGGAGGGGTCATGAAATCCCCTTCGATGCCCGTGACCCCACGGCCCGCTGCGCGGGCACCTCCCCGTGTGAATGGGGAGGGAGTGATTGGCATGGCTGAGCTGCTTCTCGAGCTCCTGAGCGAGGAGATCCCGGCGCGCATGCAGGCGCGCGCGGCGGAGGATCTGAAGCGCCTGGTGGGCGACGGGCTGAAGGCGGTGGGCCTCGAGTTCGGCGAGGCGCGCGCCTTCGCGACGCCGCGGCGGCTCGCGCTCGTGGTCGAGGGGCTGCCGGTGGCGCGCGCCGATGTCAGCGAGGAAAAGCGCGGACCGCGCGTCGGTGCGCCGGACGCCGCGATCCAGGGGTTCCTGAAGAGCGCGGGCCTCGCCTCGCTCGACCAGGCCGAGAAGCGCGAGTCGGGCAAAGGTGAATTCTGGTTCGCCGTCATCCGCAAGAAGGGCGGACCGACGGCCGAGGCGCTGCCGGCCGTCATCGACGCAGCGATCAAGACGCTGCCCTGGCCGAAATCGATGAAGTGGGGCAGCGGCACGATGCAATGGGTGCGCCCGCTGCAGTCGGTGATCGCCTTGTTCGACGGCAAGGTCTTGGCGGGCGAGGTCGCGCCGGGCGGCCAGATGGCGCCGATCAGGTTCGGCGACACCACGCGCGGTCATCGTTTCCTGGGCCACGGCGAGATCAAGGTGGCCAGCTTCGCCGACTACACCGCCAAGCTCCGCGACGCGCATGTGGTGCTCGATCCGGCCGAGCGCAGGAAGATCATCCTCGACGGCGCGCGCCGGCTTTGCCGCGAGGCGCAGGTGGCGCTGAAGGAGGACGAGGCGCTGCTCGACGAGGTCGCGGGGCTGGTCGAATGGCCGGTGCCGCTCCTGGGCACGATCGACGCCCAATTCATGGATGTGCCACCGGAAGTGCTGATCGTTTCCATGAAGACGCATCAGCGCTATTTCGCCACGACAAAGAGCGACGGCGCCCTTGCCGACCGCTTCGTCGTGGTTGCCAACAACGTGGCGCGAGATGGCGGAAAGACCATCGTCGATGGCAACGAGCGCGTGTTGCGCGCCCGTCTTTCCGACGCCAAGTTCTTCTGGGACCAGGATCGCAAGGTGCGGCTGGAGGAACGGCTGCCGGCACTGCGGGACATCGTCTTCCATGCGAAGCTCGGCACGCAGGCCGACCGCGTACAGCGCGTCGCCGCGCTCGCCACGGCGCTCGCCGACTACGTGCCCGGCAGCGACAAGGTGCCGATCATGATGGCGGCGGAACTCTGCAAGGCCGACCTCGTGACCGGCATGGTGGGCGAGTTCCCCGAGCTGCAGGGCGTCATGGGCCGCTACTATGCGCTGGCCGAGAAGCTGCCGCCGGCCGTCGCCGAGGCGATCGGCGACCATTATGCGCCGGCCGGGCCGGGCGACCGCTGTCCCTCCGCGCCGGTGTCGATCGCGGTGGCGCTGGCCGACAAGCTCGATGCGCTCGTCTCCTTCTGGTCGATCGGCGAGAAGCCGACCGGTTCGCGCGATCCCTATGCCCTGCGACGTGCGGCACTCGGCGTGATCCGCATCATCGTCGAGAACAAGTTGCGGCTGCCGCTCGGGAAGTTCGTGAAAGAAGACGACTTGCTCGCTTTCTTTGCCGACCGGCTGAAGGTGCAGATGCGCGAGCAGGGTGTGCGGCACGACGTCGTCGATGCGGTGTTCGCGGTCGGCCACGAGGACGACCTCGTGCGCCTGCTGGCGCGCGTCGAGGCTCTGCAGTCGTTCCTCGGCACGGACGCGGGCAGGAATCTGCTCGTCGCCCATGGCCGCGCTGCAAACATCGTGCGCGCCGAGGAGAAGAAGGAAAAGGGTCTCGGCGCGAAACTTGCCGGCACGCCCGATCCCGCGCTGCTGGAACAAGCGGAGGAAAAAAGCGTTGCCACGGCGCTGGCGGCCGTCGAGCAGGCGGTGAAGCCTGCCCTGGAACGCGAGGATTTCTCCGGCGCGATGCAGGCTTTCGCCGGCTTGCGTGCGCCGATCGACGCGTTTTTCGACAAGGTCACAGTGAACGTGCTGGACAAGCCGGAGCTGCGACTGAACAGGTTGAAGTTGCTCAACCAGATTCGGGCCACCATGGACGCGGTGGCGGATTTTTCGAGGATCGAGGGCTGAAGAGATGGCAGAGAACACCGCCCGCAAGACGGATCAGAATGCAGGCAAGTGGGTCTACAGCTTCGGAAACGGTGCAGCCGAGGGCCGCGCCGACATGCGCAATCTGCTGGGCGGCAAGGGCGCCAATCTTGCGGAGATGTCGAGCCTCGGCCTGCCGGTGCCGCCGGGCTTCACGGTGACAACCGAAGTCTGCACCTACTATTACGCCAATCGGGAAAGCTATCCGTCCGAGCTTCGCGACGAGGTCGAGAAGGCGTTGGGCACCGTCGAGAAGATCGTGGGGGCGAAGTTCGGCGACCCCGACAATCCGCTGCTGGTCTCGGTGCGCTCGGGCGCACGCGCCTCGATGCCCGGCATGATGGACACCGTCCTGAACCTCGGGCTGAACGACAGGACTGTCCTGGGGCTTGCCAAGTCGTCGGGCGACGACCGCTTTGCCTGGGACAGCTACCGCCGCTTCATCCAGATGTATTCCAACGTCGTGCTCGATGTCGCCCATCACTATTTCGAGGAGGCGCTCGAGCTCAGGAAGGAGGATCTCGGCATCCACATGGATACCGACCTCAAGGCCGATGACTGGCGTTCGGTGGTCGGCGAGTACAAGAAGATCGTCGAGAAGCGCACCGGCAAGCCCTTCCCGCAGGAGCCCCGCGAGCAGCTCTGGGGCGCGATCGGCGCCGTGTTCGGCTCGTGGATGAACCAGCGCGCCATCACTTACCGCCGCCTGCACTCGATCCCCGAGAGCTGGGGCACGGCGGTGAACGTGCAGGCCATGGTGTTCGGCAACATGGGCGACGATTGCGCGACCGGCGTCGCCTTCACGCGCGATCCCTCCACCGGCACCAACCTCTTCTACGGCGAGTATCTCGTGAACGCACAGGGCGAGGACGTCGTGGCCGGCATCCGCACGCCGCAGCATCTCACGGTCGAGGGCAAGAAGGCGCAGAAGTCGGACGCGCCGGCGATGGAAGAGGTGATGCCCGAGGTCTTCGGCCAGCTCGCAAGCGTGCGCCAGACGCTGGAGAAGCACTATCACGACATGCAGGATATCGAGTTCACCGTCCAGCGCGGCAAGCTCTACATGCTGCAGACGCGCAACGGCAAGCGCACGGCGAAGGCCGCGCTCAAGATCGCCGTCGACATGGTGCGCGAGGGGCTGATCGACAAGAAGCAGGCCGTCGCGCGCATCGTGCCGGCGTCGCTCGACCAGCTCCTCCATCCGACGCTCGATCCGAAGGCGCAACGCAAGGTGATCGCCAAGGGCCTGCCCGCCTCGCCGGGCGCCGCCTCGGGCAAGGTCGTGTTCTCGGCCGACGAGGCGGAGAAGCAGGCGCGCGCCGGCGAGAAGGTGATCCTGGTGCGCCGCGAGACCTCGCCCGAGGACATCCACGGCATGCATGCCGCCGAGGGCATCCTGACCTCGACCGGCGGCATGACCAGCCATGCCGCCGTCGTCGCGCGCGGCATGGGCAAGCCCTGCGTCGCCGGCGCCGGCGACGTGCGCATCGACGGCAAGGCCGGAACGCTCTCGGTGCGCGGCACGACCGTGAAGGCGGGCGAGCAGATCACGCTCGACGGCGGCACCGGCGAGATCATGCTGGGCGTAGTGCCGACCGTGCAGCCCGAGCTGTCGGGCGACTTCGCCGAGTTGATGGAGTGGGCCGACGAGATGCGGCGGCTCGGCATCCGGGCCAACGCCGAGACGCCGGCCGATGCGGCGCAGGCCCGCAAGTTCGGCGCCGAGGGCATCGGCCTCTGCCGCACCGAGCACATGTTCTTCGAGGGGGACCGCATCGTCGCGGTGCGCCAGATGATCCTGGCCGACGACGAGAAGAGCCGGCGCACCGCGCTCGCCAAGATCCAGCCCATGCAGGCCCGCGACTTCGTCGAGCTGTTCGAGATCATGGCCGGCTTGCCGGTGACGATCCGCCTGCTCGACCCGCCATTGCACGAATTCCTGCCCAAGACCGATGGCGACATGGAGCAGGTCGCCAGGGATCTCGGCGTCGACGTGAAGGAGATCGAGGCGCGCGCCCACAAGCTGCACGAGTTCAATCCCATGCTCGGCCATCGCGGCGTGCGGCTCGGCATCTCCTATCCCGAGATCTACGAGATGCAGGCGCGCGCCATCTTCGAAGCCGTGGCCGAGGTGCAGAAGAAGCACGGCAAGACCGTGATACCCGAAATCATGATCCCGCTGGTGGCGACCAAGAAGGAACTCGACCTGATGAAGACGGTGGTCGACCAGGTCGCGTCGGAGGTGAGCCAGATGTCGGGCGAGAAGCTCGAATACATGGTCGGGACCATGATCGAGCTGCCGCGCGCGGCGCTGCGCGCCGCCGAGATCGCCGAGACCGCCGAGTTCTTCTCCTTCGGCACCAACGATCTCACGCAGACGACGTTCGGACTGAGCCGCGACGACTCGGCCTCGTTCCTGGAGAAGTACCGGCAGAAGGGCATTCTCGAGCACGATCCCTTCGCCTCGCTCGACACCGAGGGCGTGGGCGAACTGATCGAGATCGCGCGCGAGCGTGGCCGGCGCACGCGCAACAGCCTCAAGCTCGGCATCTGCGGCGAGCATGGCGGCGATCCGGCTTCGGTGTTCTTCTGCCACAAGGCCGGCCTCGACTACGTGTCGTGCTCGCCCTTCCGCGTGCCGATCGCGCGGCTCGCGGCGGCGCAGGCGGCGCTGGGCGGCGCGCTCAAGACGGAATGACCCTCGCGGCGCTGCGGCCGGGCGCGCAGGCGAACAGCAAGCGCGCGCTCGCCCGGGTCCTGGCCGGGCTCGAGCGCGATCCGGACGCGGCTTCGACCCAGGCGCTGCTCGACGAGGCGTGGCGCCGTCCGCGCGCGCACGTCGTGGGCATCACGGGTCCGCCGGGCGTCGGCAAGTCGTCGCTGTGCGCGGCGCTGATCGCGGGCTGGCGCAAGGCCGGCCTCACGGTCGGCGTGATTGCGGTCGACCCCTCCTCGAAGGCGAGCGGCGGGGCGCTGCTCGGTGATCGCGTGCGCATCGTCACCGATGCGGCGGACGAAGGCAGCTTCGTGCGATCGATGGCGGCGCGCGATCGCCTGGGCGGACTCGCCGACCAGACGCTCGCCGCCATGGTGGTGATGCGCGCGCTGTTCGACCGCGTGCTGATCGAGACGGTGGGCGTCGGCCAGTCCGAGACCGACGTCGCCGGCGTCGCCGACACCGTGCTGTTCTGCGTCCAGCCCGGTTCGGGCGATTCGCTGCAATTCATGAAGGCCGGCATCGTCGAGATCCCGCACCTGATCGCGGTCACCAAGGCGGATATCGGAGCGGCGGCGGAAAAGGCGCGGGTCGATGTCGCCGGGGCGCTCTCGCTTGGCGGTGCCGAGCCGCGCGACTGGCCGCTGAGGACGCTTGCCGTCTCCGCCCGAAGCGGCGCCGGCGTCGCGGAGCTGATGGCGGCGCTCGACGCGCATCGCGCGCATCTTTCGCAGGCCGGCCGGCTTGCCGTCGCGCGCCATCGCCAGAGCGAGGGCTGGGTGCGCGAAGCGCTGCGCGAACGCTACGGCACGCGCGGCCTTGCAAGACTGGCCATCCTTGGCTTGGATGCGGCGCTGCCGGCAGGCGGGCAGCCTTTCGAGCGCCTGCGCGAGCTGAGCAACGCCCTGGAGAGACCGCGATGAGCCATCCCACCGACGCCGATTGCGTGTTCTGCAAGATCGTCGCGGGCAAGCTGCCCTGCTTCAAGCTCCTCGAGGACGAGAGCACGCTCGCCTTCATGGACATCAACCCGGTGAATCCCGGCCATGCGCTGGCCGTCGCCAAGGGCCACTGGCCGACGGTCGATGTCATTCCCGCCGACATGCTGGCGGCGGTGGCGCGCACGGCGCAGCAGGTGGCGAAGGCCGCGATGAAGGTGCTGGCGCCGGAGGGCATGAACCTCGTGCAGGCCAACGGCAGCGCCGCCGGCCAGTCCGTGCCGCACCTCCACATCCACGTCATGCCGCGCCGGGTGGGCGACGACGTTTCCCTCAACTGGACGCCGGCGCCCGGCGACATGAAGGCGATCGAGGCCGTCGCCGACAAGCTTAGGGCGGCGCTGTAGCTGTGTTCATCACTCCCCCTCACCCAACCTCTCCCGCCGTTGGGGGGGAGGAGCACGAGAGAGCCTTCGGTTTCTTCCTCCTCTCCCTCCGTTGGGGGAGGAGCATGAAAGAGAGCGTTCGGCTTCTTCCTCCTCTCTCCCGCGCGGGGGAGAGGTTGGGTGAGGGGGCGATCGGCGACGAATGAAGCGTCCCTCCCTCTTCGCCCTCTATGCCTTCCTGATCGCGGGCAATCTCGCGGCCTGGGGGTGGGCGGTAATCGCGTTCCGCGATCACCCGGCCCTGCTCGGTGCGGCACTGCTCGCCTGGGGCTTCGGCCTGCGCCATGCGGTCGATGCCGACCATATCGCGGCAATCGACAACGTGACGCGCAAGCTGGTGCAGGCCGGCCAGCGGCCGTTGCTGGTCGGCTTCCATTTTGCGCTCGGCCATTCGACGGTGGTGGCCTTGGCGTCTGCGGGCGTCGCGGCGGCCGCAACGCTGATTGCGCGGCGCTTCGAGGCGTTCCACGAGATCGGTTCGCTGGTGGGCACCGTTCTCTCGGCGCTGTTCCTGTTCACGATCGCGGCGGTGAACCTCGTGATCCTGCAGGCGGTCTGGCGCACTTTCAGGCACGTGCGGCGCGGCGGCCGCTATCTCGAGGACGACTTCGATCTTCTGTTGATGAACCGCGGCCTGCTCGCTCGCCTGTTCCAGCCGCTGTTCCGCCTGATCACGCGAAGCTGGCACATGTTCCCGCTCGGCTTCCTGTTCGGGCTGGGCTTCGACACGGCGACCGAGGTCTCGCTGCTGGGCATTGCCGCCAGCGAAACGACCAAGGGCCTCTCGCTCTGGTCGATCCTGGTGTTCCCGGCATTGTTCGCCGCCGGCATGTCGCTGGTCGACACGACGGACGGCGTGCTGATGCTGGGCGCCTGCCAATGGGCGTTCGTCAATCCGGTGCGCAAGCTCTACTACAACCTCGTGATCACCTTCCTGTCGGTGGTGGTGGCGGTGTCGATCGGCGGCATCGAGCTCCTCGGCCTGCTGGGCGACCGGCTCGGCCTCGACGGCCGGTTCTGGAGCGCGGCGCACGTGGCGGCCGCACATCTCAACGAGATCGGCCTGGTGGTGATCGTTTTGATGATCGCGACCTGGCTCGGATCGGTCGCGATCTGGCGCTACCGGCGTCTCGGCGCGGCCAGCCTCGACCGCGGCCCCTGAGCTACGCCGCCACCATCGAGCGGTGGATGGGCAGGCTGAACCACTCGCGCTCGTCCTGGCGGAAGCGGTCGCGGATGTAGTCGATCACTGCGCGGATGCGTGCGCCCTTGTTGGTCTCCTCGTGGCTCACCAGCCAGATGTCACGGGTGATGCCGAGGTCGATCGGAACCGGGTTGAGGTTCACGGTCTTGCTGCTGTAGCCGGGGAACACCGAGAGGCCCCAGCCGGCCTTCACCGCCTCGATGGCCGAGTGCGAGGAATTGGTGCGCAGCACCACGTTGTGGCTGCGCTCCACCACCTCGGTCCAGGCCTTCATGGCGGGCAGGCTGTGCAGCGTCGTGTGGTCGACGATGTGATGCTCGCGCAGATCGTCGAGCCGCTGGGGCATGCCGTACTGCTCGACATAGGCGGGAGCGGCGAAGATCGACATGGCGAACTGCCCTACGCGCGCGGCGACGAGCTGGTTCGAGGTCGGGCGAAAGAAACGGATGGCGAGGTCGGCCTGACGGGTCGCGAGATCGAGCACCTGATCGCCGACGATCACCTGCACCAGGATGTCCGAATGCATGCGGCGCAACTCGGTGAGGCGCGGCACCAGCCATTGCGCCGCGAGGCCTTCCGTTGCCGCCACGCGCACCACGCCGGCCATCTCGCGGTCGAGGCCGGCGAGATGGCGCTCGATCGAGGTGGCGTTCGACAGCATCGACTCGGCCTGGACGAGCACGCCGCGCGCCGCCGGCGTCACTTCCATGCCGTGGCGGTGGCGGTCGAAGAGCTTGGCGCCCAGCCGCCGTTCGAGCGCCTGGATCCGACGACCGACGGTTGTCTGCTTGGTGTTGAGCTGCGTCGCAGCGGCGCTGAAGCTGCCGGTCTTGGCGACGGCGAGGAAGAAACGCACGTCGTCCCAGTCGCCGAGAATATTCGGAACCTTGGTCTTGCGCGGAGAACCAATCGTCATAGGAAACAATCGATACAATAGGGCTTGGAGCAGAACATTTACTTTGAGAATGCCATATGCTTTATCCTACACCATTACTTGTGGAATGTCGTTTTCTGTCTCTTTTGTAGGGCACTAGCCGGATTTTTTCAGTCGCCGGTTATCGTCCCGACGGCCTGTATCTAGTCCTCGCATTCGTTAGTCAATCAATCCTTGGTAGTTTTCCCGGTTGACGTTCGAAACGGGGTACTGTGGTGGCCGTGGTCAGCACGGACGGCAAATCGACAGGCTTCTCCGGCCTGGGTGACAAGATCGGCCGCTATTTGCGCAGTCCATCGACGCGCATCGGGGCGTTCGTCGGCCTGCTTTCGTACCTGAGCTATGCGTACGCGCATGGCAGTTGGAACAACCCCGCCCTGATCGGTGTGTCAGTATTCACCGGGGTATTCCTTCCGACCTACAGCAAGCTCAGCAACAAGGCCGAACTTTGGGCCAACAACAAGACCGGCTTTGTCACGGGCGGGCGGCTCGGGCGGTTCATCCCGCAATACATTTTCAACCTTGCGGTGTTCTGGATCATGCTCTCGGGTGGAGCGCTGAACCGGACTGGCATGGCGTCCGTGGGCGGCGTCGCCATGGCGGCGCTCGTGACGTCGCTCGCCTCGCAGGGCGCCCAGTATCTGGCGATGTATCTCTTCCAGCGCGGCATCGGGGATGCCAACCGGAACGTCCTGGTCGGCGTCGCGATCAACCTGGCGCTGGCCGCGTTCGGCACCGCCGGCCTTCCGTTCGCGCGCGAGGCGTTCCTGGTGGTCGGCTTCGTGCTCGGCGCGCTGTTCTTCGGCATTGGTGTTCTGTCGGACCTGCGCTCGCTGCTCGCGCCCCGGGGCGGCATCGGGTTGTTCTTCGGCACCTTCAACCCGTTCCACAACACCCATCTCCTGATCCTGCGCCGGGCGATCGAGGAGCGCAGGCTCGACAAGGTCATCGTCCATCCGACGTTGGTGCCGCGGATCCATGCCGACGCCTTCCGCAAGGGATATCTGCGCGTCGCGCGACTGGAGGACGGCTTCCAGGTCTACGAGAAGACCGAAAAGGCCGATGTGAACGTCGACTATTTTCCGTCCGGCAACAAATTTCTTCCGCCGGAGACGCGCAAGGCGCTGATCGAGCTCGCGGTGGCCGAGGCCGGCATCGGCTCGAAGGTCGAGGTGACCTTCATGCGCGACACATACAACAGCAAGGGCTTCCAGGGTGTGATCGCGGCCGTCAAGAAGGCCAATCCCGGCATGCGCCTGCATGGCCTGCACGGGAGCGACGCCGGCGGCATGACCGTGCGGCAAATCTATGATGAATGTGGATGGATTTATCCGTGGCGCATCCTGCGGCGTGACAGGGTCTCGGCCACGGCCATCCGTAGGGGTGCGAAGGGAATGACTTCGGGTGTGGTGACCGACGTTCTCACACAATTGTCCGTCAACGTTCCGGTAGTAGTGGCTGGGGGGCGCCGCTTCCGGAATGACAACGGAGTACTTACCGAGGGGATATGACATGGCTGAACACAGGTCGGCGGCGATGGCGGGCAAGCCCGTCGTCACGATCAAGCTCGCGTCGACGTCCGACGAGCTCATGCAGTGCTTCGCGCTCAGGGCTGCCGTATTCATGGGCGAGCAGGCGTGCCCGTACTGGGAGGAGTTCGACGGCAACGACTACGCCGCTTCCCACATCATCATGTATGTCGACGGCGAACCCGCCGGCTCCATGCGCCTGCGCTGGTTCCAGTCCTTCTGCAAGTTCGAGCGCTGCGTGGTGCTGAAGCGCTACCGCGGCCTCGGCGTTCATCACGCCATCAATTCGTGGTGCAAGGACTTCGCCCGCCGCAAGGGCTTCACCAAGGTCTATCTGCACCTGCAGAAGCGGCACATGGCGATGATGGAGAAGGAGGGCTTCCGTCGCGTCGACGAGCGCGTTTTCAAGTTCTCCGACCATGAATATTACGCCGTCTATTGCGAGCTGCCGCCGGCCGCGGACGCGGTCTGCCTGTCGACCGAGCCCATGATCATGAACCGGCCCGAGGACGGCCTCGATGTCGAGGGCATCCTGGAGAAGTCGGCGGTGCGCGGCGCCACCAATCCGCATGCTCCGCACGCGGCGCGCGTCACGAATTGAGGGGACCCGACATGAGACCCATCGCCCAATCGATCGGTGGCGAACTCGTCACCACCAAGCTGGCCATGAGGATGGAGGACTCGCTGCAGGCCTTCGCCGTGCGCGCGGCCTGCTTCATCGGCGAGCTCGACGTGCCGTTCTCGGAAGAGTTCGACGGCCACGATTTCGGCGCCACCCACGTCATCGCCTACGTCGGCGACGAACCGGCGGGCGCGGTCCGGCTGCGCTGGTTCCAGTCCTTCGCCATGCCCGAGCGGCTGGCGGTGATCCAGCGCTTCCGCGGCCACAATATCGGCGGCATGCTGCTCGAGCGCTGCCGGGCGCAGGCGCAGGCCCGCGGCTGCAATCTGCTCTATGCCCAGGCGCTGCCGCGCGACGTCGGCTACTGGGAGAAGCAGGGCTGGCGCCGGCTGGTGCCGGAGGAGGCGGGCGCCGAGCCCAAGCGCATCGTCGCCATGGTGAAGGCGGTCGATCCCAGCAAGCCGCTGCCCGAGATCGAGGCGCCCGAAGCGGTGGTCCTGCGCCGCGACGGCCAGCTCGACTCCACCGGTATGCCGCACGGTACCGTGTCGAACTGAAGGCAGACGACGCTCGCCGCGCCCGCTACACTGACCTGCGGGGAGAACAGGGAAGTGCAAGCGGGAGCGTGAATGGGAGTCTTCGATTTCGTCGTCGAGCCGAACGCGCGTCGGCGACGTGGGCGTCAGGCGTTGTCCGAAAAGAAGCGGGCGGCGGCCCTGTTCCGGGTGTGGCACGGCGTGCGCGAGTTGATCGGCGAGGCCGAGCGGCTGGACGACGGCGAACTGGTCCATTTCCTCGCCGTGGCACAGATGCTGGTCGAGGAGAAGGCGACCACGGTCGCCGCCGGCGCGGCCTTCGAGGGCATCGATACCGGTCTGCCGAACTAGATCGATCGGCGCCTTGCTTACTTGTGGCGTGGGTCGAGCGCGTCGCGCAGGCCGTCGCCCAGCAGGTTGAAGGAGAGCACGGCGGCGAAGATCGCGACGCCGGGCCAGATCGCCATCCACGGCGCCTGGCCGATGAAGCGTTGCGCGGTGTTGAGCATGCTGCCCCATGATGGCGACGGCGGCTGCTGGCCGAGGCCGAGGAAGGAGAGCGCCGCCTCGGCGATGATGGCGCCCGCGATCGCGAGCGAGACCTGGATCAGGAGGGGCGGCACGATGTTGGGCAGCACGTGGCGCAGCGCGATGCGCCAGTGCGGGTTGCCGACGGCGCGCGCCGCCTCGACATAGTCCTCGACCTTGGCGGCAAGCGTCTGGCCGCGCGTCAGCCGCACGAACACCGGCGTCGCGGTGATGCCGATCGCGATCATCGCATTGCCGAGGCTGGGCCCCAGGAACGCCGCGAGTGCGATGGCGAGAATCAGGAACGGGATGGCGAGCATGGCGTCGACCAGCCGCGACAGGGCCGCGTCGATCCAGCCGCCGGCATAGCCTGCGAGCAGGCCGAGCGGCACGCCGCAGCCCGCGGCGATGCTGACCGAGACGAGGCCGGCGCCGAGCGAGGCGCGCGCGCCCCAGACGATGCGCGACAGTACGTCGCGGCCGACCTCGTCGGTGCCGAACCAGTGCGTCCACGACGGCGGCTTGCGCACCAGGCTCCAGCTCGTGGCGACCGGGTCGTAGGGCGCGACCCATGGCGCCAGCACGGCGATGGCGATGAACAGCACCACGATGCCGAGCCCGACCAGCGCACCCTTGCGTCGCCGCAGCCGCCGCCATGCCCGTGCCCACGGGTTTTCTTCGCGCGCGGCGATCGCGATGTCGGCGGAAACGACGGTCATGGTCATGTGAACCGCGAGCCTCTGGCTCGGTCATCATCATGAGCGGGCTGGAATCCCGCGCCCCGAAAGGATCGATCTCCGCCCGTCATCCGCGCAACCGCGGGTTCACGAGCATGTAGGCGATGTCGGCGAGCAGGTTGAGCGTGATGTAGATCGTCGAGGTCACGAGCACGACGCCCTGCACCACGGCGTAGTCGCGATTGAACACCGCATCGACGATCAGCTTGCCGAAACCCGGGATCGTGAAGACCTGCTCGGTCAGCACCGCGCCCGAAAGCAGGGTGCCGAACTCGAGCGCGCCCAGCGTGATCACCGGCGTCATGGCGTTGCGCAGCGCGTGCTTCAAGACGACGCGGCTCTCCTGCAGGCCCTTGGCGCGCGCAGTGCGCACGTAGTCCGCCCCCATCGCCTGCAGCATGGCACCGCGCGTGTGCCGCATCAGCACGGCGGCCAGCGCATTGCCCAGCACGAAAGCCGGCATGATGGTGGTGCCGAGGCTCTGCCGCCAGTCCTCCCCCAGCGGCACGTAGCCCGAGGCCGGCAGCCAGTGGAGCGTCACGGAGAACAGGAAGATCAGCAGGATGCCGAGCCAGAAGTTGGGCGTGCTGAGCCCCCATAGCGCGAACACGTTGGCGCCGTAGTCCCACGCCGTCTCTTTCTTGACCGCCGAGACGATGCCGGCAGGAATGCCGATGCCGAGTGCGAACAGGAGCGCCATGGCGCCAAGCTGCAGCGTCACCGGCAGCTTCTCCTCGACGAGGCTCGCAACGGGGCTCTTGAGGCGCATCGATTCGCCGAGATCGCCCGCCAGCACGCCCCTGGCCCAGAAGAGGTAGCGCACCGGCACGGGATCGTTCAGGCGGTACTGCTGGCGGATCTGCGCCAGCACCGCCGGATCGCGCTCCTCGCCGGCCATGATCAGCGCCGGATCGCCCGGCAGGAGCTGCTGCAGCCCGAAGATCAGCATCGAGACCAGCACGATCGTCGGCACGATCTGCAGCAGCCGGCGGGTAAGGAAGGCGAGCATGGGCGTCGCGAAGGCCTTGCGCTATTTCAGCGTCAGCCCGACCACCCGGACCAGCCCGTCCGGCATCTGCACGTAGCCCTCGAGCTTGTCGGTATGCGCGACCAGCACCTGCGGATGATAGAGGTAGATGATCGGGCCGCCGCCGTTCAGCACCTTGGCCGCCACCTTCTCGTAGGCCGCCTTGCGCGTGGCGAGATCGGCGCCGACGCGTGCCTCCTGGTGCGCCGCGTCGACCTCCTTGTCGCAGTACTTGCCGTTGTTCAGCGGCTGGTTGCAGACCTGGAAGGAGTAGGAGTTGCCGTCCGGATCGGTGCGGCCGCTCCAGCCGATCAGGTAGAGCTGGAAGTTGCCTTCCTCGGCCTGCTTCAGAGAGGTCGCGAACTCGGTGAGGCGGATCTTGAGGTCAAAGCCGGCCTCGGCCGCCATCGACTGCACGACTTCCGCCACCTGCCGAAGCTCGACGCCGTTCGGTACCATGAAGTCGATCGAAAGCGGCGTCGTCACGCCCGCGTCCTTCAAGAGCGCCTTGGCCTTGGCGACGTCGCGCTTGGGGATCGGGAACTTCTGCTGATAATACGGGTTCTGCGGGCTGATCCACTGGTTGCCCGGCACGAACTCGCCGTTGAACACGACCTGGTTCAGCGCCTCGCGGTCGATCGAAAGCTCGAGCGCCTGGCGCACGCGGGCATCCTTGGCCAATGGATTGTCGGCCTTTGGACCGTTGGCGATGTTGATGGTGAGGCCGAGATAGCCCAGCGACACCGCCTTGCTGAGCTTGAGCTTCTTGTCCTCGCGCACGGTCTTGATGTCGGTCGCGAGCACGCGCTCGATCAGGTCGAGTCCGCCCGAGCGAAGGTTGGCAAGACGCACGGTCGAATCGACGATCGGCAGATACGTGATCTTGTCGATATGGACCTTGTCCTTGTTCCAGTAGTCGGCGAACTTCTCGACCACGATGCGGTCCTGCTGCACGCGCTCGACGAATTTGTAGGGACCGGCGCAGACCGGATGCAGGCCGAACTTGTCGCCTGCGGCCTCGGCGGCCTTGGGCGCCACCATCATGCCGGAACGGTCGGTGAGCTGGGCGAGCAGCGGGGCGAACGGCTGCTTCAGATGCAACTTGAGAGTGAGCGGATCGACCACCTCGATCGAGTCGATGGCCGCGATCTCGGGCTTGCGGAACGAGCCTTTCATGCCGAGGTGCCGCTCGAGGCCGTACTTGGCGGCGTCGGCATTGAAGTCCTCGCCGTCGTGGAACTTCACGTTGGGCCTGAGCTTGATGACGACGGTCTTGCCGTCCTCCGACGTCTGATGGCTGAGCGCGAGCTGCGGCACGATGTTCATCTTCTCGTCGATGTCGAACAGCTTGTCGCACATCGAGGCGAAGACGATGCGCCCGACATAGGTGCGCGCCAGCGTCGGATCGAGCACGTCGGGATCCTCGGCGAGGCCGATGCGGAGGTTGCTCTGGGCTGCGGCGCTGCCGACGGCGGCCGCCGAGAGCAGCAGCGCCAGCGCCAGCCGGCGAACGATGATGGTCATGATGCCTCCTGTGGAACGAACGCCGCCTGCAGGCGGTCGAGTCTGATGCGGTCTTGGTCTTGGCCGCCGCCCGCTTCGAGCGTCGGCGCCGGGGGGAAGTCGGGCCACCATGGACATGCCGTTGCATGCCCCGTGCCGTCGTCCGCGAGAGCCGGCACATCGCGGCGACAGGACTCGCGCGCGAAAGGGCAGCGCGTGTGGAAGCGACAGCCGGGCGGCGGCGCGATGGCGCTCGGGATGTCGCCTTCCAGCAGCGCGCGCTCGCGCACCAGTGCGGGATCGGGCAGCGGCACGGCCGAAAGCAGGGCACGAGTATAGGGATGGCGCGGGTTGGCGAACAGCTCGTCGCCGGCCGCCGTCTCGACGATCCTGCCGAGATACATCACCGCGATGCGGTCGGCGATGTGCTTCACCACCGCGAGGTCGTGGCTGATGAAGATGTAGGCGAGCCCGAAGCGCTTCTGCAGGCTGCGCATCAGGTTGATCACCTGCGCCTGGATCGAGACGTCGAGCGCCGACACGGGCTCGTCGGCCACGATCAGCCGCGGTTCGACCGCGAGCGCGCGGGCGATCGCGATCCTCTGGCGCTGGCCGCCGGAGAATTCGTGCGGGTAGCGCCGCGCATGCTCGGGCCGCAGTCCCACCAGCTCCAGGAGCTCGGCGACGCGTGCGCGGCGGCCGGCGTCGTCGCCGGCCAGACCATGCAGCATCAGCGGCTCGGCGAGCATGGCGCCCACCGTCATGCGCGGATTGAGGCTCGCGTAGGGGTCCTGGAAAATCACCTGCAGGCGGCGGCGGCGCGCACGCATTGAAGCGGCGTCGAGCGCCAGCAAATCCTCGCCCTCGAAGCGGACCTGGCCGGCGGTGGGCTCGATCAGCCGCAGCACCAGTCGACCCACCGTCGACTTGCCGCAGCCCGATTCGCCCACCAGCGCCAGCGTCCGACCCGCCTCGACCTCGAAATCGAGCCCGTCCACCGCGCGCACGTAGCCCGACGTGCGCCCGAACACGCCGCCCGCGACCGGGAAGTGCTTCACGAGTCCCTGGACCTGGAGGAGCGCGTTCATCGGAGGAGCTCAGCGCGCTCATCTCCCTCACCCCCTGCCCGGGGCGAGGAGCATGCAGAAGCGCGCCGATCTTTGCCGATGCTCCTCGTTGATGGCGCAATCTCCCGGCTCATGACAGCACCTGCGAGAGCGGGGCGCGGCGACAGCGCGCGAGATGGCCGGCGGCGATCTCGGTGAGCGGCGGCACGCGATCGCGGCACGCGGGCTGGACGAAGGGGCAGCGTGCGGCGAAGCGGCAGCCGTCCGGCGGCTGCGTCATGTCGGGCACGCGGCCCTCGATCGAGGGCAAACGCTCGCGCTTGCGGTCGAGCTTGGGGATCGAGCCCAGGAGCCCGACCGTGTAGGGATGCTCGGGGCGTGCGAACAGCGTCGCGACCGGCGCGCGCTCGACGATCTGCCCGGCGTACATGACGGCGACGTCGTCGGCCATCTCCGCCACCACGCCGAGATCGTGCGTGATCAGGATGATGGCGGTGCCGGTGTCGCGCCGCAGCCCGCGCATCAGGTCGAGGATCTGCGCCTGGATGGTGACGTCGAGCGCCGTCGTCGGCTCGTCGGCGATCAGGAGGTCGGGCCCGCAGGCGAGCGCCATGGCGATCATCACACGCTGGCGCTGACCGCCCGAGAGCTTGTGCGGATAGTCGTCGATACGCTTCTCGGGGCTGGGGATGCGCACGCGTCTGAGCATCTCGATCGCCTTGGCGCGCGCCTCGGCCGGCGACGCATCGCTGTGGCGGCGGATCGCCTCGACGATCTGGTCGCCGACCGTGAAGGCCGGGTTGAGGCTCGTCATCGGTTCCTGGAAGATCATGGCGAGGCGTGCGCCGCGCAGGTCGCGCATCTCGCGCCGGTCGACCGCCAGCAGATCACGGCCCTCGAACCGCACTTCGCCAGTCACGCTGGAGTTCTCCGGCGGCAGCAGGCCCATCACCGCGAGCGAGGTGACGCTCTTGCCGCAACCCGATTCGCCCACCAGCCCCAGCGTGCGGCCGCGCTGCAGGGCGAGGTCGATGCCGTCGACGGCGCGCACGGTGCCGTCGTCGGTGGCGAAGCTGACGGCAAGCTGCCTGAGCTCGAGCAACGGTCCGCTCATCGACGCTCCGTCGTCGGGCTCCCTTGATCGGATGCAGCTACGGCTGCCATGATCTTCGCGCGGTCGAAGACGCCGGCCGGACTCTCGCGCGTTGCCAGAAAGGCGCGAAACTTCGTCCAGTGCTCGCGGCTCACGGCTTCGAGCCGCTCCAGCTCCGGCAACGGCTCGACATGATCGTCGACGCGCAGATCGAGCTCGGAATATTCCTCGTTGCCCCAGATCACCAGGGCGGCCGACTGCTTGCCGCGCATGTCGCCGCCGGCGGCCTCGCCTGCCTTCATCGCGGCGATCAGGCGCTGCGGCAGCGGCAGGTCCGCCCGCTCACGCAGCACGCGCACCGTCTCGCCCACCACCCCGGGGCCCGCCAGCATGTTGCCGGCAACGGAGAACTCGTCGCCGATCCAGTGGCCGCACCACGGGATACAGTCGGCGCCGGTGCGCGCGGCAAACCTGCCGTCGGGACCCAGCACGTGCAGTTGCCGATGCTCGCGGCCTTCATCGGGTGCGGTGAGAAGGCGCACGACGTCGGCGGCGCCGACGCCGTCGCGGAGGAGTTGCCGGCCGCGCGGGCCGTAGAGCGGATTGGTGAGCGCCTGGGTGCAGACAGCGCCCTTGCCCGGCTCGACATGCGGCACCCGCGCGCCGACGGCGAAGAACCTGGTCGCGACCGCAATGCCGATGCGGCCGGTCGCCTTGTCATGAATGATGATCGACCAGGTCATGAGCGGGCGGTTCGGACTCTTCTTCCGGACCGCGCGCACCTTGCGCGCTCATCGTCATGAGCGAGCCGGAGACTCGCGGTCCGGAAGAGGTTCATCCTCTAACGCCCCGCCGCGTAGCCTTGCATGCCGCGCGGGTTGGCGGCGGCCTTGCGCCACGGATCCTGGCGGCTGGCGGCGGTGAGGCGGCCTTCCGACCACTGGTCGTTGATCTCGACCTCGTGGCCGCGCTTCTTCAGCTCGTTCACCGTCGCCTGCGGCACGCGGCCCTCGAGCACCAGCACGCCGGGGCGCGCGGTGCGCGGCCAGAACGAGGAGGGGAAGTGCTCGCTGTGCCAGGCGGGCGCGTCGATCGCCTCCTGCAGGTTCATGCCGCAATGGACGTGGCGCAGGAAATGCTGCGTCACCCACTGGTCCTGCTGGTCGCCACCCGGCGAGCCCCACACCATGTAGGGCTCGCCGTCGCGATGGCAGAGCGTCGGCGTCAGCGTGGTGCGCGGCCGCTTGCCCGGCGCCAGCGAGCCCGGCAGGCCCTCCTCGAGCCAGAACATCTGGCCACGCGTGCCGAGCGGGAAGCCGAGCTCGGGGATCACCGGCGAGCCCTGCAGCCAGCCGCCCGAGGGAGTCGACGAGATCATGTTGCCGTCGCGGTCGACGATGTCGAAGTGCACGGTGTCGCCGCTGGTCTGGCCCATGCGGCCGACGGTCGGCTCGCCGGCGCCGCTCGCCGCCACGGCGGTGCGCGCGCCGTCGGCGCGGCGCAGCTTCACCACGCCGCCATAGCCCTCGACCTTGCCCGGCCGCAGCTCGAGACTGGCCGTCGCCCTGTCGACGAGCTTGCGGCGATCGGCGTTGTAGGCGTCGGAGAGCAGCGTCTGCATCGGCACCTCGACGAAGTCGGGATCGCCGTAGAACGCCTCGCGGTCGGCATAGGCGAGCTTGAGGCATTCGACCTGCAGATGGATGAAGTCGGCGCTGGTCGGATCCATGCCGTCGAGATCGAAGCCCTTGAGCAACGCGAGCTGCTGCAGCACCACCGGTCCCTGCGTCCATGGGCCTGCCTTGCAGACGGTGTAGCGGCCGTAGTCATAAGTGAGCGGCGCCTCGACCGTGGCCTGCCACCTGGCGAGATCGTCACCGGTCATCACGCCCTTGTTGCGCTGTCCCGAGACATCCATCACTTCCTGGGTGCGACAGAACTTGTCGATCGCCTGGGCGACGAAGCCCTGGCGCCAGATGTCGCGCGCGCGCTCGATCTGCGCCTCCCGTCCGCCGCCAACCGCCTCGGCCTCCCTCAGGATGCGGGCGTAGGTGTTGCCCGCGGCGACGTTGCGGAACAGCGAGGCCGGCTTCGGCACCTCGTTCTCGGGGAGGAAGACAGCGGCCGAGGTCGGCCAGTGCTCGCGGAAATTGTCGGCGACGGTGGCGATGGTGGCCGAGGCGCGCTCGGCCAGCGGATGGCCGTCGCGGAAATAGCCGATGGCGGGCGAGAGCACGTCGGCCAGCTGCATCGTGCCGTAGTCGCGCAGCAGCAGCATGTAGGCGTCGAAAGTGCCGGGCACGCAGGCGGCCAGCAGGCCGGTGCCGGGAATGAGGTCGAGGCCGAGGCTCCTGTAGTGCGCGATGCTGGCGCCGGCCGGCATGGTGCCCTGGCCGCAGACCACCTCGGTCTTGCCGCGCTTCACGCTGTTCAGGATCAGCGGCACATCGCCGCCCGGCCCGCAGAGATGCGGCTCGACCACCTGCAGCGTGAAGGCGGTGGCGACGGCGGCGTCGAACGCATTGCCGCCCTTCTCGAGGATGCCCATGCCGACCGCGGTCGCGATCCAGTGCGTGGAGGTCACGACGCCGAACGTGCCCACGATCTCGGGCCGCGTGGTGAACGGATTGGGGTTGATCAGCTTCACGGGCGCCGCTCCCTCAGTATGCAAAACCGGGGAGGGACCTTAGTCGCTGGGGGCGCGCCGCTCCAGTGGCGCAATCTTCTGCGCTGCAGCAGTCAGTCCGCGGGTTCCGGCAGGCGCATCCAGGCGGGGATTTCCGGCCAGATGCGCGACGGGCCCGAAGTCAGCTCGCCGGCGGCCCGCACCGCCTCCAGGCGCAGCAGGGCCAGCGCACGATCGCCGGCGCCGGAGCGGATTTCGCCCACCTCCTGGCCGTCGTGCTCGATCGGCGAGCCGGGCGCGGGCAGGGGTCCTTCGACTTTCACGGGCAGCAGTCGCTTCCTCACAAGTCCGCGATATTTGGTGCGGGCCGTCAGCTCCTGGCCCATGTAGCAACCCTTCTGCCAGTCGACGCCGTTCAGCTCGTCGAAGCCGCTTTCCAGCAGCAGCGCCTTCTCGGGCCGCAGATCGCGACTGCCGTCGGGCACGCCGAGCGAGAGGCGCAGCCGCTCGTAGGCCTCGGCCGGCACTCGCTCGGAGCCGCGTGCGGCCAGCAATGCGGCCGCCCGCCCCGCCGGCGCGAGCACGCGCACGCCGAGCTCGCCGAGGCGCGGATCGACGAACGCGGTCGCGCCTCGCAGCGGTGCCAACTCGTCGGCGCCCGGCCCGAAGGCGACCGCGACCTCCATGGCAGTGCCGCGATCTTCGACGGTGACCCTGGAGCGGAGCTTGTAGAGCGCGAGCTTTTTCGCCAGCGCCGTCGCGCGCTCGCGCTCGGTCTCGATCAACAGCGTGCCGTCGCCGCCGTCGGCCACGAACATGTCGTTCAGGAACCGGCCCTGCGGCGTCAGCAGCGCCGCCCAGATCGCGCGGCCCGGTGCGACCTTGGTCGTGTCGTTGGAGATCAGCCCCTGCAGGAACGCGGCGCGATCTTCGCCGCCAACGGCGATGACGGAGCGGTGGGGAAGGAGAGTGAAGACAACCGACATGGTCGCTCAAAGTTGGGCATCGGGGCCGCGCTTGGCAAGCGGGCCCATGTGGACGCTGTTCGTGGACGCTGTTCGTGGACGCTGCCCGCGGACCCTGCTCGGGTGCTGCGACATGGACACGATTGTGACGCGGCGCTGATAATGGCTCATATGAAGGCCTTCGCATCGTCATGGTGATAGACATTGCCAAATGGCTTCTGGCGCGGACTCCCTATCGCGTCACCAGAAGCAATCTCAACCGCTTCCAGGCGATCGAGCACTGCCTGGGCCAGCTTCGCCGGCTTGGCTTTCGACCGCAGTTGATCATCGATGGCGGCGCCTATCTCGGATCGTTCGCGCTGGCGGCGAAGCGCCTTTTCCCGGGAGCTCGCATCCACATGGTCGAGCCGCAGCCCGCCTGTTGCGCACCGCTCGAGAGACTGGGCGTCGAGCACGGCTTCGTTTTCCATCCCGTCGCCCTTTCGGCCGCGGCGGGAACCGTGCGAATGGTGTGCGGTGAAACACCGGGCACGGGAGCGCATATCGCCTGGGACGTGAATCGCTCGCCTGCGAGCGCCGATGTCGAAGCGACCACGCTCGATCATCTGTTCGCCGCCACGGTCACGGCCGATGACCGGATCCTGCTGAAGCTCGACCTGCAGGGCCACGAGCTCCTGGCGCTGAGCGGCGCGTCCGCGACGCTTCCCCTGGTCGAGGTTGTCCTGATCGAGGTCTCGTTCTTCCAGCAAACGGGCGAGCCGACCATTCCACAGATCATCTGCTTCTTCGACTCCAAGGGATTCGAGCTGTTCGATATCGCCGCGCTCAGCGGCCGTACCCGGGACGATCGCCTGCGTCAGGGTGACCTCGTCTTCGTCCGTCAGGGCACGACGCTGCTTGCCGACAGAAGCTGGGCGTGATCAGCCCCGGCTCCGATCCACTGAATCATTTGTCCGTGTAAAGTGCAGAAATGCCGCCGCAACCAGGTTTGCGCTTTCGCCAGCTCATGGGCGAATCACCGTTCTGGATGGCGCTGTTGCTTTGCGCCGCAGCGCGCTGGCTCGGACGCAGCTACGCAGACGCTCCATTCGTCATACCCTGGAACTTCTGGCAGCTCCTCGATGCGGAGACCTTGCGGCAGGCGCCGCTTCGCTCGCTCTACCTCCTGCACATGCAGCCACCGCTCCTGAACGGGCTGTACGCGCTCTCCCTTGCCATGCCGGGGAGCGCCGGTCCGATCTTCCTGCAGGCGCTTTTCCTGTCTTGCTCGGCGATCATGGTGTCGATCGTCTATTTTTTCCTGCGGCGTTATGGAGTGCGCCCGGCGTCCGCGGGGGCGGCGGCTTTCCTGTTCGGGATCCTGCCGCAGATCCTGACCTACGAGAACCTGTTCTTCTATCCCCACCTCGAAGCGACGCTGCTCCTGTGCGCCATGTTCTTTGCCAGCAGGTTCTTCGAGGAGCGCCGCGTCGCGTCATTCACGGCATTGGCCGCCTGCCTCGTCGTGCTGGCTCTGCTGCGCTCGCTGTTTCACCTGGGCTGGATCGCGGTGGCGCTGTTCGCGGTCTGGGGGATCGCCAGCTATCGCCACGGGCGGCAGACCCGTGCGCTCGCCGTCGCGGTCGTGGCGGTCGCCGCCGTGACGGCGATGTATGTCAAGAATCTGCGGGAGTTCGGCACCTTCTCGGCAAGCTCCTGGCAGGGTGTGAACTTCGCCAGCATGATGATGCTCGCGCCCACCGAGAAGCCATCCTATCCGGAGGTGGCCGGGGACATGGCGGCGAGAGCCCGCCGGGGCGAATTTTCCGAAGCCATGCGCGTGGCGATCGGGACGCCGCGGGTCTTCGAAGGCTGGACGGCGTTTGCAAGGGGCTGCGCGGAAAGCGAGGCGAAGGACGAGGCGCTGTGCGTCGTGCGGCGAGCGGACGGCAAGGTCAATTTCAACAACATCGCCATGGTGGAATATTCGCAGGCGCTGGGCCGGGACGCCTTCAGGTTGCTGCGGCTCCATCCCGAGGTCTATCTCCGCCATGTCGCCTCGAGCGTGAAGAGCTTTCTTGCCATGCCGTCATGGGAACATCCGACGCTTGCGGTGCCGTTCAAGCCCTATGCCGACTTCTGGAGCGCCTTGCTGCTCTACGATGATCGACCGTCGGCAAACCGGGGAGGTCTGGCGCACCTGTCGGATCATTTCGGGCAAATGTCCTTCCTCCATGCCCTCCTCGTCGTCGGCGGACTGGCGATCATCGTCGCCAAGGGGATGGCCGATCTGCTCGGCTATTGCCGCAAGAGGCAGGCCACCGCGGACGGTGTCTTCCCGGTGCTCGCCGTCCTGCTGTTCGCGATCGTGCCGAACGTGATCAACGGCGCGGAGGCGCAGCGAATCCGATATTCGATCGAGCCCATGCTCTTCCTCGCCCTGGTCCTCGGCGCCACGGCGGCGATCGAGAGGCTCGCCGTCCGGAGACGTCCCGCGTCCGCGCCACGCTGGCGGTCTGCGGGGCCGGGCGCGGGCGGTCAGCGCTTGCCGAGCGCCGCCGCGCCGAGCGCGAGCCAGCCCGCGATGAAGGCGAGACCGCCGACCGGCGCGACGGCGCCGAACCAGCGCGGGCCATCCAGCGCGAGAACATAGAGGGCGCCGGGAAAGAGGATGCTGCCGGCAAGGAACAGGGCCTGTGCCGCCACGGCGAGCCGCGCGTTCAGCCGCGCGGTGGCAAGCGCGGCGACGGCGAGGATCGTGAGGGCATGGACGGCCTCGTAGTGGCTGCCCGTCTGCAGCAATTGACGTGCCCGTGCGCCGGCTTCGCTGCCGGCATCGAGCCCGTGCGCGGCGAAGGCGCCGGCGATCACCGAGAGCGCGCCGGAGAGCGCTGCGGCGACGATCCAGCCCGTGGCGCCGGCATCCCTCGTCATTTCTCACCCCGTCACGGCGCCGGCCACGAGCCCACGCACGATGTAGCGTTGCACGCAGAGCGCCAGCACGAGCACCGGCATGGTGACGAGGGTCGCCGCGGCCATCAGGGCGCCCCATTGGATGGAGTTGTAGCCGATGTAGCTCAGCACGGCGACCGGCAGGGTCTTGGTCCGTTCGTTGGCGAGCACCAGGGCAAACAGGAAGTTGTTCCACGACGCGATGAAAGCGAGGATTGCCGTCGCCGCGATTCCCTGCGCCGTCAGCGGCACGATGATGCGCAACAACACGCCGGGCAACGAGCAGCCGTCGATCAGCGCCGCCTTCTCGATCTCGATGGGGACGGCTTCGATGAAGCCGACCATCATCCACACCGTGAGCGGCAGGGTGAAGATCAGGTGGCTGGCGATCAGGCTCGCGTAGCTGCCGACGAGCTGGAGCTTGAGGAACATGACGAACAGCGGAATGAGGAAGGCGATGCCGGGCGCCATGCGCGCCAGCAGGAGGACGACGCCGATCCCGGTGCGCCGGTAGCGCGCCAGCGCATAGGCGGCGGGAATGCCCAGCACCAGCCCGACGCCGGTGGCCCCGGCCGCCACGATCGTGCTGTTGAGCGTGTAGTGCAGGAAGGAATTGTCGGCCAGCACCTGGCGATAGTTGTCGAGGGTCGGCACGAAGACGAAGACCGGCGGAAAGGCGAGAAAATCGACGGTGGTCTTGAACGAGCCCAGCACCATCCACAGGAACGGCGCGACAAGGACGAGGGTCACGGTCCAGCCGGCGACCGCGAAGCCGAGCTGCCGGCGCCGCCGGCGGGTCACGACGCCGGCCTCCGCAGACGGATCAGCACGAGGGTGCAGGCCATCACGATCGCGAACAGCACCAGGGCGATCGCCGAGCCATAGCCGATCTTGTCGTAGGAAAGCGCCGCCAGGTAGTTGTAGAGGTTGAGGGTTTCCGAAAGATGCCCCGGCCCGCCGCCGGTCATGACATAGACGATGTCGATCAGCTTCAGGAGATCCATCAGCCGCAGCATCGCCGCCACGGTCAAGGTCGACAGCATCATCGGGAGCGTCAGGTAGCGGAAGCGCTGCAGCGCGGAGGCGCCGTCGACCAGGGCGGCCTCGAACGGCTCGGTGGGAAGCGCGGCAAGGCCCGCGATGCAGATCAGCGCCACCATCGGCGTCCACATCCAGGCATCGACGGCGACCAGGGTGGGCACGACGATGTCGGGATCGGCGAGCCAGAGCGGCGGCTGGCTGATGCCGATCACGCCGAGCAGGTAGCGCACGATGCCCAGCGTGGGATCGAGCATGATCACCCACACGAGCCCCATCGCCGCGGGCGTGGCGACCATGGGCAGAATCAGGATGGCGCGGCAGATGCCGCGGCCCGGGAAGCGCTCATGCATCAGGAGCGCGATGCCGAGCCCCAGCGGCAGGTTGGAGGCGAGGCCGAGGGCCGTGAACCAGAAGGTGCGGCCGAGCGCAGCGACGAACCGTTCGTCGTGGGCGAGCTGGGCAAAATTGGAGAGACCGACGAAGCGCGGCGCCTCGAAGCCCACCATCGACCAGCGATGCAGGCTCATCCAGCCGAGATAGAGCAGCGGAAATCCCATCACCGACAGGATGGCGAGGAGCGCCGGCAGGCTCAGGAGCTCGCCCGACCAGTCCCGTCGCCGCCGCTGCGGCAGCGCCTCGATGGGCGACGCGACGACGTCAGCCATTGATGATCGCCAGCACCTGCTTCTGCGCCTCGTTGGCGGCTTTGGTCACGTCCTCGCCGCGCAGCGCCGCCACGATTGCCTGGCCGATCGCAGCCCGCGTTTCGGGCACCTGCACGACCAGCGGATTGGCGCCGTTGGGCACCGCGTTGGGAACCTGGCTCTGCACGATGTCGATCACTCCGGCGGGCGCCGCCTTCACATAGTCGTCTGCCGTGTAGACCGACTTGCGCGACGAGGGCAGGGTCGTGGCGAGGCTCGCCGCCAGCATGTTGCGCTTGGAGGTGAGCCACTGGATGGCGTACCAGGTCGCCTGCTGCTTCTTCGACGAGGCGGCGATGGCCGGCCCCCAGGCAATCACTGTCGAATGGCTGCCTGCCGGCCCCGCCGGCACCGGCACCATCGCCACCTTGTCGACGATCTTCGATTGGGAAGGGTCGCGGAAATAGGCGAGGAAGTTGACCGCGTCGGCGAACATCGCCGCCCGCTCCTGCTGGAACAGCGGATAGGAGGTCTTCCACTGCATGCCGAGGATATTGGGCGGTCCCGCCGAGCGCAGGATGTCGCTGTAGTATTTCAGCGCATTGATGAAGGGCGCGCCGGCAAGCTCGGGCTTGCCCTGGTCGTCGAGCCAGCGCCCGCCATAGGCGAACAGGAACGGTGCGAAGGTGTAGAGCGCCTGCACGCCATCGCCGCGCGTGACGAAGCCCGCGACGTTGCCGCCGGGATCGTTGAGCGCCTTGGCTGCCACCATCAGCGTGTCGAGGGTGGTCGGCGGCGCGATGCCTTTCGCCGAGAGCATCGCCTTGTTGTAGAAGAGCGCCTGCACCTCGGTCGAAATCGGGATGCCCAGCAACTGCCCGTTGAGCCGGTGGATGTTCAGGATGTTGGGGAAGAAATCGGCGAAATCCCAGTCGGGCGCGGTGAGGTCGGACGAGATCAGCGGCTCCAGCGGCGCGTACCAGTGGGCGCGCGAGAAGGCGGCGCCATCCCACGACGGCAGGGTGAAGAAGCCGTCGACGGCGCCGGGATCGGAGCGCAGCGTCAGCGGCAGCTTCTGACGCAGCTGGTCCTCGTAGAGGATTTCCAGATTCATCTTGATCCCGGTTTCCGCCTCGAGCGCCGGCAACTGCTTCTGCGCCCACTCGGTCCAGGGATGCACCGACACCATGAAGCGCAGCGGCGTTCCCTTGAACCGCTTCCAGTCGAAATCTGCCGCCGATGCGAGTTGGGCGATCGGCACGCTCGCTCCCGCGGCCAGCACGGTACGACGCGTCAGGCTTCTGCCCATTGGCCCCTCCTTCCCTGGAGTTCAGTAGCGACACGATAGCTCCAATCTCGCGAAGGCGCACCGCACGCGCGCTTGGAGCGCGCGGACTACCGCACGCCATCTCACCCCTCGCGCCAGATCACAATTGTCATCCCGAGACGAAGCCCCGGGACTTTTCCTCGAACGGCAACGCGCCGCTACTCCAGCCGGCAGTAGGGACGGCGGCCGTCGTGCTCGATCGTGCAGGTCCAGCCGGCGGGTTTGGGCCAGCGCGCGGCGCAGAGGTCGGTCGCAGCCTGGTCGTCGGGCGTCTCGCCGTCGAGTCGCGCCAGCCGCACGCAGAGGCGGAAGAATTCCGCCTGGTTGCCACACGGATCGGGAACGGCGCCCGACGACTCCTTGTCGAGGCCCAGCATGATGCGCATCGCCGCCCATGCCTCGGCCGAATCGTGCCAGCTCATGGTCGGACTCTTCATGCCTTCGAGCCGGCACTGCCGGAAATGGAAGAAGTCGGTGTGGTCGTCGAGGCCGAGCCGCGCCTGCAGCGCGTCGATGTCGGCCACGCCATGGTCGAGCAGCCGGTCGCGCACCAGCAGCCGGAAGTCGGTCATGCGGTCGAACAGCGCCGTCGCCGCCGCCTCGCCGCGCGCCACCCGGCCGTCATAGAGGGCGAGGGCCGGATCGACCAGCAGGCGGGCATTCTTGCTGACATCGACCGGGCATTCGGGCCAGCCGTTGCCGGGATGCGGCACGGGAAGCGGCCGCGCGTTCTCGGCGGTCGGGCGGCAGTCGGGCGGAGCCGGATTCTTCACGCCGTCGCGGCGCAGCAGCAACTGGTCGATCGCCGGATCGCTGCTGATCAGGATCGCGATCGGCACGATCGGATACTGGCCGTTCTGCACCTCCGAGACGCGGCCGACCAGGTAGCGCAGCACCTCGTCGGCGGTCATGGCGCCGAAATTCTCGAACAGCCCGCCGTCGGCGACGCGCGCCCAGAGCTTGCCCATCCCGTCCTTCATCGCGCCGGTCGGCGAGATCACCGGAAAGCGCGCGCTCATGGTGACGGCGGTGCTGATCGGCAGATCGGACTGGGTGATGTCGAAAGTATCGTAGCGGGTGACCCCGCCCGACAGGTTCTGCGGGTTGGTGGCGCTGCCCGACCAGAAGCGGACGTTGGAGGTGACGATGCGCTTGCCCTTCTCGACCGAGGTGCCGTTCAGCGCCAGCAGCGGCCAGGGCTCGCCGCCGCCGAACACTGACGTGAAGCCGTCAGTCCAGGCGAAGCGCTTCGTGCCCTGACTGATGCCGCTTTGCGTCCAGGCGTGCTCCCACGCTTTCTCGAGCGCCGCCGCGCGATCGTCGGGCCGCCATGCCGGCGGCAGCAGGAAGGGCAGGCCGATCGCCGAGGGCAGGTCGACATAGAGGCCGGCGGCGAGCGCGGGTCCGAGGAAATCGTTCTCGATGAACTTCGCGCCGTCGCGCGCGGCGTCCGGCAGGCGGGGCGACCCCTTGCCGTTGGAAGAGGCGCGGCGGTCGGCCTCGACGATCGAGCGGAAGGTCACCGCGCCCAGCGAGCCGCCCGACACTCCGCTCACGAGGAAGAGCCGGTCGGCGAAATGCTCCTCGCGCGCGGCGATCTCGCCCAGCACCTGGGTGGTCCAGAAGGCGGCGCGGCTCGCCCCGCCGGCGGTGGCGACGACGACCATCGGCGGCGCCACGACCGCGGTGGGTGCGATCGGCGCGGTGATGGTCCGGTTCGCCTGCCACCAGTCGAAAAACGTCTGCCTGAGCAGCGGCCGGTCGGAAGCGACCGTGCAGCGACGCGCAGGATCGCTCGAGTGGGCGAGGCTGCGGCAGGTGCGGACGTCGTGCAGGTCACCCAGGATGCCGGGCGCGACTACGAACCAGACGAGCACCGCGCCGAACAGGGGAACGTGCAATTGCGCCGAGAGGATCACCAGCATGCTGGTGACCGGGACGATCAGCGCAAGCCCGAACAGCACCGCCGGCACCGCGCCGTGGAAGAAGGCGCTGAGGCCGACCGGATCGATCGCGACCAGGGTATAGAAGACGGGCGAGGCGACCAGCGACAGGATCAGGAAAGCAAGCGTCAGCGGATTGCGCAAGCCGGCCAGGCGCGGGATGGGCGCGACGCAAGGCGCGAGCGCGTTGGCGAGGTCGGGCGAGGAGACCAGGTTGGTGCGCTGGACCAGCGCCAGCAGCGCCGGGCGGCGCACCCACACGATGGCGTAGAAGAGGACGGCGTAGGCGGCGTAATGCCAGGCATCGCTCCGGAAGGCGTCGGCATGAACCGTGTCGCCGGCGGCCGCGTAGATCGTGTGGGCCTTCCAGAACGCCAGCGTGACCGAGAGGATGCCGAAGAAGCCGACCAGCCGCGGCACGTGCGACGCCCAGAAGCCTTGCCAGCGCCGCTTCCAGGGCGGCGCGTCGGGTCCCGGCAGCGGGCAGACGAACGTGTAGTCGAGCGTGGTGCGCGCCCAGTACCACGCGAACACCGCCCAGGACAGCACTGCGGTGAAGACGCCGGAACTGCCGTAGAGCGAGGGCGCGCCGCTCGCGATCACGATGTCGCGCGCCTGGTCGGTGAAGGCGATCAGCCCGAAGCCGGCGGCGACCGAAAGAATCGGCGCGCGGCATGCCCAGCCGACGCGCACCACCGCGATCACGGCCCACCAGCCGGCCGCGAGCTTCATCGTGATCCAGCGCAGCACGACCCGCCAACGCGCAACCGGCATGGCTCTCTCCTCGCGGAGCCGATGCTAGCGCGCCGATGTGCCGGACCCCAGTTTCATCCGTGCAGATCACTTCCGCCCCTTTGCGGACTCCCGCCCAGGGGAGGAAGGCCGCGAACGGCGCCGACGTCTGCGGCGCCATCCGCGTCCTGGAGTCTTCACGCAGCCCGACGTACCGGAGCGGTGTTCGTGCGCTGGACCGGGATGCCGCGCTCGCCGGACCGGCGGTTGGGCGGGTAGCCCAGATTGGCCAGGGTCTCTTCGACGGTCTGGTAGTGCGTGCCGATCTGATAGATGCGCCGGGCATCGTCGCCGGTCGCGACTTCGCGGAAGAGTTCGCGCGAGATGCGCGCGACCTGCTCGACCTGGTGCACCGAGGTCATGCGCTCGCCCCGTCGTCCCCACAGATTGTCCTCGATGCCGACCCGCACATGCAGGCCCATGGCGATCGCCATCGTGTTGACCGGCAGCACGTGTCGCATCAGGGTCTCGAGGGTAAGGACCGCGCCGTCGGGCACGCGGCGGATGAACTCCATCATGTTGTAGGGACTGGGGCCGTCGAGCCCGCCACCGATGGCGACCCAGTTCAGGACCAGAGGTCCGGTATAGACGCCGCGGCGAATCAGCCGCTCGACCGTCTCCAACTGGCCGACGTCGCCCAGCATGAAATGCGGCTGGATGCCGGCCGCCTGCAGCCGCTTCAGATGCTCGGCGACGAAGGCGGGGCCGGACGGAATCCACATCTCGCGATAGGCCTCCTGGTACGCCGGCAGCGCGAGCGAGGTCCCGGCCACGTCGTCATCGGTCATCAGCTCGCAGATGTTCATCTGGTTGGTGTTGATGGCGATCGTCACCTGGTCGGGTTTGGGCTGGAGATCGGCCAGCATGTGACGCGTGTCGTCGTTGAGCCACTTCGCGTCGGCGCCTTCGCCTTCGGGCGCGAAGGAGATCGAGCCGCCGATCTGCAGCAGCATCTTCGGCACGGCCGTGCGCAGACGGTCCAGCACCTCGTTGAACATGGACAGCCGCTTGGACCCCTTGCCGTCGGCCTCGCGCACATGGACGTGCAGCACCGTCGCGCCGGCGTTGTAGCAATCGACGGCCTTTTGCACCTGCTCTTTGACGGTGACGGCGATGTCGTCGGAGTCGCCCGGCAGCCATTCCGGCCCGTAAGGCGCGACCTGGATGACGAGCTTCTCCTGGTTCTCGGGCAACAGCGAATCGTCGAGAAAATGCATGATGGTCTCCTGAGGCTGGGGTTGGGACTAACGCTTGGACGAACTCTTCTGGGTCTCGCGCGCGGCCAGCTCCTCGACGAGGATCGGCACGCCGAGCGCGCAGGAATGGATGCCGAGCACGCTGACGCATTGCAGGACGGCCAGGATCTCCTCCCGGGTGGCACCGAGATCGAGCGCCTTGCGGATATGGCGGCGCACGCCGGGCGCATAGAGATGCGTGCACGAGGCGTCGACCGCGATGGCCAGGAACTCGTAGGTCTTGGGGTCGAGCACACCCGTGGCGACCGGCGTCATCGCCATGTCGAGGAACTTCTCGAGCCAGACCGGATCGAGGTCGGCCATCTCGTTCCACGCCGAATTGAAGTTTCCGGTGGCGCGAAGACGGTCGCTGACGGGCGTGGTGCTGGCCGGATCGACGGTATCGGGCATGGCTTCCTCCTTCAGACGACGACTTTGGCCGGGATGGCGTCGGCGCGGTCGAGATCGGCGGGATAGGCGCGGGCGCCCGCGATCACGACGGCAGCCGAGGCGAGGCAGAAGAGCGGCATCAGGGCGAGCGCCGTGCCGAGGCCGAAGGCATCGGAGAGCGCGCCGGCGATGAACGGACCAGCGGCCAGCCCGAACAGGTTCTGCACGACCGTCACCATCGCCGCGGCTGTCGCGCGCAAGCCCGGATGGATGACGTCGATGGCGACCGAGGGCAGCGAGCCCGCCGCCGCCGTCATCATGAAGCCGCCGGCGAGGATCATGGCGAACTGCATCGCGCCAGGCTGCACCAGTCCGAAGGCGGGCGAGAGCAGCAGGGCGGTCATCACTATGCAGGCGGCGGGGACCAGCATCTTGGCGCGGCGATTGGCGTGCGCCATGCGGTCGGCGACATATCCCCACACCACGATGCCGATGCTGGCCAGCAGAATGACCATCGCCGATTTCATGCCGGCCTGCTCCACGTTCAGGCCATAGAAGCGGTTGAAGTAGCTCGGCAACCAGGCCAGCAATGTCGACACCGGCAGGAGTTGAAGCGCACCGCCGAGGTAAGCGGCCAGAGCCGAGCGTGGCTTGACGAGCGCGCGCACCACGGCGGCGGCGCCCATCCTAAGCGCACCGGCGTCGACCAGCGGCACCGTCCGATAGTCGCGGACCCACAGGAACATCAGGGCGAGGACAAGGCCCGGAATGCCGACCACGCCGAAGGCGGCTTCCCAGCCCCAACGCGCGGTGACGACACCTCCCAGGATGACGCCGAGCACCGAACCGACGGATGCCGCGGAGAGAAAGCCGCCGAGGACGGTGGCGCGACGCGCGGCGGGGAAAATGCTCGTGAGCAGGGCGGCGCCCGACGAGCCGTAGCCGGCCTCGCCGAGCCCGATCATGCTGCGCGCGGCGAGGAGCTGGCCGTAGTTGCGCGTGAAGCCGCAGGCGATCGTGGCGATGCTCCAGAATCCGGCCATGACGGCAATGCTCTTCACGCGGCTCCACCGGTCGGCGAACAGCGAGATGGGAAAGGAGAAGACCGCGACGGCGATCGACACCGAGGAGATCAACGCACCGAGCTGCTTGTCCGAGAGCCCCCAGGCGGCCTTCAACGCGGGGAACATCGCGACCACGGCTTGACGATCGATGTAGTCGAAGGTCATCAGCAGGAAGGCCATGCCGAAGGCGAACCAGGCCTGCCGGGGCGGCACCAGCCAGTGTTCGCGCGGTTTCAGGGCGATTTCGACGCCGGCATCGGCGGAGGCAACGGACATGGGCGCTTCCCTCGGATTTGCTGTCCGGCAAGCGCTCACCCGCCGCCGGTTGTGGGTGTCGCTTTAGACCCTCGACGGCATCGGCGTTTGACAATCGGGGGCCGGTCATTTGACATTTCGGGACAGGGCTTCCGATGACCGACCTGATCCGCAGCGCGTGCCTCTCCTCCTATCGGGAGGTAGCCCGATCGGTAGGGCTGCCGCCGCTGAAGATGCTTGCAGCGGTGGGAATCGACAGCCGCTGCCTCGACGACCCCGACATCAAGATGCCGACGGGTGCGCTCGGACGACTGCTCGAAGCGTCGGCGCGGGCGGCGAAAGTCGAGGATTTCGGTCTGCGCCTCGCCGAAACCCGCTCGCTCGCCGTGCTCGGCCCGGTCGGCCTGCTGGTCTGCCAGGAGCCGACGGTACGCGAGGCGATGGTGGCGCTCGCGCGTTACATACGCGTGCACAACGAGGCGATGCTCATCCGCATGGAGGAGCTCGGTGACGATGCGATCGTCAGCGTCGAACTGCATCTGACGCGGCCGGCACCGGTGCGCCAGGGCATCGAACTGGCGGTGGGCGTGCTCTACCGCGTGCTGCGCTCGCTGCTTGGCGCGGACTGGCGACCGCTCGTGCAGTTCACGCACGACGCGCCTGCCGATCGCAGAACGCATCGACGGATCTTCGGCACGCGTGTCGAGTTCGGTCGTGACTTCAATGGCATCGTCTGCCGGCGGCGCGATCTCGATCACCCGGTTCCGTCGGCGAACCCGACGCTCGCGCGCTATGCGCGCTTGCAGCTCGAGACGATGCTCGCGCGGCCGAACGCAACCATGGAGGACAAGGTGCGCGAGCTCGTGCGCCTGCAGCTCCCCGCCGGCCGCTGCACCATCGAGCACGTCGCGCGTCAACTGGACGTCGACCGCCGCACGCTCCATCGCAAGCTTGCCGCAGAGGGCCGGACTTTTTCCGATATTCTCGAGTCGGTGCGCACCGAGATCGCCACCCGCATCCTGCAGAGCAGGGAGCGACCGCTGACCGCGGTCGCAGACCTGCTGGGGTTTTCCGATCTCAGTGCTTTCTCGCGATGGTTCCGCGCGCGTTTCGGCCTCAGCCCCTCGGCCTGGCGCACGCGGCTCGCGCGCACGGCCTGAAACCTGGTGCGGGCGATTGTCCCGCCCGTGGCTGAAGCGCCGGGATGGGCATTCGGCCTACTTCGCAAACTCGACGCCGAGAGCGGGCAAGGTTCGGAGCATGCGCGTCACCGCCTCGTTCTGGATCATTCCGGGATTGCCCGGCCGCGCCGTGAACTTGAACCGGATGAGCAAGGCGTTGTCGGCGACTTCGGCCACGCCCTGCATCTTCAGCGGCTCCAGCAACTCGGCTTTCAGCTCGGGCACTTCCATCATCTCGGCGCCGATCTTCTTCGTCGCCTGGCGCAGCTTCTCGAGGTCGGTGTCGCGGGCGACGCGCAGGTCGAATTTCACAGCCGCCCAGTCGCGGCTGAAGTTCGAGATCTGGCCCAGATCGCCAAACGGTATCGTGTGAACCTGGCCGTTCTGATTGCGCAGCCGGACGGAGCGCAGGGTGAAGCTTTCGACGGTGCCCTGGCCCTTGTCGCAGGCGATGTATTCGCCGACGCGAAAGGCGTCGTCAGCCAGGTAGAAGATGCCGGAGACGATATCCTTGACCAGGGTCTGACTGCCGAACGAGAGGGCGAGGCCCAGAACCGACACGCCGGCCAGCAGCGGGGTGACGTTGACGCCGATATTCTCCAGCGCGATCAGGATGGCCACGGTCGCCAGAATGATGCCCACCGTCACGCGCAGCATCGGCATCAGGGTGCCGAGCCGGGACATCGCCGATGCCATGGAGCCGGGTGCCGTCTTGCGGGCCACATAGTTGTTGGCAACGTAGTTGAACAGTTCCCAGAGCACGAAGGCGGTGAAGAGGGTGATGCCGGCGGTTTGTGAGGAGCGGGCGAGCTGCTTCCATGCGCTTGCATCAACCAGGCGAAACACGTTGACGACCCAGCTCTCGGCGATCGCCACGACGATGCCGATCAGGACCGCGACCCGCACGCAGCGCGCGATGACATCGGGCAGCTTGGGCGTATCGCCGGCCGGCGTGAATCCTGCCAGCTGCGAGTCGAGGCGCCGTACCAGCGCCTGCATCAGCGTCTCGAAGATCAGCAAGCCTGCCACCAGGGTGAGGGTGAGTATCAAGGCCTTCGGCACGTCGAGATGTTCCGAGATGGCGCCGTACACCTGGGTAGCGACCGCGGCCGTGAAGAACGACACACCGAGCCCTACCCAATGGCGGCCGATGAAGCCCGCGACGGGAGCCACCACGCCGAGGCCGCCGAACCATTGCCGCGCGGCTTCCTTCGAACGCACGACGAGCCATCCGAAGACGGCCAGGACTATCGGCGCGGTAAGCACCCGGCTGGCGGCAATGGCCTCGGGCGGAGGCTTCGTCGTTTCAACGACGTAGAACAACAGGCGTCCGGCGATCGCGAACAGCAGGACAGCCGACACCCGCCGGTACAAGGTGCGCGCCTCGTGGTCGTCCATCCTGCACAAGCGTGCCGCGGGCAGCCCGGGCCTCAGGATAAGGCGGAATACCAGCGCATAGAGGCGCCAGAGGAGGGCCGCCATCAGGATGCCGGCCGCGAACCGGTCCTGCGTACCGGCGCCGGCGAACCAGGTGGCGATTGCGGCGCGGGCGACGAGCCAGAATGCAAGGACGGCAAGACCGTCGAGCAGCGCCAGGAGTCCGAGCTGGTTCAGCGATCGCAGACCGCGCTCGGCCGCCGCGCCCGCGGCAATCCGGTGTCGCAGCGTTCCAGGTGCGGCGCGGACAAGCGCTTCCGCCACCAGCGCGCCAGCCACGGCCAGCGTCAGAACCAGCAGGAGCCTTCCCGGGCCGCGTCCGCCCGTGGCGCTTTCGTCCAGCATCGGCGGGATCGCCGCCAGATGCTCGCCGAACACCGGCGTTGCCTGCATGACCGTCGCAGCCTGCTGCAGGAAGCGGGAGATCTCGTCCGGTTCCTCGTGGCTAGCGGCGCCGGATGGAGCCGGCTTCGCCGGCGCCGCTCCTTGCGCGGGAAGCCCCTCCGACTTCAACTTTTCAAGGACGGATCTGCTGATGGCATTGACCAGCGCGTCGAACTGCTCTTGTGGCATGTTCGGCGGGGCCGCTTCTTGCGCATGGACCGGCCTTTCGTGAAAGGCCGCCGCCAACAGGACGACCGCTATTGCGATTGAACGCACTGCGATCACAGCATCACCTCCCCTGGATCAGCCGTCCTTGCGCGGTGCTCCATCAGCTGTCGTTTGCCAGCCTACTCATATTCCGCCGTTCCCGCCTGCGATTTCGAACCGCCATGGATCATGAGATCGCACAACCGGCTCTTCACTCGGCGGGCTCCGAATGCCGGTCGGCCTAGGCGGCCTTGCCTGACCACCTGCAGCCGAGCTTGGGTTCGGCCACGGACAGTGTCGCGGGTGAGCCGGATGTGTTGACTTCGATGTCGTAGGTGAGACCGCTCAGCGACCACCTGGTCCTGTAGATGCCGGGGCTGACCATCCTGGCTTTGTCGTTGATGCCGCCGTTCGACTTGAGGGTGGCGACGTCATGGCAATCGTCACCGTCTGCGGGCGCGACATCGAGGCATCGGCCTGGGCGCAGACGGAGGGATTGCGATCACCCTTCTCGAGACGAAAGGTCATCGGTTGCTGTGCAAAGGAAGTGGCGGCAAGCAGGGTCAGGGCGCCGGCGAGGGCGATCGTGCGACAGGTCATGAGGTGCTCCGTCTCTCGAGTTCACGCGACCGGGTCGACTGCTATTGCGACACCGGAGGCGGCACCTGGACGTGCCGGGCTTGCGGCCGGGACGCCAAGCCCGCCGGAATCGAACTTCCGCCGTCGGCGGGCTACGCCCGGTAGAACGGCTTGTCGCCGCACACCGTCACGCGGTGGCCGTAGCGGCGGTGCGGGAAGTAGTCGAACATCGCGTGATGCTGGGCGCAGCGATTGTCCCAGAACGCCACCGAGCCCGGTTGCCACTTGAAGCGGCACTGGAACTCCGGCGTCTCGATGTGGCGGTAGAGCATCTCGAGCAGCGCATCGCTCTCGTTCTTCCTGAGCTGCGGGATGCGCAGCGTAAAGCCGCGATTGACGTAGAGGCCCTGTCGGCCGGTCACCGGATGGGTGCGCACCACCGGATGCTCGGCGTTGGGGAACTTGATGTCGTCGCGGTCGGTCGCCTTGGCGCGGTAGTAGTGCGCCTTGGAGCTGTCATGCAGCGCGGTCAGCCCCTGCAGCAGCTTCCTGATCGGCTCGGAGAGCGTCTCGTAGGCGCGGTACATGTTGGCGAACAGCGTGTCGCCGCCGGCCTCGGGCGGCACCTCGGTCAGGTAGAGGATCGAGCCCATCGGCGGCTCGAGATCACACGAGACGTCGGAGTGCCACTCCTCGCCGGCCACGCGCTTCGACTTCTCGTCGGCCTTGATCACCAGGATCTCGGGATGCTCGGGGAAGGCGATGGGGGCGTTGGGGTGCACATGCAACGGGCCGAAGCGGCGGCCGAAGTCCTTGTGCTGCTCGATCGTCATCTTCTGGTCGCGGAAGAAGATCACCAGGTTCTCCATCAGCGCGCCGTGCACTTCCTGGAACTGCTGGTTGCCGAGCGGTTTGCCGAGATCGACCCCGAAGATTTCCGCGCCGATGGTGGGCGTGAGCTTGCGCACTTCGATCGACTGATAGGCCATGGGGCGTTTCCTCCGTGTGCTGCGAACCTACGCCACCCTGGCCGGCGCGCATCGCCAAAGTGGCCGAAGTCCGTATTACGGACTTTCCCCTACTCCTTCTCGAAGGCGTCGATGAAGCGCGACAGATGTTCGCGAAAGACGACGAGCTCCTTTGCCGAGAAGACGTCGAAGACGCGCCGCTCGATCGGCTGCACCCGCTCGCGCGCCGCCTGAAGCGCCTCGCGTCCGACATCGGTCATATGCAGCTCGAGCACATTGGGATGGCGCGGATGCGACGACCTGCCGACAAGACCCTGCTGCTCCATGGTCTTGAGCAGGATCATCATTGCCTGCGGCGTGACCAGGCAGGCGCGTGCGAGCGTCGCTGCCGTGACTCCCGGCTGCCGATCGAGCTCGACCAGGGCAACGTATTGCGCCGAGGTCAAGCCCACCGTCTTCAACGTCGCGCTCTTGGCGCGGATCATCGCCTGCTCGGCTCGCTTCACGAGCATGCCAAGGCGCGGTTCCTCGCCCGGCAGGCGCCGCCCGACAGACTTTCGCGCGGCCGATCTAGGCCGGCCGCTCATGTCCACGGCACGATCGACCTGCTTGCCATCACCGCACCGAATGGATCCGGTTGCCGTCCCACATGGACGAGTTCGCCGTAGAAGTGCTCATCGGTTTCGGAGGCGAGGGCGAGATCCACGATCGGGCCGGCGACTTCGTCCGGCGCGGCGGCGCCGCGCATGTCGAGCCACGCCCGCGATGCGCCGGTGTCGATCAACCCGGGCGAGATCGCCGCGATCAGGATGCCGCGACGCAAATCATCGGCGCGGCGTTGGCCCGCCAGTACGCGAACCGCGGCGACCTGGCCGATCTTGGAGGGAATGTTGATCCAGGCTGGCCAGGCCCGCCCCGCCGCCTGTCCGCTGCGAACTTCGTCGCGCCAGGTACAGATGGCGCGGTCGACGTGGTCGAGCGACTGCAGCTTCTGGAAGCGCGCATGGAGCGCCGGCGCCAGGGCGCGCAGGCTGCCGGCGCGGCTTGCGACGACGAACAGCCGTCCGCCGTCGCGCAGGAGGGGCGCGAAGCTGCGCAGCACGCGCGTGGTGCCGAGATTGTTGGTCTCGACGTAGTGATCGATGACCTCGACCGGATTCTCCTCCGGCTGCACCCGCGTGTAGTGATTGGACAAGACGATATCGACGCCGCCATGACGCTCCGCCAGCACGGCCGCGAAGTGCTCCACCGCCCCGTGTTGTGAGACATCGAGCACTTCGCCGCGCACTTGCGCACGCGCACCCGAGAGGCGCCGAACGGACTCCGCAACGCGAACGGCATCGCGGCCGGTCAGATACACAGTGTCGGATGGCTCGAGCCGCTGCGCCACACGCTCGGCCAGCGAAAAACCGAGATTGCGGGTCGCACCAGTAATGAATGCTATTCTGTTCATATGATGATTGTTATCAATTAATTGATCGTAGTCAATGGCGATCATTGGCACCCTTTGCCCGGAGGTCTTCGTTTCGTACGCTGGCCAATGGCAACAGTCAGGAGTCGCCCATGCCGTTCCGCGCGCTTGTCCTCACCCAGGGAGCCGACCGCAAGGTCGCCGGCGCCATCGAGACCCTGGAGGACAGTCGCCTGCCGGCGGGCGACGTGACCGTTTCGGTCGAATATTCGACGCTGAACTACAAGGACGGCCTCGTCCTCACCTCGGGTGGCGGGCTGGTGAAGACCTGGCCGCATGTCGGCGGCATCGATTTTGCCGGCACCGTGGAGGCGTCGGACCATCCCGGCTTCAGGCCCGGCGACAAGGTGGTGTTGAACGGATGGCGCGTGGGCGAGCTGCACTGGGGCGGCTATGCCACCAGGGCGCGGGTCAAGGGCGACTGGCTGGTGAAGCTGCCGCATTCGCTGTCCCCGAGGCACGCGATGGCGATCGGCACGGCGGGCTACACCGCGATGCTTTGCGTGATGGCGCTGCAGAAGCATGGCGTGCGCCCCGAGTCGGGCGAGGTGCTGGTGACGGGCGCGGCGGGCGGCGTGGGCTCGATCGCGGTCGCCATCCTGGCGCGCCTCGGCTATCAGGTGGTGGCCGCGACCGGCCGGCCACGGGAATCGAACTATCTCATGTCGCTCGGCGCCGCGACCATCATGGACCGCAAGGAGCTCACCGAAGCACCGGACCGGCCGCTGCTCTCCGAACGCTATGCCGGCCTGGTCGACACCGTCTCCGGCGTGATGTTCGCCCGCGCGCTCGCGCAGGTGAAGTATGGCGGCGCCGCAGCGGTGTGCGGGCTGGCCGGCGGCGCGGCGTTCCCGGGCTCGATCCTGCCCTTCATCCTGCGCGGCGTGACCGTGTACGGGATCGACTCGGTGATGCTTCCCAAAGCGCCGCGCGAGGAGGCATGGCGCCGGCTGGCGAGCGACCTGCCGCTCGACCAGCTCGACAGCACCGTGAGCGACGCCGGCCTCTCCGACCTGATGCGCCTCGCGCCCAGGATCCTGAAAGGCGAGATCCGCGGCCGCGTGGTGATCGACGTCAGCAAGTGAAAGCCGCGGCGCATGCGCGAGCCCATCGAGATTTGCCGTCTGACGCCGTCGGATGCGCCGCTCCTTCGCAAGCTCAACACCTTGTTCGGCGAGGCCTTCGGCGACCCGGAGACCTATGGCGGCGCGCCGCCGAGCGACACCTATCTGCGGGACCTGCTCGGCAAGGATCACGTCATCGCCCTCGTCGCGTTGGCCCGCGGCGCCGTGGTGGGTGGGCTGGTTGCCTATGAACTCGACAAGTTCGAAAGGGCTCGACGCGAGATCTACATCTATGACTTGGCGGTTGCGGAGCCGCATCGCAGACGCGGCATAGCCACGGCCCTGATCGTGCGCCTGCAGGCCATCGCCGCTACGCGCCAGGCTTGGGTTGTCTTCGTACAGGCAGACTATGGAGACGATCCGGCGGTGGCACTCTATGAGAAGCTCGGCGTACGCGAAGATGTACTGCATTTCGACATTCCGCCGGGCTGACCCCATCGCCCCAGAATTTCTCAAAGGAGGATGAAGGGGCCGCGTGGTGGCAGCGCGGGACAGGTGATAGATTAATTCGGGTCGATCGTTCCCCAATCAAAGGTCCCGCCATGTCGCCGCCGCCCAGCACGCAGCCCACCGCCAACAACCTCGACGCCTTCTTCATGCCGTTCACGGCGAACCGGCAGTTCAAGAAGAACCCGCGGCTGCTGGCCCGGGCCAAGGGCATGCACTACTGGACGCCGGAAGGGCGCAAGGTGATCGACGGCACGGCGGGCCTGTGGTGCGTCAACGCCGGCCACGGCCGCGAGGAGATCAAGGCCGCGATCATGAAGCAGCTCGACGAGATGGATTACGCGCCCTCCTTCCAGATGGGCCATCCGAGGTCGTTCGAGCTCGCGGCGCGCCATGCCGCGATGCTGCCGGGCGATCTCGACCACGCCTTCTACTGCAACTCCGGTTCCGAGGCCGTCGACTCCGCGCTCAAGATCGCGCTCGCCTGGCAGCGCGCGCGCGGGCAGGGTACGCGCACCCGCCTGATCGGCCGCGAGCGCGGCTATCACGGCGTCGGCTTCGGCGGCATCTCCGTGGGCGGCATGGTGAACAACCGCAAATGGTTCGGCGCCATGCTGCCGGGGGTCGATCACCTGCCGCACACGCACGATCCCCGGCGCAATGCCTTCACGCGCGGCGAGCCCGAGCATGGCGTCGAGCTTGCCGACGAGCTCGAGCGCATCGTGGCGCTGCACGACGCCTCGACCATCGCGGCCGTGATCGTCGAGCCCTGCGCCGGCTCCACAGGCTACCTGCCGCCGCCCAAGGGCTATCTCAAGCGCCTGCGCGAGATCTGCGACCGGCATGGCATCCTCCTGATCTTCGACGAGGTGATCACCGGCTTCGGACGTCTCGGCACCGCCTTCGCCGCCGAATATTTCGGCGTCATCCCCGACCTGATGACGGTGGCCAAGGGCATCTCCAACGCCACCGTGCCGATGGGCGGTGTGTTCGTGAGGAAGCACATCTACGACGGGCTGATGAACGGGCCGGAGAACGCGGTCGAGCTGTTCCACGGCTACACCTACTCCGCCCATCCGCTGGCCTGCGCCGCGGCCTCCGCCGTGCTCGACATCTACAAGAACGAGGGCCTGTTCCAGCGCGCCGCCGATCTCTCGAAGTACTGGGAGGACGGCGTGCATTCGCTGAAGGGCGCGGGCGTCACCGACATCCGCAATCTCGGCCTCGCCGCCGGCATCGACCTCGAAGGCCGCAAGGACGCGCCGGGTGCGCGCGGCTACGAGGCCTTCGTCAAGGCCTTCGAACTCGGCCTGATGGTGCGCCAGACCGGCGACTGCATCGCCATGTCGCCGCCCTTGATCGTCGAGAAGAGCCAGATCGACGAGATGATCGAGATCACCGGCAAGGCGATAAAGGCGACGGCGGCCTGAGCGCCCTCGCAAGCCCAGTGTGACCGGCGCCCACTTCGCCTGGCTCGTCACCGAAGCAGCCGCGCTGGCGCACCTCGTCATCGCGGGCTGGGTGACGATCCACGTCCTGCTCTACAAGCGCAATGTGGGCGCGGCGATCTCGTGGATGGGGATCGCCTGGCTGTCGCCCTTCGTGGGCGGCCTGCTCTACTTCGCGATGGGCGTGAACCGCGTGAAGCGGCGCGCCCGGCGGCTGCGGAGCGAGCGTTCGCACCTCTTCGTCGTCGACCAGACAACGCCCGGCGATCCCGGGGCCGGTCCGCTGACGCCGCTCGAATATGCGATCGGCCGCCTCACCGGCCTGCCCGCCGAGTCGGGCAACCACGCCGAGCTGCTGCGCAACGGCGACGAGACCTATCCCGCGATGCTGGCGGCGATCGATGCGGCCGAGCGCAGCGTCGGGCTCGCAAGCTACATCTTCCGCGACGATCTCGCCGGCCGGCCCTTCATCGAGGCGCTGGCGCGCGCGAAGCAGCGCGGCGTGCAGGTGCGCGTCCTGCTGGACGGCATCGGCAGCGGCTATTTCGTGAACGAGGCGTACCGGAGTCTGCGCGAGGCGCAGGTTCCGGTGGCGCGCTTCCTGCATTCGTACTTCCCCTGGCGCATGCCATTCCTGAACCTGCGCAACCACCGCAAGCTGATGATCGTCGACGGCCGCACCGCCTTCGTGGGCGGCATCAATATCGGCCGCGAGAACCTGCTCGCGTCCAAGCCGCCGCATCCGGTGCGCGACACGCACTTCCGGATCGAAGGGCCGGTGGTGGAGCAGCTTGCCGAGGTGTTCGCCGACGACTGGCTGTTCACGACCGGCGAGAAGCTCGGGGACGAGGACTGGTTCCCCGATCTCGACGCAGCCGGTGATGTCGTCGCCCGCGCCATCACCTCGGGGCCGGACGAGGATCTCGAGCAGATCGAGTTCGTGGCGCTGCACGCGATCTCCTGCGCGCGCCGTTCGATCCGGATCGTGACGCCCTATTTCCTGCCGCCCGAGGTCCTGACCACGGCACTGGGATTGGCGGCGATGCGCGGCATCGCGGTCGACATCGTGGTGCCCGAGGAGTCCAACCACATCGTGCTCGACTGGGCGCGTCGCGTGCCGATGCGCACGCTCCTGGAAGCGGGTTGCCGGGTCTGGCTGCTGCCGCCGCCGTTCGATCATTCCAAGCTCATGACCATCGACGACACCTGGTCGCTGATCGGCAGCGCGAACTGGGACACGCGGAGCTTCCGGCTCAACTTCGAGCTCAATGTCGAGATCCAGAATCCCGGCTTTGCACGCCGTCTCGCCGAGGCGACGCACACCGGCCGCCGGCTCGATCTCGCCACGCTCGACGCCGATCCGCTGCCACTGCGCCTGCGCAACAGCGCCGCCCGCCTGCTGCAGCCCTATCTCTAGCGCAAAGTCCGTCGAAGCTGGCAGGACCGCGCCTCCCCGGCTTGGCCGGTACAAACGAATCAAGCAGCGGGCACGCCTTGGAGCCGGGCGCGTGCCCTTCGTCGCCGCGCGCGGAAGTCGCACCAAATCCGGGAAGGATCAGAAGCGGCAACTCGTTGGTCGATCAGCTCCGCTGCCCTGGAACGCCGACCTTGACGGAATAGTACAATTGTACTAATATCAGTACATGCGTGCTAGAACCAGATCTGTTCCGGCAGAGAGCCGGTCGTTCACCGAGACCGCACGCCGCGCGCAGATCGTCGACTGTGCGATCGACACGATCGCCGCAGTGGGGTTTGCCAAGGCCTCGGTTGACCGAATCGCCAAGCGGGCCGGCGTCAGCAAGGGCGTCATCACCTATCACTTCCCCAACAAGGAGGAGATTGTTGACGCCATAGTCGAGAAGGTGGTCGCCGCAGGCCGCGCCCATATGGAACCGCGCATCCTGGCCGAGACGTCCGCGGCCGGACGATTGCGCGCCTACATCGAGTCCGACCTGGAATTCATCGACGCTCACCGCAAGCAGCTGATCGCCCTCGTCGAGATCGCGATGAGCGCGCGCCGCGCCGACGGCAGCCTGGTCATCGGTCCCGAGTCACTCGCCGGGCGTACCGCGAACCTCGAAGAGTTGCTGCGCGCTGGTCAGCGGTCCGGTGAATTCCGCCGCTTCAATACGCGCGTGATGGCGCTGACGATCATCCAGGCCATCGACGGCGTGCCGCCCCTGTTGGCGCGTGAGCCCGACCTCGACGTCAAGCTGCATGGCAGGGAACTGGCAACAGTCTTCGCCCTCGCCACCCGGAAGCAATCCTCATGACGACGCCGTCCCGTGCGCTTCACGCCCAGCTTCGGCCCGTGATTGGTGCACAATGGATCAATCTCGGCCTTTGCGTCTCGCTGCTCTCGGTAGCCTTTGCTCTGCGGCAAAGCGTTCCGCCGGCGGTCTGGGTCCGGTCGACGATCATCCTCGTCGTCAGCCTGTTCATGCTGTTGTGCGGCATGAAGATGCGCCGCGGCCGGCGTTGGGCCTATGTACGCGCGAAGTGGATTGCGATCCTCGGCACCGTCGGCTTTGTCGGCGTCGCGTCGCTGCCTGGCCCATTCCCCGCGTGGATGCGCATCGAACAAGGCGTCCAGGCACTGGTGTTCCTGGCGCTCACCTGGATGCTGACGCGGCCCGCGCTTGCGTCGTTCTTCCCGCGACTCAAAGCCTCGATTCCGGCGGGCGAGGCCAATGCTCTTCCCGAGGCCAAGGCTCGCGATGCCAGCTTCGACTACCTGCGCGCGTTCGTTGTCCTCCTCGTGCTGCTCCATCATTCGGTGCTGGCATATGCGGTCATGTGGCCTGCGCAATCGAGGACATTCAGAATCTTGCCTGCGCCGATCGTCGATCCCCAACGTTGGGCCGGGTTCGACCTCCTTGCCATCTTCAACGACACGTTCTTCATGGCGCTCATGTTCCTGCTCTCAGGTCTCTTCGTCTGGCCAAGCCTGAAGCGGAAAGGGAGTGCGAGGTTCCTGCGCGATCGGATCTTGCGGCTGGGCCTCCCGTTCGCAGTCGCCGCGGGAATACTGGCGCCCGTTGCTTACTACCCATCTTATGCGGTGACCGGCGCCGACCCGGGCTTCCTCGCCTACGTCCGCGCCTGGCTATCGCTTGGCTTTTGGCCGAGCGGCCCCGCCTGGTTCATCTGGCTGCTGCTCGTCTTCGATGCTGTCGCAGCCGGGCTTTATGGAGTTCGATGCCGCTGCACCGCGAACACGCGGACCGCGTGGCATCTCGGCCTGGACCGTCGTCCGCCGGCATTCGTTGCTGTTCTCCTCGTCGTTTCGGCAGTGGTCTATGTCCCGATGGAGTTGGCCTTCGGCGCGGAGCGTTGGCTCACGTTCGGCCCCTTCTCGTTCCAGGCGAGCCGCCCGCTGCTCTATGCTGCCTACTTTCTGGCCGGTATCCAGATCGGCGCCTCGGCCACCGGGTCCGGTTTTCTTGCCGCGCTGGCGCGGCGCTGGCCGATTTGGCTTTCAGCCGGGCTTGCCGCCTTTGCGTTGCGGCTCGCTGTCATCGTGACGCTCATCCTGCCGGTAGCTGGCGCGCATCGGCCCCTGCCTCTCACCGTGCAGCTTCTGAACGACCTCACACTCGTACTGTGCTGCGGTACAATCAGCTTCGCCTTCATTGGACTCTTCCGTCGCTTTGCGGTCGCGCACCAGCCTGTCTTCGACAGCCTCAGCGCCAGTTCCTACGGCATGTATCTTGTTCACTACCCTATCGTCGTCTGGCTCCAGTTCGCACTGTTCGCGGTCGCGCTGGGCCCGATTGCCAAGGCCGGCATCGTCTGTGTCGGTGCTGTCATCCTGAGCTGGGGATTGGTGGTGGCGCTTCGCCGCGTTCCGCTGGTCGCGCATCGGCGAATTCATGAGTACACGCCTTAGTCCAGCCACGCGCCCGAGACGTCGATGACACCGCTGTAGAGCTTTGGAATGCCTTTCACGTGCGCCTTGGCGATGGCGTAGTAGGTATTCTGGAAGAACCAGAACCAGATCGCTTCGCGATTGACTAGGCGGGCGATGGCGCAGAAATCCTCCGCCCGCTTCGCCTGGTCGGCGGTGTCGTTCAGGTGCTCGAGCAGGTGGTCGAGCTCGGGATCGGAGTAGTTGGCGAGCGCCACCGGGCTGCCGGTATGGAAGTCGGCATACATCTGCGGCGCCGGGTCCGGCAGGTCGGCGATGCGCCAGGGCGTGAGCTGGAACTCGCGCTTGAAGGCGCGCGGCACGATGACTGCCTGGTCGAGCTGCTCGATCTCCATCTTCGCGCCGACCTGCTTCCAGAGCTGCTGCAGCACCTGGCCGGTGGCGCGGCCGCGCGGCGTGGCGGTCACCAGCATCTTGAACTCGACCGGCTTGCCGTAGTCCTTGATCAACGCGCGCGCCTTGTCGGGATCGAACGGCAGCGCGCCGTCGTCCTTGCACTTGACCCACGAGCCGTCGCCGTACGGATTGGTCGCCGGCCGGGCAAGGCCGTTGGTGAGCACCTGCGACATCTTCTTGCGGTCGAGCGCCATCACCAGCGCACGCCGCACGCGCACGTCGTCGAAAGGTGCCACCTCGGTGTTGAAGGCGGCAACGGAAGCGCCGGTGCCGACATACTCG
>NZ_DATBFE010000109.1:0-5263 GCF_036558665.1 Reyranella sp. | reverse complement strand
TAGTTGCAGCGAAAATCGACGCGCGCGCCCAACACGCGATGATGCACGTCGCGGCGCGCCGGCGGTTCGTGCGTGAAGCAGACGATCGGCTGCCAGGTCGGGCCGATCAGGGACTGCAAGATGCGATACAGAACGGCGATGCTGAGTTCGACCCCCTGCCGGAACGGCATTTGCCTGGCGAGATGGATTTCCAGATTCACAACAGCCTGATCCTCGACTTCGTCGAGGTGCAACACGAGCGTCTCATTGTGCAGGGAAAGGTACTTGGCCAGCGAGTGGACGGCATGGCGTACCGTCGGCTCCTCGCGCAGCAGCAAGCCGATCGGTCCCAGGATCGCAATGCTCCGTGTCTCGGCCATGTGCAGCCCGAACGCATCGGCTTTCGCCTGCTGTGCAGCCAGCTCGAGGAGCCGGCCGACAGCGGGCGCGGAGATGAGCATCTCAGGATCGTCCAGCGCACGGCGGTCGATCCCCACTTCCGCGAGCAGGGATTCCGGTTTCAGGCCGAACGACCGCGCGACTTCCGGGAAGGCCGTCAGGCTGGCAGCGCGCATCAATTCGGTCGTGGAGGCGACAGGTCGCAAGTTCTGGAGCCGTGTCTCCAATTGTCCAAAGATTTGCCCGAGGATGTCAAACCCTTCCGCCGGCAGTGTGGTCGCCTTTCGCGTGATCAGGCAAGCCGAGGGAGGTCCCCATGTATTTCACGGACGATTCGCTGTTTCCCGAAAACATGCAGCCGCTCATCATCACTGCGGCGCCGTACGGCCCGGAATGGCTGCCGGGCGACGTCGACGAGCTGCCCCTGACCTGGGACCAGCAGGTCCAGGCCGCCGTCGATTGCTACAACGCGGGTGCCACGATGCTGCATGTGCATCTGCGCGACCCGAAGACCGGCCAGGGCTCGAGCAACTTCGACGAATACAACTATCTCCTCACCCGTCTGCGTGAGGCGGTGCCGAAGATGATCCTGCAGGTCGGGGGCTCGATCTCCTTCGCGCCCCATACCGCCGAGGCCAAGGCCAAGTGGCTCGACTACGACACGCGGCACATGCTGACCGAGCTCGATCCCAAGCCGGATTGCGTGACCGTCACGACAGGGACCACGCTATGGGACGTCACCCAGGCGTTCATTCCGGGCGATGCCAAGGGGACGCATCTCGACGATCCCAAGGTGCAGGCGGCCTGGGCCGACATGGTCGTGGACTCGACGTCCAAGTTCTACATCGAGCATCTCAAGCGCCTGCGCGCCCACAGGATCCAGCCCTATTTCGTGCCCGGTCACGTCCACCAGCTCGAAATCATCGAGCGGCTGATCCGCGGCGGCATCTACATGGGGCCGATGAACGTGGCCCTTTGCGGCTACGGCGGCGGCTCGATGGGCCGCAATCCGTTCGACTGGATGGAGATGCTGCGCCGCACGCCGCACGGCGCCTCCAGCGTCACCTTCTGGAGCAGCATGCGCGGCAACATCGCGATCCAGAATCTGGCGATCATCCTCGGCGCGCACGTCCGGGTCGGCAATGAGGACAATCTTTGGGATGCGCGCAGGCAGCGCTGGTCGACGGTGAAGCAGATCGAGTGGGCCGTGAAAATGTCCGAGCAGTTCGGCCGCAAGGTCGCCACGGCCGACGAGGCCCGCAAGATGATGAAGATCGGGGTATGGTACGACACCGTCGAGGAGACGCTGTTCAGCCTCGGGCTGCCGCCGAACCGGCCCGAGGGCTACACGGGCTTCCTCACCTACGCCACCGACGGTCGTCTGCCCAAGGCGGCGCACTCGAAGACGAGTCCCGTCAGCGTGCTCTGACTCCGCGTGTTCTGGCCCCGTAATGCTCTGGCCAGGTGACGTTGCGTGCCGCGGGGCCGGGCGCCCGCGGCATCCAGGTTGTCACGGCCATCGAAGTCCGGAGTCGGCCCGCCGGAATATGCGGACGTTTGGGCGCCGCGATTTGAATGTCGGAGCCTCATCATGGATGCGAATGAAGAGACGAAAGTTCCGCAGTCGCGGGAAATGGGCCCGTGGGACACGGCACGCGAACAAATGCGGGCCTGGGATCCGATTTGGGTTGCCATCTGCTCGACCATGAGCACCGATCCGTGGGTCCATGGCATCCTGCCGCGCAAGTTCGTCGAACTCGTCGGCGTGGCGTTGAATGCGGCCTGCACCAACCTCAATCCGGACGGCACGCGGCGCCATATCCGTGCTGCTTTGGCTGCCGGTGCGACCAGAGACGAGATCCTCATGGTCCTCAAGATGGCGTCGGTGATGTCCATCCACTCCTGCAGCCTCGGCGCGCCGATCCTGCTGGAGGAGGCGAAGGCGGCAGGTGTGAAGCCTGCCGCGAAGAGCAACGATCCTACGCCCGCCTGCGACCGCATGCGGGCCGCCGGCCAGTGGAACACGGCCTGGGATCCCTTCTTCGATCTCGATCCGCAATGGACGGACGGGTTCATGGCGACGGCCATCGGCATCTATGCCAGCAAGACCTTCACGCCGAAGGAGATCGAGCTCCTGAGCATCGCCTTCGATGCCTCCTACACGCACATGTACGCGCCAGGCACGCGCCGTCACATCAAAGCGGCGCTCAAGGCCGGCGCGACGGTCGAGGAGATCATGGAAGTCCTCAAGCTCTGCGTCGTGCAGGGCGTCCAGGCCTGCAATCTCGGCGTGCCCATTCTCGCCGAGGAACTGGCGCGCATGGGCAAGCCCGGCCTGGAGGCGGTCCCTTGAACAGCGATCGCTTGCACGACCTGGCAGCCCGGGGAATCGACGAGTTTCGCCGTTTCCTCCTCATGTTCGTCTATCTCTGGGTGGTGTTCGGGCTGTTCGTGCTCAACGAGGCGGTGATCCTGGGTAACACGAACGTGAGCTTCGTTTCGCAGGGATTTGCGCTTGTCAACGCCGCGATCCTCGCGAAAGTCATGCTGGTCGCCGAGGACCTGAAGCTGGGGCGCCGGTTCGATCATCTGCCGATGATCTATCCGATCGCCTACAAGGCTTCCCTCTTCGCGATCGTATTCATTGCGTTCCACGCGTTGGAGGAAACGGTGGTCGGGATGTTCGCGGGCAAATCCGCCGCCGCGAGCGTTCCCGCAATCGGGGGCGGCACCTGGATCGGCATCGCCTGTGTGTGGGCGATCATGACGGTCTCGCTGCTGCCGTTCTTCGCGCTTCGCGAGATCAGCCAGGTTCTGGGGGAAGGCCGACTGTGGGCGCTGATGTTCCATCACGGCCCGAAAGCGCAGGCAGCCAGCCCGAAAGACGGGTAGGCATCGCGGCCGGGAAGGGAAGACAGAGGGAGGAGTCGATGGCGAAGAAGCGGGACAAGGTGCAGGTCAAGGCGTCGCCGCCGCTGCCGCAGGTTCGGCCCGGCAAGTACGCCGATGGCATGCCCTTCGACCAGATCGGTTACTTGGAATGCAAGATCATTTTGAAGCCCAATCACTTCACGTCGCGCGCCAGCCTGTTCGATTTCGGCAAGCTTCTCAAACGTCCGGCCAGGGACAACGGCATCTCGTTCCAGGATGGCGAGTATGCCGAAGAGCCGCTGAAGATCCGCGAGGTCCTGTTCCTCGACACGGCCGATTTCCGGCTCTACAACAACGCCTTCATCCTGCGCCGCCGGATCCCCTACCGCGACGGCTTCCCCGACGGCGATCCCGAGATCGTGTTCAAGTTTCGCCATCCCGACCTGCAAAAGGCGGCGGAGATCGATGTGCGGCCCAGAATACCGGGCGACTATCGGATCAAGTTCAAGGCGGAGGCCCTGCCGCTCAAGGACGAGGTGGGCGGCATACGCGTGCTCTATTCGCACAACGTCGAATTTCCCCTGCATTCGCTGGGCGAGGGCGATCGCACGTCGCTCGACTGGATCGCGGCGGTATTGCCGCCGCTCAAGGCTCTCAAGCGCGAACCGGGCGAGCGGGTCGAGCTGGTGAGCGGTGCCATTGTGGAGGAAGTGCAGCAGGACGTCGGCGTGCTGGATTTCGGCAACGGCTTCTGCCCGGTCGCCAACGTGGCGCTGTGGCGAACCCGCGGCGAGCACCGGCCGCTGATCGGCGAGTTTGCGTTCCAGCTCAAGTTCAGGCGCCGCGAGGAGCTCAATGCGCTGAATCTCGACCGCGGTCGCGCCTTCTTCAAGCAACTGCAATGGGAGGCGCGTGACTGGCTGCAGCTCGGCGCGACCAAGACCGGGATCGTCTATCACCTGAAGGGCAACCCGCCGAACGCGCACGAGTGAGGCGGTCGTGGCTTTCGGCCTTCCGCGCGATCTCACCGGCGTCCGCTTTGCCGTCAACGTCTTCATCGCGGCGACCATCGTCTGGTACGTGCTCGAGCGGATCGCCGACACCAATGCCATCTGGGCCATCGCCTCCATGGTGGCGGCCTCCGACCCCAGGGCCGACGAGGCGGCGCGCCTGTTTCGCGCGCGCATGATCAACGTGCTGGTGGGCTGCGCCGTCGGCTTCGTCGTCCTCGCGGTCGGATATCCCAACCAGTGGAAGATCCCCCTGTCGCTCAGCCTCGCCGTGCTGGCCTCGACCTACCTCGTCCACATCCAGACCATGTGGCGCCAGGCCCCCATCACCGCCGCCATCGTCATCGCCGGCGGGCTGTCCGCCCAATCCAAGCTGACCGGCATGGAACATGGCGTGCACAAGGTCCTGGAAGTGATCTTCGGCTGCGCCGTTGGCTGGGCGGTGAGCGTGGTCATGGCAAGACTCTGGCCGATCAGCCGGAGCAAGGATGGCGCGAAGCCATGAAGACCCGGCAGGCGGAGGGCGCAGCCGGGCCGAGGAGGACACCATGGACCAGGTCATCAGCCCCCTGCATTTCCTGCGCGGCCTCGGCATGGTCGGCCTCACCGTGGTCATGCAGGCGGCGACGCAGATTGCACTGACCTGGTTCCTGCAGGTCGTGCCGCCGCCGAAAGGTTCCGGACAGCTCAACCACTGGGGCGTCGTCTACGTCGTCGCAGCCGTGGTGATCCTCGTGCTCGGTCTGATCGGCGAGGTCACGCTCTGGGCACTGCTCTATTACGCGTGGGGCGATCTCGGCAGCTTCACCAACTGCATCTACTTCTCGCTTGCCTCTTTCACCACCATGGGCGCGTCGGATCTGGCGCTCTCGCCGCTGCATCGCATCGTTGGCACCACGGAGGCCGCCGTCGGCATGCTGATGTTCGGCTGGTCGACGGCGCTCTTGTTCGATGTGATCCAGCGCATGCGTGGCTGGCACGAATCGGCGACGAACTGATGTCGG
>NZ_DATBFE010000108.1:0-2139 GCF_036558665.1 Reyranella sp. | reverse complement strand
TCCATCACCGACGATCAGGATGTCAATCATGTCGACGAAGATGCCGGTCCCCACGACCCCCGGAATGCTGCGCAACGCGTGGTCCAGGGCTTCCGGGTCGCGCAACCCGCCGATCGGGCAGTCGATCAGGTAGTTGCTGTTGTCGGTCGCCACGATCGCGTCGCCGTCGCGCCGCACCCGAACCTCGGAGCCCAGGCACTTGGCGATCCGTGCCGCGGTGTGGCTCCAGCCGTAGGAAACGACTTCCACCGGCAGGTCGATGTGACCGAGCACGGGAACCTGCTTGCTGCGGTCGACGACGAAGATGCGGCGTCGCGCATGGCTGGCGAGGATCTTCTCGCGCAGCAGGGCGCCACCACGGCCCTTGATCATGGCGTAGTACGGATCGACCTGGTCGGCGCCGTCGATAGAGAGATCGATGATCTGCACCGAGTCCAGCTCGGCCAGCGTGATGCCAAGCTGCTGCGCTCGTTGGGTCGTGCGGGCCGACGACGACACGCAGGTGATCCGCAGCCCCTCGGCGATCAGTCGCGCCAGATTCTCAAGACCCGCTTCGACGGTCGACCCCGTGCCAAGGCCAAGCACCATTCCGCTTTGCACATAGGTCAACGCCTTCTCTGCCGCGGCGCGCTTCGCAAGCTCTACGTCCATCGGAAGCTCTCCGGCCTCGGGGCATGCTAGGCGACTTTGGACGCCAGGCGACGGACCTTGATGGCTCGATCGTTGCGGCGCACTTGCGCCAGGTCATAGTTTACCTGCATGCGCAGCCACAAGTCCGCTGTTCCGCCCAGCGCCTTTTCCAGCCGTACCGCCATTTCCGGCGTGATCGCACTCTTGCCGTTGATCACGTTGTAGAGCTGTTGGCGCGTGACTCCCAATCCCTTCGCCGCTTCTGCGACGCTGAGGCCGAGCTCGTCGACATTGTCCTTCAGCAACTCACCCGGGTGCGGCGGATTCTTCATCTGCATGGCGTGCTCCTAGTGATAGTCGACGAAATCGACATCGAATACATTCCCGTCCTTGAACCGAGAGACAATGCGCCAGTTCGCTCGGACCGTGATGGCCCAAAACTCTTTCAGATCACCTTTCAGCATGTGAAGGCGAAGCGTCGGCTGGTTCAAGGCCTCTATCGTCGCCGCGGCATCCAACGCCGCCAATATGCGTCGGATGCGATCGACCATGTCCGCCCGAAGCCTCCGGCGGTCATCTTCTTCGTAGAGCCGCTGGAGTCCCTTGTGGCGAAAGCTCTCGATCACTGAGCCGATTGTAAAGTGACAATTGTCACTTGTCAATCGGCGATTGGGCCGCCAGCCCCCGCCGCCGCCTGCGCCGACCGCCGCCGTCGTCGTCGTCGCCGACCTTCGCAGCCTTCGGTGCGGGCAACGCCACGGCCTTCGCCAGATGCGGATAGCGCGCGGTCTTGTGGGGGATCGCCATGGCTTCCACGAAATGCGCCTGGAACTTGGGCTCGACGGCGGTCTCGACCTTCTCGACCTGCTTCACCACGCGGGTGATCTCGTCGCGCGCCTTGGCATTGAGCAGCGCGATGCGGGCACCGGTGCCGGCGGCATTGCCGGCCGACGTCACCTTGGCGAGGTCGCAATCGGGGATCATGCCGAGGACCATGGCGTATTTGACGTCGATGTGGCTGCCGAACGCGCCGGCCAGGGTGATGCGCTCGACCTTGTCGATATTGAGGTGGTCCATCAGCAGGCGCGCGCCGGCATAGAGCGCGGCCTTCGCCAGCTGGATCGCGCGCACATCGTTCTGCATGATGCGCAGCTGCGGGGTGCCGTCATGCAGCAGGTACGAGAAGGTGCGGCCGTCGGCCTGGACGCGCGGGGACCTGGCGGCCATCGCGCCGTCGATCACGCCGTCCTGGGTGAGAATCCCGCAGAGGTACATCTCGGCGATGCATTCGATGATGCCGGAGCCGCACACGCCGGTCACGCCCGTTGCTTCGGTCTGCCTGGCGAAGTCCGGATGGTCCGACCACAAATCGCAGCCGATCACCTTGAAGCGCGGCTCCAGCGTCTCGCGGTTGATGCGGATGCGCTCGATCGCACCCGGCGCGGCGCGCTGACCGCAGGAGATCTGTGCGCCCTCGAAGGCCGGGCCGGTCGGCGATGAGGCCGCCAG
>NZ_DATBFE010000107.1:0-2102 GCF_036558665.1 Reyranella sp. | reverse complement strand
CGACCCCGCGGTCGGCGCCGAAGCCCTGCGCGGCATGGTGGAGCGGGTGAGGTTCGTCGAACAACTCGGCTTCGACTGGGTCAGCGTGTCCGAGCACCACTACTCGCCGCGTATCCTGACGCCCTCGCCGGTCGTCTCCGCGACCTGGCTCGCGGCCCGCACCGAGCGGATCAAGATCGCCATGCTTGGCCCCATCGTCCCGGTCAGCAATCCGATCCGCATCGCCGAGGAGATGGCGATGCTCGATACCCTGGCGCCGGGCCGCATCGTTGCCGGCATGCTGCGCGGCACCACCAACGAATACCTCAGCTACGACCTCAATCCACGGGAGGCGCGCGCGCGTACCGACGAAGGGATGGAGCTGATCCTGAAGGCGTGGACCGAGCCGCAGCCGTTCGGCTGGCAGGGCCGCCACTTCCAGTACCGCACCGTCTCGATCTGGCCGCGCCTGCAGCATCCGCCCCCGCCGATCTACGCCCTCGGCACCAGCGCCGAGGCCGGCGAGTTCGCCGCGCGTCACCGTATCGGCCTCGGCGTTTCCTACGGCACGTTCGAGCTGATGGCGCAGGCGACGCGCCACTATCGCGAGCGCTGCGCCGAGTACGGCTGGCAGCCTGGGTCGGACGACATCATCTACCGCGCCAACATGATCCTCGGCGAAACCGATGACGAGGCCGAGGAAACGCTGCGCCGGCGTGACCGGCAGGCGGCGTTCCCGGTGCGGCCCGCGTTGCGTGAGGCGCTGCTGGCCGCCGACCAGCGCAACGTTGCCGGCGAGCGGCGGCCCGCGAATGTCGGCGGCGTGCTGCCGATCAGCTTCTGCGGCGGCCCTGAGCGAGTCATCGAACAGATTCGCCGCTGCCGCGAGGAAATCGGTGCCGGTGTGCTCGACCTGTCGCTGCAGGATCCCGGCACCGGCGATACCCAGGCGATGCTGCGTTCGCTGGAGCTGTTCGGGCGCAAGGTGCTGCCGCGCATTCGGGAGATCTGACCGTGGCATTCAGCGAAGGCTTCGTCGAGGCGGACGGTTTCCGCATCCGCTACATGGAAGCTGGCGAGGGCGTGCCGCTCGTGCATCTGCACGGCGCCGGCGGGATGCGGCTGACGCGGGCGCACGCGCTGCTGAGCCGGCGCCATCGCGTCATTGTCTTCGAGATGCCGGGCTTCGGCCTGTCGCCGGTGAACGAACGCACACGGACGCTGCGCGAACTCGGCGCGACCATGGGCAATGCGGTGACCGCACTCGGCATCGAGCGCTGCAACCTCATGGCCACCTCGTTCGGCGCGCGAGTCGCCCTGTGGCTGGCGCTGCAGCAGCCGGAGCGCGTGCAGGCATTGGTGCTGGAGGCGCCAGCGGCAATTCGTCCGTCCGGCCACCAACCGCCGTCGGGCACACAGGAACAGATCGCCCGCCAGCTCTATGCGCATCCCGAACGCGTCGAGCCGACGGCGCCCATCGATCCGGATGTGCAGGCAAAGCAGCGTGTATTGACCAGCCGTTTGCGTGGGCCGGACCGTGACACGGATCTCGAGGCGCGGCTCCACGACCTCGCGACCCCGACGCTCGTGCTGTTCGGCACGTCGGAGAAGGTCATCCCGCCGGAGATGGGACGGCACTACAAGACGCTGCTGTCGAACTGCCATCTGATGTTCGTGTACGACGCCGGGCATGAGATCAGCACCGACCGGCCCGAGGCGTTCGCCGATGTGGTCGCCGATTTCCTGGAGCGCCACGAGGCCTTTGTGATCAACCGCAAAGAGACGCTGATCAGCCCCTAGCCCGTGGTCGCCCGAGGCGGGACCGCCAGAGGGCGTGAATCACGGGCCACTGAGGGGTCAGCGATCCTGCGACAGGATCAGTGCCGCGTAGGGACCAAGCCCGACCGTGCCGGAGAAGGCCATCCCGTCGGCACTCTGTCCTGTCGCCACAAGATCGAGGCTGGGATGGTTGGTGAAGACATTGCTGTAGCCGGCCCAGTCGCTGTTGAACCGCACACGCCAGCGCCCGGCGCGCGGCAGCCCGATGCGGTAGTCGGCGTAGCTTCGGTCGGCAAAGTTTGCGACCACGACGACATCGTCTCCCGGCCCGCCCGCCTCCCAGC
>NZ_DATBFE010000106.1:0-6086 GCF_036558665.1 Reyranella sp. | reverse complement strand
CCCGTCTGCGACGGGCTGGAAAGCCCGCCAAGCTCGCGCTCACCGCCTGCATGCGCAAGCTTCTCACCATCCTCAATGCTGTTCTTCGCGATCAACGCCCATGGCAAAACGCTTGACGACCAAGACAGTCGCTCTCCCCCTCGCGGGGGCGAGGAGCATGACAAGAGAGGGCGAGGAGGATCGGGTGCGGGACTCTTGTCTTCAAGTTCCTCTCCCCCTCGCGGGGGCGAGGAGCATGTGGTGCGAGACTGTTGTCTTCAAGTTCCTCTCCCCCTTGGGGAGAGGTTAGGAGAGGGGGGTTGCAACAGCAGGTGCGGTAGATCGCCCCCTCTCCCAACCTCTCCCCCTCGCGGGGGCGAGGAGCATGAGGTGCGGGAGAAGCTCGGGACAGCGGCGGAGTTGCGTGCGACGGGCGGGCGCGGCAGGCTCGGACCATGCCGACCTCTACACTCGCCCCGGGTGCGCCCGGCATCCGGCCGACCTGGACCTCGAGCGCCAAGGACCTGGTGACGACGGCGCTGGGCGGCAGCCGCGTCTGGGTCACGATGGGCTTCGGCATCGTGAACGAGATCTACTGGCCCGCGACCGGCACGCCGCAGATCCGCGACCTCGGCTTCATCGTCGCCGGGCCCGCCGGCTGGTCCGAGGTGAAGCGCGTCGCGCAGTACACCGTGACGGTGCCGCAGCCCTACGTGCCGCTGCCGCGCGTCGTGCACGAGGGCGAGGGCTGGCGGCTGGAGATCGAGCTCCTGCCGGCTCCGCTGCGCGACGCGGTGCTCGTTTCGTACAAGCTCGTCGGCGAGGGCGCGAGGCTCTACGTCCTGCTGTCGCCGCATCTCGGCAACAGCGGCGTCGGCAACAACGCGCGCGCCGGCGCCGATCTCGTGGCGTGGAAGGACGACAACGCGCTCTGCCTGGTGAACGACACCGGCTTCGCGCGGGCGAGCGCCGGCTATGTCGGCGTCTCCGACGGCTGGCAGGATTTCAACCGCAACGGCCGCATGGCCTGGACCTACGACGAGGCGCTCGACGGCAACGTCGCGCTGATGGGCGAGCTCGCGACGAGCGAGGGCCTGCTGGCGCTCGGCTTCTCCGAGCATGTCGAGGGCGCGCGCACGCTCGCCCGCTCGTCGATCGCCGAAGGCTACGACACGCTGCGCCAGCGCTTCATCCAGGACTGGGAGGACTGGGGCAGGAAGCTCGTGATCCCGGCCGGCTCGCTCGCCGTCGAGCGCGAGGCCTACATCTCGGCGGTCGTGCTCAAGGTCCACGAGGACAGGAGCTTCCCCGGCTCGATCGTGGCCAGCCTCAGCGTGCCGTGGGGCAATGCCAGCGACAGCTCGGGCGGCTATCACCTCGTGTGGGCGCGCGACTGCGTCGAGGCGGGGCTCGCCCTGATCGGGGTCGGCGAGGTCGAGGACGCGGTGTGGATGCTGTGCTACCTGATCGCGACCCAGCGCGACGACGGGCACTGGAGCCAGAACACCTTTCCCGACGGCCGCGCCTTCTGGGACGGCATCCAGCTTGACGAGGTCGGCTTCCCGATCGTGCTCGCCGCCAAGCTCGCCGAGCAGGGCGCGCTGACCGGCCTCGGCGGGGTCGAGGCGATGGTGCGGCGCGCGGTGCGCTATCTCGTCAATCACGGACCGGTCAGCGCGCAGGACCGCTGGGAGGAGAACGCCGGCATCAGCCCGTTCACCATCGGCATCGAGATCGTGGCGCTGATCGCCGCGGCCGAATTCCTCGCCGGCGAGGAGCGCGCCTATGCGCTGGCCCTTGCCGACCACTGGAACGAACGCATCGAGGACTGGACCTACGTCGCCGACGGGCCGTTCGCGCAGGCGCACGGCGTCGCCGGCTACTACGTGCGGCTCGGTCCGGCGGTCATGGACGGTGGCCTGCGCGGGCGCATCAACGTCAAGAACCGCAGCGGCGAATGGGTCGAGGCGGCGGCGCTGGTCGGCATGGAGTTCCTCTATCTGGTGCGGCTCGGCCTGCGCCGCGCCGACGATCCGCGCATCCTCGACTCGCTCAAGGTCGCCGAGGCGCTGCTCAGGGTCGAGACGCCGCAGGGCACCGCCTATCGCCGCTACAACGGCGACGGCTACGGCGAGAAGGAGGACGGCAGCCCGTTCGACGGCAGCGGCATCGGCCGCGCCTGGCCGCTGCTCGCGGGCGAGCGCGGCCACTTCGACCTGCTGGCCGGGCGCGATCCGCTGCCGTGGCTCGAGACCATGGCGCGCATGACCGGGCCGGCCGGCCTGATCCCCGAACAGGTGTGGGACGGGCCGGCGATTCCCGAACGCATGCTGGCGCCCGGCAGGCCGTCGGGCAGCGCCATGCCGCTGGTGTGGGCGCATGCCGAGTTCCTGAAGCTCCTGATCGCGCGCGAGAAGAAGCGCCCGCTCGAACGGCTGGCGAGCGTCGAGGAGCATCTCGCCAACGGGGCAGGGCAGGCGGCGGCGTGGTACTGGCGGCCCGACACGCCGTTCGATGCCTTGCCGAAGGGGCGGGAGCTGATGGTCGACATGGGCGAGCCGTTCACCCTGCACATGGGCTTCGACGGCTGGCACGGCGTCGCCGACCGCAAGTCGAGCCCGCTGCCGTTCGGCCGCCACGGCGTGCGCCTCGGCGCGGCCGACCTCGCCGGCCACCATTCGCTCGAGTTCACCTTATATATGGCCGACGAGGGCCGCTGGGAGGGCCGCGACCAGCGCATCGCGCTCGCCTCATGAGCGAGCCGGAGGCTCGCGGTCCGGAAGAGGCTCGCGGTCGCTTCTCTTCGGGGCCGCGAGCCTCCGGCTCGCCCGTGCCCCCTTTCCCCGCCTCTCCCCCTTTGGGGGACATGCCAGGAGAGGGGGACCCTTGCGGCTCTGACGACGGCAAGTCCGACCCGATCTCTTGTCTTCCGACCGCGAGCCTCCGGCTCGCCCATGCATCCGGGCGAGCGGGACGCTCGCGGTCCGGAAGAGGCGCGCGGCCCAACCGGGCATGAGCGCCACGGCAGCGACGCGCTCCTATGAAACGATCGCCCGGTAGGTCTCGCGGATCAGCTCGTCGACCAGGGGCGGCGGCGGCTCGCGGCGCTGGAGGTGCTGCCTGACGGCGGCGGTCGGGACCTCGGCGAGCACGAAGGTGGCGCGCCTCACCTGCGCGGGACCGGCGCGGCCGAAGGCCTGTCGCGCAAAGCTCTCGAGGCAGGCCTCGAAGCGCCGCGCCTGATCGCGCACGCCGCGCCGCAGCGCCGCCGGCCAGTCGCCTTGCACGAAGTCGTGCCGGCTATAGAGCAGCAGGAGCCGCGCGTCGTCCATATTGAGGCGCACCCACGCCGGCGTGTGCAGCGCGGCGCCGAGCCCGTCGCCGGCCTCGATCGCGCGCACGAATCCCTCCTGGTAGGCGAGTACCGACTGCAGCCACAGCTCGCCCAAGAGCGCGTCGCGCGAGGCGAAGCGGTGATAGAACGAGCCTTTCGGCGCCTTCAGGCGGTCGACGACGGCGTCGACCGTGACGGCGGCCGGCCCGCGCCCGGCGGCGAGCGCGCGCGCCGCGGCGAGAAAATCCGCATTGTCGAACCGGGGCCGTCCCATGAGTTCTAGACTATATGGTCTAGACTCTCAGGTCAAGATATGGCATCGATCGGCGAGACCCCAACCATCGAACGGAGGATGCGATGTCACGAGTGGAAGCAAGGCGTGATGCCCTCGAGGTCGAGCGGCTGCTGGCCGGCGCGGCGAGGACCGTCAGGAGCGTGCCCTATTGCTGGCTGGCGACGACGAGGGAAACCGGCGAGCTCGATGCGCGACCGATGGGCCGGCTGCTGCACGACCCCGGCGAGGACGCCTGGACGATCCGCTTCGTCACCGACGGGCGCTCGCGCAAGGTGGCCGACCTGCGGCGCGACGGCAGGATCGCGCTCGTCTTCCAGCACGATCCGAGCGAGGCCTGGGTCACCCTGAGCGGCAAGGCGACCCTGTGCGCGGAGGCGTCGGAGGTCCGCCGGCGCTGGCGGCCGGGCTACGACGCCTACTTCCCGACCGAGCTCGACCGGGCGAGCGCGATCTTCGTCGAGATCGAGGTCGAGCGCATGGCGCTCTGGATCCGCGGCGTCACGCCCGAGCCGTTCGGCCTGCAGGCGACGACGCTCGAGCGTGCGCCCGACGGCGGCTGGCGCGTGACGCCGGCCTGAACGCGGCGTCGCCTCCTTCGCGGTGCAGCCCGACTGCGTCCGGATCGCTTGCCGGTGGCCGTCCCGCCTGTTCCACTCCCTTCCCTGTCCATGCCGGGAAGGGAGGGCACGAGATGACAACCAGCGGTGTCAGGACGACGCACGGCCGCGGCCGCCTCTTCGAGAGCATCCTGGAGACGATCGGCGACACGCCCTGCATCAGGGTCAACAATCTCGGGCCGAAGAACGTCGAGATCTACGTCAAGGCGGAAGCCTTCAATCCGGCGGCGTCGGTGAAGGACAGGCTGGCGGTCAACATCGTCGAGGCGGCCGAGCGCAACGGCACGCTGAAGCCGGGCCAGACGGTGGTCGAGGCGACGAGCGGCAACACCGGTATCGGGCTCGCCATGGTGTGCGCCCAGAAGGGCTATCCGCTGGTCGTCACCATGGCCGACAGCTTCTCGGTCGAGCGCCGCAAGCTGATGCGCCTGCTGGGCGCCAAGGTGGTGCTGACGCCGCGCGCCGCGAAAGGCTTCGGCATGTACCAGAAGGCGGTGGACCTCGCGCAGAAGAACGGCTGGTTCCTCGCGCACCAGTTCGAGACCGAGGCCAATGCCGACATCCACGAAGCGACCACGGCGCGGGAGATCATGGGCGACTTCAAGGGCCACCGTCTCGACTATTTCGTCACCGGCTACGGCACCGGCGGCACCCTGAGCGGCGTGGCGCGCGTGCTGCGCCGCGAGCGTCCCGAGACCAGGATCGTTCTCTGCGAACCGGCCAACGCGCAGCTGGTCGGCAGCGGCGAGCCGCAGAAGCGCGCGGCCGACGGCTCGCCGGCCGGCAGCCATCCCGCCTTCGAGCCCCATCCGATCCAGGGATGGACGCCCGATTTCATCCCGCTCGTCCTGCAGGAGGCGCTCGACAAGAAGTACTTCGACGAGCGCATCGCCGTTCCGGGCGCCGAGGGCGTCAAGTGGGCCAAGGCTCTGGCGCAGAAGGAAGGCGTCTTCACCGGCATCTCGGGCGGCTCGACCTTCGCCGTGACGCTCGGCGTGGCCGCAAAGGCGGCGCCCGGCTCGGTCCTGCTCTGCATGCTGCCCGACACCGGCGAGCGCTACCTCACCACGCCGCTGTTCGAGGGCATCGCCGAGGACATGGACGACGAGGAGCTCGCCATCTCGCGCTCGACCCCGGGCTACCAGATGGGCTAGCGCGCGCCCCGGCTTCCGCCGCCTGCTGGCCGCCCGTCGCGGATCAATCCGCCTCGAGGTCGATCAGCAGCAGCGAGCGAAATCGCTCGCGCGGCAGCGAACGCCACTGCGCGTCATCGACCGGGATGCCGTGCTCCATCGCCCAGAGGGCGATCGGATGGAGACCACTGCGCGTGCCGACCAGGACGTAACGGACCTCGCCTCGGCGGACCCTGTCGGCGAAGTCCTCGACGGTCAGGATCCGGTCGATGCCATAAAAGCCGCCGAACGCCATCACCGGCCGGCCTGTCCGGACGATGATCGGCGAGGCGATCAGCATTGTCGGGGTCGCCGCGAGAAAACGTGCCGAGCCGCGATGGGCAAGCAGGAAGTCGATCAGCTTCGGATCGTCGCTGAGCTCGGTGTAGTTGCGGGACAGGATCGGTCCGCGGCCGTCGGGAAGGCCGAGCCAACGCGGCAGGCTCGCCGAGGGCAATGTCAGGTTGCCGGGCGAGAAGATGGCGCTCAGCGTCCAGGCGAGCGGCAGGATCAGCAGGGCAAGGCCGCCGATGGCAGCGGGCAGCCGCTTGCCGCGCCACTGGCTGGCGCCGGCGGCCAGCAGCGCCACCAGCGGAACTGCGGGCCAGGCCGAGGTCCAGCCTTGCGCAGCGCCGGCAAGATAGATCTGCCACGCCGCGCACAGGGCAAGGCCGAGCGCGAGGTACACC
>NZ_DATBFE010000105.1:0-3850 GCF_036558665.1 Reyranella sp. | reverse complement strand
TGAAGGAGCTGGTACGCGGTCGTCCAGCTCAAGATCAGCGTCGCCGCTTCTGCCGCGTCGATGCCCGCCGGCAGGCGAGTCAGATGGTCTGCCCGGAGCGTGCGATAGGCGGCATTCGACCCGACGACCGTCATGTCGGCTACGCGGTCGCCAAGCTGAAAGCCGATCACGCCATCGCCGAGCTGATCGATTTCCCCGACGACGTCATAGCCCAGCGCGAACGGCGGCTTCAGGTTCATCGTTTGCGGGTAGAGGTGACGCCGGATTACGACGTCGGTGTACACCACGCTCGATGCGAGCACGCGGACCCGCACCTCACCCCGGCCGGCCGTCGGGAGGGGAACGTCGACCACCTCCAAGTCATCGGCGCTGCCGTAGCGCCTGACTTGAACGACCGGATTGTGTGGCGCCGTCATGGACGGACTCCTGGCAAACTGTCCTATTCCTCGTAATGAAGAGGGCACGTCATTGATGAGGATCAATGGGTCAGCCCTGCTGATACAAAGCACCCGCATGACCCGTCAGGCAGAGATGTCGGCTCTTGGCCTTCCCCGAAAGAAGTATGCGAAACTGCCGAGGGTCGGGGCCACGGACGCCGCGGATTTGCGAGTACAGGCCCAGGATCGCGAAAGCAAGCAAGTGGAGGAACCGATGAAGCCGCAGGATGTGCTCGCCCAACCGTCGCTCGTGCTGACCGACGATCAGCGCCGCCGCTTCTTCGAGGACGGCTTTCTCGTTCTGCCCGACTACGTGCCGACGCCGTGGCTCGCGCGCCTGCGCGCCGCCATGGCCGAACTGCTCGAGCGCAGCCGCTCGGTGACGCAGAGCGATGCGATCTATGTCCTCGAAGAGGGCCATTCCGCGGACGAGCCGCGCCTGCACCGCATCAGCAGCCCGCAGGACCAGCATCCGACCTTCTGGGACTTCATGACCGATCCGGTCATGACCGACCTCGCTGCCGACGTCGTCGGACCAGACGTGAAGTTCCATCACGCCAAGCTCAACGTGAAGTCGGGCAAGGGCACGCAGGGCTTCGGCTGGCACCAGGACATTCCGGCCTGGCCGCACACCGACTTCAGCCCGGTGACGATCGGCGTCTATATCGACGGCTGCGCGCCGGACCAGGGGCCGCTGACGGTGGCGCGCGGCAGCCACAACGGGCCGCTGTTCTCGATGTACGACGACGCTGGAAACTTCGTGGTGAAGATCCATCCCCGCAACCTCGGCTGGCTCAAGGATGACGTGATCGTGCGTCTCACCGGCGGGCCCGGCACGACCCTGCTGCTCAACTGCCGTGCCGTGCACGGTTCCGTGCCGAACAAGGCGGCCGCCGCGCGGCCGCTGCTGCTGCCGGTCTACAGCTCGGCCGATTCCTTCGCCATCACGCCGAGCCCGATCCCCAGCCCGCATCAGGGCGACGTGGTGCGCGGCAAGCCGGCGCGGTTCGCAAGCTTCGACACGCGGCCAGTCGAGATGCCGCCCGACTGGCGCTTCGGCTACAAGCCGGTGTGGGCGCACAAGCGGCCGGGCTACTGATGCGCAAGACAAGAGCGCGCAAGACAAGGGGGGAGAGATGGCGACATTCGACGCGATTGCCACGCCGACTGTGCGCGTGGCCGAGCATCTGGAACCGGCGTTCGTGCATGTGGCGGACGTCGAGATCGCGGCACAAAAGCTCGGGAGCCGTCGCAAGAAGCCCAACATCCTCATCTACCTGATGGATGACGTAGGGTGGGGCGATTTCGGCTGCTATGGCGGCGGTGTCGCGGTTGGCGCACCGACGCCGCATTTCGACAAGCTGGCGCGGCAGGGACTGCAACTCACCTCGTGCTACTCCGAGCCATCCTGCTCGCCCTCGCGGGCGACGCTGCACACGGGCCGCGTGCCCAACCGCCATGGCCTGCACCGCCCGCCGATGTACGGCGAGCCCGGCGGCCTGCAGGGCGAGATCACGCTGCCGGCGCTGCTCGGCCAGGCCGGGTATACGACCCAAGCGGTCGGCAAATGGCATATCGGCGAGAATATCGAATCGCAGCCTCAGCATGTCGGCTACGACGACTTCTACGGGTTTCTCTCGGTGTCGGATATGTACACCGAATGGCGCGACCCGCACTTTTTTCCGGAGATCGTCTATTCCGATGCGCGCACCGACTGGGTGAAGAACATGCCCTTCAACCGCTGCTTCGTGCACGCGAAGAAGGGCGAGGCGGCGACCAACGTGGAGGAGGTGACCATCCCGGTCCTCTCCCTGCTCGATGAGAAGTGGTGCCGGTATTCCGAGGATTTCATCCGCAAGCAGGCCAGGACCGAAAGGCCCTGGTTCCTCTACCACTGCACGCGCGGCGCTCACTTCGACAATTATCCGCACGAGAAGTTCCTCGGCAAGTCGCCGGCCCGGCATCCCTACAAGGACACGCTGATCGAGCTCGACGACATCATGGGCCGTCTCGTCGAGGCGCTTCGCGAATCAGGCCAGCTCGAGAACACGCTGATCTTCGTCTCGTCCGACAACGGTCCGCACATGGAGACCTGGCCCGATGCCGCCTTCACGCCCTTTCGCTGCGCCAAGGGGTCGACCTGGGAGGGCGGCGTGCGTGTGCCGGGACTTCTGTTCTGGCCCGGCACGATCGAGGCTGGCCGACAAAGCGACGGGCTGTTCGACTTCAACGACATCCTGCCGACGGCGCTCGCCCTTGCTGGCGCGGACGAGCTGATGCCGGCCGATCGCTATATCGACGGCGTCGACCAGACGAGCTTCCTGCTTGCGCCGGAGGGCCTGTCGAACCGCAAGTACCACTACTACTGGCTGTCGCAGACTTTCTCGGGTCTGCGCTGCGGCGAATACAAGATGGTGCTCTCGGCCACCAGTGACGATGCGACCGATGCCTTCGGTACCGGCGGCTTCACCGGCGTGCTCGAACGCTTCGCCTATCCCCGCCTCTACAATCTCTATCTCGACCCGAAGGAGCAGCACAACTACCTGACACGCAAGCTCGCCTATATCGAGGCCTTTCAGCTCGGGCTGCGCAACCATCTCGCAACCTTCAGGCGCTATCCGCCGAAGAAGGTGATGGGCGTGAAGGTGGCAGACAGTCGAGCCTGACGCTTCAAGGCACCCGGTAGAACGGGTTGGGAAGCTGGAAGCCTTCTCGGCATAACCGCCGGCCAGATCGGAGGGCTGATCACCGACATTGGCGACGATCGTGTAACCCTGCTGTTCGATCCGGGCGCGGATCGGCGCCTTGAAGTCCGATGCCGAGGCGAAGTGCGCTCCATCCGGTACCATGTAGAGCTTCGAGTAGCGCGCATAGCCCGCCGTGAGCAGGTTCCGCTCTGTCGCCGCCCTCTGGTTCTCGGGGCGGCCGGTGATGAAGAACACGTGAACCTTCAGCGCGATCGCTGCCCGGTAGAGAGCAAGCGTCGGGGCAATGGCTTCATCGACGCCCAGCTGGTCCCAGGCCGCCCAACCGCACGGTGCATCCAGCGTCAGATCGCACGGACCGCCGATCGGACGTCCGAAATCGTCGCGCAGGATGATCGGCCAGTTGCTGAGCGCCGTATCATCGATGTCCAGCACCAATGCCGGGCGCGCCATCTCCGTCGCTCGCTGGCTCAGCCAGCCCTGCGCCTCGGTCGCGACCGTGGCGAGATCGCGATCATATTGCCCTGACTCCTTGTAGTTCAGCGCCGCGATCTTCGTGTCGCCCACGTTCGCGGGCTGATGCACGACGGTCGAAGGCGATTCGGATGTGCATGCCGCGAGGCCGAGAAAGAGAGATACCAGCGAAAGACATGACCGCATCTCCAACACCTGTTGCTTGCCCTTTGATGCCCTCCTGGCGGGGGCGGT
>NZ_DATBFE010000104.1:0-8412 GCF_036558665.1 Reyranella sp. | reverse complement strand
GCAGATCTCCGGGAAGTTGTTGGTGGCTGACGCGAGCTCGTAGGCTTCGTCGAGCCGGCCTTCGGCGGTGAGCTTCAACCAGTCGGGGATGTTGTTGTGCAGCGGGCAATGGATCTGGCAGAAGGGCACCCCGCACTGCGAGCACCGGGCGGCCTGCTCGGCGGCCTTTTCCCGCGCATAGCGCTCGTAGATTTCGTGGAAATCGCGACGCCGCTCGGCAGCCGGCCGCTTCCGCGGCTGCGCCTGGGGCGTCCCGACGAACTTCAGCATTCTTTCGGCCATGCCGACCCCCAAAGCGGCTGTGAAATTTAGTTACCGATAGAAAGTGCCACCGGCACGAAGACTGCGTCTTCCGCAGCTATTCACCATGTCTTGGTTTTAAAGTCAATGAAGCTGACCTAATTTTGAGATATTTACTGGCGAGTGGAAGTTTCATTCTTTTTCTTCCAACAAAACTGTCAGTCTTAGTCCTAAAATAGGACTATTTGCTATTCGCGCCAGAACGCCCTTCAGAGCCAAACCTCAGATTGGGCTAGGCGGAAACGTGCAGACTGTAGCGACCGCCGACGCGAAAGCGGTCCAGGTAGGTCGGCAGGATCGCTTCGACCGCCGTTGGCCGAATGGCCAACGTGTCGAGGGAAAGAGCTCCTGCCCGCACGACGTTGTCGTGGCACATCAACTCGACCTGATCGACGGTCAGCGGCGGCCTGAGGCCGACAAGGGCAATCTGCTGGGCGCAGAAGCCGGCGGCTTTCATCAGGCCTGTCGGTACGCCAACGATCGGACGGCGGCGGTCGATCTCGCGCAGCACCAGCGCGGCCAGCTCGCGGTAGGTATAGACAAGCGGACCGCCCAGCTCGAAGACGCTTTTTGCGGTCTCGGGTCGACCGAGCACCGCTGCAGTCGCGGCGGCGACGTCGCCGACAAACACCGGCTGGACCCGGGCCTTGCCGCTGCCGACAACGGGCACGATCGGCGCATTGGCGGCGATGCCGGCCATACGATTGAAGATCTGGTCGTTGGGACCGAAGACGACGCTTGGCCGCAGGAAGGTCGCGGTTTCATAATGCGCGATGACGGCCTGCTCCGCTTCCCCCTTGGATCGGATGAACGGGTTATTGGAGCCGCGCTCGGCACCGATGCCGGAAATATGGACCAGCCGCTCGACGCCCAGGGTGCTGCAGGCCGAGGCGATATTGCGGGCTCCGTCGACATGAACCGACTGGTAGCGCTGACGACCGCGCTGGAATGGAATGCCGGTAGCGTTGACGACGATCCGGCTGCCGGCGATGGCCGTCGCGACCGACCGCGCCATCCGGATATTGGCGCGCATCAGCATGACCTGGCCGACGTCGCCGGCCGTCGTCACCGAATCCGCCAGCTCGGGGCGGCGCACCGCCACTCGAATCTGATAGCCTTGGCCCGCCAGCGCCTGCACGATCGCGCGACCGATCAAGCCGCTGCCGCCAAAGACCGTGACTTGCTTTATGTCCATGGCGCTGCCTATAGCCGAACGTCGCCATGACGCAAAGCGCGCTGGAATGGCCCTATAGTTGACATCGGCGATGGGCGGCCCTAACTCACGGCCCGCACTTGCCCGCATGCCGTGCCCAGGTGGCGGAATTGGTAGACGCACTAGTTTCAGGTACTAGCGCCGCGAGGCGTGGAAGTTCGAGTCTTCTCCTGGGCACCATGCGAGGCATTCGGTAAATGGCCATCAAGCTCCATCACGGCGATCTTCCCGCCGACCTCAAGTTCGGCCCGGTGGTGGCGATCGATACCGAAACGATGGGACTCAATCCGCATCGCGACCGCCTCTGCCTGGTTCAGCTCTCCGGCGGAGACGGCAATGCGCACCTGGTCCAGATGCCGCGCGGCTCCTGCAACGCCACGCGTCTCGGCGCCCTGCTGGCAGATCCCGACGTACTGAAGCTCTTCCATTTCGGCCGGTTCGACATTGCCGTTCTCGAGCACGCGCTCGGTGTGCGCTGCGAGCCGGTCTACTGCACCAAGATCGCCGCCAAATTGGCGCGCACCTTTACCGACAAGTTCGGCCTCAAGGACCTCTGCCGCGAGCTTCTCGGAATCGACCTGTCCAAACAGCAGCAGACGTCGGATTGGGGAGCGGAGGAACTTAGCGAGGAACAGCTCGCCTACGCCGCGGCCGATGTCCTGCATCTGCATGCCCTGAAGGGCAAGCTCGATGCCCTGCTGGAGCGCGAGGGGCGGATGGAGCTGGCGCAGGCCGCCTTCCGGTTCCTGCCCGCCCGGGCCCGCCTCGACCTCGCCGGCTGGCCGGACGTCGACATCTTTGCTCATTAGATCAGGCCGCGATATGCGGCTGGCACGGTTCTTGCTATAGTCCCCGGTAGGGAGACAGGAGGTCTCCCGGGTGGGGTGGATGCGTATCAGGCCAAGTCTCCTCCTGGCTTCACGCCAGACGCTGGCAATGACGCCGCAGCTTCAGCAGGCGATCAAGCTGCTCCAACTCTCGCACCTCGAGCTCGCCTCCTTCATCCAGCAGGAACTGGAAAAGAACCCTTTGCTCCAGGAAGGCCAGACGGACGATGGTCCGATGGAGGAACAGGAACCTGCTCCGGTCGACCTTGCGGCCGACACGGCGACGGCGTTGGCGGCGGCGACGCCTGCCCTGGCGGATGCCGACGAACGCTGGACGCGGGAGTTCGCCGACCGCGGCGGCGACGGGTCTGTCGGCCGGCCGGGCGAGCGCGAGGAAGCGCCGTCTGCGCTCGACTTCGCGGTCGGCCGCCCGCCGTCGCTCGCCACGCATGTGCTCGGGCAGATCGACATCATCTTCACCGAAGCGAGCGAGCGGCGGATCGCGCTCAAGCTGGCGGAGGCCCTCGACGAAACCGGCTATTGCCGGCCGGATGCCTTGGACATCGCCCGGGCGCTCGATGTCCGCCTCGAGGCTGTCGAGATGGTTTGGGCGCGACTTCGCGAGATCGAACCGGCCGGCCTGTTTGCGCGCACGCTCGCCGAATGCCTGGGCGCGCAGCTCGCCGAGCGCAACCGCCTCGACCCGGCGATGAAGACTCTCCTCGACAATCTCGATCTGGTCGCCAGCGGCGAGCTGGGCCAGCTCCGACGACGCTGCGGCGTCGACGAAGAAGACCTGCATGACATGCTGGCGGAGCTGCGCGGCCTTGACCCGCGGCCCGGCCAGAAATTCGACTTCGAGCCGATCCGCCCAGTGGCGCCGGATCTCTTCCTGACGACGGTCAAGGATGCCGAGACCGGCGAGCAGGGCTGGCACATCGAGCTCAACAGCGATGCACTGCCGAAGGTGCTGGTCGATCGCAACTATCATGCGACCCTGATGAGGGGCGCGCGCAGCAAGGCCGATCGCGACTTCGTCGCCGAGCGTTTCCAGTCGGCCAACTGGCTCGTGAAGACGCTGGAGCAGCGCGCCACGACCATTCTCAAGGTCGCGCGTGAGATCGTGCGCCAGCAGGACGGCTTTTTTCGCTGCGGCGTGAGCGCGCTCAAGCCGTTGGTGCTTCGCGACATCGCCATCGCGACCGAGCTGCACGAGAGTACGGTGAGCCGCGTCACCTCGAACAAGTATATCGCCACGCCGTGCGGCATCTTCGAGCTCAAATACTTCTTCACGTCGGCGCTGTCGGCACGCACGCCAGGCGTCATGGTCTCGTCCGAAGCGGTACGCTCGCGCATCCGCCATCTGGTGAACGGCGAGAACGTCGTGCATCCTCTGTCCGACGACCGTATCGTGGACTTGTTGAAGGGCGAAGGCATCGAGATCGCCCGCCGCACGGTCGCCAAGTACCGGGAGGCGATGCGCATTCCTTCGTCGGCGGAACGTCGCCGACTGGGGCGTCTCGGCGCCGGCCGAGCGCTGCTGTCGGGTCTTGCGTCGGCGACGTCGGCGGCCGAAGCGCTGGCGGCGTCCGGCGATTGAACCGCCATGACGGGCCGGCCCCGGGCGGGCTTGACCAGCCCGACGGACACGCCTATAGGGGCGCACTTCGCGTCGGGCGAATTTCGCGCTCGAACCGCTAACTCGTTGGTGAGACTGTGGAAATCGCCGATCTACTGCCTGGCCCGGACGCCGTCCTGGCCTGCGTGAAGGCGTCCGGCAAGAAGGCGCTGTTGGCGGAGTTGGCAAGCCGTGCCGCCACCCTTTTCAAGCTGGACGAACGTCGTCTGTTCGATCGCTTGCTGGAGCGAGAGCGCCTCGGTTCCACGGGCATCGGTGGTGGCATTGCCGTCCCCCACGGTCGCATGGCCGCGCTTTCCGCACCTGTCGGATTGTTCGCCCGGCTCGCCCAGCCGGTCGATTTCGAATCGATCGACGAACGGCCCGTGGATGTCGTTTTCCTGTTGGTTGCGCCCGAAGAAGCCGGCGCAGACCATCTGAAGGCACTCGCCCGGGTCTCGCGCCTGCTGCGCGACCGCGCCCTGGTCGACAAGCTGCGCGCCACCGACAAGGCCGACGCACTCTACGCCCTGCTCGTCGAATCGATCCAGGCGCAGAGCGCAGCCTGACGCGCTCTGCGTCACGCGAGATTTAGTGCACCAGCGCCGGCTCGAGATCGTGCTGGCGCAGCAGTGCCTCCGCCACCTCGAAGGAGGGAGCGGCCGCCATCGGTTTGCCGTCGGCCGAAAAGATCGCCACCGCATGCGCCCCGTCGGGCAGGTCTACCGACTTGATGTAGGCGATCTGCTGCGCACCCAGGCTCAGGAAGGCGTCGTCGGCAAGCGGCGTGTAGGCGCTCGGCCTGTTGGTCTGGTTGTTTTCCATGGTTACCTCCTTGGCGACCTCACCGCGGTCCCACACGGCGCGCGGTGATGTCGATCGTCTGGTTCGCAGTATTTTCCTTGCCGGAGTCGATACGAATGGTCCGCACGCGCGGCTCCGCCGCCGGCCGCACGAGATCGATTTCGAGCAGGCCGTTGTCGAGCCGCGCGGCGGTCACTTCGATGCCGTCGGCCAGCATGAAGGCACGCTGGAACTGGCGGGCGGCGATACCGCGATGGAGAAAGACCCGATCAGAATCGTCGGTTTGCCGGCCCCGAACGGTGAGCTGGTTTTCCACCAGCTCGATCGCGAGGTCGCGTGTGGCAAAACCGGCCACCGCCAGCGTGATGCGCAGGCCGTTTTCGCCGATCTTCTCGATGTTGTAGGGAGGATAGCCCTCGGCGCTCTTGGCCAGTCGATCGAGCGTACGTTCGAACTGATCGAAGCCCAGCAGCAGGGGCGAATTGAACATCGACACGCGACTCATCTGACAACCCCCCTCTGCGGAGCGAGTGGCCTGGAAGCCGAGGCGGCCTTCCTTGGAATGAATCTGGTTATTGCCGGGACCCGTTCAAGTCCCTCCAAAGGACCGTCGGCCGGCGACATGGGGACCATTTTGGAGCTGGCCAAGGCATCGCCATGGCCGTTCGGGTCGGTTAGACTGGCGCAACCCTCACCGCCTGGCGGTCGTCCGTCGGGCCCAGAAGATCAACGAAGATGACACTGGTCGCTTCAAATACCCGACGGCCGGGCGAGCCTCTGATGGCCGGCGCGCGGCCCGTCCGCTCTGCCGCCGCTCAGGCCCCCGGCCTCACCGACAAGCTGGCCCGGTGGGGTCAGTCGGCGCTCACGGCCCCGTTGCACCTCCTGACCCTCGGCCACCGCACTCCCGGCTCCTTTTTCGCTGTCGCGCCCGACACCTGGCCGGGCGACGCCGTGTCCGGTCAGCGCCTGCTTGGCGGTTCGCTGGCGGCGGCTGGCGATACCGGCTCCATCGCTGCCGGCGAACAGGATCCGCCGTGGCAGCGGCCGGGCGCGAGCGAACTCTGGCTGCAGGCGCTGAACGGCTTCGGCTGGCTGCGCGATCTGCGCGACTGCGGCGACGCCTCCGGCGCTGCACTCGCGGTGAGCCTGGTCGACGATTGGATCGAGCGCGAAGGGCGCTGGTCGGCGGCGACCTGGAAGCGGCAGATGCTCGCCAGCCGTGTCGTCGAGTGGATTCGCCACTACGACTGGCTGGCGACGGCCGCCGATCCGGCATTTGCCGGCCGGTTCGTCCACTCGCTTTCGCGCCAGCGGTTGCACCTCAAGCGTCTCGCGCGCAGCGGGCTCGCCGGGCACGAGGCGGTCGCGGTGCTGAAGGCGGTGATCTTCGCCGATCTGGCCTTCCTGCGCGAGGGCACCGCGTTCGAGAAGAGCCTCGATCAGGCCGTGTCGCGCCTCGGCCGGTTCGTCAGGCGCTATGTTCTGCACGACGGCGTGGTCGCCGAGCGCGCGCCGCATCTGCAGGTCGTGGCGCTCCGCCACTTGATCGACGTCCGCGCGGCGCTTTCCTCGGCCGAGCAAAAGGTGCCGGCCGAGCTCGGCGCCGCCATCGATCGGTTGGCACCGATGCTGCGCTTCTTCCGCCACGGTGATGGCGGCCTGGCCTTGTTCAACGGCACCTGGGAGGGCGACCGCGCGTTGATCGATCTCGTGCTGGCGCGCTCCGGCTCGGGCGAAGGCGCGCCGGCGATGGCCCTGGCGAGCGGCTTCCAGCGTCTCACGGCCGGCACGTCGCTGGTGATCGCCGATGCCGGCAGCCCGCCCGGCCGCGGCATGGACAGCGAGGCCCATGCCGGCACGCTTTCCTTCGAGATGAGCGCTGCGCACGAGCGTCTGATCGTGAATTGCGGCGTCTACCCCGGGGCACCACGCGAGTGGCGCCACTTCATGCGCTTCACGGCCGCGCACTCGACGGCGGTGGTCGACGATACCAATTCGAGCGAGATCACCGAGCATGGCGCGCTCGAGTATCGCGCCGGCAACGTGCTGGTGGATCGCGCCGAGGACCAGGGTGCGCAATGGCTCGACATGAGCCACGACGGCTATCGCTCGCTGTTCGGCATCATCCATCGCCGCCGCCTGTGGCTTTCGCCCGATGGCGGCGACCTGCGCGGCGAGGAGATGTTCAGCGGGCCCGAGGGCCGGCCGGTTACCAGCCCGGACAAGCGCTTCATCGTGCGCTTCCACCTCCATCCCGCGGTCAAGGCCACGCTGGCGCAAAGCGGGCAAGCCGTGCTGATGCGCCTGCCGAGCGGCCGCGGCTGGCGCCTGCGCGCCTCGGGAGCGGGCATCGGTCTTGCCGAGAGCATCTATCTCGGCGAGGAGGGCCGCCAGCGCCGCACCGAGCAGATCGTGCTCGTGGGCCAGATCCCGGCCGAAGGCGCCGCCGTCAAATGGGCGCTGACCCGGATGGAAGGGTAGGGCCGGGCGTCGTTCGCCCGACCGTCAAGGCTTCAGGAAGCCGACCGTCTTGTAGACGTCGGCCAGGATCGGGGCGGCGAGGGCACGCGCTTTCTGCGCGCCGGCGCGCAGGATCGAGTCGACATAGGCCGGATCCTTCATCAAGCGCTGCATCTCCGCGCCGACCGGTCCGAGTTTGGCCACAGCGAGCTCGGTGAGCGCCGCCTTGAACTCGGAGAACTGCTTGCCCGCGAACTCGCGGATGACGTCGTCCTTGTTCCGGTCGGCGAGCGCCGCGTAGATGCCGAGCAGATTGTCGGCATCCGGCCGCTTCTCCGCGTCGGCCGCCGTCTCGGGCATGGGATGCGGGTCGGTCTTGGCGCGCCGGATCTTCTGCGCGATGGCATCGGCATCGTCGGTAAGGTTGATGCGCGAGTAGTCCGACGGGTCGGACTTGCTCATCTTCTTGGTGCCGTCACGCAGGCTCATGACGCGCGTCGCCGTGCCGAAGATCAACGGTTCCGTCACCGGGAAGAAATCCGGCGCGTGGTAGTCGTTGTTGAACTTGATGGCGATGTCGCGGGTGAGCTCGAGGTGCTGCTTCTGGTCCTCGCCGACCGGAACGTGCGTGGCCTTGTAGATCAGGATGTCGGCCGCCATCAGGGCCGGGTAGGCGTAAAGGCCGAGCGAGGCATTCTCGCGGTCCTTGCCCGCCTTCTCCTTGAACTGCGTCATGCGGTTCATCCAGCCGACGCGGGCCACGCAATTGAAGATCCAGGCGAGCTGCGCATGCTCGGGCACGGCCGACTGGTTGAAGATCGCGTTCTTCGTCCCGTCGACGCCGGCCGCCAGGAAGGCCGCGGCGATCTCGCGCGTTTGCGATTCGAGATCCTTCGGCTCCTGCCACATCGTGATCGCATGCATGTCGACCACGCAGTACAAGCACTCGTAGTCGCCCTGCAGGCGCGCGAAGTTGCGGATCGCGCCGAGATAGTTGCCGAGATGGAGATTGCCGGTGGGCTGCACGCCGGAAAGGATGCGGCCCTTGAGGCCGCGCGCCTGGTACGGGGCGAGATGCGGATTGGGCGCGGCCGGGGTGGTATTGGCGTCAGGCATGGATGTGGACTCCGCTCACTGTCAGAGGAGCGCGGGCTGTGGACCTCCGCGCACCCCGCCGGTGGAAGGCG
>NZ_DATBFE010000103.1:0-8419 GCF_036558665.1 Reyranella sp. | reverse complement strand
GCGATCCCGCTTTCGCTTTTTTTGCCATCTCTGACAATCTACCGGGGCACGAGCCGGCCGACTGTGGCCATTGAGGGCCTCGCCGGGAGATTTCGAGGGCCGGGCGAAGGCGCGCCGGAAGTGAATGAGGACGTTCGGGATGTTCTTTTCGAGTCTACGGACGAACCGGACTACTCTTGCTCGTTCTTCGTTCAAAATGAACTTCGCGAGGACGTCGACAACTGGAACTTCATTACATGAGATCCGGAGCTGGCGAAGTTATACGCTCGGTATAGTTATACGCTCGGTATAAGAAGCGGTCCGAAGGCATGGCGGTCCAAGCGGCCACCCATGCTACCTGCCAACACGCCACAGACGATTTGTGCGGCGGAGCCGTACCCGACTGACCTCACAAGGCTCGCGCCGTGGATCGCTTCGGCAGCGTGATGCCGTTGTCGCGCAGCTTCCGTTCCAGGATGGGGATGCCGACAGCGAAATGGCCCTGTTCGCATTCGGCGATTGCCGCCCTGGTCTCGAGGTCGGGCTTGCTCGCGCCGTCCATGGCGCTGGTGGCGATATAGCGCCAGGCCAGGTCCCCCAGCGCTGCGCAATAGGAGGCGTCGTCGGCCCGGGCCACCAGCGGCAGCAACAGCAGGCCGAGCGTGCAGGCGAGGGCGCGACAAGGGCGCATAAGCATTATCATCGCCCGTCGCGCGGGGCCGTAGAACCAATTCCCGATCGCAACCGATCACTCCCGAGTGATCGGTTGGCCGTGACCTGAGCCCCGCGTTTCATCTAGCCGGAGATAAAATCCGTTCGTTATTGCTCTGCTCCCTGACGTTGGACCGCCGGTAGATTTTTCCGGCTCTGTCGCGGCTGGGATTGCAATCGCCAGGTCTCGTTCGATCGGGTGGCCCGGCGGCGATCGTCGCGCAGCTTCGCCTTGAGCCGGCGCTTGGGCGTCTTGTTGCGCCGTTGCGGTGCGGGCGTAAGATCGATCGGGCACTGGAGGACGGACATGTTCGCGAAACCGGCTGTCCTGGTCGTGCTCCTTGCGGGGCTGTCGGCGCCCGCCGACGCCGACGATGCCTCCTACTGCCGCGCGCTCGCGGCGGAGTACCAGAAGTACTACGTGAAGCTGCACGGCCATTCTCCCCGTCCCGGTCCGGTTGACGGCAACGTCGCCGCCGAGCGGTGCCTCGCCGGAGATCCCGCAGGCATCCCTGTCCTCGAGCAGAAGCTGCGGGACGCCAAGGCGCCCTTGCCGCCTCGCTAGAGCAACCGCCGCCGAAGTTGACATTGCCATGCCTCCCGAGCGATCGCGCTATGGGCGCCCTTCCACGCGTTCGATCCGGTGCGGGCGATCGGCCGGCGCGATCACTCGGGAGTGATCGGCCGTGGGCTTGCAGGACTCGAACGGACACGCGTGGCGTGCAATGATCGGCGTCGATCGAACGATGCGGTCACGCGGTGTGACCACTCCCATGCGCATGTCCCGGCCTCTCCTGTTTCTCTTTGTCGTGCTCGCCCTGGCGCTGCTGTCGGTCGCGCCGGCGGCGCGTGCCGACGATGCGGCCTATTGCGCGACGCTCTCCGAGAGCGCCTATCGCTATCTCGCCACCTGCGCCACCAACGGCGAGAGCAAGCCCGACCTCGAGACCCGCACCGCGATCGAGGACTGCCACAGCGGCAAGACCGCCGCCGGTATCGCGGTACTGGAGCGCAAGCTCGCCAGCAACGGCTTCACGCTGCCCAAGCGCCCCTAGCGTCGGCTGGCCACGCCGCCGGCAACGCCGCGACGTCGGCCAGAGAAGGAGAGCACCATGGCCTTCCATCTCGCTTCGCTTCCGCTTCCGCTCCTTCTGCTGTCTGTCGCGGCGACGGCCCAGACGGCGCCGCCGCCCGACTGGTTCGCTGACCCCGCGACCGGCTGCAAAGTCTGGGACGCCACGCCCGTTCTGGGCGAATCGATTTCGTGGAGCGGCGGCTGCGACAACGGCCTGGCGGAAGGCAACGGCACGCTGCAGTGGTTCGAGAACGGCAAGCCGACCGCGCGCTACGAGGGTGCCTACCGCGGCGGCAAGATGAACGGCCGCGGCGTCTTCCGCTTGGCCAACGGCGACCAGTACGATGGCGAGTTCAAGGACGACGATTTCAACGGCCTCGGCGTCTACAGCTGGGCCAACGGCGACCGCTACGACGGCCGGTGGGCCGACAGCAAGCCCAACGGCCAGGGCGCCAAGGTCGGCCGCGACGGCCAGGTCTTCAGCGGCATCTGGATCAACGGCTGCCTCAAGGAGGGCGACCGCCGCGCGGTGGCCTACACCACGGCACGGGCGTGCGGCTTCGAGGAGCAGGCGAACGGCGTCCGAAAGGGAAGCCGCTGAAGGCCGCGCGGCCGGCGACCTTTGCCTGCCATGGCGCCCGCTGCAGCGAACCGACGACACACTCGACGGGCACGACGCGAAGAATTGATCCCGAGTTCGCCGGCGCCGCTCCGATAGCCAAGCCTGCGCCGCGTGCTATCGTGCGCGCCGGAAGATGGGGCGGATGGCGACAGGCATCGGACGGCGGCGGCTCCTGGCGACGCTCGGCGGCGCAGCCGCGACGGCAGGACCGGCCGCCGCGCGGGCACAGCCGCCGGGCCGGACGGCAAGGATCGGGTTTCTCTATCCGGGCGTCGCCCGCGTCGCCGCCGTCCGCATCGCGGCGCTGCGCGACGGATTGCGCGCGGGGGGCTACCGCGAGGCCGACCGCGTCGACGTCGTGGTCCACGCGTCGGAGGGCGATCCGGCGAAGCTTGCGGCGCTCGCCGCCGATCTCGTCGCGCGCAAGCCCGACGCGATCGTGGCCGCGAGCCCTGCGGCCGTGCGCGCGGCGAGGTCCGCCACGTCGGTCGAGCCCATCGTCGCCATCGATCTCGAAAGCGATCCCGTCGCCGCCGGCTTTGTGGCGAGCCTCGCCCATCCCGGCGGCAACGTCACCGGCGTGTTCTCCGACTTCCCCGATTTCGGCACGAAGTGGCTCGAGCTCCTGAAGGAGGCGATCCCCGGCCTGTCGCGCGCCGTCATCCTGTGGGATCCCGCCACGGGCGCTACGCAGCTGAACGCGGTGGAGGCTGCCGGCCGGTCGCTGAAGGTCGGGCTGGAGGTGGTGAAGGTCCGGGCCATCGACGAACTCGGACGCGCCTTCGAGACGGCGGCGGAGCGACGTCCCGACGCCGTCGTCATCCTGTCGTCGCCGATCTTCGGCACCAACCCGAAGCTGATCGCCGACCTCACCCTCGCCCATCACGTCCCGACCGCCACTCTGTTTTCCGAGATCGCGCGGGCCGGCGGCCTGATGTCCTACGGGCCCAATCTGCTCGGCACGTTCCGCCAGACCGGCACCCTGCTCGGCAGGATCCTGCAGGGCGCGCGTCCCGCCGACCTGCCGGTCGAGCGCCCGACCACCTTCGAGATGGTGGTCAACCTCAAGACGGCAAAAGCGCTGGGGCTCACCCTCCCGGCCGCCGTTGTCGCGCGCGCCGACGAAGTGGTTGAGTGACGTACTGCCTCAGTGTCGCCGGGTGTTGGCTGCAACCAGTCGGCCAGGCTGTCGAAGCGAAAGGTGTTTTCGCGATAAGGCCCGTCGATGAACTCGAAGGCCGCATCAGCGGCGACGGTCAGGAAATCCGTCACCGCGCCAGCTTCTTGTACAGCTCGCCATAGTTGTCGCGGCTGCGCTCATAGGCGGCCATCCGGCACCCCCTCCAAGGCTATCATGATCTAGCATGATCCATCATGAACGACCGATAGACTCGACCGCAGTCGCGGGTACCGGCTTGCGCGGCGGCCCGCCGTCTGCGCACTGACCGGACCCCGTGGCCTTGACGGCCGCGAAGCCCGGTCCCGGTGCACCGGACGTTACCGGTCGAACGTCATCAGCATGGCGCCGGTGAGCGTCGAGCCGTTCATGAAGATGAACGCACCGAGTGTCAGCAGGGCGGTCAGGATCAAGGTCATCGAACTGAACCCGGCGAGTGCCAGGATGCCGAGGACGACAGCGGCCAGCCCCGCCACTGCCTGGATCGCGACCGAGCCCGACAGCATGCTGGCCGCGAGGCGCTGGGCCTGCTGTCCCAGACCGACCGTCGTCAGCCTCATGAGGTTGAACTGGGCCGACGAACCGCTGCTGAACACCAGCGCGCCGCCGAAGGCGATGGCCGCGATCGCCATCAGATCCATCGAGGCGACCTGCAGCAGGGCCAGGATGCCGAGCACGATGCCGGCTGCGCCGGCCAGCAGCTCGAGCGACCACGCCGCGCTGCCGCCGAGATCGGCCGCCGCCGGCCGCGTCTCGTCAGGCTGTGAGACCAGTGTCGCGTATTCGGTGGCGACCATGCCGCCATGGGAGATCAGGGCTACGCCGACGGCGATCGTCGCCACGGCCATGAGGAAGGCGGGCGAGACGTGCGCCAGGCCGAGGATCGTCAGAACGATGGCGACGATGCCCGCGACGGCTTCCGACGCCGACGCGCCGGATGCGGCTTTCGCACTATCGAAATGTGCAGGATGGGTAATCGACATGTAGGCTCTCCTTCTGCAAAAGGCAGAAGCGGAGTGCCTTGCGAAAACGACCTGTCGGCGGCGGATCCTTCGATGAGGAAAGACCCTGCCGCCAAGACGGGGAAGGGCATTCGGGCTCCTGCCGTCCATGCAACGCACGGGCTGCACGAGAAGTTACGTCCAACCCCGGGTAGAGCGGTGCGTCATGTGGCCCCATCTGGTCCGCGCGCAAACGGACGGCCTATGCTCAGCGGCAAAACCAAGGGGAGGCGCGCATAACCGCTTTGGACATCCCGAAGACTCCGCAGGCCCTTTCGGCGGAGTGGCTGACCGCGGCGCTGCAGGCGCACGTGGCCTCGGTCGAGTACGAGCCGATCGCGGCCGGCGTCGGCTTCCTGGGCAAGCTCGGCCGCCTGCGCCTGCGCTCTGCCGACGGCGCCGGCCTGCCGGCCACGCTGATCGCCAAGCAGCCGACGCTCGACGAGAAATCGCGTCAGCTCGCGATGATGTTCCGCTTCTACGACCGCGAGGTCGCCTTCTATCGCGACATCGGCGCGCAGGCAGGCATCCGCGTGCCGCGACTGCACTACGGCGCCTCCAATCCCGCGACCGGCGATTTCGTCCTGCTGCTCGAGGATCTGGCACCGGCGACGCTCGGCGACCAGCTCGAAGGATGCAGCGCCGCGCAGGCGCGCGCGGCTGTCGTCGCCATCGCGAAGTGCCATGCGCGCTGGTGGCAGGACCCGAAGCTCGCCGGCTTCGCCTGGCTGCCCGCCACCAACGATCCGATCCATCACTTCGCGCAACCGGCGTTCCAGCAATGCTGGCCGGCCTTCGTCCAGTTCGTCGGCGACAGGCTCTCGCCCGCGCTGAAACGCACCGGCGAGGCGCTCGGCGGCAACGTGATCCGCATGCTCGACGGCGTCGCCGGCTGGCCGCAGACCCTGGTGCACGGTGATTACCGCGCCGACAATCTCTTCTTCGGCGGATCCGACTCCAACGAGTCGGCGATCGCGGCCGTGGACTGGCAGGTGAGCAGCCGCGGCGGCGGCGTGTTCGATCTCGCCTACTTCATGTCAGGCAACGTGACACCGGCGACGCGGCGGGCGATCGAGAAGGACCTGCTCGCGCTTTACGTGCAGACGCTGAAGGGAAACGGCGTCGAGGATTTCGCCGTCGAGCAATGCTTCGAGGCCTATCGCTTCGGCGTGCTCTACTGCCTGGTCTACAGCGTCATCGTGATCGGCACCCTCGATCCCTCGAACGCCCGCGGGATCGCCGTCTTCCAGGCGGGCTTCGAGCGCGTCGCCGCCGCCATCGCCGACCTCGATGCCGCCGCAATGATGCCGCGGTGACGCCCCCTCTCCTCGCCTCTCCCCCAAAGGGAAGAGGAAAGTGATCCTGATCGCCACACTCATGCTCCTCACGTCTTGCTCAAAGGCGAAGAGGAACATGATCATGATCGCCGCCCCTCATGCTCCTCGCCTCTTCCCCAACAGCGGAGAGGAACATGATCCTGATCGTCGCACTCATGCTCCTCGCCCCCGATAGGGGGAGAGGTTGGGAGAGGGGGCGACGTACGCTGTTGGTACCGATCACACCGCTCACCTCGCGACGAAAGAAAAGGCGTCGAGCGCGTCGGCTTTGCGCCGCCCGAAGCGCTATGCCAGCCCGGCGACGGGGACCGACGGACGGCGCTCGGTCTTCTGTGCGGCGACGAGCTTGCGCGCATCGGCCGCGCGGCCGGCCTTGAGGTAGGCCGCGATCAGCGTGTTTTGGACCAGGTCGCGCTGGGCGCGGCTGCCGCCGATGCGCACGGTCGCCGCGAGCGCCGGTTCGAGCGCGGCGACGGCGCCGGCCCAGTCGCCCTTGCCGCAGGCGGCGAAGCCGCGCGCGAGCTGCGGCACGACCTCACCGGCGGGCGAGCGGCCCGACCGGGCGCGCTCGTCGAGCTCAGCGGCGATGCGTGCGATCGCCTCGCCGTCGCCGGCCGCCACCGCGGCCAGCACGCGGTGGACGTCGACGAAGGCGACGCCCGCCTTGGGGAAGGATTTCTGCGCGTAGCCGTGCACCTGCTGCCAGGCGTCGGGATTGCGCGCCTGGCCGGCCAGCTCGGCCCGCCACAGGAACGCGGGCGCGTCGGTGGCGACGTTCAGCGCCGGACCCCAGGCGCCGCCGGGATGGACCTGCGCCCGATAGATCTGCCAGGCGCGCTCCGTGTCGCCCAGCATCAGCGCGAACATCGCGACGTGCCAGGAGATGTGGCAGTGCATCAGCCCCTCGCGCGGATAGGCGGGCAGCCACGAGTCGAGATAGTCGAGCGCGACGCGGTCCTCGCCCTGCTCGTAGAACACGTGCGCCTTGATGTGCGCGCCGTGCGCGTTCCTCGGGTTGGCCGCCATGCTACGCTCGATCAGCTCGAGCGCCTCGTCGAGCCGGCCGACCTCCTCCAGCGCGAAGGCATAGACCGACTGGAACCACCAGTCGCCGGCGAGATGCGGGCGCAGCGTCTCGAGAAACTCGACCTGCTCGGGCTCGCGGCCCTGCCGGCCGCTGAAGCCGATCAGGCCGAACACGCCGGTCGCGGGCGCCGCGACCATGGCGTCGCGCGGATGCTCGGCAAGATGGGCGCGCGTGGCGGCCAGCGACTCGACCGGCTTGCCCTCGATCGCCAGGCAAAGCGCATCGACGTGGCTCCGCTCGCGCGGCGTGCCGCGGCCGGCCAGTTCGCGGGCGCGCGCCGCCTCTGCCCGCGCTCCCGCGACATCGGCCATCAGCAGCAGGGCGCGCGCCAGTGCGGCATGGGCGAGCGCAAAGTCCGGGTCGGCCTCGACCGCGCGCCGGAGGTCGGCCTTGTCGCCGGCGGCCGCCGCCATCACCCCGTCGCAGCCGGCGACGTAGGCGTCGCGCGCGGCCTCCGACGAAGTGCTGAGCGGCAGGCCATATCGGTCCTCGAGCATGATCGCGTCCTCCTGCCGATCGAATATCCGCCGGCGCGGCGCAAGGAAAGGCCGTTGTGCGCCTCGCGGCGATGCCCGATGGCGCCCGGCTTGCGCTAGAATGATGCGCCCATCGCCCGGGAGACGACCATGCCCGACACCCATTCCCAAACGATCGCCATTCCCGACGAGCTGCGGTCCTGCTTCGAGCGCCAGCGTGCGGCGTGGCTGGCGGCGCCGGCGCCTGGCCTTCGCGAGCGGCGCACCGACCTCGAGGCTCTGGCGCGGCTCGTAAAGGAGAACAAGGACGCGCTGGTCGCCGCGATCGATGCGGACTATGGCGGCCGCTCGGCGTTCGAGACGCTGTTCGCCGAATACTTCGTGGTGCTGGAGACGATCGCACATACGAGCAGGCACCTCAGCAAATGGATGAAGCCGCAGAAGCGGCATATCGACGTGCTGACCTATCCCGGCGCAAGGAACCGCGTGATCCCCCAGCCGCTGGGCGTCGTCGGCGTGATCGTGCCGTGGAACTTTCCGCTCAATCTCAGCTTCTGCCCGCTCGCCGCCATCCTCGCCGCGGGCAACCGCGCGATGGTGAAGATGTCGGAGAACTCGCGCCATCTCGCGGCGCTGCTGGCGCGTCTCTCGCCCAACTACCTGCCCACGGACAAGCTCGCCTTCTTCGAGGACGGCGGCGGATCGGAGGGCGTCGGCAGAGGCCCGGCCTTCTCGTCGCTGCCGTTCGATCATCTCCTGTTCACCGGCTCGGGCGCGACCGGCCGCTCGGTGATGGCCAACGCCGCGCGCAACCTGACCCCGGTGACGCTGGAGCTGGGCGGCAAGGCGCCGGCGATCGTGGCGCCCGACTTCCCGATCGAGACGGCGGCCCGGCGCATCCTCTGGGTGAAGATGCTGAACGCGGGCCAGATCTGCACCAACGTCGACTACGCC
>NZ_DATBFE010000102.1:0-17834 GCF_036558665.1 Reyranella sp. | reverse complement strand
TCGCGTTGAAGTTGGCGCCGTCGCAGTAGAAGTAGCCGCCTGCGCCATGGATCGCGTCGGCGATGTCGATGATGTCGTTCTCGAACAGGCCGCAGGTATTCGGGTTGGTGATCATGGTGCCGGCGACATCAGGGCCGAGCTTGGCCTTGAAGGCGGCGAGATCGACGCGGCCGCGCTCGTCGGCGGGGACCGGGTCGACCTCGTAGCCGCAGGCGGCCGCGGTCGCGGGATTCGTCCCGTGCGCGGATTCCGGCACCAGGATGCGCTTGCGCGCATCGCCCTTGGCCAGCAGGGCGGCGCGGATGGTCATGATGCCGCACAGCTCGCCATGCGCGCCGGCGGCCGGCGACATCGCCACGGCCGGCATGTTGGTCAGCGTCTTCAGCCAGTGCGCCAGCTGATCGATCAGCTCCAGCGCGCCCTGCACGGTCGAGACCGGCTGCAGCGGATGGAGGTCGCCGATGCCGGCAAGGCGCGCCACCTTCTCGTTGATGCGCGGGTTGTGCTTCATGGTGCAGGAGCCCAGCGGGTAGACCCCCATGTCGATCGCGTAGTTCTTCTGGCTGAGCCGGGTGTAGTGCTGCACCACCTGCGGCTCGCTGAGCCCGGGCAAGCCGATCTCGCCCTTGCGGCGCAGCCCGTTCAGCCGGTCGGCGACCCTGGCCGGCTCGGGCAGGTCGACGCCGCAGCGGCCGGGCTGGCCGAGCTCGAAGATCAGCGGCTCCTCGATCTGCAGCGCGCGATTGCCGGTGAAGGTGGCGGTGGTTGTCGCTTCGGCAGCGATGCCGCCGGTACGACCCTGGCTGCGATCGAGCGACTGGACCATCACAGCACCTCCTTCAAGCCGGCGACAAGCCGACCCATGCCATGCTCTGTCGCCGTTTCGGTCGCGGCCAGCAGCAGGAGGTTTGCGACCGACGGATCATCCGGAATGAGCCGCGATACCGGCAGGCCGGCGAGGATGCACTTGGCGGCCAACGCCTCGACGACGGCCGCCGCCGGCCGGGGCAGGCGCACGGTGAACTCGTTGAAGAAGCTCTCGTTCAGGAGCTGGACGCCGGTTACTGCGGCCAGGCGATGCGCGAGTTCCGAGGCCTTGGCATGATTGATTTCGGCCAGGCGCCTGAAGCCCGCCTCGCCCAGCAAGGTCAGATGGACCGTGAAAGCGAGCGCGCAGAGTCCGGCGTTTGTACAGATGTTGGAGGTCGCCTTCTCGCGACGGATATGCTGCTCGCGCGTGCTCAGCGTCAGCACGAAGCCCCGCTTGCCGTCGGCATCGACGGTCTCGCCGACCAGCCGGCCCGGCATCTGACGCATGTACTTCTCTCGCGTGGCGAACAGGCCGACGTAGGGGCCACCGAAACCGAGGCCGTTGCCGATCGACTGCCCTTCGCACACCACGATGTCGGCACCCATCTCGCCCGGAGGCTTGATGAGGCCGAGGGACACGACCTCGGTCACCACGACGATCAACAGCGCGCCCGCGGCATGGCAAGCGGCGGCAAGCTCGGTGAAATCCCTCACATGGCCGAAAAAGCCCGGATTCTGCACGACGACACAAGACGTTTCCTTGTCGACGTTCGCAGCCAAATCCTCGTGCCCGTCGACATCGGGCTTGCCGACGACGGCGCTAAACCCTTCCCAGCGGCCGGTCGTCTCGATGACGCTCCGATACTGCGGATGCAGGCCGCCCGAGATCAGCGCCTTGTGGCGCCGGGTCACGCGGTTGGCCATCAGTACCGCTTCCGCCGCTGCCGTCGAGCCGTCGTACATCGAGGCGTTGGCCACCTCCATGCCGGTCAGCAGCGTAATCTGGGTCTGGAACTCGAACAGATATTGGAGAGTGCCCTGTGTGATCTCGGGCTGGTACGGCGTGTACGATGTCAGAAACTCGCCGCGCTGGATCATGTAGTCGACCGTCGATGGTACATGATGGCGATAAGCCCCCGCGCCGATGAAGGACGGCGCACTGGCCGGCGAGACGTTCTTGGCTGCATAGGCCTGGAAGGCCCGCTCGACCTCGAGCTCGCCCTGGTGGTCAGGCAGGCTGGCGATCTTGGCCGGCAGCCGCGCCGACTGCGGCACATCGCGGAACAGCTCGTCGACCGACTTGGCCCCGATGACCGCCAGCATCTCCCGGCGATCCTGTTCGGTCAGGGGAAGATAGCGCATGCGTTGCTCCGATCAGCCGAGACTCTTGACGAAGGCTTGGTAGGCGGCTTCATCCATCAGCCCGTCGAGCTCGGCCTTGTTCGAGAGCCTGAGCTTGAAGAACCAGCCTTTGCCCGTCGGCTCGGCGTTCACGTCGCCGGGGCTGTCAGCCAGCGCTGCGTTCGCCTCGACGACGTCGCCGGACACGGGCGCATAGATGTCGGACGCGGCCTTCACCGACTCGACCACGGCCACCGACTCGCCCTTGGTCACCTTGCGGCCGACCCCAGGCACCTCCACGAACACCACGTCGCCCAGTTGCTCCTGGGCATAGTTGGTGATGCCGATGGTGCCGACATCGCCTTCCACGCGGACCCACTCGTGCTCGTTGGTGTATCTGACGTTCATCAAACGCTCCTATCCGCGGTAGTAGGCGTGTTTCACGAAAGGCATGGGCGCGATCTCGGCGGGCACGGGCTTGCCGCGCACGATCAGCTCGACCCTGGTGCCGTTGGCCGACCGCGCGCGCTCCACGTAGCCCATGGCGACGGCGCGCCCGAGGGTCGGGGCAAAACCTCCCGACGTCACCTTGCCGACAATCCGGCCGTCGTTGACGATCTCCGTACCCTCGCGCGCGATCGCCTTGCCCCCGGGTAGCAGGCCGACCCGCTTGCGCGGTGTGCCCTCGGCGATCTGCCTTTGGATGAGCGCGGCGCCTGGAAAACCGCCTTGCGCGCGGCGCTCCTTGCCGATGCTCCACAGCAGACCGGCTTCGATCGGCGTCGTGGTCGTGTCGATGTCGTGGCCGTAGAGGCAAAGGCCTGCTTCGAGCCGAAGCGAGTCGCGCGCGCCCAGCCCGATCGGCTTCACCTCGGGCTGCGCCAACAGCTTGCGGGCCACGGTTTCAGCCGCGTCGGCCGGCGTCGAGATCTCGTATCCGTCGCCGCCGGTGTACCCCGAGCGCGTGACGTAGCATTGCGCCCCTTCGATCACGACAAAGGCGCCGGTCATGAACTTCATGGTCGCAACCGAGGGCGCGATCCGCGACAAGGCCCGCGCCGCTTGCGGACCCTGCAGCGCCAGTAGTCCGCGCGAGAACATCGGCTCGACCTCACAGCTCACCGACAGATGCTTCTGAAGTTGCGCGAGATCGGCATCCTTGCAGGCGGCATTTAGCACCAGCTGGAGATGGTCGCCGGTGCTGGTCACCATAAGATCGTCGAGGATGCCGCCGGTCTCGTTGGTGAACTGCGTGTAGCGCTGCTGGCCGGGCTGCAGGCCGACGATGTCGCCTGGCACCAGCCTCTCCAGAGCCTTGGCCGCGTTCTGGCCCGGCTTGGCCGTCAGCCGCACCTGGCCCATGTGCGAGACATCGAACAGGCCGGCCGCGGAGCGCGTCTGGGCATGCTCGGCCAGGATGCCGGTGGGATACTGGACCGGCATCTCGTAGCCCGCAAAAGGCACGAGCCGAGCACCCAACTCGCGGTGCAGCGCGTGGAGCGGCGTGCGTTTGAGAGGGCCCGATGCTTCCGTCAACAAGGTCTCCGTCAGAGTCGCGTCGTCGGCGCAAGGATTGCGCCGTCGCGACCCCCTCTGTCCGGAGACCTGAAAGATTCGGCCAACCTTCTGAGAGAGGCGGCCTTACTTCGTCGGTGGGCACTTGCCATGGCTGGCACGCGCCGCTTTCCAGAGACCCATCCCCCTTGCGGTCCGTTTGCCTGAGAGTTTCCGGGGCCGGTTGCTCCTTCGGCGCCGTCCCGAAAGGAACGGTCTCTCCCACAGGGATCGTCTGGGTGGCCCGACCATAGGCAGCCCGCCCCGGCGCGTCCACCGGGAAAAGGGAGTAAGACCTCGGCGGATCAGCCGTGGCGCGCGAGCTCGCCGAAGGCCCGGGCGAAAGCGTCGCGCGGCCCGGCAAGGCCCGTTTCGTTGAAGATATCGGCAGTCAGCGATTGCATGGAGGCTTCGTCGATCCTGACGCCGTTGCTCTGCAGGAACCTGCGGGCCGCGCTCACGGCTTCGTCCATTGCGCCGCCCTTCTTGTAAAGACTGTAATAATCCGGGTGGCCGCCGCGGCCCAGCGCCTCGGCGATCACGTCGGTGAAGTTCACTACCTTCAGCGGATAGACGGCCTCGGCGCCGGCGAAGGCGCGATGGCAGGAATGATACATGGTGACAATCGTGTCGGCGCCGGCCGCGACCGCCGCTTCCGCCAGCCCGCGATGGATCGCCGCTTCGCGCTCCTTGAACTTCGCCGCCTGTCCCCCGCAGGCATAGGAAAAGCCCGAATCCTGCGGCAACTCGAGGAGCTCGAGATTGGGCACCGCGCGCAGAAGCCTGCCGACGCTCTCGACGGTGGCGCCGATGCCCAGATGCTCGTGGATCACCACGCGACGCTTCGGTTGGTCGGCTTCGAAGAGCGCCTCGAGTGTCCCGAGGTTGGCGGCGAGGAATTCGCTCACATGACCGAGATCGAAGGACGGTGCCTCGACGTCCTTCTCCAGCTCGCCGAAATTCTTGGTGCAGGTCGGACACCAGGTCAGAACGCGCGACGCGCCCGACTGGCCGAAGCGCTGGAAGGTGCGGTGACCAATGCGTTCGTAGGTGGGCAGATCGGCTTCCTGGAACTGATAGACGCCGCAGCAATGAGCAGTGCCCCCGACCACGTCGAAGTCGAGTTGCAGCGCATCGAGGATATCCATGACGTTCAGCACGATGTGCGGCGTGCGCAGCACATTGCAGCCGGTATAGAAGAGCACGTCGGCGGTGCGCTTCTCGGCCGGCGCCAGAATCTGCCGCAGCGTCTCCGACGGCAGTTGCATGCTGGCGAGCAGCCGCACGGCCTGCGCCATGTGCCGGAAGCGGCCGGCCGCGCTGGCTGCGCTGTGCTCGGCGGGCCGCGCGGCCTCGACGGCTTTCAGTTTGGCGATCGTGATCCATTGCCGGACGTTGATGCCTTCCGGGCAGGCAGCACTGCAGCGTGCGCTGCCGTCACAGGCACTCAGCCATTTCTCCAGCCCCGCGGCGGCACGGTCGCCCTCGCGCGTGAGGGCCGACAGCTCGGCGACGCGTTGCTTCGCTTCGCCGCTATCGAGCCCGCTCTCGCGCGCCGTCGGGCAGACCTCGAAGCACCTGCCGCAGCCCGTGCAGCGGTCGGCCGCCGCGCTCGCCAGTGCCTGCAACCGATCCGCGTAAGCGCTCAAAGAAAGCCTCCTGTCGCCCGAATGCCGCCTAGCGGCGGCCATTGCGGCGATTGTACTCCAACTCCTCGGGGGTCGGCTTCAGCCCCACGGCGATGCGATAGTTCACCGTGTCCGCGGGCTTCTCGAAAGGCAGCGTCAGAGTGAGCTCTTCCTGGGAGCCGCGCCGTCCTCCCGAAGCGCTGAGATTGAAGTCTGCGTTGAATTCCTGGCCCTGTACGATGCGGCCGCTGCCGTCGAGGACGCGTACGAAGTAGGGCACGCTGACCACACCGCTGCCCACTGCCGGTCCGGGCGTGACGGCGATCTGCACGATGAGGTTCACATCCATCTGCCGCTTGCCGAGCGAGCAGGCGGCCCTCGTGTTCAAGAGCCCTGCCTCGAACACGACGTTGCGCGGGTCCTGGCCGGAGCCCGGTGCGAAGCGCGTCAGGGTCTGGGTGTCCTGCACCTGAAACGGCTGCGGGCAATAGTCTGCCGCAAGCTGCTCCTTTTCGGAGCGGCCACAGCCGCCAAGGGCGAGCGCCAGCGCCAGCGGCGCCAGGAGGGCGAGCTTCCTGCCGATCATATGAGCGTCTTGTCCGCGCCGTCGTCGCAAAAGGGCTGGTTCTGACTCCTGCCGCAGGCGCACCACCAATAGTCCTTGCCTGCCCCGAGCGGTACTTTGTTCGGTGCCTTGGCCGCGACAACCGGCTCAGTCATGTTGCTTTCCCCGTAGCGGCGGCTTTGTTACGGTGCCGCGCCTGTCCGTCGGGGGGAGTCTAGGCAATGGTCCGCGGACCCGCAAGCGAGCGGCTTCGCATGCATGCTGTCCGTTTTCGATGATCGCCGTTTGCTCATGATCCAGGCGAAGAAACCGCTCACCGTTCTGCTGGCGAGCCCGCGCGGCTTCTGTGCAGGAGTCGAGCGCGCCATTCAGATCGTCGAGCGCACCATCGCGCGCCACGGACCGCCGGTCTATGTGCGCCACGAGATCGTGCACAACCGTTCCGTCGTCGAGGCCCTGGAGGCCAAGGGAGCGGTCTTCGTCGAGGAACTCGACGAAGTGCCGGACGATCGCCCGGTCGTCTTCTCGGCCCATGGCGTACCCAAGACGGTGCCGGCCGAGGCGATCAGGCGCAATCTCCTCTACCTCGACGCGACCTGCCCGCTCGTGTCGAAGGTCCACCGCGAGGCAGAGCGCCACGCCGAGTCGGGACGCACGGTGATCCTGATCGGCCATGAAGGCCATCCCGAGGTGATCGGCACCATGGGCCAGTTGCCGCCGGGTGCCGTGCTGCTGGTCGAGGACGTCGAGCAGGCAGAGACGATCGCTGTGTCCGATCCGCTCAATCTTGCCTACGCCACGCAGACGACGCTCTCGGTCGACGACACGGTCGACATCGTGGCCGCCCTACGCCGGCGCTTCCCCGCGATCCACGGTCCCAAGAAGGAGGACATCTGTTATGCGACGACCAATCGCCAGGCCGCAGTGAAGGCGCTCGCAGGCAGATGTGACGCATTGGTCGTGATCGGCGCCCCCAACTCCTCGAACTCGATGCGACTGGTCGAGGTCGCGGCCAACAGCGGCTGCGCCAGATCCCGTCTGGTTCAACGCGCGGCCGACATGGACTGGGAGTGGCTGGGAACCGTGCGCCGGCTCGGCATTACGGCGGGCGCGTCGGCGCCCGAGCATCTGGTCGAGGAGTTGATTGCCGCCTGCCGCCGGCGCTTCGACGTCACGATCGAGGAAGTGCGCACGACCGGCGAGAGCGTAGTCTTCAAATTGCCACGCGAACTGGTGGACTGATGGCCGTCTACACCGAAGTAGGCGACGCCGAGCTCGAAGCCTTTCTCGCAGAATACGACATCGGCGAAGCGGACGCGTTCAAGGGCATCGCCGAGGGAGTCGAGAACTCGAACTACCTGCTGACCACGACGCGCGGCCAGTACATCGTCACGCTCTACGAAAAGCGTGTCCATCCCGACGACCTGCCCTTCTTTCTCGGGCTCATGGACCACCTGTCACAACGCGGCATCAACTGCCCGCAGCCGATCCATGGCCGCGACGGCCGGGCTCTGCGCCGCCTCGCCGGCAAGCCGGCCGCGATCACGAGCTTCCTGCACGGCATGTGGCCGCGCCGTATCGCCGTGAAGCATTGCGGGCCCGTCGGCGCGGCGCTCGCCGGCCTTCATCTTGCCGGCCGGGATTTCAAGATGACGCGGCCCAATGCGCTGTCAGTGGCGGGGTGGCGTCCCTTGTTCAACGGCAGTCGCAGGAAAGCCGACACCGTCGCCAAGGGATTGGCGCACGAACTGGAAACGGAGCTCGACATCCTGGAAGGTCACTGGCCACAGGCGTTGCCGACGGGCGTCATCCATGCCGATCTGTTCAACGACAATGTCTTCTTCCTGCACGACAAGCTCTCCGGCCTGATTGACTTCTATTTCGCGTGCAACGACGCATTCGCCTACGACGTGGCGATCTGTCTCAATGCCTGGTGCTTCGAGCCCGACCGCTCCTTCAACGCCACCAAGGCACGTGCCCTGCTGCAGGCTTACGAGGACGTGCGTCCGCTCGAATTGTCTGAGCGCCAGGTATTGCCCCTGCTGGCACGCGGCGCCGCCCTGCGGTTTCTTCTGACGCGCCTCTACGACTGGATCCATACGCCGGCCAATGCCCTGGTGAAACGCAAGGACCCGCTCGAATACCTCGCCTATCTCCGATTCCATCGAAACACATCTTCGCTCGCGGACTACGGCCTGTGACCGACAAGCCCGCGGTCGAGATCTTCACCGACGGCGCCTGCAGCGGGAATCCGGGACCGGGCGGGTGGGCGGCGATCCTGCGCATGGCAGGGCGCGAGCGTGAGCTGTCGGGCGGCGAAGCCTCCACGACCAACAATCGCATGGAACTGATGGGCGCCATCTCCGGGCTCGAGGCGCTGAAGCGGCCCTGCGAGGTGAGGCTATACACCGACAGCCGCTACGTCCTCGAGGGCGCAACCAAGTGGATTCATGGCTGGCAAAAGAACGGTTGGCGCACGGCCGACAAGAAGGCGGTGAAGAACGTCGAGCTCTGGCAGCGCCTCACAGCGGCCGCGGCGCCCCACAAGGTCCATTGGGCCTGGGTCAAAGGTCACAGCGGCCATGTCGAGAACGACCGCGCCGACCAGTTGGCGCGGATGGAGATCGAGAAGATCAGGTCGTGAGTGCAGCGCTCACGTGCGCACAAGAGCTCCAGAAGACGCTGTTTGCGGAGCGACGGAGTGCGATACTAACCGCGCTTGGGCGGCGCCTTCTTCTCGACAGGCGGTCTGTCATAGACGAGATCGAACAGCTCGCGCGAACCGTCACAGGGATTCTCGCCCTCGCTCAGGCGCCAGACATGCGACTTGCCGGAGCGGCGGAAATGAAGTGAACCCGCCACCTTGCACGGAACGCCGTTCTGGATCGTGGCGACCCGAAAGGCAACCTCGCCGCGGATGGTGACATGGTTCGCGGCAATCTTTTCGACGACGCCGTCGATCGACGCGTAGTCACCCTCGGTGCCCGAGCTGTCGATGCGGCCCTTCACGGTCCAAACGGTGCCCTTGGCGACGGTTACCGTGCCGGCTTTCTCGCCCTTCGTCTTGGCGTGGCGGCCCCAAACGATCTTGTCGGCAGTCGCGAAGAGTTGGGCTTCCGCGTCCGAATCGATTGCCGTATGGGTAATCTTCGCCTGATCCTGCGCGAGCGGCGAGGTCAGGCTGTCGATAGGCACGCCCTGCTCGGTCTTGGGCGCCAGCTCGGGCGGCGGCGCGGGGTAGTAAGGCGTGGCCTGAGGCTCGGTGGTCGGCTTTTGCGCGAACGCCCCTCCCGCGACAAGCAGCAAGGCAAACAAAAGGACGAGTCGTTTCATCGTTGGGCTCTTACATGAGGAAAAGTCGAGACGCTACCGCTTCACCCCGTTGGCGGCGGGGCGGCTGGCCGCAGGCGGAGCGCCGCCGCTCGCGGTGTCGCCACGCAGGCCGGCTCCGGCGCGGCTGGCCGCCTCAGAGTCGGCCGGAACAAGACTCAGCACCTTGTTGAAATCCGCTTGCGCGCGCGACTTCTCGCCGCGCGCAAGATATGAAAAGCCGCGCTCGAGCAGGGCGGCGGTGTTGTCGGGTGCGATCTTCAGCGCGAGCTGGGCGTCGGCAAGAGCGCGATCGGACTTGCCGGCATTGCGCCAGGAGGCCGAGCGCAACACCAGGATCTCCACGTTGTTGGGCCGCAGGGCCAAGGCCCGGTCGAAATCGGAAACGGCACGTGGCCATTCGCGCAAGGTGGCGTAGCTCAGGCCGCGATCGACCCACAGGTCGGGATCGTTGGCCTTGAGATCGAGCGCCCGGCTTTGCGCCGCCGCCGCCTTGTCGGCCTGGCCGCCGGCGCTCCAGGCCTGCCCCGCTTGTGCCCATAACTCCGCACGCAGGCCCGGCCGCTCCTGGCCCATGTCGCGCGCGATTGATTCGAGTTGAGTGGCGGCCTGGGCATGGCGCCCCGCCTCGAACATGGCAATCGCCATGCAATGACGGGCACCAAGCCCTCCTCCCTGGCCCTTCCACGTCTCGGCCATCGGCAGCGCGCGCAAAGGTTCCTGACGCGCCAGCGACATGCAGTCCCGGTAGCGGTGCAGGTTGTCGGGCGTGGACCCGAAGATGCCGAGGTCCTGAGCGCCGGCCGGCGCAGCCGTTGCCAGGAGGGCGATCACAGACGAGATCGGCGACAGGCGAACAAACAACATGGTTGAAAAGAAGCGTGCCGTGACGATCCTGACAAGATGGCAGGACGCCTCTTCATCTTCGGCCTCGGATTCAGCGGTCTTGAAATCGCCAGGCTTGCGCAGGCCCAGGACTGGAGCGTCGGCGGCACCTGCACCCAGCCTGAAAAAGTCAAGCGGCTGCGCGCCGAGGGGATCGACGCCGTGCTCTTCGACGGCAGCGCCTCCCTGCCAGCCGAAACACTGGCACCTGCAAGCCACGTCCTTTGCACGATCGCTCCCGGTGACTCGGGTGATCCAGCGCTCGAGACGTGCCGCGATCTGCCGACCGGCGGCGTCCGTTGGCTGGGCTATCTTTCGACGACCGGCGTCTACGGCGACCATGGCGGCAAGTGGGTCGACGAGACGACACCGGCGACCCCGGCTCAACCTCGCAGCATCGCGCGGCTGGCGGCAGAGCGCGCATGGCAAGCATTGGGAACGCGGACGGGTGCCGCCGTCGACATCTTTCGCCTCCCCGGCATCTATGGGCCGGGCCGCAGCGCGATCGATCAGGTGAAGGCGGGCACCGCCAGGCGCATCGACAAGCCGGGGCAGGTCTTCTCGCGCATTCATGTCTCCGATGTTGCCCGCGCGGTCGTCGCCGCGAGTGCACGGGACGGTCCGGGCGCGATCTACAATGTCGCCGACGATTTGCCCGCCTCAAGCGCGGAGGTCACTGCCTACGCCTGCGAGTTGCTCGGTCTGCAAGCACCGCCGCTGCTTTCGTGGGAGCAGGCGATGCCGGCCATGAATGCCATGGCGCGCTCCTTCTATGCCGAGAATCGCCGTGTACGAAACGGCCGCATGAAGCGCGATCTCGGCGTTGCCTTGCGCTATCCGACCTACCGCGAGGGCCTGCGGGCGATCGCCGGCGTCGTCTGATGCGTCAACTCCTCGACCGTGGCCACCAGCCGCGCGATGTCCGTCGGCGTGCTCAACCTGTGATCGCCGCCTTTGACGAAAGTCGTCACCACCTCCGGCGCCTCGACATGGCGGGCGATCTGCAGCGAATATTCCCATGGCACGTCGGGATCGCTCTGCCCGTGCAACAGACGCACCGGGCATGGCAGGATCATCGGCTTGTCCAGCACCAGGTGTTTTCGGCCTTCCTCGATCAGCTTCCAGGTGAAGACCGAGGGCTCGGATGAATATTGCGACGGTCGCTCGAGCCGGCCATCGCGTTCGAGCGTCGAGCGCTCCTCGGGCGAGAGACTTGTCAGCAGCATACGCTCGGTGAAATCGGGCGCGGCGGCGATCAGGACCAGCCCTGCCATTCGTCCGGAGCGGGCGCGGGCGGCCAGGAGCGACAGCCAGCCGCCCATGCTGGAACCGACCAGAACGAGCCTGTCGCTCGTGAGCCGATCGATGACGGCAAGCGAATCGTCCAGCCAGCGACCGATCGTGCCGTCCTCGAAGCGCCCCGACGACTGGCCGTGGCCAAGATAGTCGAAGCGCAGATAATCCTGTCCCCGCTCCTGTGCCCAGACCTCGAGTGCCACCGCCTTGGTGCCGGTCATGTCGGAACGAAAGCCGCCCAGGAAGACGACTGTCGGGCTCCGGCCCCCGGTTTTGACATAGGCGACGACATTTCCGTCGGGCCGGGCCAGATGCTGAACGCTACCGTGGCTCGTCATGCCGTGTTACCTGCCATAGCAGCCAGACCGCCGCCAGCCACTCGATGTCTCCTCTCAAGCTTCTCCAGATCGTTCCCGGCCTGTCGGGCAGTCTGGCTCGCGCAACGCTCGATACCGCCCGGGCGGTGATCGGTGCCGGTGGATCGGCCTTCGTCGCCTCGCCAAGCGGCACGATGCTGCCCGACCTCTTGCGCCTGCGCGCCAGCCACCTTGAACTGCCGCCGACAAGCCATCCGCTGTGGGCGCGGTTCAATCTCGCCACGCGCCTTGCCTCGAGCGTCCGCGACCTCGATCTCAGCCTGCTGCAATCCCGTTCACCGACCACAGCCTGGATCGCGCGCGCCGTCGCAAGACGCCTGAAACTCAAGTGGGTCGCGACGCTGCATCAGCCCTTCGTCGCAACGGGCATGGTCAGGCGCCATGCCGAACGAAGGCAATCCAAGGCCGACGCGGTGGTCGCCGTGTCGGAGCACGTGGCGCGTGACTTTCGCCAGCGCTTTCCGGCGCGCGCGGATCGGCTGGTGGTGATCCCATCGGGTATCGATCTCGATCGTTTCGACCCGGCGACCGTGCGCGCCGAGCGGCTGATCAAGCTCGCTGCCGATCTGCGCATTCCCGACGGCACCCTTGTCGTGCTCTACCCCGGCCGCTTCGTCGAGGACCGCGGCCAGAAGGTTCTCATCGAGGCCATCGAGAAACTCGGGCGGAAGGATGTTTTTTGCCTGCTGCTCGGTTCGACAGGCACACCGACTGTCCTGGAGAAGGAACTCGAACGCGCCATCGAGCAAGCGGGCCTCAACGGCAGGGTCCAGATCGGGCCCTATGTCGAGGACATGCCGGCCGCCTATATGCTTGCCGACGTGGTGGTGGCGACGGGAGGCGCACGGCAGGGATTCAGCCGGACGATGGTGGAGGCCCAAGCCATGGGACGGCCCGCAGTCTGCGAACAGGGCGGCGGTGCGGCCGAGGCGCTGCGCGAGGGGGTCACCGGCTGGCTGGCGCCGGAAGGCGACCCATCCGGTCTCGCCCAGGCAATCGCGACCGCCCTTTCGCTGTCAGCCGACCGCCGGGCCGAGCTGGCTCGGGCCGCCCAGGATCATGTCCGTGGCCGCTACCGGCTGGCCCACTCGAATCGCCGGCTGCTGCAACTTTATGAGAGTCTGGTCGGTTGAAGTTTCTGGGCTCCCGGGGAAATCCGACAGCTGATGGGGGCCCGGTCGGCTTCCAAAGGCTTGACGTGAAAGCACGTCACAACTATCTCCAAGGCCCATGGATCGGATGTTTTTCCCCGCTCCGACGACACTGACCACCGTTCGAACTTGATTCGGCCGGGCGCGCGCACTCGTGCCGCTTCCCGGCCTGCGTCGGCCGACGCCAGGCGTCGGCCGATCAGCCGTGTTCGGATTCCTGTTTAGGTGGTTGCGATGATCAACATTTCCCTGCCGGACGGTTCGGTCCGGTCGTTCGACAAACCGGTGAGTGGCGCGGAGATCGCCGCCGCGATCGGTCCCGGCCTTGCCAAGGCCGCACTTGCGCTGCGCGTCGACGGCGGCATGAAGGACCTGGGCACGGTCGTGGATCACGATGCCAGAATCGCCATCGTGACGTCGCGTGACCCGGACGCGCTCGAGCTCTTGCGCCATGACGCGGCGCACGTGCTGGCCCAGGCCGTGCAGGAACTCTATCCCGGCACGCAGATCACGTTCGGTCCGGCGACGGAGGACGGCTTCTACTACGACTTCGTGCGCGCCGAGCCGTTCACGCCCGACGACTTCGCCCGGATCGAGCAGCGCATGGCCGAGATCGTCGATCGCGATTTGCCGATCACGCGCGAGGTCTGGGACCGAGCCAGGATCAAGGATTACTTCCGCAAGCATGGCGAGAGCTTCAAGGCGGAGTGGGCCGACGAGCTGCCGAAGGGCGAGGAGATCTCGGTCTACAGGCAAGGCGACTGGCTCGACATGTGCCTCGGCCCGCACCTGCCCTCGACGGGCAAGCTCGGCAAGGCGTTCAAGCTGACGAAGGTCTCCGGCGCCTACTGGCGTGGCGATGCCAGCAAGGCGCAACTGCAGCGCGTCTACGGCACGGTTTTCTTTTCCGACAAGGACCTGAAGGCGTACCTGAACCGGCTCGAGGAGGCCGAGAAGCGTGACCATCGCCGGCTCGGCCGCGAGATGGGGCTTTTCCACCAGCAGGAAGACTCGGCCGGAATGGTGTACTGGCACCCCAAGGGCTGGACGCTGTGGCGCACGCTCGAGGCCTATCTGCGGCGCAAACTCGAGGCTGATGGCTATGTCGAGGTGAAGACGCCGCAGCTCAATGACCGCAGACTGTGGGAAGCCTCTGGCCACTGGGAGAAATTCCGCGAGAACATGTATCTCAGCGAGAACGAGGAAGGCCTGCGCGAGTTCATCGCCGATCCGGCGCAGCGGATCTTTGCGCTGAAGCCGATGAACTGCCCGTGTCATATCCAGATCTTCAACCAGGGCCTGCGCAGCTATCGCGAGCTGCCGCTGCGGCTGGCCGAAATGGGTTCCTGCCACCGCTTCGAACCTTCGGGTGCGTTGCACGGTATCTTGCGTGTGCGCAGCTTCACGCAGGACGATGCCCATATCTTCTGCCTCGAGGAGCAGATCGAGAGCGAAACGATCCGCTTCTGCAAGCTTCTGGGTGAGGTCTACAGAGATCTGGGCTTCGAGTATTTCGTGAAATTCTCCGATCGGCCGCCGGTGCGCATCGGCTCCGACGCCATATGGGACCAGGCGGAAGGGGCGCTGCAGTCGGCGTCAAAGGCCGCCGGTCTCGACCTGATCCTCAATCCGGGCGAAGGCGCGTTCTACGGTCCCAAGCTGGAATTCGTGCTGCGCGACGCGATCGGTCGCGATTGGCAGTGCGGCACCTTGCAGGTCGACTTCATGCTGCCCGAGCGGTTGGGCGCAAGTTATGTCGCCGAAGATGGAGCGCGCAAAGTTCCGGTAATGCTGCATCGGGCCATCTTCGGCAGCTTCGAGCGCATGATCGGCATCCTGATCGAGCACCATGCCGGCCGCTTTCCGCTGTGGCTGGCGCCGACGCAAGCCGTCGTGGCCACGATCGTCAACGATGCCGACAGCTATGCGAACGAAGTCGCCGAACGACTGCGGACAGCCGGGATGCGGGTCGATACCGATCTGCGCAACGAGAAGATCAACTACAAGGTACGCGAGCATTCGCTCGCGCATGTGCCCCTGATCCTGGCGGTCGGCCGACGCGATATCGACAACCGCACGGTCGCCGTGCGGCGGCTGGGCTCGGAAAAGCAGGAGGTCCTTGAATTGGGGGCCGCCGTCACTACACTTTCTGCAGAGGCCAGGCCGCCCTATTGAGGTGCGGTCGCGGCCTCGTTTTCCGCCCTGACGAAGGGCTTCAACGAGGGAGAAGGAAGCCATAGCTCGACCTGCTCAACAAAGCGTGCCGACCCGCGACGGTCCGCGCGTGAACGGCGAAATCAGAGCGCCGCAAGTCCGACTGATCGACGAGAATGGCGATATGGTCGGCGTCGTCAGTGTCCGCGAGGCATTGGAAATGGCCGAGGAGGCCAGTCTCGACCTGATCGAGATTTCGCCCAATGCCGCTCCGCCGGTCTGCAAGATCTCCGATTACGGCAAATACAAATACGAGGCGCAGAAGAAGGCGCACGAGGCCCGCAAGCACCAGAAGGTGATCGAGGTCAAGGAGATCAAGATGCGCCCGAACATCGACGACCACGATTACGAAGTGAAGATGCGCGCCATGAAGCGGTTCATCGAGGAAGGTGACAAGGTGAAGGTCACCCTGCGCTTCCGCGGCCGCGAGATGGTGCATTCGGAACTCGGCCTCCAGGTCCTGAACCGGGTGCGCAGCGAGATGGATCCGCTCACGAAGATCGAGTCGATGCCGCGCATGGAAGGCCGCCAGATGATCATGGTGCTGGCGCCCAAGTGATGTGAGATATCTGCCGCTCTGACTGGCGACGGCGAGCGCCGTCGCTGCCACCGCTGTTCCGGCGCTCGGCCAACTCAGGGCCGATGCGCAACATGCCTATGACGATTTCCGTAGACAGGGAACACACCGCGCGTCGTGGTCGTCGCCGGTGACGTTGACCTCACTATGGATGATCCTTGGCATGTTGCTTCCCAATGAGACTGGGCCGTGAACTCATAAATGGCGACGCTCTGGGATGAACGACCCGGGATGGCGACACAAGGTGGGCGACGTCCGGAGGGCGTCTGAAAGCAGACGGAATTGCTGCGCAGGGGAAGTCGATCGTTTAGGGCCACATTCGGAGGCGGAACACAGACCTCCGGAAATTGAGGTCGTACTATCGCAGCTCGGATAATACCGCCGCCCACAGGGCCAGCAATTCTTGTTGGTCCACCATCGGGTTGCCCGCATAGTCGACCGCAGTTTGTACGAGCACGAGCTTTGTTTCCGGATCAACCAGAACGTACTGTCCTCGCAAACCACGGAGCGCGAACATTCGATTGCCACCTGGGACGAGCCAAATTTGGTAGCCGTACCCCGACCAGATCCATCCGAGCTTGAGGTGGCTGTCCTCCGGCGCGATTGAGGTTGATGCAAGCAGCCACTCTCGCGGAACGATGCGCTTACCGTTCCAAGTACCATCATGGGCAAGCATCAGGCCGAGCCGGGCCCAATCACGCAGTACAGCGTTGAAGAAGGCGTACGTCACTTCCTGGCCAGTCGCATCGACCCCCCAAGATGCGTCAGCTTCTGCACCGAGAGGCTCCCACAGCTTCTCGCGTGCATAATCCGACACCTTGCGCGCCGTCGCGCCAGCCAGCACCAGGCCAAGGACGAGACTCTCTGCTGATGCATAGTGAAAGTACTCGCCCGGGTCCGCATAGCGTCTGTTGAAGCGCTTGACGGCTTGCAAGCTGCCTTCGGGTCCCTGCTGGATCGTCAGGCGAGAAAGCGTCCAGATATCACTCGCCGTATCCGAGTACACTTCAGAGAAGACCACGCCGGACGACATCTGAAGCAAGGCTTTGATCGGCGTTCGACCATATTCGGTGTCCTTCAAGCCGGGCACGTAAATCTCGGCCAAGTCGTCGATCGAGCGAATGGCTCCTTCCTTCTGGGCGATGCCGATGAGGAGAGCAATGATGGTCTTCGCCATCGAAAATGACGTAAGACGATGCCTATCGGTCCGCGCATATTGATACCGCTCGACTAGAATAGTGTCGCCTTTTGCAACCAGGAAACCAGTCACCGGATGGCGCTCAAGATACTGGTCGAGTGTCGAAGTTTGGCCGGCAAACCTGTAGCGAATGTTCGGCTCGCTCGCCGCGCGCGTCAGCACACTTGGCGTCTTCGGGGCAGCAATTAGCCGCGCGGGAAAGACCGTATCGAAATGGCTCAAGGCCCAAACGAGACAACGATCCTCGCGAACGTAAGCCATACCTGTACAGGCGGGATATCGCTCGTTTCTGCCGTAAGTATCGGCATTCTTCCCGTCGGCTCGATAGCGCGGCCCAGCTTCGCTGGGAACCCCAGACGCTTGAGCCGCCGCAGGCCGCGGAGCAAATGAAAGCGCGACCGCGACGCAGGCAATCGCCAGCACCGGAGGAGTGGCAAGCGACATCGCTCGATGCCGACGGTTGCGGCCGGACTCCTGATCCGTCACCGGCATCGCTCGATGCACCCGTCCAAGAGCTCGCCCATTCGACTTCACCGGAACGTGGAAGGACATGGCAAGGGTATCAGTTCTCGACGAACGGAGGTCGCATACTCATAAAGGATTCCCAAGGGCTGGGAAAAGTGATGCCGGTGCAGATCGAGCTGTCGGCCGGGCAGGCCAACGATGCTCCCATGGCCGAGCTGCTGCTCAATGAACTTCCACCCGGAGCCGACGTCGTTGCCGACAAGGCATGTGACGCCGACTGGATCAGGGAGATGATCGAGGAGCAGGATTGCCGATCCCATATTCCGCCCCGACGCAACCGCCTAGGCCATGTACGATCCGCCGTTGACGTGCAGCACCTGACCGGTGATGGCACTCGACTCGTCCGAGGCCAGGAAGACGGCGGTGCGCGCGATCTGCTCGGG
>NZ_DATBFE010000101.1:0-20263 GCF_036558665.1 Reyranella sp. | reverse complement strand
CCGGCGCGCCGCTCGAGACGGTCCACGAGACGGCGGCGGAGAATTCCCAGCACCTGCGCGAGGTGAACGAGGTCGCCGGCGAGATCGGCGCGGGCTACATCGGGCTGGGCTTCGCGCCGGACTGGAAGCGCGAGGACATCCACTGGATGCCCAAGGGTCGCTACAAGATCATGCGAGAGTACATGCCCAAGAAGGGCAAGCTCGGCCTCGACATGATGCTGCGCACCTGCACCGTGCAGACCAACCTCGACTTCGAGTCCGAAGCCGACATGGTGAAGAAGTTTCGCGTTTCGCTCGCCTTGCAGCCGCTCGCCACCGCGTTGTTCGCCAACTCGCCGTTCGTCGAGGGCAAGGCCTCGGGCTACAAGAGCTATCGCAGCCACATCTGGACCGACACCGATCCCGACCGCTGCGGCATGCTGCCTTTCGTGTTCGAGGCGGGCTTCGGCTTCGAGCGCTATGTCGACTACATGCTCGATGTGCCGATGTACTTCGTCTACCGCGATGGCAAGTACGTCGATGCTGCCGGCCAGAGCTTCCGCGATTTCCTGAACGGCAGGCTGCCGGCGCGGCCGGGCGAGCTGCCGACCATCAACGACTGGGCCGATCATGTCACCACGGCCTTTCCGGAGGTGCGGCTGAAGCGCTACCTCGAGATGCGCGGCGCGGACTCGGGTCCTCTGCCGGCGCTGAACGCCTTGCCTGCCCTGTGGGTCGGCTTGCTCTATGAACAGAACGCGCTCGATGGCGCGTGGGATCTGGTCAAGGACTGGACGATCGAGGATCACGACTATCTGCGCAGCCATGCGCCCCGGACCGGACTTTCGACCAAGTTCCAGGGCCTGCCGCTGTCGGATCTGGCGCGCGAGGTGGTCGAGATCGCACACGCGGGCCTGCGTGCGCGCAGGCGCCTCGATGGCGACGGCAACGACGAGACCGTCTATCTCGCGCCGCTCGATCGCGCGGTTGCAAGCGGTCTGGCGCCAGCCGACGAGCTGCTGGCCAAGTGGCAAAGCGAATGGCACGGCTCGTTCGAGCCCTTGTTCCGCGACTACGCGTACTGAGCTATCGTCCGCCGATGCTCGACCGCTGCGACCGCGTTCAGATCGCCGTCCACGACGCCGGCAAGGCGTCCCAGCGCTTCAGGCAGTTGCTGGGGTGCGAGATCGCGCGCCGTGATCACAGCCGTCATCTCGGTGCCCGGCGCACTGTTCTCGCCGTCGGCGAGAGCGAGTTCGAGCTCTGCGAACCGGACGGCACCGGTCGCACGCGGGAGTTCCTGAACGCGCGCGGGGAAGGGCTCATGACGGCGGGGTATTGCACCGCCGACCTCGACGCGATGGCAAGGCGCTGGCAGGGCCTCGGGATCGCCTATGAACGGGACGACGAACAGCTTTACCTCGGCTCCGATGTCACCTTCGGCCTGCCGATCGTTGTTTCGCACAGCACCTATCGGCCGCGCGTCGGGCCTGTGTCGTTTCTCTACGAGACCACGAACACCCTGGCGAGCGATTGGCGCCGCGCTGCCGCGCTTTACGCCGGCCTGTTCGGCCTCGAGCCCGCGCGCTTCAGCGAGATCGGCAGCGAGCGTTTCGGCTACCTCGGCACCTTGACCCTGTTCGATCCGCCGAACAGGCTCGACCGCATCGAACTCAGCCAGGTGACGGACGACGTCCATTCCATGGGCCGCTTCGTCAAGAAGCACGGCGACTCGCTCTATATGTGCTACGTCGAAACCCACGATTGGACGGCAATACGTGGACGCCTGCTCGAGGCCGGCGCCCGCTACACGCCGCGCGGCAGTGATCCGGCGACGGATCCCGACGGCGGCTGGGTGCATCCCAAGCAACTGCATGGCCTGCTGCTCGGCATCTCGCGCACGGGCCTCGCGTGGGAATGGTCCGGCCGCGAGGATCTGGTGCCGGCACCATGAAGCGGCGCGCGATGGCGCTTCTTCTCGCGGCGCTGCCGCTCGCCGCGCAGGCGCAATCCGACGAAGACTGGCAGACCGTCGTGGCGCCCGACCTGCGGTTCCGACTCGAGATGCCGGCGCCGGCGGAGAAGAGCACGGCAAGTCAGAAGGATCCCGGCAACATCGCGCCTCGCGTCGCCTGGGAGTCGAGGCGCGCCGATCAGATGTTCGACTTCGACTACGTCGACTACGAACCGAACTGGTTCAGCGGCCACGACAGCAAGGAGATGGCCAGAAACCTCGGGCGCGGTGACGCCGAGAAGGCGTTCCCCAGGGACAAATTCAAGTACACGCGCGACGAGCTGGTCACCCTGCAGGGGTGGGATGGGTATGCGCTTGACATCGAGGGCGAGGACGGCGGCTTTGTGATGATGCGTACATATGTCGTCAAGGACCGGCTCTACCGCCTGCTGGCCACCGCCAAAAGCGACATGCGGACCCGGAGCGCGGCCATCCGCTTCATCGAATCGCTGCGGCTGGCGGAGACGCGCGGGTAATCCGGAGAGGGCGATGCGGATCTGCGTCTTCGGCGCCGGCGCCATCGGCGGGAATTTCGCGACCCGGCTTGCCACCGCGGGCAACGATGTTTCGGTCGTCGCGCGCGGCGCACACCTGGAAGTGATTCGCCGGCACGGGCTGACGTTGCTCGTCGGCGACCGGAAGATCGTCGTCCCGGTGCGGGCCAGCGACCGGCCCGCCGATCTCGGGCCACAGGACGTGGTGCTGGTGACGCTGAAGGCCTGCGGACAGACAGCACTCGCTGCCGCCATCGGGCCGTTGCTTGGCGCCGAGACATCGGTCGTCTTCGTGCAGAACGGTATTCCCTGGTGGTACGGCCATGGCTTGTCGTCCGCGCGTCCGCCGGCGCCCGATCTGTCGCGGCTCGACCCGGATGGCGCGCTGGCGCGATCGGTCGGCCTCGAGCGGACGATCGGCGCCGTCGTCACCTCCTCGAACCATGTCGTCGAGCCCGGCGTCGTGCGCAACATCTCGCCCGACCGCAATACGCTGTGGGTTGGCGAGATCGATGACCGCGAGAGCGGGCGCATCGCGGCTCTGCGAGCCACGCTGAAGGCCGCCGGCATCGCGTCGCCGGAAACGCGCGACATCCGCTACGACATCTGGCACAAGCTGATGGCCAACCTCACCGGGTCGACCCTCTGCCTTCTCCTTGCGCAGCCGACGACCATCCAGAAGACGCCGATGATCAATCGTCTGGCACGGCGTGCACATGGAGAGGCGCTCGCGACCGCGGCCGCCCACGGCGTGCTGCTGGACGACAATCCCGACGTTCGCTATGGCCCCAAGCGCGTCTATCCCGATCATCGACCGTCGATCCTGCAGGACTATGAACTCGGCCGGCCCATGGAGATCGAGGCGATCGTGCGTGCGCCGCTCGCCTTTGCTCGCGGCGCGGGCGTCGACACGCCCACCCTGGACACGATCGAGTCGCTGTGCGTGAGCCTCGCGGTGTCGAAGGGACTTTACACGCTCTGAGCTCGTCGAGGCGGTCTATTGCCAAGGTCGGTCCCCAGTCGCACTATCTTTCGGCCGCGGCAGAGTCGCCGTGTTCAAATCAGGAAATGCATGAGTCACGAAGCAGGCGCGTAGTCCACTGAACGCCGCGACCGGTTGCGCGCGGCTGCCGACTGGGAGGAAGGCATGAAGGTCCGGACCGGATGGCTCATCCTGCTCGTCTTCGCAGCGATCGCTCTCACGGCCAGTCCCGCCCAGGCCCAGAAGTATGGTGGCACCTTGCGCATCCAGCACATGGACACGCCACCCAGCGCCTCGATCCATGAAGAGGCCACCGTGTCAGTCGTCGTGCCGTTCATGGCGCTGTTCAACAATCTCGTGATCTTCGACCAGCATGTCGCGCGCAACAGCCTGGAATCCATCGTGCCGGATCTGGCAAGGAGCTGGTCGTGGGAGGACGGCGGCAGGACGCTGAGATTCAAGGTGCGCGAAGGGGTGCGATGGCACGACGGCCAGTCGTTCACGGCCAAGGACGTCCAGTGCACGTTTGAACTGCTGCTCGGCAACGACAAGCTTCGGCGCAATCCGCGCGCCTCATGGTACGAAAATGTCGAGAAGGTCGCCGCCGAAGGCGATTTCGATGTCACTTTCCATCTCAAGCATCCGCAACCTGCGCTGCTGGCGATGCTCGCGTCGGGCTACTCGCCGATCTATCCCTGCCACGTTCCGGTCGCCGACATGCGCCGCAAGCCGGTCGGCACGGGTCCGTTCAAGCTGGCCGAGTTCAAGATGAACGAAGGCATCAAGTTGGTGAAGAACGCCGACTACTGGAAGGCGGGCCGCCCATATCTCGACGGCATCGACTATACGATCATCGCCGACCGGTCGACGCGCATGCTGGCCTTCTCCAGCGGCGCCTTCGACATGACCTTTCCGACCGACGTCTCCGTGCCGCTGCTGAAGAACATCCGGCGCGATGCACCGCAAGCGAAGTGCACCATGCGCGGTACGGGTGTCAGCACCAACCTGATCGTCAATCGCGAGGTTCCGCCGTTCGACAACCCGGCGATCCGACGCGCCATGGCGCTTTCGATCGATCGCCAGGCGTTCATCGACATCCTCCAGGAGGGCGAAGGCAAGATGGGCGGAGCAATGATGCCGCCGCCGGACGGCGTCTGGGGGCTGCCGCGAGAGATGCTCCAGACCGTGGCCGGCTATGGCGATGTCGCCGGGAGTCGCACCGAAGCGCGCGCGTTGATGCAGCAGGCGGGCTACGGCCCCGACAAGCATCTTAAGGTGAAGGTCAGTACGCGCAACATCGCCACCTTCCGCGACCCCGCCGTCATCCTGATCGACCAGCTCAAACAGATCTACATCGACGGGGAGCTCGAGGTGATCGACACCTCGATCTACTACAATCGCGTCTTCAAGAAGGACTATGTGGTGGCATTGAATCTCACCGGCAGTGCCGTCGATGATCCCGACGTCACCTTCTTCGAAGGTTACGCCTGCGGTTCGCTGCGCAACTACAACGGCTACTGCAATCCCAAGATGACCGAGCTGTTCGAGGCGCAGTCGCGTGAGCTCGACCAGAAGACGCGGCAGAAGATGGTCTGGGACATAGACCGCCGCCTGCAGGAGGATGTCGCCCGGCCCATGATCGCCCACGGGATGGCCGCCGGCTGCTGGCAGCCATCGGTCAGGAACCTGACCATCCAGAGCAACAGCATCTATAACGGCTGGCGCTTCGAGGATGTGTGGCTGGAGAGGTAGCGCCTCGCGTCATCGCGAGCGCATGGGCGCATAATTCTAGGTCGCCGTGCCGCCGACGGTGAGAGCATCGATGCGCAGGGTCGGCTGACCGACGCCTACCGGCACGCCCTGGCCGTCCTTGCCGCAGGTGCCGATGCCGGGATCGAGTGCCATGTCGTTGCCGACCATGCCGACCCGCGTCAGCGCTTCCGAGCCGGCACCGATCAAGGTGGCGCCCTTCACCGGCCTGGCGATCTTGCCGTCCTCGATCAGATAGCCCTCGGTCACGCTGAACACGAACTTGCCCGAGACGATGTCGACCTGGCCGCCGCCGAAGTTCGCCGCATAGAGGCCCTTCTTCACGGAGGCGATGATCTCCTTCGGGTCCGCGGTCCCGCCCAGCATGATGGTGTTGGTCATGCGTGGCATCGGCGCATGGGCATGGCTCTGGCGCCTCCCGTTGCCGGTCGGCTTCACGCCCATCAGGCGGGCATTCATGCGGTCCTGCATCAGGCCGACCAGCCTGCCATTCTCGATCAGCACATTGCGCCGGGTCGGCGTGCCCTCGTCGTCGATGGTGAGTGAGCCGCGACGGCCGGCAAGCGTGCCGTCATCGACCACGGTGACGCCCGGCGAGGCCACCATTTGGCCCATGAGATGAGTGAACATCGAAGTCTTCTTGCGGTGAAAGTCGCCTTCCAGTCCGTGCCCGACCGCTTCGTGCCACAGCACGCCCGACCAGCCTGCCCCCAACACGACCGGCATCTCGCCCGCCGGCGCATCGACGGATTCCAGGTTCACCAGGGCTTGTCGGATCGCCTCGTCGGCTTCCTTCTTCCAGTAGTCGGGATGGAAGATGTCGCCGTAGGCCGCGCGCCGGCCACTGCCCGTGCTGCCCGCCTCGAGGCGCGCGCCGTCGCCGCACACCACGCTGACATTCAGCCGCACCAACGGCCGCACATCGGCCGCACGCCAACCGCCGGCGCGGACGATCTCGATCACCTGCCACGAGCCCAGGAGGGAGATCGAGACCTGCCGTGCTTTCGGCTCCTTGGCACGCACATAGGCGTCGATCTCCTGCAGGAGCTTCACTTTCTTCTCGAAGTCTTCGCCGTCGATCGGATTGTCGTCGGCGTAGAGCAGCCGGTTGGTGCCGTGCGGCGACACGTCGGATTTGCCGGATTTACCCGACCGCACCGCCTTCACCGTGTCCGCGGCGCGCTTCAATGCCTTTTCATCGAGCGCCGAGGCATGCGCGAAGCCCGTGGCTTCGCCCGCAACCGACCGCAGGCCGAAGCCCTGGGTGGTGTCATAGGAGGCGCTCTTCAGCTTGCCGTCGTCGAAGCTGAGGCTCTCGCTCTGGACGTATTCCAGGAACAGCTCGCCGTCGTCGCAGCCCTTGAGCGCCTCCTCGACCGTCTTCTCGGTCTTGCGCCGGTCGAGCGCGCCCTTGCCGAAGAAGAGGCTGTCGGCGGTGGCGAGATGGTTGATGCCGTGGGCCATGGGATACCTGCTGCTCAGACGACGAGAACAATCTTGCCAAAGTGGGCATTGGCCTTCATGTGCGCAAGCGCCTCCGCGGCTTGCGCGAGAGGGAATGTCCGGTCGATCGGCAGCGACAGCTTGCCTGTCTCGATGGCTGGCCACAGATCCTTCCGGGCGGCCTGCACGATGGCGCGCACTTCGTCCGGCGTGCGGGTGCGGAACGTGACGCCGACATAATCGATGCGTTTGAGAGCGTGGAGGTCGAAGTTGAATTCACCCTTCATGCCGCCGAGGCGGCCGACATTGACGATCCGGCCGAGGATCGCGGCGGCCTCCATGTTCTGGTTCATCACCCCGGCAGAAACCTGATCGACGATCAGATCGACGCCCTTGCCGCCGGTCGCCTCCTTGACCTTCTCCGGCCATTTCGGATCGCGCGTGTCGAGCGCCAGGTCGCAGCCGAACTCCTTCAGTCGGGCGCGACGCGCATCGTTGGTGGAGGTGCCCATCACGATCGACGCGCCCATGTGCCTCGCAATCTGCATTCCGAGCAGGCCGACGCCCGAGCTGGCGCCCTGGATCAGGGCCGATTCGCCCTTCTTCAGCCGCCCCGCACCGACCAGGGCGTTGTGCATGGTCTGCACCGCCACCGGCATGCAGGCGGCCTGCTCGAAGGTCATGTTGTTGGGGGGAATCTTGTGGGCACGGCCGGAATCGGCCACGGCATACTCGGCGAAGCCGCCCGCCGTCGAACTCATGACACGGTCGCCCGGCTTGAAGTCCCTGACGTCGCTGCCCACAGCCTCGACCTCGCCCGAGCACTCCAGGCCCACAATCGTGCCCGGCCCGCCCACCGCGCCGTGACGATGGCCGGCTGCGACCGCAAGATCGGCGCGGTTGAGCGAGGCCGCCTTCACCCTGATCAGAATTTCGTTGGACTTGGGCGACGGCTTCGACGCGTCCTTGACCTGGACACCCTGCTCGGTGACGACGGCTGCTTTCATGGCGATCTCCTTAACGAGCGGTCGCCACTGGAGCGCACGCTCACTCGAGTTCATACGATCTTGCTCGCGCGGTCCTGCCAGTAGCGGTCGCGCAACAGGCGCTTGTAGAGCTTACCCGTCGGATGCCGCGGCAACTCGGCTTCGAAGTCGATGCTGCGCGGGCACTTGATGGCCGAGAGATGGTGCCTGCAGTAGGCGATCAGCTCCTCGGCGAGGGCCGCGCCCGCGTCGGCCATGTCGCGCGGCTGTACCACGGCCTTCACCTCTTCGCCGAAATCGGGGTTGGGGACGCCAAACACGGCACAATCCATCACCTTGGGGTGATTGATGAGGAGATTCTCCGCCTCCTGCGGATAGATGTTGACGCCGCCGGAGATGATCATGAAGGCCTTGCGGTCGGTGAGATGCAGGAAGCCGTCGGCATCGACATAACCCACGTCGCCCAGTGTCGACCACCCTTTGGGATGGCGCGACTCGGCGGTCTTCCTCGGGTCGTTGTGGTACTCGAAGGCGCGGCCTTCGGCGAAGTAGACGGTGCCCGGTTCGCCCGTCGGCAGTTCGTTGCCCGCGTCGTCACAGATCTTGAGCTTGCCGACGACGGCGCGGCCGACCGTACCTTTGTGCGCCAGCCATTCGGCGGAGTTGCACATGGTGAGGCCGTTGCCCTCGGTACCGCCGTAATATTCCCAGATGATCGGCCCCCACCACGCGATCATCTCTTCCTTGACCGGTATCGGGCAGGGAGCGGCGGCGTGGATCGCGCATTTGAGCGACGAGACGTCGTACTTGCCGCGGACTTCGTCCGGCAACTTCAGGAAGCGCACGAACATGGTCGGTACTACCTGCGTATGCGTCACCCGATGCTTCTCGATCAGCCGCAGATAGTCCTCGGCGTCGAAGTTCTCCATGATGACCGAAGTGCCGCCGAGCCGCATGACGCTCATGTTGAAGCGCAGGGGAGCCGCATGATAGAGCGGCGCCGGCGAGAGATAGATCGTGTCCTCGTCCATGCCGTAGAGCCGACTGGTGATCTGCAGCAGGGGATTGTCGAAGTCGATTGGCTGCGGCTCGACGACCGGCAACACCCCCTTCGGTCGGCCGGTCGTGCCGGACGAGTAGAGCATATCGTGGCCCGCCGTCTCGTCGGCGATGCGGTTGGCCGGTTGGCTTGCCACCGCCTTCTCCCAGGAGTCATAGCCGGGGATGACGTCGTCGATCATGAAGCGGCTGGCCACATCATTCAGGAGAGGCGTCAGCTCGGCCGCCTTGTCGGCCAGGTAGTGCGAGGTGACGAAGAGCTTGGCCCCGCAGTCGGTCACGATGTAGTCGATTTCGGGCGGGGTCAGCCGCGAGCTGATGGCGGTGTAGATCAAGCCCGAGCGCTGGGCCCCCCAGCAGATTTCGAAGAAGCGCGGATTGTTCTCCAGGAACAGGGCGATATGTTCGCCGGTCTTGAGGCCGAGAGAACGGAAGAGCTGCGCGATGCGGTTCGATCGATCGTCGAGTTGCCGATAGGTCACCGTCTCGCCACTGGCGGCCATGATGTAGGCGGGCTTGTCGGCGTTTTTTCGGGCGTGGAGATACGGGTGCACTTGAACGCTTCCTCCGACAGCTTTGCTCGATCGCGTGGCACATAAGACCGGAGCCAGCAGGGACCGGCAAGCACGGGCGTGTTCGTTCTACGAAAGCGGTCACAACGAGGTAGGCGGCGGCCATCTCTATGTTCGAGTTCCGATCTCCAGCCTGCGGCGTGGTCACAGCAATGATCCATCGGCTGAAGCCGCAAAGTTCATCTCGGATGTTCAATCAGTGACCAGAGGTCCAATCAAGCAACCGTCAATTGACCTGCAACAAAGCTTCTCTAGGGTGTTGCTGCACGTGCGATAAAAGTTGTGTGGGGACTTTAGTCATGTCGCGCAAGCGGCCGTCACGTCACAGCGAGGATCAGTTTGCTCTTTTTCTGGAGCGTATCAGGGATTCGCTGGGCGACGAGGACGATGCGAAGTTCAACGAAGCGGTGAGCAGCCTCATCCGGCAACATCAAAGCCAGAGCCTGCAGGGCGGCGGCGCATCCAACGACGACCGCGCGCCGGCCGATCCGCTTCGCCGGGAACCTTTGCCCGAAAGACCGGCGTTCGAAGCCATCGAGCGTGCCGCGATGCAGACTGCCGGCAAGCGACAGGCCTTGATGGCGTTGATCGGCCTGCTGGTCTTCAGTTGGTCGAACAACGAGAGTCTGCTGATCTATGTCCTGATGCTGCTGCTCGGAACGGACGAGAAAGCGGCGGCCGTCGTCTATTCCACCCTGAATACCACCCGGGCGCGGCTCGAGCTGGTGCGACGACTCACCCTGCTCAAGGTAACCGATCCCGCCGTCCGCCGTTCGCTCGACGCGATCGTCGACGGATTCAATGACGCGAACCGTACGCGCAACGAGTTCCTTCACGCCATGTATTCGGTGAACGAGCGTGGCGAGATAACCCATACCCAAATGATGCGCTTCGTGGAAAAGGGCGGCCGGATCTCGTTTGGCGACCGCCAGCCGATCGACGAGGAACGGATCAACAAGCTGCGGCAGGTGCAGCAGGAACTGCGCACCCTGAACCGGACACTATGGGATTTCCTGCCCCGTCTTCGCGCCGCGCTCGTACCCGCGGACGAAAGCCCCGACGGCGAGGCGGACCTCCGCGGCAAATAGATCAGAGCCGGATCAGGATTCAGACTGCCAGGGCTGGGGCAGGCCGGCGCCCTTGGCGGATGCGGCGTCCTCCAGGCGGCGCAGCATCGTCGAGGCGGTCTTGAAAGAGACGTTCAGGATGCGCTGGAGATGATGGGGCCGTATCGACTTCTTGCCGCCTTCGGTCAGGTAGATGGCCTGCAGCCATTTGTGCAACGGCACGTGACTTGAGCTGAAGATCGTGCCGTGGGTCAGGGAAAAGGTGCGACGGCAGGCATAGCACTTGTAGGCGCCCAGGCGCGTCGACGCGCCGTCCAGCCTGCCGATTCTCCCCTGCGTGCCGCATCTCGGGCATGTCGCCCCGTTCGGCCAAAGAATCCCCTCGAGATAGCGATGCGCACTCAACTCATCGGCGAAGCGCGCAAGGCTATCGCTGCGCGCCGCGGCGCTTTCCTCCGCTTGCATGACCCACTCGTTCCTTCCCACTCACGCCCGCCCCAACGGACGTGGAACCTGTCGAAAGTATAGACAGGTTTTTAGGAGATTCAGGGGGTGGGTCGTTTTTCTCCCAATCGTTCCGGACCTTGTCGGTCGCGGCGCACGAGCCGGCCGCCACCTGGAAGAAGGCAGAACCGGAAGAACGAAAAAGCCTGATGCCATCGTACAAAATTGCGATGTCGACGGCACTGGGCTTGGGCATTGGGCCAGGTTTGCCAGAGATCGCAGGATTCGCCGGTCTCTCATTTGTCACGGCCTCTGGCGTCGCGCCGGACCGGCGCCTCGCCCGGTGATCGCCGGCGTTGGGTCGCGGTTGTCCGGTTGAGCAAGCAGCCTGCGACCGGAAAGATCGCCTCGCCCAAATCGGGTCCGCGGCGCAACTGCCTGTTGTGCACCCTGACGCAGCGGACCGCCGATTGCCCGGTCGACCAGCGCAGCCGGGAATTTCGCGATCTGCGGACGGGACAGCGCCGGCAAAACAAAGGGAGGAGGTGCCTGCCAATCGACGGATGAAACAGGCGTATCTGACGCTCGTCGGCGAAGCCCGACCGGTGCCAGCGATTTCCACCATTGTCTCAATTGGCGTCTCCGAAGCTTGGGCGTACCGCGCAAAAATGAATAGCGGTCATGGCTGGGCAAGGGACGCCGACTCATTCCAACGAGGAGTCAAGTCATGTCGCTTCAAGATCAGCTTCAGGGCCAGCTGCAGGGTCAGTTGGGCCTGCAGGGTCAGGGCCAAGGCCAGGGTCAGGGTCAGGGCCAGAGCAACAACCAGTACAACAGCCAGGGCAACTCGCAGGGCCAGAGTCAGGGCCAGGCCGATGGCCAGCTCCAGGGTCAGGGCCAGGCCCAGGCCGAGGCGCAGCTTGCGGCCCAGGGCGTCGCGCAGTCGGTCGATTCGTCGAGCTACAACGATAACGGCAACCTGAACGGCAACGGTAACCTGAACGGCAACGCCAATCTCGATGCCAACGGCAACCTGAACGGCAACGGCAACCTCAACGACAACGTCAACTGCAACACCAACGATCTCGACAACCACGTGTCGAACTCGGATTGCAATGCCGTTGCCAACGGCGTCGAGAACACCGTCAACAACAGCGTCAACACGTGTGTCAACGTGAGCGTCGACGTGAATGCGTCCGACCTGAAGCCCCAGCTCGATGCGTCGATCTGCGGCGACCACAACGACGGCATCCAGTTCTCGATGCCGGACTCGGTCAGCCAGTTCGTCAACGGGGATGGCAACAACACCATCTTCAACCTCGACCAGGTCAACAACCTGGTGAGCAACGGCACGCTGGTATGCCCGTCGGTGAGCTTCAGCGCGGGCGATGACGGTGCCGGCAGCTTCTCGGGGTTGGGCGGCATCGGCGGCGACCATGCCACCGCCGGCACGCTGTTCTCGCAGATCGCCGACGCTCATGGCGGCAGCTCTTCCGCCGATTGGGGAAGCGCGACCGGCCACGACGGCAGCCCGGCGTCGATCGCGTCCTCGGCGGATGCGCCGATCACGCAGGATGCGTTCACCCAGAGCATCGTCATGGGCGCGAACATCCAGTTCAACTCCGTGACCTTCAACAACGTCGGCCACGACTCGATCACGACCGACGGCGGTGCCATGGGACACCACGGCAACGGCTAGTCGATGCGTTCGGGATCCCGCCCGGCCAGCCGGGCGGGATTTCTTCCTCTCAGCGTAGCGTAAGCGTACCGGCGTCCTTCAACTGCAACGGTGTATTCGGCTTTCGTCCTGCCGCGCAAAAATGAATAGCGACATGACTGGAGCAGGAGCGCCACTTTTCCAACTCGAGGAGTGAAGTCATGTCATTGCAAGATCAGCTTCAGGGCCAGCTGCAGGGTCAGTTGGGCCTGCAGGGTCAGGGCCAAGGCCAGGGTCAGGGTCAGGGCCAGAGCAACAACCAGTACAACAGCCAGGGCAACTCGCAGGGCCAGAGCCAGGGCCAGGCCGATGGCCAGCTCCAGGGCCAGGGCCAGGCCCAGGCCGAGGCGCAGCTTGCGGCCCAGGGCGTCGCGCAGTCGGTCGATTCGTCGAGCTACAACGACAACGGCAACCTGAACGGCAACGGCAACGGCAACGGCAACGCCAATCTCGATGCCAACGGCAACCTGAACGGCAACGGCAACCTCAACGACAACGTCAACTGCAACACCAACGACCTTGCCAACCATGTGTCGAACTCGGATTGCAATGCCGTTGCCAATGACGTTTGCAATACCGTCAACAACCATGTCGACACGGCGGTGAACGTGAGCGTCGACGTCGATGCCTCCGACCTGAAGCCCCAGCTCGATGCGTCGATCCAGGGCTACTGCAACGACGGCATCCAGTTCTCGATGCCCGACTCGGTCAATCAAAACGTCTGCGGGGATGGCAACAACACCATCTTCAACCTCGACCAGGTCAACAACCTGGTGAGCAACGGCTATCTGGACCACGCTTCGGTGAGTTTCAGTGCCGGAGGCGACGCGGCATTGGCGGGTTCCCTGGGAGACTTCATCGGCGGCGATCATGCTTCCGCCGGCACGCTGTTCTCGCAGGTAGCGTCGGCGAGCGGCGGCTGGTCGTCGGCCAACGGTGGTGACGCGACCGGTCATGACAACAGTGCGGCGTCGATCGCGTCCTCGGCGGATGCGCCGATCACGCAGGATGCGTTCACCCAGAGCATCGTCATGGGCGCGAACATCCAGTTCAACTCCGTGACCTTCAACAACGTCGGCCACGACTCGATCACGACCGACGGTGGCGCCATGAGCCACCACGGCAACAGCTAGTCGATGCGTTCGGGATCCCGCCCGGCCAGCCGGGCGGGATTTCTTCTTCTCAGCGTAGTGTAAAGCGTACCAGCGTCATCACCTTCAACCGCAACGGCGTATTCGGCTTTCGTCCTGCCGCGCACAGATGAATAGCGGCCATGGCTGGGGAAGGGACGCCGGCTCATTTCAAGGAGAAGTCAAGTCATGTCATTGCAAGATCAGCTTCAGGGCCAGCTGCAGGGTCAGTTGGGCCTGCAGGGCCAGGGTCAGGGTCAAGGCCAGGGTCAGGGCCAGAGCAACAACCAGTACAACAGTCAGGGCAACTCGCAGGGCCAGAGCCAGGGCCAGGCCGATGGCCAGCTCCAGGGTCAGGATCAGTCCCAGGCCGAGGCCCAGCTTGCGGCCCAAGGGGTCTATCAGGCCGTCGATTCGTCGAGCTACAACGATAACGGCAACCTGAACGGCAACGGCAACGGCAACGGCAACGCCAATCTCGATGCCAACGGCAACCTGAACGGCAACGGCAACCTCAACGACAACGTCAACAGCAACACCAACGACCTCGACAACCACGTATCGAACGCCGACCTGAATGGCGTCGCCAACAGCGTCGAGAACACCGTCAACAACCATGTCGACACGGCGGTGAACGTCAGCGTCGACGTCGATGCCTCCGACCTGAAGCCTCAGCTCGATGCGTCGATTCACGGCGACTTGAACGACGGCATCCAGTTCTCGATGCCGGACTCGGTCAACCAGTTCGTCAACGGGGATGGCAACAACACCATCTTCAACCTCGACCAGGTCAACAATCTGGTGAGCAGCGGCCATCTGTCCGATGCGTCGGTGAGCTTCAACGCAGGTTGGGACGGCGCCGGCAATCTCTCCGCTCTGGACGGACTAGGCGGCGACCATGCCACCGCCGGCACGCTGTTCTCGCAGATCGCTTCGGCGACCGGCGGCGAGTCGTCAGCCGACCATGGCACGGTGCTCGGCCACGACAGCAGCCCGGCATCGATCGCCTCCTCGGCCGATGCGGCGATCACGCAGGACGCCTTCACCCAGAGCATCGTCATGGGCGCGAACATCCAGTTCAACTCCGTGACCTTCAACAACGTCGGTCATGATTCGATCACGACCGACGGCAGCGCCTTGGCTCATCATAACCCGACCTAGCCATCGCGCATCGATGCCGCCCGGCCGGGGGGCCGGGCGGCATCTTCTTCTCGATCGTAGCGTAAGTGTCGCACAGCGTAGCGTAGACGAATACGGGGCAGGGGGAGGGGCAGACGATGCAGGTCGATGGCAAGGGAAACTTTCTCTCGCGCTTCATCGGATTGCTGCACGTTCCCGATCAGGCATCGCAGCTCAACATCGACTATGATCCTGACAACGCTCCCGGCCAAATCGACGTCGAGGAGTCTCACCGTCCTCACGCTGCCAATGCTCCCGTCGACCTGGACGATGTCGATCGGGCCAGGTCGCCGGCGCCGCCGGATCTGCCGTCCGACCCGTGGGATCCGACGGGTCACGTTCACACTGTTCTCGTACCGTCGATCGCGTCGCCCCATGCGGTCGGCGTCCCTCCGCCGCACCTCCCTCCACCCACCACCCAGCAAGGAGGCGGCGGCGGAGGGGATGCGGAGCTGCGCATCGATGTCACTTACCAGTCCGGCGGCGATCAGGACGACGTGCGTGTCGTCCAGCTCAATGTCTTGCGCAGCGACGACACCATCACGTCGGACGGCAGTCCGCCGGCCTGGCCGGATCATCACGCGCCCGATTTCCAGTTCGTTCAGCACACCGCCGCCGAGGCGATGCCGGACGCCTATGCCCATACCGATCTTACTTCGCCGGAATCGATCATTGCCACGCTGACCGACCTCGGCGCGCACTCCTCCGGTCATGGTCCGCAGACCCTGCAGGAAGGGATGGTGATCGACGGCAAGTCGGTCGACCCCAATTCGCCGCTGCCGACCGACCCGACGACCTTGATCCCGACCATGCCGACGGACCATCACGCCAACATGGCGGTGGTCGAAAGCGGCGGCAACCTGTCGACGAACTTCGGCGGCATCGCGAACGACAACGGGCAGGACGGCACGCTGCTCGTGCTGGGCGACAGCTACAAGAGCAACGCGATCGTGCAGACCAACGTGCTCGTCGATCAGTCGTTCATCACCGGAACGACCGAGAACGCGTCCATTCACACGGGGGGCGATGCCGCCAGCAACGTCGCGCAATTCGTCCAGACGCTCGACCAGAACCCCTACACGATGGGCTTCTTCGGTGGCCTGCACTGGCACGTCGACACGGTCCAGGGCGATTTCTACGACATCAAGCTGGCGACCCAGTACAACTACATGACGGACAATGATCTGGTGCAGCAGAATGCGACCGATCACTACAAGTTCGTCGAGACCGGCGGCAACGAGCAGGGCAACGAGCTGGTCGCCTACAATCTCAATTCCGAGCACTACGACCTCATCGTCGTCACCGGCAATTCCTACAGCGCCAACTGGATCTTCCAGACCAACGTCCTGCTGAACAGCAACTATGTGTCGGTCGACGCGGGCCCCGGCGGAGCCGGCCAGGAGACGGTGGTCACCGGCAACAACTGGACCTCGAACGAGGCGCAGATCACCGATTTCTCTGGGCCCGGCCACGCTCTGACGCCTGAGATGAAGGCCGTTGCCGACGCGCTGGCGAACCACGACACATCGCTCGACGGAAACGCCGGTCTCGCCATCCCGGGCAACGGCAGCGACACCCTCAACGTGTTGTTCATCAACGGCAACTACTACGACCTCAACGTCCTGCAGCAGACGAATGTCGTGAACAACACCGACACGGTCCAGCAAACCTTGTCGAATGGCGAGTCCGGCTACGTGATGGCAGGCGGCAATTCGCTCACCAATCAGGCCATCATCATCGATGTCGGCTCGACCGGCGGTCAGTATGTCGGCGGGCAGCAGTACTCGGACTCGGTGCTGGTGCAGACCAACATCATCGCTCAATCGTCGACGGTGCAATCGTCGGGGCAGACCGGAGGTCCGATCACCACCAACGACCCATCGCATCTCGCGCCGGAAGCGGCCGCGATCATCCAGCACGATGCGCCGTCCCAGCCCGCACCGGATCCGACGCCGGTGCCGCCCGCGCATGAAACGGTCACACATTCGACAGACCCATTGAGCAGCGTCCTCGCATAGATTTCAGTCCGCACTGACAGGCCAAGACATGAACGTCGCTGTACGTCCGCCGAAGGACACTCCAGACCCGCCCGCGTCGCCTGCAGGCGGGGGAACCCCGCCGCCCTCGACGCCGACACTGCAGCGGCGCTGGTCCGATCGGGAATTCCAGAACGTCCTCGGACGCGGGATTGCGGCGGTCCGCAAGAGTCTCGTTACGGTTGCCATCTTCTCTTTCGCCGTGAACACCTTCGTGCTCGCGGTGCCGGTGTACCTGTTCCAGATCTCCGACCGTGTGCTCACCAGCCACAGCATGGATACCCTGGTGATGCTCACCATCATCGTGATCGGCGCGCTGGTGATGCATGTGCTGATCGACATCGTGCGCCGCTTCATGCTGATGAGGACGGCGGTCGAGCTCGAAAGCAAGCTCGGCCCGGCGGTGCTGAGCGCCGCGGCGAAATCCTCGCAGAACGGCTCGAGCCGCGAGTTCCAGGTCCTCGGTGATCTCCAGCAGCTTCGCAACTTCGTCACTGGCCCGGTGCTGCTCACCATGCTCGATGCTCCGGTGGCGCCGGTCTATCTGCTGGCGGTCTTCCTGGTCCATCCGTATCTCGGCTTCATCGTGGCCGGCACGGGCGCGGTGCTGCTGTCGATCGCGGTGATGAACCAGAAGACCACCGCCATTCCGTTCGGGCTCGCCAGCACCTACGCCATGCGTGCCGGCCTTCAGGCCGATGCCATGGCGCGCAATGCCGGCGTTCTCAACGCCATGGGCATGGTCCCCGAGGCGGTGCAAATCTGGGGCCGCGAGACGCGCGACTCGCTGAAAGCCCAGGTCCTCGCCCAGGACCGCAACATCCTGCTCGCCGGGTTGTCGCGGCTGATCCGTCTTCTCACCCAGATCGCCCTTCTGGGCACCGGCGCCTGGCTCACCCTTCGGGGCGAGCTGACCGGCGGCATGATGATCGCCTCGTCGATCGTGGCCAGCCGCGCCCTGGCGCCCGTGGAGGGCACGATCGAAGGCTGGCGCAGCTTCGTCGCCGCGCGCATTTCCTATATCCGGATCAAGAGCCTGCTGCAGAGTTCGCCGCTCAATTTCGAGCGCCTGCGCCTGCCGAAGGCGCACGGCCTGCTGACCGTGGAGCGCGTCCTGTACGTGCCGCCGCCCAACAAGCGGGTGATCCTGAACGGCGTGTCCTTTCAGCTCAATCCGGGTGAGTCGCTCGCGATCGTGGGGGCTTCGGGAACCGGCAAGTCGACCCTGGGCAAGATGCTCGTCGGCTCGATCTTCCCGACCGCCGGCTCGATCCGGCTCGACATGATGGATTTGCGCAACTGGGATCCGCGCCAGTTCGGCGAGAGCGTAGGCTACCTGCCGCAGGACGTGCAGCTCTTCCCCGCGACCATCAAGGACAATATCGCCCGGATGCGCGCCGATGCGACCGACGAGGCGATCTATGCCGCGGCCGAGCTGGCCGACATTCACGAGATGGTGTCGCAATTCCCGCAGGGCTACGAAACCCCGATCACGATGGACGGCACCCCCCTGTCGGGCGGCCAGAAGCAGCGCGTCGGTCTGGCCCGGGCGTTCTTCGGCGATCCCCGCCTCGTCGTGCTCGACGAGCCGAACTCCAACCTCGACGTTGCCGGCGAGCTTGCCCTCGGCCGGGCGCTTGTGCGCGCCAAGAAGAGAGGCATCACCGTGGTGGCGATCACCCAGCGGCCGGCGCTCTTGCGCAGTGTCGACAAGATCATGGTCCTGAACGCCGGCACCGTGCAAGCGCTGGGCAAGCGCGACGACATCCTGCCCATGATCTCTGGCCAGGGCGCCAAGCCGACGCCGCCTGGTGGCAACGTGCTCGATTCGCTCGAAGGTTGAGGAACCGGGAAATGTTCTGGAAGAAGACGGCGGGTCTCGTTCAAGAGGACTGGTACGAGAGCGTGTCGCGCTCGGGGCGTCGGGCGGCGGCGCTGGGCTACACCTTCATCGGCCTCTTCGTGCTGGGCTTCGGCTCCTGGGCGGGCACCGCGTTGATCGCCGGCGCCATCGTTACGCCCGGCTACTTCGTCGCCACGGGCGAGAACAAGATCGTTCAGCATCTCGAGGGGGGAGTCATCAAGGACATCCTCGTGCACGAGGGTGACAGGGTGGAGCGCGGCCAGCCGCTGGTCGTCCTCGACGACACGCAGCCCAAGGCGGAGCTTCGACGTCTCCATTTGCGCGAGGCGAGGCTCGAGGCGATGCGCATCCGGCTGCAGGCCGAGGCGAAGCAGGAACGAAACCTCGCTTGGCCCGACGATTTCCAGAAATATCGCGACGACGCGGAAGTGCAGACGATCCTCGACGCGCAGATGAGCACCTTCGTCGCACGCCGCCGCAACATCGACACCGACGTCGCCACGCTGCAGGAAAGCATCAACGCCCTCGAGGCGCGCATCGAAGCCAGCAAGATGCAGATGAGCAACGTCGAACGTCAGTCGGCGCTTTACAACGAGGAGATCGGCACCAAGAAGGTCCTGGTCAGCAGCGGCCTCAGCCGAAAATCGGAACTCCTCGCCCTGCAGCGCGGCGAAGCCGCCTCGAGCGGCGAGATCGCGCGCCTGATGGGCGATGTCGGCGATGCGCGTGACCGGATCGCCCGCGCTCGCGAGCAGATCAACGGCGTGCACAGCGCCGCCGTGAAGCAGGCGATGGAGCAGCTCCAGGAGGCGCTTGCCGATCTCCAGGACACGCGTGAGCGGATCCGCACGGCCAAGCTCACCCTGGAGCGCATCGAGATCCGCGCACCTGTCCGGGGCGTCGTCGTCAAGATGCGCTACCACACGGCCGGCGGCGTGGTCGAACCCGGTCGCAGCATCATGGAGATCCTGCCGGTCGACGACAGCCTGTTGATCGAGGCGCGCGTCCAGCCGAAGGATATCGAGCATGTGAAGGTCGGGCAGGATGCCGTCGTGCGCATCACCGGCCTCAGCGCCCGGTCGACGCCGACCTTGACGGGAACCGTCGTCTATGTTTCAGCCGACGCGGTGCCGGACAAGGCCGGGTTCAACGCCAGCCTCGACGGTTCGAGCCGCGACGTCTATCTCGCCCGCGTGAAGATCGACTCGCGGGAGATGGAGCGGATTCCCGGCTTTCACCCCATCGCCGGCATGCCGGTCGAGCTGTTCGTGCGCACCGGCGAGCGGACCTTCTTCGAGTATCTCACCAAGCCGGTCATGGACAGCTTCACGCGCGCCTTCCGCGAGATCTGACGCGATCGATTGACCGGAGGCAATCCTTCGGCTTTATTCCGGGCGCACGAAACCGTGCCCCCGTGGCGGAATTGGTAGACGCGCCTGACTCAAAATCAGGTTTCCTCACGGAAGTGTTGGTTCGAGTCCGACCGGGGGCACCAGTCCTGAAAGGCGCGCAGACCAGCTTTTGGCG
>NZ_DATBFE010000100.1:0-2869 GCF_036558665.1 Reyranella sp. | reverse complement strand
GTCACATGCCATCCGTCAGGCGCCGAAGCAGAGAAACGACCGAGGCCAAGCGCGCCGAGAGGCTTCTGGCCGATCGCGGCATGATGCGGCTGCGCGAGTTCACCGCCGCCGGGATCGCCGCGGAGACGCTGGCGCGGCTGGTCCGCCGGGGACGCGTCGTGCGGGCCGCGCGAGGTCTCTATCAGCGCGCCGACGCAAGACCCGGCGCGGCACATACCATGGCGGAGGCCGCGAAGATCGTGCCGAACGGCGTGGTCTGCCTGGTCTCGGCCCTGCAATTCCACGGGCTCACCACCCAGGTGCCGTCCCGGGTATGGATGGCCATCCGGCGCTCGAGCTGGACCCCGACGGCGACCTGGCCGCCGATGCGCTTCGTCTACTTCGGCAAGAGGGCCTTCGATATCGGGATCGAGGCCCACGAGATCGAACGCGTCCCCGTGCGCGTCTATGGCGTGGCGAAGACCGTCGTCGATTGTTTTCGATACCGGAACAAGATCGGCATCGACGTCGCCCTTGAAGCACTTCGCGAGGCCCTGGCCAGGGGGATGAGCTCGCCCAACGAGATCTGGAAACTGGCGGCGGCGCTCCGCGTCCTGGGCGTCGTCCGGCCCTATCTCGAGGCGGTCGCGGCCAATGGCGCGTGAACCAAGGAACGTGGCGGCCTCCATACGGGCACGGCTGCTCGCTCTCGCTCGAGGAACGCGACGGGACTTCCAGCTCGTGCTGACCAGCTACGCACTGGAACGACTGCTCTACCGGCTGAGCATGTCCAGGCACAGAACCCGCTTCGTTCTCAAGGGGGCTCTTCTCTTCACGGCATGGCTGGACGATCCGTTCCGGCCGACGCGCGACCTCGACCTGCTGGGAAGCGGCCGCGCCGAAGCAGACGCCGTTGCGCGGGTCTTTCGCGAAATACTTTCCCGACCGGTCGGCGACGACGGTCTGGTCTTCGACGTGAAAGGTCTGCGGGCGAGCGCGATCAGAGAGGCGGCGCGTTACGGCGGAATCCGCGTTGAAACGACCGCGACCCTGGAGCGCGCCCGCGTACCGGTGCGTGTGGATATCGGCTTTGGCGATGCCGTCACTCCCGCGCCGGCCGAAATCGCCTACCCGACATTGCTCGACAGCCCGGCGCCGCGCGTGCGTGCCTACCCGCGCGAGACCGTCGTGGCCGAGAAGCTGGAGGCGATAACCTCGCTCGGTCTCGTCAATTCGCGCATGAAGGACTTCTACGACCTCTGCATGCTCGCGCGCCACTTCGACTTCGACGGCCGAACGCTTGCGGAAGCCGTCGCGAACACCTTCCGCCGCCGCGGAACGCCGGTCCCGGCTTCTCTGCCCGACGGCCTGACGGATGCCTTCGCCGGTCGCCGCGAGACCCAGGCCCAGTGGCGCGCGTTCACGAGCAGGGACCGGCTCGCGACCGAGATTGCTGCCTTCTCTGTCTGCGTTTCCGAGATCGGCCGCTTTGTCGGGCCTGTGCTCGAAGCCATCCGTGACCCGGGCGCCACGCCTGGTCGTTGGCCGCCGGGTGGCCCGTGGCAGCAGCGGAGGCGGCGACAGCGCAATCCTTGCGCCTGACGACTCGCCAGCGTTCCGCTCGGTCGCCTCGTGTCCGGGCAACCGCTGGCTGCTCAGGCGCGCGCCGTGTGGCGGCTGATCTCGTAGGCCTGGAGATTGCACAGGGCGGCGGCGAGGATCGGCGCGGCGACGCCGCGGCGCTGGGCCCGTTCCACCAGATCGCCGATCGTGTGTTCGGCTTCCGTCGGCTTGCCGCCCTCCATGTCGATCAGCATGGAGGGGGCGTAGGTCGACTCGGGCTGCGAATAGACGCCGCGCATCAGGCCGGCCGTGTCGGGCGGCGGCGGAAATCCCTCGGCCGTCACGACGCGCGTGCATTCCTCGATCACCGCCGACACGAACGCGGCGCCGCCGGGCGAGCGGGCGACGACGCCGGCCCGCGCCCGGGTGAGCGACGCGACCGTCGCGAGGCAGGCGAAGCCGAAGAACTTGACCCACATCTGCGCCAGGATGTTGTCGCTCAGGTCGGCCTTGATGCCGCCCGCGGCCAGGGCCTGCTGGATGGCGAGGCAGCGGCGCGACTTCTGCCCGTCGAGCTCGCCGACGGCCGTCATGTCGATGCGCAGGGCGCTCTGCTGGATGGCGCCGTCCGGCATCAGGGCGGCGTTGATCGCCGTCAGCCCGCCCAGCACGCGCGGCGCGCCGAAGCGCCCGGCAAGCGCGTCGATGTGGCGAACGCCGTTCAGCAGCGGCACGATGGCGGTGTCGGGACCGACCGCGGGCGCAATCGCCTCCATCGCGCCGGCGAGGTCGTAGGCCTTGCAGCACAGCAGGACGACGTCGTAGGGGCCGTCGATCTCGCCCTGCTGGAGCGTCTTCACCGCAGCCCTGATCTCGCCGTCCTGGCTGCGCACGACGAGGCCGTCGCGCGCGAGCTGGCTCGCCCGCGCCGGTCGCACGAGGAACGCCACGTCCGCGCCGCCCTTCACGAGCTTGCCGCCGAACAGGCCGCCCAGGGCCCCCGCGCCCAGGACCAGGTATCGCATCTGCTCCCCCTCTCGTTCCCGAGGCCCGCGACATCGCCCGCCGCGGTGGCGCCCCGGCAACGACAGTCGCGCGTGCGCGGCGGGGAGTCTATGGCCCTACCGCTGCAGGGTTTCGATCGTGACGTTGCCGTCCTCCGGGTCGAGCACGCGGTCGACACGACGGCGCGGCTCGGTCTCGCCGTGAAGCTGTAGAGCGCGTCGCTGCCAGATTATGCTACTTTCACGCCGTCCACGGTGAACAGCCGACCGGTCGAGTTCCGGAGACGATGCGGAAGGATCTTCTGGTACTCGGGTGACTTGTA
>NZ_DATBFE010000099.1:0-53470 GCF_036558665.1 Reyranella sp. | reverse complement strand
GATTTGCGGATCTCGTCGAGATAGACCGCGTCGACCTTCCTGAGGAGGTCGAGCTTCTCCCTTGTGATCTCGCCGGGGATGCGGATGGCGAGCCCCGGGCCTGGGAACGGGTGGCGGTTCACCAGGTCGGCCGGCAGGCCGAGCTCGCGGCCGAGGTCGCGCACCTCGTCCTTGAAGAGCTCGCGCAGCGGCTCGACCAGCTTCATGTTCATCCTGGCCGGCAGGCCGCCGACATTGTGATGGCTCTTGATGGTGACCGAGGGGCCGCCGGTGAAGGAGACGCTCTCGATCACGTCAGGATAGAGCGTGCCCTGCGCCAGAAATTCGGCGCCGCCGATCTTCTTGGCCTCCTGCTCGAACACGTCGATGAACAGGGCGCCGATCGTCTTGCGCTTCGTTTCCGGATCGATGACGCCTCTCAGCGCCGCGAGGAACTGCCCGGAGGCGTCGGTATGGACCAGCGGGATGTTGTAGTGGTCGCGGAACAGCGACACGACCTCTTCCGCCTCGCCCAGCCGCAACAGGCCATGATCGACGAACACGCACTGCAGCCGATCGCCGATCGCCTCGTGCAGCAGCACCGCCACGACCGAGGAGTCGACGCCGCCACTGAGACCGCAGATCACCCGGCCCTTGCCGACCTGGGCGCGTACCTGGGCGATGGCGCGCTCGCGGAACGCCGCCATGGTCCAGTCGCCGGCGCAGCCCGCGATGTTCAGCGCGAAGTTGCGCAGGAGTCTGGCGCCGTCGGGCGTATGCATCACCTCGGGATGGAACTGCAGTCCGTAATAGTGCCGCTTCTCGTCGGAGATGGCGGCGAAGGGCGCGTTCTCGCTGGTGGCGATGACCGAGAAGCCGGCCGGCAGGCGGGTCACGCGATCGCCGTGGCTCATCCACACCTGCTTGCGGTCGCCCGGCTGCCAGACATCCTTGAACAGGGCCGAGTTCGCCTTCACCTCGACCTCGGCCCGGCCGAACTCGCGATGATGTCCGCTCTCGACCGTGCCGCCCAACTGATGCGCCATGGTCTGCTCGCCGTAGCAGATGCCCAGCACCGGCACCTTGGCGGCAAAGATCGCCCCATTGGCCGACGGCGCCTCGCCCTCGATCACCGAGGCAGGGCCGCCGGACAGGATGATCCCCCTGGGGCCGAAAGCCTCGATCCTGGCAGCGTCAACCGACTGGAAAGGATGGATTTCGCAATATACCCCGGCCTCTCGTACGCGCCGGGCAATCAGCTGGGTAACCTGGGAACCGAAATCGACGATCAGCAAGCGGTCGGTCATGGCGCGATATAGGCGAGCGCGCGCAGGCCTGCAATGTGGATCAGGGCGCCAGACGCCGCCGGATCAGCGGCATGTCGAGATCGCGCCAGGCGTAGGCCACTTCGTCGATGTCGGTTCCGGCGAAGGTGTCCGTGCGCTGGCCCACCAGCTCGCCGCCCAGTCCCTCGTAGAAGAACCGGGTCGGGTTCTCGGCGAGCATCCAAAGCACCGCCGTGTCGAAGCCGTCGGACTGGAGCTGGCGGAACATCGCATCGAGCAAGCGCCGGCCGAGGCCCTGGTTCTGGAAGTCGGGCTCGACATACAGCAGATAGACCTCGCCCACGCGCCGTTCGGTCCCGTCCAGGCCTTCCGGCGGGTCGCGCACCGGCCCGCAGCTGCCGAAGCCCACGACGCCCATCTCCTCGTCGTCGGCCACGAAGATGCCGCGGGCTTCCGCCGCGTCCGACAATGCCCGCGCCCACATCGCCGAGTGCCGCACGTCCGACATGTGGGCCAGCATCGCGTCGGGCAGCAGGCCGGCATAGGCCGACTGCCAGGTCTCGACGTGAACCCGGCCAATCGCCACGGCGTCGGCTCGGGTGGCGCGACGGATGCGGATCACGCCGCCTTCTCTTCAGCCTGCTTCTCCTCGGGCTGCATCGATCTCCGGACCAGCATCGCCGCGAAGAAGCCGTCAGTGCCGTGCTGCAGCGGCGAGAGCTTGAGATAAGGAGCCTGCGCCATCCCGGCCGGTGGCTCGCTGCGGACGGCTTGCGACCACAGATCGGCGACCGGCACGAGGGCAAAGTCGGCATGGCGCTGGAGAAAGGCCTCGACCTGCCGCTCGTTCTCGACCGGCAGCACCGAGCAGGTCGCGTAGATCAATCCGCCGCCCGGCTTCACGAGGCGCGAGGCGGCATCCAGGATCTCGGCCTGCTTGGGCAAGAGTTCCGCCAGGTCTTGCGGCGTCAATGTCCAGCGCCCGTCGGGATTGCGGCGCCACGTGCCGGTGCCACTGCAAGGCACGTCGACCAGCACACGATCGAATGCCCCCTTCTGGCGCTTCAGCCACCTGGCATTGTCGGTGCCGAGCGCGCGCCGTTCGACGTTGTGCGCGCCCGCCCGGCGCAGGCGTTGCGCCGAGCGGTCGAGGCGCGTCTCCAGCACATCCATCGCCACGACCCGTCCCTTGTTGTTCATGCCGGCCGCGAGGGCGAGCGTCTTGCCGCCGGCGCCGGCGCAATAGTCGGCCACCTGCATGCCGGGCCTGGCATCGACCAGCGCCGCCACGAGCTGCGAGCCCTCGTCCTGGATCTCAACCAGCCCGCCCTGGAAGGCCTCTCCCGCCACGACCGACAGCCGGCGCGTCAGTCGCAGGCCGTCAGGCGCATAGCGCATCGGCTCGGTCTCGATGCCCTCGCGGTGCAGCGCCCGGCGTGCCTCCGCGACCGTCGCCTTGAGTCGATTGACGCGCAGATCGACCGGCGGCGGCGCTTCGAGCGCGGCGATCTCGCGGCCCCATGCCTCGCCGTAGGCTTCACGCAAATACGGTGTCACCCACTCCTGCACGTTCAGCCGGACCCAGTCGGGCTGCCCGGGGTGACTGAGCGAGTGGCCTTCCATCTGACGCAGCGCGCGCATCTCCGCCTCGTCGAGCGGCAGCGGCCGATAGCGGCCGCCATCGAACATCGCCTGCACGTCGGGCAAGGTCAGTCCTTCGACGAGCAGCAGGTCCGCCCCCACGAGGGCGCGCGCCGACCGATCGGGATGGCGTGTCCGATCGAGCCACCAGCCGAGCTGGCCATAGCGTCGCAGGATTCGCCAGACGCGATCGGACACCGCCCGCCGATCGCCGCCGCCAATGAAACGGCGGGACCGAAAGAAGGCGTTGGCGACCAGGTCGGCCGGCCGGTCGGACCGGCTGACGACCTCGTCGAGAAGTTCTATGGTGGCGGCCACCCGCGCGCCCGGTGTCACGTCTCCATCCTTTCAAGTCCTGCCGCTACGATGAATAAGCCTGCCGCGCAACGCTTTCCGACGTGACGCCGTGCCGTCTCCCGCTGTGCCCGTCAAGCCGCGTCGGCATTCGGACCTGCCCTCCCGTATCGGGCTGGTGCTCGGCTCGATTGTGGTCTCGCTTGTGCTGCTGGAGCTTGGATTGCGGGCCTGGAGCGGAGCCTATCTCTACAAGTGGCCGAACTTCGTGCTCGGGGCGCGCACCGTCCTTGCAGAGCGGGAAGAGAGCCGCTTCGCCGACGACGCGCTGCTGGGCTACGTGCCGCGACCGAATTATGCCGCCGGGGGCGTGAGCTTCGATGGCCAGGGTTTTCGCGCCACCGGTGACCTGTCACCGGTAACCGGGGACAGACCAATCCTGGCCGTCGGCGACTCCTATACCTTTGGCGACGAAGTGACCGACAACGAGACCTGGCCTGCACATCTGGAGACCCTGACCGGCCGACGGGTTCTCAATGGCGGCGTGAGCGGCTATGGCTTCGATCAGATCGTGCTTCGCGCAGAGGCGGGCACGGCGCAGCATCCCTCCGCGATCGTGGTGAGCTTCATCGCCGACGATATCCGGCGTACGGAAATGCGGCGCCTGTGGGGAGCCGAGAAACCCTACTTCGATCTGCAAGGGACCGGATTGGTTTTGCGCAACGTGCCGGTGCCGCCGCGTCCCGACCCGCGCACTACCCTGACCTTTTGGCAACGCACGCTCGGCTACTCCTATCTCTTCGATTTCATCCTGCGCCGCCTTGATCTCCTCCACGACTGGTTCGGTGACCACATCCGCGTGCATCCCGCAGGCGAGGGCGAGCAGATCGCCTGCCGCCTGATGTCGCGGCTGCAGGAGCTGCAGCGCCTCACGGACGCGCGGGTGCTGGTGCTGGCGCAGTATGATCCGGTCGTCTGGCAGGATGCCGAGTTTGCCGCCGAGCAGAGGCGCATGACACGCGCGCTGCTCGCGTGCGCGCGCCAGCGTGGCCTCGACATCCTCGACAGCTACGACGCTCTGGCCGCATGGCCGGGCAAGGGCGGTCCGCGCGACCTCTACGGCCTCTGGCACATGAACGATCGCGGCAATGCGCTGATCGCAAGGCTCGTGGATACGGCATTGGCAAGGCGGAGCCATTGACATGATCGGTCGCGCGGCTCTGGTCCTCGGCTCGATCCTGCTGACATTGATCGTCCTCGAACTCGGATGCCGGCTGGCGCGGGGAGCCGATTGGCTCGTGCATTGGCCCAATCTCGTCCTGCAGGCGCGACGCGCAACCGTCGCCAATGGTGTCGGCCGGCTGGTGCACGACGACAGGCTGGGCTTCGTTGCGCGCCCCGGCTATGCAAGCGCCGGCGAGACCTATGATGAGCACAGCTTCCGCCGCTCGCCGGCGCCCGAGGGCTTCGCTCTCGCCGAACCCCCGATCCTGGTCGTGGGCGATTCCTACGCCCATGGCGACGAGGTGACGGACAGCGAGACCTGGCCGACCCACCTGCAGGCCCTCATGCGCCGACATGTGATCAACGCCGCCATGAGCGGCTACGGCATCGACCAGATGGTGCTGCGCGCCGAGATCGTCGTGCCACAGGTGAGGCCCGCCGCCATCGTCCTGAGCTACATCGCCGACGATGTGCGACGCGCCGAGATGAAGCGCGTCTGGGGCGCCGAGAAGCCCTATTTCGAGCTCCAGGGCGACAGGCTGGTCCTGCGCAACACGCCGGTGCCGCCCTCGCCCGCGCCGGCGGACACGCTGTCGCTCTCGCATCGTCTGTTCGGCTGGTCGGCGCTGGTCGACACGGTGCTGAAGCATCAGGGCTGGCAGTACGAGTGGGCGCTCGACTTCGAGCGTGTGCTGCCCGAAAGCGCCGGCAAGCCGCTCGCTTGCGCCCTCATGCGCCGGCTGGCAGGGCTCGGCCTGCCCACCCTCGTCGTCGCCGAATACGATCCCTATCTCTGGAAGGACGACGATTACGCTCCGATCGTAAGGCAGAGGTCAAAGGACGTGCTCGACTGCGCCGCCGACGCGGGCCTCGCCACCCTCGACATGTTCGAGACGATCGACAAGGCGGTCCGCGGCCGCGGCCTCGACGCGATCTACGGGGTCTCTCATCCTGGCCCCGAGGGCACGCGCCTCGCCGCGCAAAGGATCGCCGACGAGCTTCGGCGCCGTCACATCCCGCCGCGATAGTTGGGCGCCTCGCGCATGATCTCGACGTCGTGCACGTGGCTCTCGCGCAGCCCCGATCCGGTGATGCGCAGGAATTGCGGCCTCGCCTGCATGTCCTTGATGGTGGCGTTGCCGGTATAGCCCATCGCCGCACGCAGGCCACCCACGAGCTGGTGAAGGATGTTGCCGACGGGCCCCTTGTACGGCACCCGGCCCTCGATGCCCTCCGGCACCAGCTTCAGACTGCTTTCGACCTCGGCCTGGAAGTAGCGGTCGGCCGAGCCGCGCGCCATGGCGCCGATCGATCCCATGCCGCGATAGGATTTGTAGGAGCGGCCCTGGTAGAGCATCACTTCGCCGGGTGCCTCGTCGGTGCCGGCGAGCAGCGAGCCGATCATGGCGCAGTCGGCGCCGGCGGCGATCGCCTTGGCGAGATCGCCCGAATACTTGATGCCGCCGTCGCCGATCGCCGGCACGCCGGCTGCATGGCACACCTCGGCCGCTTCCAGGATCGCCGTCAATTGCGGCACGCCGACACCCGCCACCATGCGGGTGGTGCAGATCGAGCCGGGGCCGATGCCGATCTTGACCGCATCGGCGCCGGCATCGATCAGCGCCTTGGCGCCCTCGGCGGTCGCGATATTGCCCGCCATCACCTGGCAGTAGTTGCTGAGCTTCTTGACGCGCGTCACGGCCTCGAGCACGCCCCTGGAATGGCCGTGCGCGGTATCGACGACGATCACGTCGACGTCGGCATCGATCAGGAGCTGCGCGCGACGCATGCCGTCCTCGCCGACACCCGTGGCGGCGGCCGTCCGCAGGCGGCCCTTCTCGTCCTTGCTGGCGCCTGGGAACTTGTTCGCCTTCTCGATGTCCTTCACCGTGATCAGGCCGATGCAGCGATAGTCCGCATCGACAACAAGCAGCTTCTCGATGCGGCGTTGATGCAGCAGTTTCTTGGCTTCGTCCGAGCTGACGCCTTCGTGAACCGTAACCAGCTTCTCCTTGGTCATGAGCGCGCTCACGGGCGTCGTGTTGTCGGTGGCGAAGCGAACGTCGCGGTTGGTCAGAATGCCCGCCAGCTTGCCGGTCCCGCGCTCGACAACCGGGATGCCGGAGATCTGATGGGCGGCCATCAACGCCAATGCGTCGGCCAGGGTCTGCTCGGGATGGATGGTGACCGGGTTCACCACCATGCCGGATTCGAACTTCTTGACCTTGCGGACCTCGTTGGCTTGCGCTTCCGGATCCAGATTCTTGTGGATGACGCCGATGCCGCCGGCCTGGGCCATCGCGATCGCCATCGGCGCTTCGGTGACAGTGTCCATTGCGGCCGACAACAACGGAATGCCGAGCTCGATGGTGCGTGTGAGACGGGTTCGTATGTCGGTCCGACCCGGCAGCACCGCCGAAGCGGCGGGCCTCAGGAGCACATCGTCGAAAGTGAGCGCTTCCCGAATCTCCATGCCAACCTCCGCGCCGGAAATAAAAGCGGCGGCCCCTGGGGAGGGGCCGCCGGGTTGGCGAGCCTTTATACACATTGCCGCATACAAACCAAGTGCGACAGCGGGATTTGCTTTCCGCGGCCGGCTAGAGGCCGCCGATGAAATCGCGTTTCCCGATTTCGACGCCGCACTGACGCAAGATTGCGTACGCGGTGGTGCAATGGAAATAGAAGTTCGCCATGGCAAAATGTTCGAGATACTGCTCACCGCTGAGCTTCAGGGGACTGCCGGCGATGTTGAGCACGATCTCGCGCCCTTCACTGCCGTTGATCTGATCCGGCTTGAAGGTCTTGAGGTGATCGAGCACCGCGGCGACGCGGGTACGCAGCTCGCCCAGTGTCTTCTCGGCGTTTTCCGGCGCCTTCGGCGCCTCCAAGCCCGCCAGGCGCGACGTGCTCTCCTCGGCGAATCGGCAGGCGAGCTGGACCTGGCGAGTGAGTGGAAACATGTCCGGTATCAGGCGCGTCGCGCCCAGCACACCCTCGTCGACCTTCTTCGCCGCTGCCCAGGCTGATCCCTTGTCGAGGACCCGCGAGAGGGCGCCGAGCTGACGCTGATAGACCGGTACCGATGCCGAATACATGCCGATCGCCATGAACGTTTCCTTTGGATTGTGGCTGAAGGCGCGGAGTCTAGCCGCGAAAGCCCGTTCCGACGACGTACATTTCCGCCGAGTCGGATCGACTGGCGTCGGGCTTCGCGTGTCGGACCTTGGCGAAGTCGCGCTTCAATAGTTCGAGCAGCGTACGTTCCGTTCCCCCGCGCAGGACCTTGGCGACGAAAGTGCCACCCGGTTTGAGGACCCGCCGGGCGAAATCATGCGCGGCTTCGGCAAGCGCCATGATGCGCAAATGATCGACTTGCGGATCGCCTGTCGCCGATGCCGCCATGTCGCTCAGCACGACGTCAGCGGTGCCGCCCAACAGCGTCGTGAGCATGGAAGGCGCATCCTCGTCATAAAAATCCTTGGCCAGCACGGTGGCGCCGGCGATCGGCTCGACCGGCGTGGGATCGATGCCGATTACGATCCCTTCCCCGCTTTCCGCCTTCGCGCGCTCGACAGCCACCTGCGTCCAGCCGCCAGGCGCGGCGCCGAGATCGACGATGCGGCCGCCAGGCTTGAGGAAGCGGAACTGATCGTCGAGCTGCAAGAGCTTGAACGCCGCCCGCGAGCGGTAGCCGCGCTTCTTCGCCTCGGCGACGTAGGGATCATTCAGCTGGCGCTGCAGCCAGCGCTGCGAGGAAACGGTACGACCACGCGCGGTCTTGACGCGCACCGTGGCGCGCCGTCCCGTCGGCGTGCTGCCGCTCTCCGACGATCGGCTGCCGCGTCCGCGGCGACCGCCTTTGCCGGCCCGCGCCATGACGTCAATGCCCGCGCCGGCAGCGAAGATCGGCCTCGCGATCGGCTTGGCGCATCAGATCCATCAGCACGCCCTCGCGCAGACCGCGATCGGCCACCCGTACCATGGCCGTGGGCCATTGGCGGCAGACCGCCTCGAGGATGGCCCCGCCGGCCAGCGCCAGATCGGCCCGATCGTCGCCGATGCAGGGGAAAGCCGTCAGCTCGGCGACCGACAGGCCGGCGAGCTGGTCACAGATGGTGAGAATGGAATCGCGCGCCAGTCGCGAGCCATCGACGGTCGCGCGATGATAACGCTTCAGCCCGAGGTGGTGCGCGCTGAATGTCGTCACCGTCCCCGACGCGCCGATCATCTGGACATCGCCACGGGCCACGGCGCGACCGATTCCGTGGCGAGCACAAAAAGGCCGCAACGACTGGCGGATGCGCTCGACCATGTCGTGATAGCAGGCGCGGCCCATCGGCTGCTCGCGCGACTGGCCCCTGCCGCACGCTTCGGTCAGCGTGACGACGCCCCAGGGCACGGAGGTCATGTCGATCAACTCGGTGCCAACGCCGTCGCGCCCGTCGTCGCGCCTCACCACGCGCAGCCAGCAAACTTCCGTCGAGCCGCCGCCGATATCCACCAGCAAACCGTAGGGAATGGACGGATCGAGCAGGTTCTCGCAGCTTGCCAGTGCCAGCCGGGCTTCCTCCGACGGCGGAATGACCTCGAAGCAAAGGCCGGTCCGCGCCTTTACCAGAGCGAGGAAATCGTCGCCGTTGCAGGCACGGCGACAGGCCTCGGTGGCGATGTGGCGAGCCCGTGTCACGCGATGACGCTCGATCTTGGTCGCGCAAATGCCGAGCGCTTCGAGCGTGCGCTCGATGGCATCGCCGCACAGTGCGCCGTTCAGCGCCACCCCTTCCCCCAGCCGGACCGGCCGGGAATAGGCGTCGACGACCTCGAAGCCCGAGACCGACGCCCTCGCCACCAGAAGTCGGCAATTGTTGGTGCCGAGATCGATGGCGGCGAAAGTGTGCGCGAAACGACCGCTATGCCAGCCCCCCTGTGGCGTGGCGTCCCCGGCCATTCCGAACTCGTCTTTGTCGTTCCTTGGACCGATGGTAGCCGAGGAAGAGGCCGGGAGCGAGCCGCTTGCCAAGTGCAGCCGGCGTCGCTACATCGAGCCGCCACCGCGCCCGAACTGAAGACGCGCGCCGGATTGGGGGATAGTTTAACGGTAGAACAACCGGCTCTGACCCGGTTAGTCTAGGTTCGAATCCTGGTCCCCCAGCCACCACTCTATATAAAGTCCCGAGAAATCGACGCTTTGTGGTCCCGAGCAGCCTCGGGACGACTGCTCATGGTCAAAAGCCTCACGTAAACAGCACGCAGACGCTTCCCACCTCAGCCGCAAGGAAGGGGTCTACTACTACCGCCGCCTGCTCCCGCCGCACCTCGGAACCGATGTTGCCTTATCGCTCGGCACACGAAACTATAAAGAAGCCGAACACCTCGCCGCAGCCATAGACACCAACTTTCGTCACGCCGTGCAGTCCGCCAAGAGTACCGGAGACCTTCGAGCCGTTCTCCGCAAGTACATCGAAGACATCCTTGCCGAAGGCGTGCGCGCGCGCTTCGCGATCCCTGTCGGCTATGCAGTGTACGGCCTGGGCACCGAGCCGCCTCCCGGTCGCGATATCGTAGAGCTGGACCGAGCCACTATTGCTGTGGCACTCGATGACGCGCGAGGAGCACTTGCCGCGAGTGGCCTGCCTCCGGTTTGGTGGCGAGGCTCGCGGCTGAGATTGACGCGCGACTCCACCCAGACGGCAAACCGGCCGGTGTGCCGCTGGAGGAGTTTGATGACGCTACGGGCTGGCACAACGGCCCGCCCAAGGTTGAGTCAACACGGACAACGTTACGCCGTTGGGTGCCGGGCGAATTGAAGTAACCTGGCACGCGTCGCTGTCAACAACCTAGCTCACAACGCCCCTGCCGCCTTGTCGGTGGGGGCGGTCTGTTTTGGAGACACCTTAATGAACACTGCCAACGAGAGCGTCAGCCGCCGTCAATGCCCCTGTAGTGAGCATAAAAATCCGCCTGCGAGTGGTACGTCTTATGGGAATTGAAGCCGTGATCGGCGGGTACGTACCCGTTTGCAAATTTTTGACTGTTGTCCGAAGTGGTCGCCGCGCATCCGCCGAGCACTCCCGCCAGCAACGTCACCAACGCCAAGCAAATGATACTTTTCATTGTAAGCCTCCCTTTTGTGCTGCTTTGGCATCAATCACTCTGGGCCTGCGGTTGCATGGCTGCCATGCGACATTTTGAGCGCAAAATGATCTCGATCACCGCAGGGATCTTCGCCCCATCGCGCTAGCCTCCCTCACCGGGCGAAGTAAGCTGGCGTACCTCGCGGCCAGCAGGTCAGCCAAGGTGAGGCGCCGACGTAAGACCGCGAGCAGCCTTCCTGCCGCGCCAGCTCGTCCAGCGATGCTCCCTCCCGCTCCAGACGCTGCCGCAGGTCCCGCGGCCCGCACTGTCGCCTTCACGAAGGTCCGATCGACTCGGCCCGTGGCCGTGTGCGCGGTTCACGCATCCTACGATGAGGCACGAGGCAGCAGCGAAACAGACCGAGGCGAGGAAGGTTCGGGCAAGCCTGTCGCAGCGTGCGAAGATGCGGCGGAAGTCTTCGAAGCGGCGGAAGGCATTCTCGATGCGATGCCGTTGCTTGCAGGCTCTCTTGTTGAAGCGGAACGGCTGGAGACGATTGGCGCTGTTGGGTACGACGGGCTTGGTGCCGCGCTCGTCGAGCCATTGCCGCAGTGCGGCGCTGTCATAGGCGGCATCGCCGAGCAGCTTGGCGGCCGGTTTGGTCGGGCGTCGGCGACGGATATTGCAAGCGCGCTGGCTGGCGAGCTTGCCGCGCAATATCTGATGATCGCCGCATCCGCGATCACGATACCCCGCGGCAGTCCGTCGCGTCGGCTGCCCGCCATGCATGTCACTGTCAGAAATCCGACAATGTAGATTGCGTACGGCAGAATCGGGGGATCGCCGGGTGGAAGCGCCATTGACCACCGGGAAGAAGCGTCGAAGGTCAGGCGATGTTGTTGATCCATGCTTGCCCAGTCGGCTCCGACGCGGGAGGCCCGGCACGACTGGCGCCAGGCTGATCACCGTCAAGCCGGCGAGGCCGAGCGGCTGACGAAGCAGGGCAGTGCCGATGAACATTTCCGAACCCTTCATTCGCCGGCCGATCGCCACTTCCCTGCTGATGCTCGGCGTCTTCGTGTTCGGTATCGGGGCCTATCGCCTGTTGCCGGTCGCTTCACTGCCGACCGTCGATTTCCCGACGATCACCGTCACCGCCAATCTGCCGGGGGCGAGCCCGGAAACGATGGCCTCTGCGGTTGCGACCCCGCTCGAACAGCAGTTCAGCTCGGTTCCCGGGCTGGGCGAGATGACTTCGCTGTCCGGTGTCGGGACCACGACGATCACCCTGCAGTTCGATCTGTCGACCGACATCAATGGCGCCGCGCAGGACGTGCAGACCGCGATCAACGCGGCGAGCGGCCTGCTGCCCAAGGAACTGCCGAGCCCACCGACCTACCGCAAGGTCAACCCGGGCAATTTCCCGATCCTGATCTATGCCGTCCATTCGGACGCCCTGCCCGCCTACAAGGTCGACGATTACGCCTCGACGGTGCTGGCCCAACCACTCTCGATGGTGCCAGGGGTCGGCGGGGTCTTCCTCTTCGGGCAAGAGAAGTATGCGGTGCGGGTCGAGGCCAACCCGATGGCGCTCGCCGCCCGCCATCTCGGGCTGGAGGCGGTGCGCACCGCGCTCGCAAACGCCACCGTCGATCTGCCCAAAGGCGAGATCATCGGGCGGGGACGCGCCGTCAGCCTCGATAGCAACGACCAGCTTACCGACGCCGCTTCCTATCGCGATCTGATCGTCGCCTATCGCCAGGGCCGGCCGGTTTACCTCAAGGACGTCGCCGAGGTCCTCGATTCGGTCGAGAATTCGCAGGTCGGCGCCTGGTACGACAACAGGCCGGCCGAGGGGCTCGCGATCGACCGCGCGCCCGGAGCCAACACGCTCGAAGTCATCCGCCGGATCAAGGCCCTGATGCCGAGCCTGCAGCAATCGCTGCCGCCTTCGGTCAAGGTCGAACTGATGTCCGATCGGTCCGAATTGACGCGTGCGGCCATCACCGATGTCCAGTACACGATGCTCCTGACAATCGGCCTCGTCGTCGTCGTCATTTTCGTGTTTCTGCGCAGCTTGTGGGCGACGGTGATCCCGAGCCTCGTCGTGCCGCTGTCGCTGCTCGCGACCTTCGCGGTCATGTATGTAGCGGGCTACACGCTCGACAACATCTCGCTGATGGGGTTGACCATCGCGGTCGGTTTCCTGATCGACGACGCGATCGTCATGATCGAGAACATCGTGCGCCACATCGAGGCGGGGGAACGGCCGATGCAGGCGGCGCTGGAGGGCGCCGGCGAGATCGGCTTTACCATCCTTTCGATCACCTTTTCGCTGATCGCGGTGTTCATTCCGATCTTCTTCATGGGCGGCATCGTCGGCCGGCTGTTCCACGAGTTTGCCGCAACCGTGGCCCTCGCCGTGTTGGCCTCGGCCTTCTTCTCGCTGACCCTGACGCCGGTCTTGTGCTCGCTCTTCCTCAAGCCCGCCGCCGAACGGCGCAAGAACCGCCTCAACGAGGGCGCCGAGCGCGCGTTCGCCGCGATTCTGCGCGCCTACGACCGCGGCCTGGGCTTCGTCTTTCGCCATCGCTTCGCGACCCTCGTCGTGACACTCCTGCTCGCCGGCGCGACCGCGTACCTTTACGTCGCCATCCCCAAAGGCTTCGTGCCGCAACAGGATACCGGGCTTTTCTTCGGCATCGTGGAGACGCGCGAGGATTCGTCATTCCATCGCACCGTGCAGGTGGCCCGCCAGATTCTCGATATCATCGATCATGACCCGGGGGTGGCCGGCGTCTTCCTGCACGCCGGTTCCTATTCCTACAATCCGGGAGAAAACACCGGACATATATTCGGCCAGCTCAAGCTCTACGGTGAGCGGGACTCTGCCGACACCATCCTTCGGCGCATCAGAGAGAAGGCAGAATCCGTCGTCGGCGCCAAATTGTTCATGCAGATTCCGCAAAACATCCAGATCGGCGCGCGGCTGGCGCGCACCGAGTATCAGTATACGTTGACCGATACGAATATCGACGAGCTCGATCACTGGGCGCCGATCATGGAACGGGCGATGGAGAAACTGCCCGAGTTGCAGGACGTCGCCTCCGATCAGCAGATCGCGGCACCTCACATCGAAGTCGTGGTCGATCGCCGGCAAGCCGAGCGGCTCGGACTGTCGGCCGCGCTGATCGACCAGACCCTGTACGATGCCTTCGGCCAGCGCCAGATAGCGACGATCTACGGGCCGACCAATCAGAACAAGGTCGTCCTCGAAGTGGCGCCGCAGTTCGGTTCCGACCCGTCCGTGTTGCAAAACCTGTTCGTAGCCGCCCCCGGCGGCGCCGAGGTGCCGCTCGCGGCGGTCGCCCATTTCACGCCGCGAGTCAAACCTCTGACGATCAGCCACCAGGGCGTGTTTCCGGCGGTGACTCTCTCGTTCAATCTTGCTTCCGGAGTGGCCCTGGGCGAGGCCGTCAATGCCGTCGACCGGATGGCCGCCCGGCTTGGCGTGCCGCCCACCTTGCATGGTTCCTTCGAAGGCACGGCCAAGGCGTTCCAGACCTCGCTCGCCTCGATGCCGCTACTGCTCGCCGCGGCAATTCTCGTGGTCTACATCGTGCTGGGGATGCTCTACGAGAGCTACATCCACCCGATCACGATCCTGTCCGCATTGCCTGCGGCGGGGGTCGGCGCGCTGATCATGCTGTGGGTTTGCCACTACGATCTGTCGGTGATCGCGATTATCGGCATCGTACTGCTGATCGGCATCGTCAAGAAGAATGCGATCATGATGATCGACTTTGCGCTGTCGGCGCAGCGCGGCGGCAAGAGCCCCGAGGCGGCCATCCGCGAGGCCTGCCTGTTGCGTTTTCGGCCAATTATGATGACCACCTTCGCGGCACTGTTCGGCAGCCTGCCGATCGCGCTCGGTCAGGGGGCCGGCTCCGAATTGCGCCAACCGATGGGCATCGCCTTCATTGGCGGGCTGCTCGTCTCGCAATGGCTGACGCTGTACACGACGCCGGTCATCTATCTCTATCTCGATCGGCTCGCGGCAAGGGTCGGCCGAACCTACCGGGTGCCGCGACTCGCCGAGGCGCTGCGCCAGGCGCCGCGGCCGGTCGCGGTGGAACAGCGCCACGGCGCAGAATAGCGGTGTGCCTCGATCGATCAGCTGCGCACCAGCGCCGCGCCATCGCGCAGTACCGAAGCCGCCTGATCGACGATCCGCTTAATGACCTCGCCGGCGGACGGGATGTCGCGCACGAGGTCCACGCCTTCTCCCGCCCAGATCACACGCTGCCCGAAATCATCCGCCGCGGCGGCCAGGTAGCTGGCTTCGGCTTGTTGCCGTTGCCCCTCCAACGCCTCCTCTCTCCCATGCCATTGATTGAAGAAATCGTTGCGCAGGGCTCGCCCAGGATAGATTGCGGGCCATGCGGCGCCCCGGACGATGTCGAAGACGCGGGTTTGTGCGGTTTGATCGCCGCCCGACGCAACCGCCTTTTCCTTCATCGCCCGGTCCCACAGCGACTCGCGGGTCGCGGTGAAACGTGTACCCATCGACACCCCGGCGGCGCCCAAAGCCAACGCAGCGGCGAGCCCCCGCCCATCTGCAATCCCGCCGGCGGCGACCACAGGGATCGAACCAACGGCATCCACGATCGCCGGCACCAGCCCGATCGTTCCGCGGCTCATCCCTGAATGTCCACCTGCATCGCGTCCTTGCGCGACAATCACATCAGCCCCGGCAGAAGCCGCCTGCTTCGCCTGCTCCAGCGTCTGCACCTGGCAGATGATCTTGCATCCCGCCGCTTTGATCGGAGCCGTGTAGGGCGTGGGGTCACCAAACGACAGCATCACCGCGGTCGGCCTCGCCTCCAGCGCGACATGCAAGGCCGGCGGATTCTTGTCCAGCGCCCACAGAATGAAGCCGATGCCGACCCGGGCATTGCCCGCCGCGGTCAATTCTCGCCGGATCGCCGCCTCGTTGGCATAGCCCGAACCGAGCATTCCGAGACCGCCCGCATGAGTGACGGCGGAAGCCAGTTTTCCGCCGGCGGCCGAGCCCATTGGGGCAAGCAGGATCGGATGCTGAATACCCAGCAGGCGCGTTAGCGCGGTTTCGATGTACGCCATGCACTCCTCCCAGCTGATTGGTGCGCCGCCTCGCCCCGCATCTTTGGCTCGCGCCTGGTTCGCGCCTCCAGTGGCGCGAAGATATCCCTGCCGAAACTTCCCTGGAACGAAGCAGCAGAAGAGCTTGGACGGCGAACGCGCTTCTCGCCAGGTGAATTGGTATTTGTACGCCTATGTGGGATGCCGGACACCGTCGCCGGATAAGCAGAATTGGTCGTTCACCTCGGGTTTGACCGAGGGAAAGGGCGGGTGGAAGGCCGGCGTCATCTACATTCCGCCTCAGAATCCCCGCCCAGCCCCGTCGCCGCCACAGCCGCAGCCTGCACCAACGCCGCCAGCCGTGCGAGATGGCCCAGCCGGATTTCTACAGACTTCTAAATCAGCCCGAGAAGGCTCTCGCCACCAGTGTCTTCGGCAATACCCTGCCGCCTTGGTCGGAGATTGGCATCGGTAATGGACTCGGCTTGGGCGGAGATCCCTGGACATCGGACGGAATTTTCATCCGAGGAGTCGGCTATCCACCGACTCCGGACGTCCAATATGCAACCTCGGAAACGTTGCCAGCACGGACTTGACCTCGAATGGTCCGACACTCGGGTTGCTGTGCGCAAACTATGGAACCATCAGCGCTCTGTTCATTCACGAGATGACGCATGTGTGGCAGTACCGCAATGATTCCGGGGTCATGCGCAGCGCAATCTGGGCACGTTCTCCGTTTGGGGCCGGCTACGACTACAAACTGGGTAAACCCTGGGACGACTACAACAAAGAGCAGCAGGCACATATCGTCGAAGACTGGTACACGAACGGCAGACTGAAGAGCGACGATCGTTATCCATATGTCCGATTGGTCATCCGGTCCGGCCGCATCGACTTTCCACGGACACTAACGCTGGACGAGCTGAAGCGGGACTTGGCGGACCTCAGGCGGCGAAATCTGGACTAAGCGGCTTTCGTCCTGCGCCGCGCCGGTCCGATGCACTGCTCAGCAATCGGTTCCGGTTGCAAGGACTCCCGGGCTCGTCTGCGCCAGAAGCTCCCTCGATCGCCGGATCTGCTTCCTGGCTTTTTCCAAAAGCTTGCGACCGGCCTCGCGCTCGAGACGGCACTGGGCAACCATCCTGCCGGATTGCTCCAGCAATTCTTTATGGTCAGGCTTCGAGGTCGCGGCGGTCATCGTTGCTCCCTTGTTTCCGGACAAAACCACATCCGTCGGCGCGCGATGCGGGATGGATGTAGCCATGCGGCAGGTTTAGCTGCTACTCCCTGTCAGGTACGCATAGAAGCTCCCCAGATACGCCAGACGCCTTTCTCATGCCTTTGCAATGGCAGATTTCCCATCCTGCACGACTGGTCAGCGTTGTCGCGAATGGCTCCGTCCAACTGGCCGACTTAGAACCCTATTTCGCAGCTCTACGAACCGAAGGCGCGCTGCCCTACCGCAAGCTCATCGACGCACGAAGCGCCACGCCGGCGCTCAGCTCGGAGGATTTCTCGTTCCTGTTCAGAGGCCTGCTTCTGCGCTACTCGGCACATGCCCCGTTGGGCCCGGTGGCCTGGATTGCCGAAAATGACAGCCAACTGCCAAAGACGTTTTCCGAGCGCATGGCGCTTCCGTTGCGCCCATTCCGCACCTTCGTCGATATCGACGAGGCCAGGCTCTGGCTCACCCGGATGCCGATCGAGATATGAATGCGACCTCGTAACCAAGGCGATCCGGCAGCCGACGACGGTTTGCCGAAGTGGCTTTCGCGGCGAGGCCCGGAATTGAGATAGCGACGCGGATCAGGACTTCCGTTCCCGATCACCCTAGCCGGCCCGGTCGGGGCGCGAGACCTGCAAGGTTGCGTACTCGACGCTATCCGGCCGTGCAACATGACCGACGACGTTTTCAAACCACAGGCTGGTTCCAAAACGTATGCGCCCGGCTTCACTGCAACACTCCTTCAGCCGATTGACGCGACTCTCGCCCCAATCGCTGATGTCCCACTGATAGCCAAGCCAATTCTGGCGCGGCACATCCTGCGCCGGTGACTTCACCCTTATCTCGTCGAAAAGCCTCTCCGCCCCAACCAATGCATCCGATTGAGGGTCCCGCAGCAGGGCACCGAGTTTGATTCGCCAGACGTTTTCGCCGAGCAGCTCGGGCGGTTTGACGGGCCGCAGTTCGATCCTGAGAAAACGGCTGCCCTTATCCTGAAGAACCACCACGCGAGCTTCTTCGACCGCGGGCGGATCGAGAACCCGATGATAGCTGGTGACTTGCAAACGAACCGGCGAACCGGACGAGCCGCCTTCGGCGGGCACCAGCGCAAGTTCAAAGGGCATTCCGCCCTCCGTGCTCATGTCGCGGAACGGCAACAGGTCGTCGTCTCGTTTGTCCCAATGCACCAGAATCCAGCCGATCGGATCGCGGTATTGCAGCTTCAGGATGAAACGATCGTGGAACAGGCCGTGCGTATGGACCTGCGTCACGAGTTCCGTCTGCTGGAGCTCCGTCAGTACGCCGGCAAGCTGCTCGCCGGTTAGCTCTCCCGATGCCGCGTGCGTCACCACATCAAGCACCCGTGCCCACACGTCTGCACCGGCCCCGGAAAGCGCCGACACGTCCCCTTTCAAGATCGCGTTGATGAGCGCCCAATTGAGCGATGCTTTGGTTATGTGCAGCCGGCTTCCCTGTTCGATCCACGGTGAACCTTCGTCGCCAGCAGAGAGCGCATCGCTGTCGGGATAAAGGTCCGCGCAGTAGTACTGCCACCGCCAGTTAACACGCTCTTCGTAGCAGCCGAAATGACTGAAGTGGCCATGGACAAACTCAAAGACATCGGCTGGCAACCACTGCCATGGATGGTTGAAGCCTCTCTCCGGCTTCGCAATGTCGAGTTTGCGCTCGGGCCTCTCGTACGCATCCGCGGCCAGGAGGAGGCTGTGCTCTTCCGGTTTCACGCTCCCCGACGCCGGCAGGTAACGCTGGAACCAGTATCCGCCGCTCTCGCCGGCTTCGCGGACAAAGATCGTCATGTCCTCGCGCAGGTCGAAGACGCACCCAAGCGAGGTCTTTGGCGGGAACGGGCGCCAGCGCCATGTGCGATCGGAGGTTCCGAAGCTGAAATTGATCGTGAAGAGCTGCGCCTCATTGGATACCGGGTCGCGGCCGGACAGCACGATCACTTGTCGAGACACTGCCATCCTGCTCTGGCGTCCGACATGCCCGGCGCGCATCGGATCCCAGAATTTTGAGCGATCGAAGCGGAAATGCCTGAAATCCTTGTCCATGTACTGGACCATGGCCGAAGGAATGATGTCTCTGAATCCGCCGAACTCGCTGTCGTCGGGCGACACCAGCCGCCAGCGCTCGCTGAGCACGGCCTGCTCGTCCAGCCAGAGGATGGCGAATGCGTTTGCCGGCGCGGTAGTACTCGCCTCAATCTCGTCGTCCGAGAGGAACTGGGCGAGCACATAATAGTTCACGGTACCATCGATGAATCCGCCCTGATCCTCGACGGGTCCGTTGAACATGCGATAGACGTCGCGGCCCTTGAGGATGAAGTGCAGGCCGGGACCGTCGAGGCTGTCCATCTCGCCGCCATAGATCCGGCAGCGTTGTTCGTGCCAATGCTCGTGACCTACGCCGATGTCGAGCACGCGAAGCGGACGGTATCCGTGGCGGACGATGCGGGCCGGTACGAGCGGTGGCAGGCCGTCCTGTCGAAAGGTGACAATCTCCTGGATGGGCGGCACGCCGGACACCTGTGCGGGATCGGGCGGTTCACCCGCATCCTTCGGCGGCCGGGCATCGACGTGATGCCATATGCGCATGTTGGGGTCGATGACGACGACCATGGAGTCGTTCTGATCGATCCCCATGGCCTTCCGGAACAATGGAAAACGAACTGCCGCCGGGTGATCGCTGTCGTCCTGGACGGGTAGCTGGCGAACACGGTCGGCATTGTTGGCCGCCTCGAGCCCTTGTTCGGGATCGAGCTTGAAGTAGGCACTGGGCACCGGACGATTGCCCGCGCGGCGAAACATCGGGTCGAGCATGGTGAAGAAGAAGCGCGCGCGCCCCCGCTCCTTCGCAAACACCCGTCCGCTGTCGGCTGCGATCATGTCGAACCACGGCGCGGGTGCCAATTTCTCCCCGAGGCGCAGCCGCTTGTACGAGATCGCCGTTGCACCCTGGCCGGGCCGATGCTCGACCACCTGCCAGTCGGACTCCAGCGTGCTGACCTCGACCTGTCCCTCGCGAATGCGGAAGAAGAAGCGGGTTCCGCTGTCCGCGTAGGCCGTTTCAGAGGCCACCCTCGCGACGCTCATGGAAGTCGCTTCGAGCCGCGGTACAGAGTCGGCCGGTGGTTCGTCGTCTTCGGAAGGGACTATGTGTGCGCTGAACGCCCCGAGGACTGCGCAAGTCCTCCGGACCAGCCAGCCCCAGCCCGCGCATGCGCCGACCACGGTCGTCGCCCACGCGACGCATGCGGTTCGAACCACCCATTCCCACGCCTGGCACGTCCACTCGACGACGGTAAGGTAGGACTCGCAGACCGACGTCGTGACCGTGGACCAGGCGAGGCAGACCTTTTCGGCAACCCAGACCAGCACATCGCAGAACCATGAGCAGGGCGGCCAGTCACAGCATACTTGACGCCAGCGATTGCCCCAGTCACTGCACGTGCGCGTGGTCCTGGTGTGCCAATGCTGGCAGTCCTGGCGCGAGGATCTGACCCAGTCGGTGCATCGCCGTACCCGCTCCGACGATTGCCGTACGCAACTATTGCGGTGTGCGGCCGCCCAGGATGCGCAATCGCGCACGACGACGTTGACCCATTGTGCGCAACTCACGGCACGACTCCATCAAGGATCCGAGAGGGTGTGACTGGCGCCCTGCCATGAATAGGCCACCTTGACCCGGGCGACGGAGCGCGCGTCATTGCCGAGGTCGGCCGGCCCCGTGCCGGTGCCAGTACTGATGAATGCGTAGGTGCAGCTCAGTTTCTGGTAGCCCGGCTCGTTGACGACCTGCGGATTGAGAACTGCAGCCGGAATCTCGTCGCCATTGCCACGAAAGAACTGCACTCCGGTGAGTGGCGGTGTGCCTTCACGTCGCCATTCGTGACGCCCCCAGCTGAGGGGATTCCACCAGACAGCCTGTATCGTGTGCCTTCTTTCTCGCCAGGCCTCGCCGCCCCATTCGATGAACGAGCCGACGAGGTCCGTGTGGATCGTCGCAACCTTGATACGCAGGTTTCCCGATTGATGTTCGCTCGACGCCATGCGGATCCCCCTTTCGTCTGACCGTGTGACGGTCGTCATCGCGGCGCGGGTGTAGACGGGCTCTCGACCCTTCGGATCGTCTCGAGCGGCCGACCAGAGCGCCGCAAAGCACGCAAGATCGTTCGTGATTCGTGGATGAATTCACGCGCCTCCAGCTCCGTCCTGATCGCGGTGAAACGGCTGGTCAGCCGCTGGCGGGCGGCTTGGTCCGCAATCGGGATCGTCTCCAGGCGCTTGCGATAGGAGACGTGCAGGAAGCCCTTCAGCGGAGCAGGCACAGGGCTTTGGGCCATCGTCCGGCGGAGCATCGGATCAGCGGCCACCACGGAGGCAGCCTGGGCGTCCGAGGTGCAGACGAAACCCGAGTCGGCGGGCTCGGGCAAGGTGACCGGCGTATCGGTGCGCGGCCTCGCAAGCTGCAGCAGGTGCAGCACGTCACGGGCCGCCGCGTCGCGCGCGGTCAAGGCCGCAAGACCGAAAAGGCGCTCCACCGTCGCCGGGATCGAACTGTGATCGTACGTCGTGTGATCGATCGTTCCACGTTTTACATACGGTGAGATGACCACAGCGGGCACACGCACGCCGAGCTGGCGGAAATCAAAATGGTGATGGTCGTTGTCAGGATCCGAGATCGGGTCGCCTGGTGCGACCGCCCCCGGCGGCCGCACGTGGTCGTAGAAACCGCCATGCTCGTCATAGGTCACGACCAGGAGGCTCGACTCCCAATGCGGAGAGCCGCGCAGTGCCTCGTAGACATCCTTGATCAAGCGCTCACCGCGCGTGATGTCGTCGAGCGGATGCTGCGAGTTGCCGCAGGTGAAGTCTTCCTTCGTTGTTGGAAGAACATTGCCGTAGTTGGGCTCTATGAAGACGTACCTTGGCGCGTAGTCCGGGTCGGAGATCTTGGTTCTGAAATCCTCGAAGTCCGTGAAGTGGCCGTCGAGGGCATAGAGATCCATGCCGCTCAGCGCAAAGGTGACGGGAAACTCATCGCCTTCGAATATCTCCCAGTCGATGCATGCCGCTTCGAGACGATCGAAGATCGTGCCGTTCCAGAAGCGATAGCCATCGACCAACGTCGATGTCGCGACCTCAAATCCAGATGGACTGTCGTCCAGTCCTCCCGAGCTCGCGGCATGCGCAAAGAACCGGTTAGGCCAGGTCGGACCCGGCAATGCAGAGAACCAGCGATCGCAGACGGCGAATTCGCGCGCCAAGGCGGTAAGCACCGGCAGCTGCCGCGGCGCGAAGCAATTCATGATCTTCGCCGGATCGGGACTTCCGGCGCCGCGATATGCCGAGATGAAGCCGCTGTTGTCGATAGCCGCCGGATAGCCGTTCGTCACGGGATCCGGAAACCGCGCCCCCGGCCCGGCCAGTTGCTCGAGCGCATTCAGGAATTCGTGCGGCGGGTCCTTGTCCGCGGTCGAGATCGCAAAATCGGCGGGGCTCGCGGCGAGAACCTGATTGGTCGGATCAGCGGGATCGATATTGAAATGCGTTCCCGCCCGCAGATCGTCGGCGTCCGTCGGAGCGCCGGTCGCCGGATCTGTCCCCGACAGACGGGCGAAACCAAGCATATGATCGAACGACCGGTTCTCGAGCATGAGCACGAACACATGCTTGATGCCGGGCGAGCCTGCCGTTGCATGGCGGCGACGCCGGACCGATCGCACGATGACCAGCAACCAGCACACGGCATTGGTCCAGGCCACGCACACCCATTTCGCGATCCAGGCCCAGATCGTGCAGGCGGTCCTGGCGACCCACGCCCAGGCGATGCAAACGGCAATGACGATCCAATGCCAGGCGATGCATACCCATTCGACCACGGTATGCCAGGCCTTGCAGACCCAATTCGAGATCCAGTACCAACCCTTGCACACCCATTCGGCGACCCACACGAGGGCATCGCAGAACCAGGAGCACGGCGGCCAGTCGCAGCATTCGTTGTGCCCTTCGTCGGCCCATTGCGAGCACGCCTGATGGCCTTCATCGGCCCATCTGTCGCATTCATCTCGGCTTGTTTGGGCGCGCTCCGAACATACCCGAACGCGTTGCCGTTCTCGATCGACGCATTCACGTTCCCAGCGATTGGCCCAAGCACGGCATTCGATGTTGCCGCGGTCGACCCACTGGGAACAGTAGGACATCGGAATGCGTCTCGTGGCGGCTCTACGTGGCGCGCATTCGAGCCTCTTGCCAAATACGATTGCAAAGGCGGCGCAGTCTGGCGCGCACGACGGCAAGGCCCACGTACTTGCCGGCAAACCCGCCGATCAAGAACGCCGCCACGACCTGGGGGAGGAGCAGGGGAAGATCCAACAGCGACCATTCGCCCGGAGCACAGAGGAAGCGAACCAGAACGAGCGCGGAGAGTGCCAGCGCACCAACCGCGCCTTCTGCGCACCCGCACGCATTGCCGAGTTTCTGAACGGCTCGTATGTCCTCGGGTCGCGCTGTTGGCGGAAGGGCCTTCAACACCTCGGCCACAGCTCGCACGTCACTGCCCTTGCCCATGGGTGCCGAAATGATCGCCATGGTCCGCCCCCCGGCCGACACGTTCAGGGCGAATGTTAGTACAAGTGCACCACTTCTTCCAGTTGATGAGTAGAAATCGGACCAGTTCAGCGTTCAGAAGCCGATTGTTAGACCATTACCTTTCTGCTGGCGGGGCCGAGAAACGGACGCAGCGATGCCACCGCCGGCACACGCGCTCCCGCCACCTCGATTTCATATCGGCCCTCGAGAACGAAATCATCGTCGGCAAGGCCGCTCGCGTTCTCGATGTATCCCATGCCCAGAGACTTGCCCATCGTATGCCCGAACATGCCCGAGGTGATGCGCCCTGCAAGCCTGCCGTCTCGCCATATGGGCTCATTGTGGTAGAGCAGCTTCGACCCATCCTCCAGTGCGACTTGGACCAGGCGACGGCGCAGGCCGGACTCCCTCTGCCTGAGCAGGGCATCGCGACCAATGAATCCGCCCTCCTTCGACCAGGCGACGGCAAACCCCAATCCTGCTTCCAAGGGTGTATCCTCCTCCGTGATGTCGGCACCCCAGTGCCGATAGCCCTTTTCCATGCGCAGCGAATTCAGGGCATGGTATCCAGCCAGGCGGGGCGTCCTGGATAGGCCTTCCGACATGATCGCCTCGAAAACGCCCAGTGCGAACTCGCTTTCGGCGTAAAGCTCCCAGCCCAGCTCGCCAACGTAAGTGATCCGGCTCGCGCGCACACGGGCATAGCCGAGATCGATGCATTGGGACGTCGCGAACGGGAATGCGGCATCGGATAAATCGGCGGGAGTCAGACTCTGGAGCAGCTCCCTCGATCTCGGCCCCATGATGCCGAGCACGGCGAACGCCGACGTTAGGTCGAAGGCAATGGCGCGCGCGCCTGCCGCAATGTTTCGGCGCAGCCAGGCGAAGTCGCGCGTTTGCGAGGCGGCTCCCGTCACGATGAAGAAGCGTGTCTCGCTGTCGCGAGTCACCGTCACGTCTGCTTCGATCCCGCCCCGATCATTGAGCCACTGCGTATAGACGATCCGGCCAATCGGGACCGACACGTCGTTGGCACAAATCCGATTGAGTACAGCCTCCGCATCGGGCCCTTCCACGACGAACTTGCCGAAGGATGATTGGTCGAACAGTCCGACATCCTGCCGGACCGCCTCATGCTCCTCTGCCGAGTACTTGAACCAGTTCTGGCGGCCATAGCTGTACTCGTAGGCGGCAGGCACACCCTCCGGCGCATACCAGTTTGGCCTCTCCCAGCCGGCCAGCTCGCCGAAACATGCACCCCTGGCGTGAAGGCGGTCGTGCAGAGGCGATCGACGAACGCCACGCGCGCTTTGTGGCTGCCGGTAAGGCCAGTGCATGGCGTAGAGCAGCCCGAGAGACTCGACCGTTCTGTCCTTCAGGTAACGTCGATTGCGCTGGAAAGGCATCATGCGCCGAATATCGACATCCCACAGATCCATCGGCGGATGGCCATCTACGATCCAGTCCGCCAGGACTTTCCCGGCGCCACCCGCCGACTGGATGCCAATGGAGTTGAAGCCTGCGGCCACGAACAGGTTGCGGATCTCGGGCGCCTCGCCCAGAAGATAGCGGTTATCGGGCGTGAAGCTTTCCGGACCGTTGAAGAACAGTTTGATGCCGACCTTGCCAAGCACCGGCACGCGATTGATCGCCGCCTGAAGAAGCGGCTCGATGTGCTCGAGGTCGTCGGGCAGCGAGTCGAAGCAAAAGTCCTTCGATATTCCCTGCATGCCCCATGGCTTGGCCGCGGGCTCGAACCAGCCGACCAGCAGTTTGCCCGCGTCCTCCTTGAAATAGGTGCAGGCGTCGGCGTCGCGAAGAACGGGCAGCGTTCCGGGAAGCCCCTCAATCGGCTCTGTTACAACGTAGAAATGCTCTGCCGCGTGAAGCGGGATTGTGGCTCCCACAGAGGCGCCAAGCTCGTGGGCCCACATTCCTGCACAGTTGACCACGTGCTCTGCCTCGATCCCGCCCTCCCGTGTGACGACACCGACGGCACGGCCGCCTTTGACGACTATGGTCCTGACCGGCGTGTGCTCGAAGACCCGTGCTCCTCGACTTTTGGCTGCCTGCGCCAGCGCCAGGGCGGTGTCTACCGGACTTGTCTGCCCGTCGTTGGGCAAGTGCACGGCACCGACCAAGCCGTTGGTTGCCATCCTCGGCCAAAGATCGCGCGCTTCCTTCGGGCCCAGGACATTCACCTGCAAGCCGAAGCATCGCGCCATCGAGGCGCCCCGCTTCAGCTCTTCAAACCTTGCTTGAGTCGTCGCGAGTGCCAGCGATCCCGTCTGCCTGAAGCCTGTTGCCTGTCCCGAGATCGACTCCAATGCTGCATACAGTTCGGTGGTGTACTGGGCGAGCCGCGTCAGATTGTGCGTGGCCCTGAGCTGCCCCACGAGACCCGCGGCATGCCAGGTGGTGCCTGAGGTGAGCTGCTTTCGCTCAAGGAGCACAACATCTTTGTAGCCACGGAGCATAAGATGATAGGCGACGCTGCACCCGACGATGCCGCCGCCAACGATCACGACCTGGGCCCTCGCGGGAAGCTCGCCCACTCTGCCCTCCTGACAAAGCGCAGTTCAACACTGTGCACAAAGATTCCCGTTGTCGAACCGTTTCTTGCGCGGCGTCGCCGCCCCGTTGGGGTGTGGATGGGATCGCACTGTCGGCTATGATGCCGATGGCGTCCTCCATCCGGAGTTCCTTGCAAAGGGTCAACACACTATGAAGGCTGCTTACATTCAACAATTTGGCGGACCTGAGGTCTTGAAGTACGGCGATCTCCCCGATCCCTCGGCCGGACCGGGCCAGATCGTCGTTGACACCTTTGCCGCGAGCGTCAACGGCGCGGACTGGAAGGTATGTGCCGGCCAATATCCTCAGCCGAAGTTTCCAGTGATCCTTGGACGTGATTTTTCCGGTGTGGTCAGCGCGCTGGGCGCCGATGTCGAGGATTTTCGTACTGGCGATGAAGTGTTCGGCGTCCTCGAAGCGGGCCGCGACGGCACTTATGCAGAAAAGATCGCGATCAGCGCCGCTATCGTCGCCAGGAAGCCGTCCGCCATGTCGCATGTCGACGCGGCTGCCCTGGCCCTCACCGGCCTTACGGCCCTGTGCTCGATCGAGGACTCGCTGAAGTTGAAGGCCGGCGAGACGATCTTGATCCAGGGTGGCGCGGGCGGTGTTGCAGGCTTCGCCATCCAGCTTGCCAAGCATCTGGGAGCCCGCGTCATCACCACTGCCAGCGCGGAAAATCTGGGCTACGTGCGCGACCTCGGCGCCGATCAGGTCGTCGACTACAATGCCACTGACTTCAGAAGCGTCGTAGGCAAGTGCGACGCGGTGTTTGATACTGTCGGTGGCGACGTCGCAATGAAGTCATTTGCCGTCCTCAAGCCGGGCGGACGGGCGGCCTTCATCGCCTCCGGCGCGCAGGCACCGAGGCCCGATCGCGGCGACGTGACGGCTTTGCGGCCGGCCGTCGGCCGTGACCGGGCCCATCTCGAGCGAATCGCGGAGCTCTATCGGGCGGGCGCAGTACGCCCGCCCCCTGTCAGGCTCTTCGGTCTGGCCAGCGCCGCGGAAGCCATCCGGATCAGCAAGGCACGCCATCTGAGAGGGAAGCTGGTTCTCACGATGGGATGAACGACGCATCGCGCGACCATGGCGCGGGTGCCGCTCAGCCGAACGCGGCAAAGACTTCCTCTATCGCCGTCATCTGGTTGCCGGCTGCCGAGGACGGTACCAGGATCGGCGTGCGCACGCCGGCCGCGCGCCAGGCGGCGACGCCGTCACGTACTTTCGCCGCCGGCCCGAACAGCGTGTTGTCCGCGAGCCATCTGTCAGTGAGATATTGCGGCACGTCCTGGAGGCGGCCTTCCGCGATTGCCTTCTCGATGGCGTCCATTTCCTCGACGTACCCGGCCTCTTTCCAGTAGTTCCGGTAATTCGGCAGAGATACGTAATTGGTCAGCGTGCGGCGGTTGACCGCCTTGGCGGCGGCCACGTCGTCGCTGATGCAGGTGGGGATCATGTTGCCGATGAAGAATTCCGGAGCACTCCGCTTCGCCTGCGGCAGCGCCGCCAGCGACTCGCCCATGTGCGAGAGGGATGCATTGGCGAACACCACTCCCTCGGCCAGCTCGCCCGCCAGTGCCACCATCCGTTTGCGCAGCGCCGCGACGATGACCGGAGGCAGAGGACCGAATGCATCCTGAGCGCGGAACTTTTCGATGAAGGAGCGCGTGTCCGCCAGCGGCTTGCCCGGCACAACTCCCATCCGCACGTGCGACGGTCCATGTGCGATTCCGATGCCCAGCCGGAACCGTCCGCCGGATACCTCGTGCATCATCGCCGCGCTCTGCGCGAAATCGACGATGGTACGCTGATAGATCGGTGCGATGGCGGTGCCGAACGTGATCGAGGCCGTTTTCCACGACAGCGCCTCGCACATCGACATGTTGCCGAACGGGCTCGGCGTATAGATTCCGGCAAAGCCGCGCCGCTCGGCCTCCTGGCACAATTCGATGGTGCGCCGGCGGCGACCGGGCACGGCGATCAGGCACAGGGCAGGCAACGATGCTTCCGGCAATTCCATGATCCTTCTACTTCAACACCCGCGAGAGCACGGCGTAAGCCCCGTCGATATCGGCGTAGATCGCGTTTCGCGCCGACTTCGGATCATTCCGCCTCAGTGCTTCCAATAACGCACGATGATGCTCGTTGGAGACCGCATAGTTCCCCGAGCCGTGTAGAAGGTTGAAATAGGGACTGATGCGCAGCCACAGCGTCTCTATCAGGGCGACAAGCGTCGGCGATCCAGCGGCTTGATAGGCGGCGAAATGAAAGACGCGATTGGCACGCAGATATGCCTTGGTGTCGCCGGCCGACACTGCGTCGGCCAGGCGATCGTGGGCGCTCTCGAGTTGTGTCAGTTTTTGTGCATCGACGTTCAGGGCCGCCCATTCCGCAGCGAGTCCCTCGACCTCCATGCGCACGTTCCGAAGATCTTCGAGTTGTGCCGCGTTGAGGCGGGGAATGCCCATCGAGCGGCCGGTCACCAGGGTCAACGCGCCGGCTGCCGTCAGTCGGATCAACGCTTCGCGCACCGGCATGGTGCTGATGGCGAATGCGTCGGCAAGCGTCTGTATGGTGACCAGCTCGCCGGGGGCGATTTCGCCGTCGAGTATCAGGTCGGCAACTTGCCGGTAGACCCGCTGCTGAAGCGTGTCGCGTGCAAGAGGCTCGATCTGAAGGTCAGTCTTGCTGTGCCCGAAGTCCGGCATTTTTCACCAGTTCGATCGTCTGCCGCGCAAGGTCCACTCAGTTCGGCCGGTTGCTCAATGCCCGGCCATTCCGTCCTTTGCCCAGTCGGTCCTGTCGCATCCGAAGCGCGAGATCCGGCCGATCGGAGGTGAAGACATCCACCTCGAGGTTGAACATCGCTTCCATGGCTGCCTCATCGTTGGCAGCCCAGCCCCCGATGCCGAGAGCCGCTGCGCGCACTTTGCCGACCTTGGTCGAATCGAGCGTGTTCCAGCGCAGGCCCAGCATGGGAACACCACGCGCCGTTGCATCCGCGATGATCGCATCGAGGCCGACTTCATCCTCGAGCGAGGGCGTCACGAGAAACACATGACGGGCAAGGTCAGCGCATCTTCCCGCCTGACACACCGTGTCCATCTGAAAAGACGTGACGATGCTCCGCGCGAGCATGTTTCGTCGCCTTAGCGTCTCGATGACCCTCTGCGGCATTCCCGGATAGGGGTGATGGTCGGCACCTTGCTTCAGCTCGACGCGAAGCTTGATGGAGGTCGCGACAAAGATGTCGATCACCTCGTCGAGGAGCAGTATCCGGTCGGATACCGTCCCCTTGAGAGAGAGCTTCGACAATTCGGCAAACGACCGATGGCTCACCGGTCCGGAACCATTGGTCGTCCGGTCGAGGGTGGCATCATGGATGATCACGAGCATTCCGTCGCTCGATGGATGCACGTCGAACTCGACCTGATCGACCGGTAACCGAGCGGTATTCTCGAAAGCAGTCGCACTGTTTTCAGGCCAAAGCAGCGCTCCGCCGCGATGCGATGCAATTTCCGTCATTCAATTCCTGCTTCGATCCAGCGGTCCAGGCAGCCTTTCGGCGTTCATGGGTAGTTTGACTTCAAGCCATATATATCATTTCATATCTGATATCACGATCAAAGGCGCACCGTCCGTGGTTCGCGGCCGAAGTCCTGATCGCCGAGGTGCCGCCACGGCCTGGAAACATAGAAACATACATAAAGGTGTAATCGGGATAGCTACTGGCCTTAGGGAGGACGGATTATGGTCAATGTAGAACGGCGCGCTTTCCTGCTGCTGGCGAGTGGCGCGGTGGCGCTGCCCCGCTTCGCGATCGCCCAGTCCGATACCAGGCCCGAAATCGTCGTCGCCGTTCAGAAACTCGTCACCAGCAATACGCTCGATCCGGTAGCCGAGCAGTCCAACGTGGGCGAGCGAATCCTGAACTCGTACGTCGAGCTTCTCATCGGACGCAATCTGCAGGGCCAGCTCGAAAGCATGCCGCAGCTGGCGACGAGCTGGAAGCGGATCAGCCACGAGGTCGTCGAGGTTTCGCTTCGCCAAGGAGTGAAGTTCCACAACGGCGACGAGATGACCGCCGAGGATATCGCCTTCACCTTCAGTGCCGCCCGCATGTTCGGCAGCACGACGCCGAGCGGGTGGGACAAGACGATCACCATGGATACGTCGCGCCCGACACAGAAGAGCAAGGAGCTGCCGACTCAGGTACCCGCGGTCGCACGCCGGCTGTGGCCGTCACTGATCAAGGTCGAGGTCGTCGACAAATATACCTGTCGCTTCGTCAACGCGACTCCGGACGTCACGATCGAGGGCCGGCTGTCGGCGATGGGCAGCCAGATCGTGAACCGTCGCGCCTTCGAGGAAGCGGCAAGCTGGCTGGACTACGCGCGCCGGCCGGTCGGGACCGGCCCTTACAAGGTCCGCTCGTTCACGCCCGACGTCGAACTGATCTTCGACGCCCATGACGACTACTGGGGCGGTCGACCGCCGATCAAGACGCTGCGCTTCGTTCAGGTGCCCGAGGTCGCCCAGCGCGTCAACGGCATCCGTGCCGGCCAATACCACTTTGCCTGCGACCTGACCCCGGACCAGATCGTCACCGTCGAAGGCGACACCCGACTCGAGGTCGTCGGCGGAATCATCCCTAATATCCGTTTGAGCGTCTTCGACAAGTACGACACCGCGTTGAAGGATCCGCGCATTCGCCAGGCCCTGACCCACGCGATCGACCGCAAGATGATCGTCGACAAGCTGTGGCTCGGTCGCACCGTGGTGCCACCGGGATTGCAGTTCGCCTTTTATGGCGACATGTTCGTCAGCGGCTGGACGGCGCCCGAATTCGACCTTGCCAAGGCGAAGGCATTGGTCAAGGAAGCCGGCTACAAGGGCGACCCTATCCCCTATCGCCTGCTCAACGACTACTACACGCTGCAGACCGCCAACGCGCAGGTCCTGACCGAGATGTGGCAGCAGGCCGGGCTCAACGTCCAGATCGAGATGAAGGAGAACTGGGCGCAGATCTGGGAGCCCAAGGGCAAGCGTGCGATACACGACTGGTCGAACTCGGCCCAGTTCAACGATCCGGTGTCCTCGTTGCCCACGCAGCACGGGCCGCAGGGTCAGCAGCAGCAGGTTCATGAGTGGGCGAACGACGAAATGAACACGCTGTGCGGCGTCTTGCAGACCTCGACCGACATGGCCGAGCGCAAGAAGGCCTTTGCGCGCATGCTGGTCATATGCGAACGCGAGGATCCCGCGTACACGGTGCTCAACCAGAACGCGACATTCACGGCCAAGCAGAAGGCGACGCAGTGGAAGGTCGCTCCCGACTTTGCGATGGATTTTCGTGCGTCGAACTGGGGCGGTATGACTAGATGAATGCATCGCGAGGTGATCGCGCCGCGTCAGCTGTTCGCGACTTGCCCGGGACGACACCGCTGCTCGAACTTCGCAATCTGACGGTCTCGTTCGAGCGCCTGCCTGTCGTTGCAGGGCTCAATCTCAAGATCGGACGCGGCGAGGCCGTCGGGATCGTGGGCGAATCGGGCTCGGGCAAGTCCGTCACCTGGCTTGCCGTCCTCGGCCTCCTGTCGGGAGCACCGCTTGTCCAGGGCGAGGTGCTCCTGGAGGGTCGGGACATCATCCGTGCCAGCGAGCGACGCCTTTCGGAAGTGCGCGGCGGTCGCGTCGCTCTGATCTTTCAGGATCCAATAAGCTCGTTGAATCCCGTGCAGCGGGTCGGCTCGCAGGTGATCGAAGCGCTCCGCCTGCATCGTGGCCTGGCGGGCGCGGCAGCGCGCGCCGAAGCGCGTCGGCTGTTCGAGCTGGTGGGCATTCCCGACGCCGGGCGGCGTCTCGATCGCTATCCGCACGAACTCTCCGGTGGCCAGAACCAACGCGTCATGATCGCCATGGCGCTGGCGGGTGAGCCGGAGCTGCTTGTCGCTGACGAGCCGACGACGGCGTTGGATGTCACGATTCAGGCCCAAATTCTCGCGCTGGTCGAGCGACTGCGCCGCGAGATGAACATGAGCCTCGTGCTCATCAGCCACGACCTCAGCGTGGTGGCCGAAGTCTGCGACCGCATCGTCGTGATGTATGCGGGAAGGATCATGGAAACGGGATCGACGCGTTCGCTCTTTTCATCGCCTTCCCACCCCTACACGCGGGGTCTTCTCGGCGCGGCGCCCGTTCTCTACGGCAAACCCCAGCGTCTCGCGCCCATTCGCGGCCATGTGCCGGAGCCCTGGAACATGCCGCCGGGTTGCGCCTTCGAGCCGCGATGCACCTATGCAAGACCGGCTTGCTCGACGGCACCGCCGCCGCTGCGCAATCTCGCGCCCGACCATCAATCCGCATGTATCCGTGCCGAGGAATTGCCAGTATTCAACGGGACATAGGCCGGGCATGAAGGATATTCCGCGGTGACAGTTCTGCGGTTGCATGAGGTCAGGCGGACTTACAGCACCCGCCGGAGTTTTTTTGGCGGAACCGAGCAGGTAAGCGCCGTCGACGGTGTGTCCTTGTGCCTCGAACGCGGGCGCACCGTGGCACTGGTCGGGGAGTCCGGTTGCGGCAAGTCGACGACCGGGCGACTGGCGCTCGGCATCGAGTTGCCCGATGGCGGCGAAGTCACGTTCGACGGCATGCCGATGCCGCGACCTGGTACGAAGGCCTGGCGCGCGCTCAGACGGCGTATGCAGCTGGTGTTCCAGGATCCCCTGGGGGCGCTCGATCGCCGCTTGACGATTGGCGTGCAGATCAAGGAGCCATTGGCGATCCACAAGATCGGCAAGCCGGCCGAACATGAGCCGCGGATGCACAAGTTGCTGGCCGCGGTCGGCATGCGTCCGGATCAAGCGGATTCCTATCCGCATGAACTGTCGGGAGGGCAAAGGCAGCGAGCCATTCTGGCGCGAGCACTGGCCACGGAGCCGGACGTTCTCGTCTGCGACGAGCCGGTTTCGGCGCTCGACGTCTCGATCCAGGCGCAGGTCGTCAATCTTCTGTCGGACCTGCAGAAGGAGTTCGGCCTCGCCATGCTCTTCATCAGCCACGACCTCAAGCTGGTCGGTTGTCTCGCCCACGAGGTCGCGGTCATGTATCTCGGCCTGATCGTCGAGCAGGGCGAACCGGCGGCCATCTACAGCAGGCCCGCACATCCTTATACCAAGGCGCTGCTCGCGGCAGTGCCCGACCCAGGGCGTCGCGGCCCGCGGCCCTTGCTTGCCGGCGAGCCGCCGAATCCGGCGGCGCGGCCCACGGGATGCGCCTTCCATCCACGCTGCCCCATCGCCGTGTCGAAATGCAGCCGGGTCACACCGGCCCTGCTTCCCGGTGCGGATGGACGCCTGGTCGCCTGCCACCTGGCGCATGTCGACAATCCGCTGCAGGAGAGGGTCTCCTGATGCTGTTGTTCGCGGCAAAGCGCGTCGCGCGGGCGTTGCTCACCGTCCTGATCGTGGTCGGTTTTGCCTTCGCGGCACTGCGGCTTTCCAGCGATCCGGCGCTGGTCGTCCTCGGTCCGGACGCACCGCCCAGCGCGATTGCCGCTTTCCGGACGGCGTGGGGCCTCGACCAGCCGCTCTGGCAGCAGTTCTTCTACTACATCGCGGGTCTGCTGCGCGGCGAGTTCGGCCGTTCCCTGCTGAACGGTGCCCAGGTACTGCCCCTGGTGGGCGCACGCGTGCTCGTCACCCTGGAGATCATGCTGCCCGCGCTCGCCATCGGCATCGTGGTCGGCGTCTCGGCCGGCGCCTATGCCGCCTTGAGGCACAACACGCCGAAGGACCGGCTGGTCATGCTCGGAGCGGTCGCCGGTTTCACAATCCCCCACTTCGTCCTCGGCCTCGTCCTGGTGCTGATTTTCGCCGTGCATCTCGGCTGGCTTCCATCCGGCGGCAACGACTCCTGGCGAAGTGCGATGCTCCCCGTGATCACGTTGAGCACCGGCTGGGCTGCCGTGCTGGCCCGGTTCACCCGCAGTTCGCTGGTCGAGGTGCTGGGCCAGCCCTACATCCGGACCGCCAGCGCCAAGGGGCTGCTATGGCGCGCCGTCGTCACGCGTCACGCCCTGCCCAACGCCGCCATTCCCGTGGTGACCACAATCGGGTTCATGGTCGGCGGGTTGCTGGCGGGCGCCGTGGTCACCGAAAGCGTGTTCAGCTGGCCGGGCCTAGGCCAATTGATCGTGACATCCGTCGCGGCGCGCGACGTCGCGGTCGTTCAGTGCGTCCTCCTGCTGGTGGCGACGACGATGGTGCTTTCCAACATGACGGTTGATTTCCTGTACACCCTGCTCGACCCCCGGCTGCGCGGCGGCCGACACTGATGGCGACTCTGGCCTCTGCTGCGGCAACTCGCCCGACATCCCGTCGGCGCCCGGTTCCTCTCGGCGTCGCCCTTGCGCTTGCTTGGATCTTCCTGATGATCCTCGTTGGCCTATTCGCCGACCTGCTTCGGCCCTACAGCATAACCGCGCTCGATCTTTCGGCGCGCTTGACGCCGCCTATCGGCTTCGGCGGCCCTGTCAGCCATCCGCTCGGAACCGATGAGCTTGGTCGGGATGTCCTGTCCCGGCTCATCGTCTCCGTCCGTGTCAGCCTGCTGATTGCGTTCGGCGCTACACTGCTCGGCGTCCTGATCGGTGGTACGCTCGGTCTGGTGGCGGCCCATTTTCGCGGATTGATCGAGCAGATCGTGCTCATGCTGATCGATGCGCAGGCAGCATTGCCGTTCATCATCCTCGCACTATCGGTGCTGGCCTTCTTCGGCAACTCGCTGGCGTTGCTGATTGCGCTGCTGGCGCTCTACGGCTGGGAGCGTCATGCGCGTGTGGCGCGCGGCCTCGCGCTGGCGGCAAACACACAAGGCTACATGCTGGCCGTCCGTCAGCTCGGTGCTGGTCCGTGGCGACTTTATGTCGGTCACATGCTGCCCAACATTTCGGCGACTATGATCGTGTCGGCGACCTTGGCCTTTCCAGAGATCATCCTGGCCGAAAGCGGTCTGTCGTTCCTCGGCCTGGGCGTGCAACCGCCGATGACCAGCCTCGGAAACATGGTCGGCTACGGTCGCGGTTACATCAGCAGCGCACCCTGGATTCTGCTTTTCCCCAGCATCGTCATCGTGGTGACCACCCTGTCGATCAGCATCGCCGGCGACTGGCTTCGCGACAGGCTGGATCCGACCGTGAACTGAGCAGACGATTTCGCTCTCGAATTGCCGTTTGCTCTCGATACTGCGAACCGCCGTCGAGCTGCTTCTACTTCGCCATGGCGAAATCACGGATCAGCAGTGCATCGAGTCGGCTGATGTGATCGGGATCAGCGCCTCCCGGCGCACCCCACCCGGTCACGGTCGGCCCAAAGAACTCCGCATTGGCGGCAATAAAGGCCTGCTCCGCCGCCGGGACGTCCGCGTCCTCGTAAATGGCCTGCACGGGACAGACCGAAACGCAGATGCCGCAATTGATGCACTCGTCGGGCTGGATGTACATCATCCGCCCGCCTTCGTAGATGCATTCGACAGGACACACCTTCTGACAGATGCCGTCCTTCACATCGATGCAGGTCGAGGTGACGACGTAGGTCATCGCCCCTGCCACTGCGGAGCACGCTTCTCCACGAAGGCGCGAACGCCTTCTTCCTGGTCGGTGGACTGAAGTGCGGCAACGAGCGCCGGCAGGCGCAGCATCTGCGCTTCCTGCGGCGTCAGGCCCGCCCCCCGCCGGACCATCTGCTTCACCGCTTTCACCGAGAGCGGAGCGCAGGCGAGAATGTCGGTCACCCATTTCCCGACAGCGGCATCCAGACCCGCCTGCGGCACGACCTCGTTCACCAGGCCGAAGCGGAATGCCTCGGCCGCAGGAACGCGCCGTCCCGTCAGCAGCATGCCCATCGCCAGCACATGGGGGATGCGCCGCGACAACTGGGCGATGCCGCCATCCAGCGCCAAGCGGCCGACGCGCGGCTCGGGCAAGCCGAAGGTCGCATTCTCGGCCGCAACGACGATGTCGCAACCCAGCACCATCTCCAAGCCGCCGCCCAGTGCGTGCCCGTTCACGCGCGCGATCACCGGTACATCAAGCGTCTCGCGCAGCGACAGGCCGCCGAAGCCGCCCGGCCGCGGCGTCGCCCAGTACTCCAGCCCGGTCTTGTTGCCGCTCTGTTTCATATCGGCCCCGGTGCAGAAGGCTTTCTCGCCAGCCCCTGTCAGCACCACGCAGCGCACCCGATCGTCCCGCTCGATGGCTGCCCAGACGCGCATCAGCTCGGCTTCTGTCGCCTCGTCGACGGCATTCATGCGATCGGGGCGATCGATCACGACTCGCGCCACATGGTCGTCGACGCCGAAGCGGATGCTCATGAAAACACCTTCGCGGAGCGCAGTTCGGCGATGCGATCGGCCGAATAGCCCAGCTCGCCCAGGATCTCGGCGCCGTTCTCGCCCAGCGTCGGCGGCGCATGCCGCAGACGGAAGGCGCTCGCGTCCATCGCGATCGGCGAGGCCACCAGCTTGAGCGGCTCGTTGCGCCCGCTGCCGTTCGGTTCGACCGTGACCACCATGTTGTTGACGACGGTCTGCTCCGAGGCGAGCGCCTCGCCCAGCGTCTGGACCGGCGCGCAGAGAAGATCCTGCTCCTCGAGCCTTGCCAGCCAGTGGGCGGTGGTGTTCGTCGAGAGCTTGCTGCGGAACAGGCGATGCAGCTCGGCTTTATTCTCCATCTGCTTGGCGAAGGTCGCGTAGTCGGGATCGGCCGACAGATCGGCCAAGCCGAGCGCGCGGCAGATATCCTGCAATGGATTGGCCTTGAAGGCGCCGACGATCACCAGCGCGCCATCGGTCGTGTCGAACACGCCCGTAAGCGGAAATGCCCCCCAGTTCAGCTCGCGTCGGCGCTGCAGCCACATCGCCGCTTCCTGCATCTGCATGGCAAGCATGGAATCGTAGAGTGACACCGAGATCGCCTGCCCGACGCCGGTTTTTTCCCGCTGCATGAGGGCGAGCAGGATGCCCTGCACCATATGCATGCCCGCCGAATAGTCCGCCAGGGCGGTGGAATAGAGCGTGGTGGGCAGATCCTTGTCGGGCTTGCGTGCCATCACTCCCGACATCGCCTGCGCCAGGATGTCCTGCCCACCCTTGTGCGACAGCGGTCCGCTCTGGCCAAAACCCGAACCGAAAGCGCATATGATGCGCGGATTGATCTTGCGCAGGGTCTCGTAGCCGAAGCCCATGCGGTCCATCACGCCGGCGCGGAAGTTGTTCACCACGACGTCGGCGCTCCTGGCGAGATCGTAGACAACCGCCTTTCCCGCCTCGCCCCGCAGGTCGAGGGCGATCGACCGCTTGTTGCGGTTGAGGCTGCGGAACACCGGGTTATTGAGCCCGTCCGGGTCATCCGCCAGCGATGTGCGCGACAAATCCCCCGCGCCGGGGCGCTCGACTTTGATCACGTCAGCGCCGTAGTCGGCCAGCATCTGGGTGCAGCAGGGCCCCATCATCACCTGCGTGAAGTCGAGCACCCTCACACCCGACAATGGCTGCATGTCGTCGGCACTCATTCCGCGGCCCTCAGAAAGGTGGCATTGGCGGCCGGCCGATCGCCGGGATCGGCGCCACGGGCGCGCAGGCGCGCCTGGAGCTTGCCGACGTCAACATGGTCGAGCGTCACGTCCCCTTCCAGGGCGAGCGCCGCCGCCTCGCCCGCGGCCTCGCCCATCGCCATGCAGGGCGGGATCTCCCGCGACATGCGCTGCGCCGAGGATGTCGCCGAATAGTGACGGCCGGCCACGATCAGGCCTTGCACGTTCCGGGGCAGCAGCGCGCGATAGGGTGTGTAGTAGTCGCGGCCGCGTGCCACCGAGTCGGCAAAGTGGCGACGCTCGGCAACATCTTCCTTTGTGACGACATAGAGCCCTTCCAGAAGACGGGTCTGGCGGATACCGAGTTGCGGGGCGACGTCGATCACATGGCAATCGCGGAAGCCCGGCATCCTGGCATGCAGATACTCGACCAGATTGGCGATCCGCCTGCGTCCCTCGAAATCGGCACGCGTCAGGTCGTCGACCTTCAGCCCATCGTAGTTGGCCATGTGCGGGCAATTGCACCACACGATGCCGGGCAGCGGCGTCTTCAGCCACCACTTGTCCCAGGAGCCGCCGATGATGCGCTTGGCTTCTCGATCGATCACCTTGAAGGCTTCGGGTTCCTCGTACTCGAAGCGCTCGGCTTCCTCGACATCGACGCCGCCGAGGCGAAACACGGTGGTGACGATATAGGCGCCGTTGATGAAGGGCACGCCAGCCGACGCCGCAACGTCGAGGTCCCCCGTGGCATCGACCACGATCCTGCCCATGATCGCCTGGCGCCCTTCCTTGCTCTCGCAGATCACACCCTTGATCACGCCACCCTCGACGATGGCGCGGCTGAACCAGCTATGGAGGCGAAGGCCTATCCCGGCTTCGGCAATCATGTCGTTGGCAGCGCGCTTGAAGCCGTCCGGATCGAAGGCGGCGGCGTAGACGATGGGCTGCGGCTTGAGGTGGGACGTGAAATCGAAGACGCCCCATCGCGACCACTTGCGCCACATGGCCGGGTCGGAGCGACGGTCCACTTCCGGCGGCGTGACCGCGAGACCCATCTTCTCCATGCGCCCGATCAGGTCGGCGCAGAGCCCGCGCACCGCAATCTCCGTACCATTGCACATGTCATCGAGCACGAGGACCATACCGCCCGACGCCAGCCCGCCGAGATAGGGATAGCGCTCGAGCAAGGTTACGGACAAACCGTTGCGTGCACCCGCGACCGCGGCAGCGATGCCAGCCGGGCCGCCGCCCACCACCACGAGATCCGAAGATGCCGCTATGGGCACTCGCCCGCCGGCTTCGGTGACGTATTCGCTCATCTGGCGCTCCTAGTTCTGTTGGGTCACGTTCCAGCGCAGGACGTATCGCTCGGTGATGGAAATCACGCCGAAGAAGAGGGCCGAGAAGGTCGAGCCGACGACGATCGTCGCGTAGAGCAGCGGCGAATCAAAATTGTAGGTCGACTGGATGATCAGCGCGCCGATCCCCTTGGTGGAACCGATCCACTCGCCGACGATGGCACCGATCACCGCAGTCGAGGCCGCGATTTTGAGCGCCGAAAAGAGATAGGGCAGTGCGTTCGGCACGCGAATGCGCATGAAGACTTCGGTCGGCGTCGCCGAGAGGACGCGCATCAGCTCGAGCTGTTCGGAGCGCACGTCGCGCAGGCCACGCGTCATGTTCACGAGGGTCGGGAAGAAGCAGATGATGGCGGCGATGGCGATTTTGGGCTCCATGCCATTGCCCAGCAGCAACACCAGGATCGGCGCCTTCGCGACCACCGGAATGGTGTTCACCATCACCGCAATGGGGAACAGCGCCTCCTCCATCGTCTTGCGCCAGACGAAGGCGGTGGCGAGGCTGACGGCGGCAAAGTTGCCGAGGAGGAAGCCCAGCACGGCCTCGATGGCTGTCGGCAGCAAATTGCTCATCAGGATGCCGAAGCGATCGGAGAGCACCTGCGCTACCGCCACCGGCGAGGGCGCGATGAAGGGCTTGATGTCGAACTGCTCGACCGCCTGCCACCACAGAAGCAGGAAGAGGATCACGGCGGCGACGGGAAGCAGACGGCGACGCCAGGCGAGGTAGCGCCGGCGCGCGAGGAACCGCGCCTGCGCTTCAGCATCCTCGACGAAGGCGCCGGCCATGGTGAGCGGTTCGGCCGGGTTCGCCATCAGCAGGTCTCCAGAACGCGGCGCAGCTGGCCTGCCAGCGCCACGAACTCCGGTGTCTCGCGCATGGCGAGCCGGCGCGGCGTCGGCAAGGCCACGGGTACAAGGTCGCGCACCCGACCCGGCCGCGCGGCCAGCAGCAGCACCTTCTGGCCGAGGAATGCGGCCTCATAGATCGAGTGGGTGACGAACACGATCGTGGTGCCGGTCGATTGCCAGACCTGCAGAAGCTCCTCGTTCAGCCGGTCACGCGTGATCTCGTCGAGCGCGCCGAACGGCTCGTCCATCAGCAGAAGCCGCGGTCCCGATACCAGCGCGCGGGCAATCGCTACACGCTGACGCATGCCGCCGGAGAGCTCGTGCGGATAGGCCATTTCCCAGCCGGCAAGGCCCACCAGGTTCAACAGCTCCTGTGGTGAACGAGCGCCGGGCAGCGCCTTGCCGCCGCCCACCTGGAGCGGCAGGGTCACGTTGTCCAGCACGTTGCGCCACGGCAAAAGCGCCGCGTCCTGGAAGACGAACCCGATCTCGCGGTTCAGTCGCGCTTTGCTCGGTACGTCGCCCATCACCGAGACTTTGCCGCCCGCAGGCTCGATCAAATCCGCCATGACGCGCAGCAAGGTCGACTTCCCGCAACCGGATGGTCCCAACAACGTGAGGAAGCTGCCGCGCGGCAGACTGAGATCGATGTTCTCCAGGGCAGTGACGGTCCCGCGCTCGGTCGTGAAGCGGACGGTGACGCGCTCGCAGCGAATCGCATCGGCGCCGTCGGAAGAAGCCGATTGCTTATCCGAGGATGCGGCAGTCATGCCGGCTTCTCAGCCGACCTTGGCGCGCTGCGCCTTGGTGGCGTCGAGGATTCTGGTGGTGATGACGTCGTCGAGCTTGGGTGCACCGGCGGAGAACTGCTTCAGATCGTCGTAGAGATTGATTTGCTCCTGCCACACCGCCGGATCGAAAGCCCCCCAGCCGTTGGCGTGGGTGTTGGCGTTGAAGGCGAACTTCAGCAGCTCCTTGGTGCCCTCGACCTCGTCGTCGTGCTTCAGGTTGGGATACTCCTTGATCAGGAAATCCACGGCCTTCTCGGGATTGTTGAGGGCGTACTCCCAGCCACGCGAAGCGGCACGGGTATAGGCCGCGAGCATGTCCGCTTTTTTCTCGATCGTGTCCTTGGTCGCGTAGTACGGCAGTGCGTAGAGACGAACGCCTGCGTCCCACAGGCGAAGATCGATACGGTCGGGACCGAGCGGCTTCAGCGTCGTGGTGTTGGTGATCCAGCCGCTCACGACATCGGTCTGGCCGGTCAGGATCGGCGTCATCTCCGAGCCGATGATCACGATCTCCAGGTCCTTCTCCGCGATGTTGTGCTTCTTCATCAGCGCGTTCAGAAGCACCTTGGCAGTCGCCTGAATGCCGACCTTCTTGCCGATCAGGTCACGGGGCGCGCGCACCGGCTTCTTGGGCAGCGAGAAATAGGCATAGGGGTGTTGCTGCAGGCCGGTTGCGAAGCACATGACCGGAATCTTCTGCGACGCCGCCAGCATCAGCGAGGGGCTGGACGAGACCTGGCCGATCTCGTGGCGGCCCGACGCGACAATCGCCACGCCGTCGATGCTCGGGCCGCCCGGCTGGATGGCGAGATTGAGCTTTTCCTCCTCGAAGTAGCCGAGGTGCTTGGCGGCGACTTCACCAACCTGGTTGTTGCCGGCCAGCCAGCCGAGCTGGAGATTGACGGTCTGGGTCTTGGCCTGGGCGAAGCCTCCGGCCGGGAGGAGCCCGGCGGCGGCGAAGCCGGTGGCGGCGGCTCCCGACTTGAGCAGCGCGCGGCGGCGGATTCTGGTGAGCTGGCGCATGACGGCCTCCCTTCAATTTCCGGTTTTTCCCCGAACGGTATTGACGCAGGGTGCTCTAGAAAAGAACATTAATTCGCGCAGTGCGCTGCCGTTTCGGCATCACCGCGCGGAGGACCAGACCGTGCATGCTGCAGTGCTGCGCTATTTCGATCATGTCGCGCGTCACGGCTCGATCCGCAGGGCAGCGGATGCGCTTTCCGTCGCCTCCTCCGCCGTGAACCGCCAGATCCTGCGTCTCGAGGAGGAGATGGGCGTGCCACTGTTCGAGCGCGGCCGCAGCGGCGTGCGCCCGACGGCGGCCGGCGAACTGCTGCTGCGTCACGTCCGCGAGACCCAGAACGAATATCAACGCACCCGGGCGGAGATTGCGAGCCTCGGCGGCGCGGTGAGCGGCGACGTGCGCATCATCTCGCTGGAATCGCTTCTCGTCCGGTTTCTGCCGCAGGTCGTGCAGGAGATGTCGGCCAGGCATCCCAAAATCACCTATACCGTGCTCGCCGTGCATCCCGGCGAGATCGGTGAGGCCCTGCGTTCCGGCGACAACGATTTCGGCGTCCTGTTCGTCGACAACCGTCATCGCGGCGTCGACGTAGTGGCCGAGTTTCCGACGGCGGTCGGTGCCCTCATGCGGCCCGACCATCCGTTCGCCAGGCGCAAGACGCTGACCCTCACCGAATGCGTTGGCTATCCTGTGGTCATGCTGCAGGACCGCTGGTTGCTCGACGCCATCATGGCCACGGAGTTCGCCGACTCGGGCGCCTCCCTCACTCCGCGCATCGTCTCCAACTCGATCGAGTTCATGCGCCAGACGATCAAGTCCGGGCTCGGCATCGGCTTTTTCACGCCCGTCGGATTCATCGAGGAGATCCGGCGGGGCGAGCTGGTGCATGTGCCCCTGGCCGAGCCCGGCCTGGCGCAAAGCCGCATCGGCATTCTCGTACCACGCTATCGCCGCCTTGCACCGCCGGCGCGCCTCACGATCGACCATATCAGCGAACGGCTTCGTGCCTTCGGCGATTTCCTGGCGGCCCCGCCGCGGCCCCCGCGTCGCGTACGGACAGGTCGGAGACGCTGAGAATGGCTATCGTGCTCGCAGGCGGGGCGGTGTTGACGGTCAACACCGCCGACGATTTCCTGCCGGCCGCCGACGTTCGCATCGACGGGGCGCAGATCGTCGGCATCGGCGCCGCCAACAGCCTCGCTCGTCCGGGCGATCAGGTCATCGACTGCAGCGAGGCTTTGGTGGCGCCGGGTCTGGTCAACGTCCATACGCATGCCGCCACGGCCTTCTTTCGTGGCCTCGCCGACGATCGACCGCGTGCCTTCTGGGCAGGCTATTCCGTTCCCGGGCAGGAGACCTTTACGCTCGAGCACTACAAGACATCGGTGCGCGCAGCCTGTGCGGAGTTCCTGTTGAACGGTGTCACCTGCATCGCCGACCGGCTGGGCGAGATGCAGCATATCGCGCCGGTCATCGCCGAAACCGGCATCCGTGCCATCGTTGGCCATACCATCACCGACCATCGTGCACCGGCGGATTGGTCCACGGTCGAAGGGCTGCTCGAGCGCTTTGGCACCGATCCTGCCGCGCGCATTTCCGCCGGCATCGCGCCGCATGCCCTTGATACCTGCTCCGATGCGCTCCTGAAGGAGTGTGCCCGGCGCGCCGAGCGGACGGGCGCGCGGGTCTTCATCCACGTGGCGCAAAGCGAGTCCGAGGTCGCCGCGATCCACGCACGCGGGCACGCCGGCGCCCTTGCGTGTCTCGCCGCCACCGGTCTCGCGGCCTCGAATACGGTAGCTGCGCACGCACTCTATCTCTCGGCAGCGGAACTCGACGCGTGGCCCGACTATGGCATTCCCATCGCACACTGCCCTGCCAGCAACCTCAAGATCGAGGGGCGGACACTGCCCCTGGCTCGTCTGGTCGATCGCGTGCCGATTGGCCTCGGCACCGACTGGACCGTCACCAACAACAGCATGGACCTGTTGGCCGAGGCGCGCCTGGCGGCGCTTGTCGGCAAGATGCAGGCCGATGATCCGACGGTGCTCGGTGTCCGCCGGATGGTGCGCATGCTGACGATCGACGGCGCCCGGGTTCTTGGGATCGATGCGCTTGCCGGCAGCCTCGAGGCCGGCAAGCGCGCCGACCTTGCCATCTTTGACCTGACGCGATTGGAGACCACACCTGCGCACGATCTCGCCTCCAACCTGATCTACTCAATCAGTCCCAGAGCGGTGCGCGACGTCATGGTCGACGGTCAGCTTCTGGTGCGCAGCGGCAAGCTCGTGCGCGACGACGAAGCGGCGCTTGCCTGGAAGCATCGCGCGCTCGGTCGGGGTTCCAGCATGACGTAGTCGGGTCACTGGTCGTGCCCCGCGGCCGGAAGCGCTCGCGGCCGTCACAGTTTGCTCTGCCGCGCGACGGCCTGCTGCGCTACCCTGCGCGGGCTGACATGCGGAGTTGATCCATGGGGATTGTAAAGGGCGGCCTGATCCAGATGGCACTCAAGGGCGACACGACGATGGCGCCGGAAGAGATCCGCGAGCGCATGGTCGCAGCACACGTGCCGCTGATCGAGGATGCCGGTCGCAGGGGCGTCCAGGTCCTGTGCTTGCAGGAGGTTTTCACCCAGCCCTATTTCTGTCCGAGCCAGGATGCCAAGTGGTATGGCGCCGTCGAGCGCATTCCGGAGGGCCCGACCACCAGGCTGATGCAGGAGCTGGCCAGGAAGCACTCCATGGTGATCGTGGTGCCGGTCTACGAGGAAGACATGACCGGCGTCTATTACAACACCGCCGCGGTGATCGACGCCGACGGCAAGTATCTCGGCAAGTACCGCAAGAACCACATCCCGCAGGTCGCGGGCTTCTACGAGAAGTTCTTTTTCAAACCGGGCAACCTGGGCTATCCGGTGTTCCAGACGGCCTACTGCAAGCTCGGTGTCTATATCTGCTACGACCGCCATTTCCCCGAAGGATGGCGGGCATTGGCCTTGAACGGCGCCGAATATATCGTCAATCCCTCCGCCACCGTGGCAGGCCTCAGCCAGTATCTCTGGGAGCTCGAGCAACCGGCGGCGGCCGTCGCCAACGGCTGCTACATCGGCGCCGTCAACCGCGTCGGGACGGAACAGCCATGGAGCATCGGACGCTTCTATGGCTCCGCCTATTTCGTCAATCCGCGGGGCAAGATCATCGCCAAGGCGAGCGAAGACAAGGACGAGCTGCTGGTTGCCGACATGGACTGGGACATGGTGCGCGAAGTGCGCAACCTCTGGCAATTCTATCGCGACCGCCGACCGGAGACCTATGCCAACCTGGCCCAGATCTAGCCCTTCGGTCCGTCCTCGCGATATCGTCGATCGGACCTCGAGCTCCAGCGCGAGCCTGTCAACGTCCCGGATTTTGCCTGTGACCACGATTGCGGTCTTCAACGGGCGCCGAGCGACCGGATTGTGCGCAGGACAATCGCCCTAGTGGGACAGGAAGAGTGTGGTGGGAGGTTGCGTCAGCATGCTCTTCGTCGCTCCGCCCAGGATGAACTCCCTCAATCTCGAGCGGCCGTAAGCGCCCATGACAAGCAGGTCGGCCTGGCTTGCCGTGACCTCGTCGGCGAGCACCTTGCCGATCGATCGATGCGCGGCATCCGGCTCCTTCACCGTCACGTTGACGCCGTGCAGCGCCAGATGTTCGGCAAGCTCCGAGCCGGATCTCATTGACCCGATGGGCTTCTCGCCGAGCACTGTCAGGACATGAACACGCTTTGCCGCCTGCAGGATCGGCATGGCGTCCGCGATGGCTCTCGATGCTGCACGGCCCTTGTCCCAAGCGACCATCACAGTGTCGAAAGCAACCGGACCGGCACCTTTGCGATCCTGCGGCAGGACAAGGACAGGATGGCCCGAATCAAATATCATGGTTTCCGCGTACCACTGCGCGTCCAGCTGCGACACGTAGGCGCCTTCCGGCATTGGCAGGATCGCCAGATCGCGAAGCCTGGCATGGTCGACCAGGCAGCGAGGTACATCGGATGGTCGGCACGTTTCGAGTATCCGCTTGCAGGTGACACCGTGCCTGCTCATCGCTTCCTCGAACTCCGCGAGCAGCCTTTGCGCGTCGTCCGCGCTCTTCCTGCCCTCTTCGGCGACAAGCGCCGAAGCATCGAAGACGGCATTGCCCAAGATGTTGCCCGGGACGTGGGGTTTGATTCCACAAGCTATGACCGAGACGCGCGATTTGAACGCGAGCGCCGTGAGGGCCGCATGTTCCACTGCCGAGGCCGGCGTCCTTGCCGGATAGGCCCTGAGCACGACGAGAACGTCTCGAAACGACATTTGCTTCTCCCACCGGCCGGATGGCTCACGGACCGGTCGTCACATGACTATGCGGGCACAAAGCTCCGATCGTGCGCTCAGAGCCTTGATGCACGTCAACGTCCGACCAAATCGAGGCGCTCCTCTATGGGCCAGCTGCCGTTCTGAACGTGGATTTGAGCCGCTAAGGAACCAGGACAGCCGCGCCCTGCAGGCGACCGGCCCGCAAGTCGTCGAGCGCTTCGTTGGCACGCTCCAGCGGATAGACCGTCGTGGTCGTTTCCACGCCCGCCCGAGGCGCCAGCTCGAGGAATTCGACGGCATCATGGCGCGTGAGATTGGCGACCGAGACAAGCTGCCTCTCCTCCCACAGGAGCCGGTAGGGCATGGACGGGATGTCACTCATGTGAATGCCGCCGCAGACCACCCGGCCGCCCTTGCGGACGGCCGCGAGCGCCGCCGGCGCGAGCGCCCCGACCGGCGCGAAGATGATCGCGCAATCGAGCAGGTCGGGCGGCTTCTGGTCGGAACCGCCAGCCCAAAGGGCACCGAGGCCGCGCGCATGGTCCTGGGCGGCCTTGTCGCCTGGCCTCGTGAAGGCATAGACCTCGCGGCCTTGCCAGCGACAGACCTGAGCCACGATATGGGCGGCGGCGCCGAAGCCGTAGAGACCGATCCGGCGGCCCTCGCCGGCGATGCGCAGCGACCGCCAGCCGATCAGACCGGCGCACATCAAGGGCGCGGCCGCCACGGGATCGCTGAAACCGTCGAGCGCGAAGGCGTAGGCGGCATCGGCCACGACATGGCTGGCAAAACCGCCGTCCCGCGTGTAGCCGGTGAAGACCGGCCGGTCGCAAAGGTTCTCCTGCCCCGCACGACAATAGCCGCAGCAGCCGCAGGTGTGACCGAGCCAGGGGATGCCGACCCGCGTGCCGGGCCGATGGCGCGCCTCGCCCTCACCCACGCTTTCGACGATGCCGACAATCTCGTGGCCCGGCACGATCGGCACCCTGGGGTCGGCCAGTTCGCCGTCGACGACGTGGAGATCGGTGCGGCAAACGGCGCAGGCCTCTACACGTACTCTGATCTCGCCCGCTGCGGGCACCGGATCTGCGCGCTGCCGGAGCTCGAGCGGCTTGCCGATCGCCGTGAGAACCATCGCCTTCATGCGCGAACCCCGACCCGTTGCCGTCGAGACCGGCCCTTCGGCCGCATATCACACTCCCATGCTTACCGATGCTGGCACGATCCGCATGTGATTCCTGACTAATTTTACACCAGGCACGTTCTCGGCAGCTACACGATAGGCCTGGCGAACAGCGTCGCTTGACACGAAGCCCCACAGATGAACGACACCCGCGCTCACCACGACGTTGGTCGGCCAAGTCGAGGCCCAAGGCTTCTTTTCGACGGCATGCAGGACGTCGCTGCGCAGCCGCGCGTCGGTCGATCGAAGCTCGTCGCTTTCGGGCTCGCGGGACATCAGCGCCTGCAGCAGATTGGCACGGCTCACAATACCGACCATGAAGCCATCCCGTACCACCGGTACCCGCTTTATGCCGTGCTTCGACATGAGCTCGGCAACCTCCGCCAAGTTGGCCTCCTCTTCGACGGTTACAACAGCCTTGGTCATCACGTCGCTTACATGACGCGAGTGCGAGCGCACATAGCGGGCGGCTCTCGTGGCGTCGTCGGCAAGCAGGCGCTGCAGCCACGACTTGTGCGGCGTGGTCCCGATCTCGGCACGCCGAATGAGGTCTGCCTCGCTCACGATGCCGATGACGCGGCCGCTGTCGTCGACCACGGGGACAGCGCTTATATGCTGACCCGTAAGGATTTCCGCGGCATCGAAGACCGTCGCGTCTGCCAGCACCGACATGACGCCGCCGGACATCACATCCTTCGCGCGCATGGCCCCCTCCTCCAGCAGTCTGCGCCGCTCACCCGTTGAGAGCCTGCAGCGCGGCCTTGTCGCTGATGACGATGGTGCGCCCCGTGGCCGCGAGCTTGATGAGACCGTCGCGTACCATCTGGCTCAGGGTGCGGGACACCGTCTCGATGGTCAGCCCCAGATGGTCGGCGATGTCGGTACGCTGCATCGGAAGTTCCACCGAGCCGCCCTGGGCGAGCCGGCCCGACATGTCGAGCAGAAATGTCGCCATCTTCTCCAGTGCGGTCTTGCGGCCGAGCAGCACCATGTGCTCCTGCGCCCGCTCAAGACTCTCGATCATCGAGCTCATAACATGATCGCCGAACGCCGGATTATCGTGCATCAGGCTTGCAAGCCGGCTGCGCCGGAACGCCAGTACCACCGTGTCCTCCACTGCCTCGGCGGTGAAGCGATGCTCGGACCCGCTCTCCAGCCCGAAGATATCACCCGCCAACTGGAAGGCCTCGATCTGCCGGCGGCCGTCGCTCAGCAGCTTGCACACCCGCACCGTGCCCGACACCACCTTGTAAAAGAAGTCCGCGGCCTCACCCTCCGCGAACAACTCCTCACCTTTGGTGAAGTTTCGTCTTGCCCCGCTTCGCGACACCTCGTCCAACGGCCGGTCAGCCAGGGCGCGCTGGGCCAGCAGACCCACCGGCGGGCGATGGGCGGAAAAGCGAACGGCGGGGATTGCGCTGGCAGTCATCGGTCTCTCTCCCTGAGATGGAAGCATGTCGATGACTTTTCACTATCGCCGCTTACCTGCCCCCGCCATTCAGGTATTGACCTAAGGGATTCTACGTAGGCGCTTCGTTTGCTGCGAGCGCCCGTCTGGTCGACGTTACGTCAGGCATGAGGTTTGCCGGCCGAGCGCCGCTCAACCAATTCGCTGCCTCGGCAAACAGCCGGTACTTGACGCGCACGACCGAAAGTTCGCGCGCCCAGTCGACGAGGTCGCCCCACGGATCGTTGAGCTTGCCGAGACCGCCCACGACCGCCACTACCGTGCCGACCTCGATTCGGCCCTGCAGCACGAGCCAGCCGCCGATGCAAAGCGCGACCGCCACCGACATGTGATGCATCAGGTTCATCAACAGGTTCATGACGTACTTCAGCCGGTAGATGCCCATGTTGAGGGCGAAGATGCTCTGGATCCCGAAGGCTTCGACTTCCGCGCCGGTCTCGGCATTACCCTCCGCAATCGTCCCGCTGATCTCGCGTTTGGTCAAAATGCGCCTTCGCGCGCGCCGATTGATGTTCCTCTGGAACAACGGCACAAACACCACCTGGGGAACGAAGAAGGCAAGCCCTACCAGGGCGAGCGACGGCTGCAGGGCCAGCATGTAGCCCACGACGCTGAGGAGGACGCCGCCCTGGAGCAGCGGCTGCGAGACACTGAGCGCAGTGAAGCCGCCGATCGGTTCGGCCTCTTCGAGGATCATCGCGATCTCGACACCGGCGTCGATCGGCGACGGCGGAGCCACCGCGTCGTCGATGTCGGTTTCGGCGATCGTGCGCCGCAAGGACCGTACCGTACTCTCGGCTACCCATCCTCGGTAGATATTAAGCAGCATCTTGAGGACCTGGTCTGTGACAGCTACGCCGGCGTAGCCGACCGCCAGCCATAAGACGTTGTCGAAACGGCCTCTTTCGGTGAGATCGTTGACGATGCGTCGCTGCAGCTCCAACGGCACTGCACTGAGAAGAAAGACGCCAATCGACAACAGCGCCAGGGCCGCCTGATGCCTGCCGGTGGCTTGCAACACGAATCCCATGATCGACCACGGCAGCCTTCTCTTCCCGGGCGGCGCCTGCAGTCTGTCGTAAAGGTGCACTTCCAGCCCTTCAATCTCGAGGTCGAACCTCAAGGCTTCCAATAGCCGCGTGCGAGAAGATGCGACTTGATCTGGCGCAAGACTCGAGGCCCGTGCACCTCACCGCCTTGAGGCAGATCAAAGACCCGCCGGCTGACGGGAAACATCCTTCCAGGACTTGAAGGAGGTCCCGGTGACAACCAACGAATTCTACTACCTCATTCTGGTGTGCGGCGCGTTCATGGCGCTCGGTATCGGTCTTGCGATCGCCACGATCCGCTATTGGCGGTCGTACCCCGACGTGACGCGAGCCGAGCAGCCCGCCACCAAAGAACACCTGCGTTAAGCCGATGCCGCACCATCACCTTGCTGACGAGGATGTGGGAAAGGGACGACATCGGCCGTTGCGGAAAGTGCAGCATCGGCCGGGCGCCGCGCATGACCCTTTGGCGCCGTGCCGGCCAATCCGGCTGCGAGTTGCGGCCCAGGTTCCTTCACGCGGACCGCCAACTCCCTGTCGGCAGCGCCCGATCCCGATGGCGCGCATGTTGAGACGGCTTGCCTTCGTCGCTGCCCTGATGCCAGGCGTCGCGTTGGCGCAGGACGTGGACCATGGCAAGCTGTTGGCGGCACGGTGGTGCGCGAACTGCCATATCGTGACCCGCGGGGCCACCACCGGCCGGGCGGACGGGCTGCCTACCCTTCCCGCCATCGCCGACGATCCAGCCACCACGAAGGCTTCGCTGCGTCGTGCCATGACGGCCTCTCATGGGCGGATGCCGAATTTTTCCCTGACCACCCGCGAGCAGGACGATCTCATCGCATATATCCTGAGCCTGCGCCGGACATGACGGTCGCTGATGGCCGTGCCGCAGTGAAAGGCCTGGCGGTCTTTCCGCACCTTCCGACGGAGTATCTATGTTTGATCCAGCGCAAGCGGTCGGCCCGCAGCCATCTATCGTGCGTCGATGAGTACCATGCGGACCAGGGCGGAGAGGCTGGCCGCCTGCATCTTTGTCATGACATTGGCACGATAGATCTCGACTGTCCGGGCGCTGATGCCGAGATCGAAGGCCATGACCTTGTTGGACTTGCCGGCGACCAGGCCATCCAGGACCTGTCTTTCCCTTTCGGAAAGGAGCTTGAGGCGGTTCCGGACTTCCGCCGACTTCGAGCCGCTTTCCCGCTCGTCACGGCGGCGCGCAAGCGCCAGCCTGATCGCGGCGAGCAACACTTCATCGTCAAAGGGCTTTTCGATGAAATCGACGGCGCCTGCCTTCATTGCCTCGACAGCCAGTGCAACGTCGCCGTGGCCGGTCATCACGATGACGGGGATCGTGTTTCCCGCAGCGCGCAGCCGCCGCTGGAGTTCGAGGCCATCGATCCCGGGCATGCGCACGTCGGTGACGATGCATCCGTCTTCCGCGTCGGCTGCGGCTTTCAGGAATGCGACAGCCGAGTCGTGGACGCGCACGGGGAGTCCCGCCGTACTGAGCAGGAAGGCCAGTGACTGGCGGACATCCGGGTCATCGTCGACGACGTGAACGACCTCGTTATTCGACAACGTTCTGCTCCTCCTCGTGACCGTCGCGCAGGGTGAACAGGAAGACGGTTCCGCCTCCTGGCCCTTGCTCGACCCAGATCTTGCCACCATGCGCCTCGACGATGGTCCGGCAAATCGACAGGCCCAGCCCCATTCCCTTCTGCTTGGTCGTCACGAACGGCTGAAAGAGACGCTCGGCAACGTCCGGCGCAAGACCGATGCCGGTATCAGCCACACTGATCTGGACGGTCGAATCGACCCTGGCCGTGGTCTCGATCCTGAGTTCCCGCCGGCCCTCCCACTCGACCAGAACATCGATCGCGTTGCGGATCAAATTGACGAGCACTTGCTGGATCTGGATCCGGTCAGCCACCACCAGATCCGCCTTCGGGTCGAGGTGGAAAGAGACCGCAATGCCGTTCTCCTTCGCCCCGATCAGAGCGAGGGTGCTCGCATCCTCGATCAACTTGGGCAGGCTTTCGATTCGCCGCTCGGTGTCGCCCCGGGCCACGAACTCGCGCAGACGGCGGATGATCTGGCCCGCGCGAAGAGCCTGGTCCGCCGCCCTTCCCAGCGCATCGCGCAGCATCTGCTTCGACTCGCCGTCGCTTCTTTCCAGCAATCTCTGACTTCCGCGCAGATAATTGTTGATCGCCGTCAGGGGCTGGTTGATCTCGTGCGCCAGGGTCGACGCCATCTCGCCGAGCGCGGTGAACCGAGACATGTGAGCCACCTCGGACTGCAGGCCCTTGAGACGGTTCTCCGTGACTTGCTGATCGGTGAGATCGCGGATGAAGCCGGTAAAGAAGTGCTTCTTGGCGGTGCGCAGTTCGCCGACGGTGAGATGCATGGGGAAGGTCGTGCCGTCCCGGCGCTGGCCGACGACAATGCGTCCGATGCCGATGATGTGCCGCTCGCCCGTCTTGAGGTAGCGCTCGAGATAGCCGTCATGTTGCTCCCGTTGGGGCGAAGGCATGAACATCGAGACGTTCTTGCCGACGACGTCATCGATCGTATAGCCGAACAAACGTTCGGCCGTGGTGCTGATCGACTCGACGAGGCCCCGCTCGTCGATCACGATCATCGCGTCGGGCACCGTTTGCAAGATCGACTGCAGGAGAGCCTCGGCCTCTTCGAGCAAGGATGGCATGTCGGAAAGCGGGCGCACGGTGCGCTCCGAATGGGACGGCTCCACGATGCTGTGGAGGATCCATCGCACCTCGCCGCCGATCACAACGGGTGAATTGATCATCTCAAACTGACATTCCTCCCGCCGCCCGTCGGCGGCCGAGACGAGGACTTTCTCCATGCCCGTCCGATGGGGCTGACGCATCAGTGCGGCCGTGTTGATGGACGCGGCAAGACGCTCCAGTCCCGGGCTGTCGGCAAGCACCTGGCGCATGTTTTTGCCCACCAGCTCCCCACGCGCGCGGTTGAGAACCTTGAGGTAAGAGTCGCTCACGGCGAGAATGTCCAGCGCCGGCGAGAGCAACGACTCGGCATGGCTCGAGGCGGCAACGAGCGCCGACAGCACCGGCGGGACGAGAGTGGACGAAGCCGTCGAATTCATCCATCTATGCCTTTCCCGCTCACCATATCACGGAGACAGGGAGCGTGGAGACGAACGGTGGGCGGGCAGGCGATCGCGTAGATCCTAGGGGCGAATGAAGGTCAGAGGCGCTTCATCGTCGAGATTGTCGGCGGCGGCCATCAACTCGTTGGCAATATCCTCGTTGGACCGTTCGCGCTTGAACAACCTGATGGCCTCGGAGAGCAAGCAGCGCGCCACGACGTCGCTGGCGATCGAATGAGCGGCCGCCTCATCGAGCGCCGCCTCTACATGCCGTGCGACCAGGGCGTGACTGCCTTTCGCCATGATATTTCTCTTGTTCAGACGCCTCGGGAATGGCGACCTTCGCCGCCCGCATAGTGACGGTCAAAGGCCGCGCAGACGAAACGGACCAGCGGCAGGCCGAGCTCGGTGACGGTCAACCGACCGCCGTCCCAGATCACCAGCCCGTCCCTTTCCAGCGCCGGCAGCCCGTCGATCGAGGCGACAAAAGCCTTGCCGTCGGTCCGAGCGCGATCGCATACGGCGGAAATATCCGCGCCGTGGTTGCACATCAACTGGCCGATGATTTCCGCCCGCAGGCGGTCGTCATCGGTCAGGGCGATGCCGCGCGCCGTGGCAAATCCATGGGAAATCCGCCCCA
>NZ_DATBFE010000098.1:0-4230 GCF_036558665.1 Reyranella sp. | reverse complement strand
AACCGCCGGCGGCTCGATCGCCTCGGCCGCGGCCTCGCGCACCCACCTGTTCGTTTCAGCGCAGGACGCGTTCCTGACGTTCGACACCAACAGCCTGCAGCAGGTCGCGAAGATCGATTGGGTCGGCGGCGGCGCATCGCCGCCGGCGATCGGACCCAAAGGCCACGTCTATGCGCTCGCGTCGAACATCCTGTTCGTGTTCCCGCCGCCGAAGCAGGTTGCCGGCGGCGCGATCGTAGGGCAGCCCCTGCCGCAGGCACAGCCGGTCGCGACGAATCCCGGGACGCCGGCATCCCAATCCTACAAGCCGCCGCTCACCCCTGATGGCTACCGGCTGTTCGCGTGCAAGAAGCTCGACGGCGACGATTGCGGCAAGGACGACACCAAGGACATCGCCTTGGCGTTCTGCCAGAAGCAGGGCTTCACCCAGGTCGGCGATACCGATACCGACAAGAAGAAGGTGAAGGCAGAGACTCTCGACGGCCAGTTCTGCAGCAAGAGCAAGTGCAAGGTATTCGACGAGATCGTCTGCCAGAACTGACGGTCACGCGGCCGCGTCGGCAACCCCGGCGGTGGCGGAGATCGCGAGCGGCTCGCCCGTCTCCAGCAGGCTCTTGAGGCTGCTGAGGGCCGCGGGCCAGCCGGAGCGGCAATCTTCCAACAGCTTGCTGCCCGGCTCGAACTCGTCGTGAGTGAGGGTGAGATCTACGGCGTCGCCCTCGGACGCGAGATCGAAGGTCACGCGCGAGGGGTGCTCGTCTAAGGCGAGACCGTGCTCACAGCATTCTGATCGCAAGCGTCGATTTCCGGATTGATCTCGGGCGGGAGCGTCGCCACACTGCGCCCCTCGTTATCGGGCTGACCGAACTCGTGTAGCTGCCGAGCATGTTGCGTGCGTGCCTCGGAGCCGAACCTGGAGAGGCCCGATATGCTGCGATCCATTGTCAGCGCGCGATCCATCTATCTGTGCATTGCCGGAGCGCTCGCGCTCCATGCGCCGGTTGCCGTCGCCTATTCCTGGGACAAGCAGCACGGCAGCAGCACCAACGCGGGATTCTTCGACGCTGCCACCCTTCCGGCCAAGGCGCCGCTCAAGGTGATCCAGAACATCGGCACCTTCGCGCCCAATGCCAGCCCGGTGATCGGCCCGGACGGAACAGTCTACATCGGCAACGAGCAGGGCAAGCTGATGGCATTCCATGCCGATGGGACGCCGTGGTGGAGCCGCGACATCCCTGGCCAATCGATTTCCGCCTCGCCGCTGCTCGGCGCCGACGGTTCGCTCTACGTGATCGGCATCAAGCCATTCACCGATCATCGGTTCAACCCGCCGGAGCATCGGTTCGATGCGGTGCTGCACAAGTTCACGGTGGGCGGCGGCTGGATCAGCCAGACTCCTTTCCCCGAAAAGTACGGCGCCGCCGGAACCTCCGAGATCGCGCCGGCCGCGCCCAACATGTGGAAGTCGGGAAACGCCGAAGTGATCATGGTGCCGGTCATCTATGACTTTCCGCTGCACAGTGGCTGGGAAACGCATCTGCTCGCTTTCTCGACCAGCGGGCAGCTCCTGGCCGACGCGACGGTCGGCAACAGCGTGCCGACAGTGACCGGCGGCAGCGGCCTGCCCGATTGGGCGGTCTATTCCTGCCTGATCCCGCCTTTCCTCCATTGCATCGGGCTAGTCAACTCCGGCTTCCAATCACAGCCAGGAGCGCCATCGGAACCGGTGCACGACCCGGTTTTCCGGCCGGTGCCGACGGTCGCGGTCTATACCTATCCCGGAGGCGGGACGCCGCACGTCCTGGTGGCCGACGGATTCCACAACCTCGTCGACTACACATTCGGCGGAATGAACTTCAACGAGCTCTTCCGCATCGATGACGGCAACGACGATGGCGCGATTTTGGCCACGCCGACCGTCACCTACGATGGGCACACGATCTTCACCAGCAAGGACGGCATCCGGTTCGCCGGCCCCAACATGAATGCGGTCTCGACGGTCAAGGGAGTCTACACCATCACGGCGCCGACCATCCTGCGCGACGGCAGGATCGTGATCGTGGCGACCAACGGCACCATTACCGTGCTCAACGGCGGCAAGATCGAGACCAGGATTCCGATCGAGTTCTCGGTCGCACCGGCGGCGGCCTCGCACACGCACGTCTTCGTCTCGACGTGGCATGACTTCATTACGTTCGACACCAACACGATGCAGGAAGCCGGCCGCTTCGACTGGCCGGATGGCGGTCTATCCGCCCCGGCGATCGGGCCGCAGGGCAACGTCTACGCCATCTCGGCCAACCAGCTCTACGTGTTCCCGGGGCCCGGCCAGCTGGCCACGACAAACAGCGGCCCGACGGCGCCGACCATGCCAGTCTCGACGCAGCCGTCCCAGCCCCAGCAACCTCAACCCACGCAATCGTCCCGCCAGGCCTACAAGCCGCCGATGACAGCAAGCGGCAACCGGCTATTCGCCTGCGCGAACCTGGATGGCGACGACTGCGGGAAAAGCGATGCGAAAGAGATCGCCAAGGCGTTCTGCCAGAAGCAGGGCTTCAGCAATGTCGACGACCTCGACACCGACACCAAGAAGGTGAAGGCCGAGACGCTCGACGGCCAGCTCTGCACCAGGAACAAGTGCAAGGTGTTCGCCAAGATCGTGTGCGCGAACTGAGCCGCGCCCGTCTGGACGGGGACAGGTCTGTGGGTTGTGTTGGGAGGGCCACACAGATAGTGTAGCCCTCAGCAGTACTGCTGTCAGACACGGAGGGGCCAATGCGCGCAAATCTGCGCACGCGCACTGACTCGGCCGCCGCGACGGTCGGGCCGGGCATTCGAGATCGCCATCGAAGCATCGGCTTGCTCGCGGGGGCGGTACTTGGATGTGCCCTCGCCCATTCAGCCTTCGCCTGGGAACGCGCGCACAGCGTCGGTTCGAACACCGGGTACGCCGACGTTGATACTGCGCCCGCCAAGAAGGCGCCGATCACAGTTCCGAACCTCGGCAGCTTCGCGCCCGGCGCGGGTCCGGTCGTCGCGCCCGACGGCACCGTCTATCTCGGCAACCAGCAGGGCAAGCTGATCGCCCTTCACGCGGACGGCAGCCCCGCCTGGAGCCGCGACATTTCGCCGGCCCACGCGATCACCGCATCGCCGTTGGTCGCGCCGAACGGCTACGTCTATGTGATCGGCACGACCAACTACACGGACCACCGGGTGAACCCGCCGGCGCATGTCGTAAAGTCCATGCTCAACATCTTCACGCCCGGCGGCGGCTGGGTCGGCCCGTTCCCGTTTCCGGATCACAACGGACCCGGCGCCGCGTACGGCCCGCCGAACCTGTGGCGATTTGGCGGCCAGGATGCGGTGATGGCGACCGCGACCTACCGCAACCCGGTCACCGGCGGCTACGAGATCCGGCTGATCGCTTTCGGTCTCGGCGGCCAGGTGGTTGGGGACCAGAAGGTCACGACCGTGGTGCAGACCGTGAGCGGCAGCGCCGAGTGCCCGCTGGGGCCGTTCTGCTTCGGATTCGAGCACGGCGTCCTCAGCCTGACCGCGATCCCGCCGGGCCTCGGCATCTTCACGTTCCAGGGCGGAGGCACGCCGCACATCGTCGTGTCGGACGGGCTCAAGGACCTCGTCGGGTATACATACGACGGCGCGAACTTCATCGAACGCTGGCGCGTCCACAACAACGACTACTTCCTGCGCTCGACGCCGACGGTCCTGCCAGACGGCCATACGATCATCGGCGTGGAGAAGATCGTGCGCAAGAACGGCCAGGAATACGGTGGCGGCACGGGAGCAATGCTGTTCGCCGGCCCGAACATGAACGCCTTGCCGCGCGTCGAAGGCATCGGCCGCGTCTTCACCGCACCCAGCGTCACCGGCGATGGCCGTGCCGTCCTGGTCAACGGCGACGGTTCTCTCGCCGTCCTGCAGGGAACCCAGGTCGTCAGCAAGACCCAAATAACGAGCGGATCCATCGCGTCGGCGGCGGTGTCGCGGAAGCACGTGTTCGTGTCGACCTATGATGCCTTCCTGAGCTACGACGTGAACACCCTGGCAGAGGTGGCGCGCATCAGCTGGGTCGGCGGCGGGTCCTCGTCGCCTGCGATCGGTCCCAAAGGCTACGTGTATGCCATCGCGCACGACATCCTGTTCGTGTTCCCGCCCGGCGTGAACAAGCAGATCGATCCCGGCAAGCTGCAGCCTGAGACCGTCGTC
>NZ_DATBFE010000097.1:0-53365 GCF_036558665.1 Reyranella sp. | reverse complement strand
AGGGGGTGGCGACTGTTTAACAAAAACACAGGGCTCTGCTAAGCCGTGAGGCGAAGTATAGGGTCTGACGCCTGCCCGGTGCCGGAAGGTTAAGAGGAGAGGTTCACGCCTTGAATCGAAGCCCCGGTAAACGGCGGCCGTAACTATAACGGTCCTAAGGTAGCGAAATTCCTTGTCGGGTAAGTTCCGACCTGCACGAATGGCGTAACGACTTCCCCGCTGTCTCCAACACCGGCTCGGCGAAATTGAATTCCCCGTGAAGATGCGGGGTACCCGCAGTTAGACGGAAAGACCCCGTGCACCTTTACTACAACTTTGCAGTGGCATTAGAGAATGGATGTGTAGGATAGGCGGGAGCCTTTGAAGCGCGGGCGCTAGCTCGCGTGGAGGCAACCTTGAAATACCGCCCTTTTGTTCTTTGATGTCTAACCGCGGTCTGTCATCCAGATCCGGGACCCTGCATGGTGGGTAGTTTGACTGGGGCGGTCGCCTCCCAAAGAGTAACGGAGGCGCGCGATGGTGGGCTCAGGCCGGTCGGAAATCGGCTGCTGAGTGCAATGGCACAAGCCCGCCTGACTGCGAGACTGACAAGTCGAGCAGGGACGAAAGTCGGCCATAGTGATCCGGTGGTTCCGCGTGAGTGGGCCATCGCTCAACGGATAAAAGGTACGCCGGGGATAACAGGCTGATACCACCCAAGCGTCCACAGCGACGGTGGTGTTTGGCACCTCGATGTCGACTCATCACATCCTGGGGCTGGAGCAGGTCCCAAGGGTTCGGCTGTTCGCCGATTAAAGTGGTACGTGAGTTGGGTTCAAAACGTCGTGAGACAGTTTGGTCCCTATCTGCTGTGGGTGTTCGAGACTTGAGAGGAGCCGTCCTTAGTACGAGAGGACCGGGATGGACGTACCTCTGGTGTACCAGTTGTGACGCCAGTCGCAGCGCTGGGTAGCTATGTACTGAAGGGATAAACGCTGAAAGCATCTAAGCGTGAAACCCGCCTCGAAACGAGGTCTCGCTGAGAGCCGTGGTAGACCACCACGTTGATAGGCCGCATGTGCAAGTGCAGTGATGCATTCAGCTTAGCGGTACTAATAGCTCGATCGGCTTGATTTCATTCGTTCCGTGCAGCGGTCGACATCCGCTGTTCGGCCTTGTACCCGAGACGTTGACCTCTGTGCGCTTCGACGACCTGGTGGCTGTAGCGAAGGGTGAACACCCGATCCCATTCCGAACTCGGCCGTGAAAACTTTCAGCGCCGATGGTACTGTGTCTCAAGGCACGGGAGAGTAGGTCGCTGCCAGGTCTTCCAAACGCGCGGAACCTCTTCCGATGAGGGCGAAGTAACCTTCGCCTAGATTTCAAAACTTTACGCATGGATTTGCCGCGGGGTGGAGCAGCCCGGTAGCTCGTCAGGCTCATAACCTGAAGGTCGTAGGTTCAAATCCTGCCCCCGCAACCAGTTCAAAAGGCCGTTCCCGCAAGGGGACGGCTTTTTGCTGTCGGGTTCGCATGGCAACCGGACGCTCTATCGATCGAGGCCGAGCTGGCCGAGATACGGCTGACGAGACGTCGGTTAGCGCCGGCCTCGCCACGAGCAGGCACCGTCGTCAGCCGCCCTTGCTCTCGTCGATCAGATCGAGGAAGTCATCCTCAACCCTGGCCTCCCACGTCTCGATGATGAAGGTTGCGGCGGCTCCCGCCATGCCGACGGCAAGCTGTGCATGGCGTGCCACGGGCCTTGCTGGCCGCCTGCCGTGGCCGTGCGCTTCATCAATCCTGCTGCGCAGGGAGCCAAGCCCTTCGATGACGCTCGCGGCGCCGACGAGGATGCGCTTGAATGCAGTCTCGGAGTGGTGTGTCGGAGCGAGGTTCAGTTGCTCGGCCGTCATCTTCACAAGCACCGGCAGATCCAACGTCTCCGAGTAAGTAATGTCACGCTCGTCGAGGACATGCTTGCATACCGTTTCGAGGAGTGTGCGCGCGCAGGCGATCGCGCCCTCGGGGTCCGAATGCCGTCGCTCGAGTGCCTCTTGCCAGACGGCGTAAACGCTCTCGGCATCAAGACTTTTCAGGGCGTCGGATGCCTTCGTCTCCCCGCGAGCGCCGACCGCCTGCAAGTGATCGAACAGCGGCGCCAGGGCGTCACGCACGTGCTTCCGCCGAGGCTCCCATTTCGGATCGATGTCCTTGATGTAGGACCACAGGTGCGGCAGATCGCGGTGCGCCAGGACGAACTCGGGCAGCCGCCGCTCGAGTTCCGGATCGCGGCGCATCACCCGTCGCAGTTCAATGTACGCATGGGCATCGGCCGGGCCGCGGTGGCCTTCGCACGCCCGGAGCAGCACAGTCTGGAGCAGCCGCGCGCGGCCTTCGGCGTCCTCCGGGATCGGGTCATTCACGTCGAATTCGTTGGACATGGAACCGGCGCCTCCCCGTGCATGAAGCGCGATCGGATGAGCATAGCTCAAAGGGCGAACCTGGTTTTGCAAAATCTTCGGCGGGCCGCCATTGGCAGTCCCGGTTTCTCGGGGCAGGAACCCCGACCCGATATCACATGGCCGCTTCGCGGGACGATCAGATGGTGCGGAAACCGCCGTCGGCCATGATGATGGAACCCGTGACGTAGGCCGACATGTCCGACGCGAGGAAGACGGCCGGGCCCGCGATGTCCGCGGGCTTGCCGGGACGGCCGAGCGGCGTGTGCCGCATGACCATGGCGACCATCTCCGGATTCCTGGCCCGCGCCTCGGCGTTGATCCTGGTCTCGATCAGCCCCGGGCCGATGGCGTTGACGCGCACGCCGTCCTTGCCGAGTTCCGCCGCCAGCGCCCGCGTGAACCCGAGCACGCCGTGCTTCGACGTCGTATAGGCGGCCGAGTTCGGCCAGCTCACATGCACGAACGACTGGATCGAGCCGATATTGACGATCCGTCCCCTGGTCGCCCGGAGCTGGTCGAGGAAGGCCTGCGTGACGTTGAACATGCCGTCGAGATTGATCGAGAGGATATCGTCCCAGTCCCGGGCCACGGCGGCGGCCTCGCCGGTGATCGGATTGCGGCGGTTGATGCCGGCATTGTTGACGAGAATCGAGATCTTGCCGCCGCGGCCGATTTCGGCCGCCGCGGCTTTGCAGGCCTCACGATCCGTCACGTCGAGCGCAATGGCCGATGCCGCGCCGCCTGCGGCCTCGATCAGGCCGATCGTCTCCTTTGCGCCATCGAGGTTGATGTCGAGGACGATCACGCGCGCGCCTTCCCGGGCGTAGGCCTGGCATATGCCCTGACCGATGCCCGATCCTCCGCCGGTCACGGCTGCAACGTGTCCCTCGAGAAGTCCTGCCATGGCTTGCTCCTGTCCACGTGCCGCATTCTTGCGTCTTCGCCAACAAAAGGGAACGACCCGATCGGCGACGATGCCTTGCCGTAGCCATTGGTGCGCCGCCGCTGACGATTCCCATATCTCCCGGCGACGCGCCCATGCGAGGTCAGGCGCATGGTTGTTGCCCCCGTAGAGGGGCACTCCTACAGTCGGGCAGGGGGAAATCGCAGAGGGGACCAGCCATGGACATCAAGCGCGTGCGCCGCCGCCAAGCCGTCTCGCTGATGGGAGGTGCTGCCGTCGCCGGCCTCACGAACGGGGCGTTCGCACAGGCCGAGCCACCGAAACCAGCCCAGATCGTCGTCAATCATTCCGGCGGGTCGATGGGCGCCGCGATGCGCAAGGCGTTCTTTAACGGCTTCGAGAAGAAGTATGGCATCCGCGTCGTCGAGACCTCGCCGGTCGATTTCGGCAAGCTGCGCGCCATGGTCGACTCCGGCAACGTCGAGTGGGACCTGACGGAAATTGGCGGCCAGGACGCGATCCGCGCGGGCAAGGCCAACCTCCTGGAGAAGATCGACACCAACCTCGTCGACCGCTCCAAATATCCGGCGACGGCGCAGAACCCCTTCGTCTTTGCCTCGTCAGTCTACACCACGATCATCGGCTACCGCACCGACGTCTTCAAGAACGGCAATCACCCCAAGACCTGGGCCGAATGGTGGGACGTCAAGACCTTCCCCGGCGCGCGCTCCATGCGCAACCATCCGACCGACAATCTCGAGTTTGCGCTGCTTGCCGACGGCGTGCCCAAGAACAAGCTCTATCCCATCGACTTCGACCGTGCCTTCAGGAAGCTCGACCAGATCAAGCCGCACGTCACCGCCTGGTGGTCGACCGGCCAGCAGCCTGCACAGCTCCTGCTCGACAAGGAGGTCGTGCTCGCGACCGGCTGGAACGGCCGTTTCTACGACATCATCAAGAAGGGGGCGCCCGTACAGGTCGAGTGGAACCAGGGGGCGTTGAAGCAGGGCAGCTTCGCTATTCCGCGCGGCGCCAAGAATCCCTATTGGGCCAACAAGATGCTGGCCGAGCTCGCCGTGCCGCAGCAGCAGGCCGTCTATGCGTCCGAGCTCGGTTATCCCGGTCTCAACCTCGAATCGCTGGATTTCGTCGATCCCAAGGTGAAGCCGTACCTGCCCACGGCCTATCTCGACAAGCAGTTCTGGATCAGCGACGAATGGTACGCCGAGAACGGCACCAAAGCGGCGGAGCTCTGGAACGCGTGGATGCTGAAAAACGGCTGATCCGCGCTTTGAGTATGCGTGCGGCTTCCGCCGAGCTGCGAGTCGAGGGCATCGGCAAGCGCTTCGGCGACGTGGTTGCGTTGGACCGCGTTTCGCTTGAGGTCGCCCAAGGCGAGCTTCTGACCATCCTGGGTCCGAGCGGATCGGGCAAGACCACCCTGCTCAAGGTCGTCGCGGGCTTCGAGGCGCCGGACGGTGGCAGCGTGAGGCTTGGTGGCGCCGAGATCACGTCACTGCCGGCGGCAAGGCGCGACATCGGCATGGTATTTCAGAACTACGCGCTGTTCCCGCATCTTACGGTCAAGGGCAACGTCGCGTTCCCGCTCGAGATGCGCAATGTTGCCAAGGCCGAGATCGACAAGCGGGTGACCGAGGCGCTGGCGATGGTCGAGCTCGAGGGCTACGAGGCGCGCCTGCCCCGGCAGCTTTCGGGCGGCCAGCAGCAGCGCGTGGCCCTTGCCCGAGCCATCGTGTTCAACCCGCGTTTGCTGTTGCTGGACGAGCCGTTCGGGGCCCTGGATCGCAAGCTGCGCGAGACCATGCAGCTCGAGGTGCGCCGCCTTCAGCGCCGCCTCGGCGTTACGACCATCTTCATCACCCACGACCAGGAGGAAGCACTCATCCTCTCCGACCGTATCGCCGTAATGCACCGCGGTGCGGTGCAACAGATTGCTACGACGACGGAGATCTACGAGCGCCCGGCCAACGACTTCGTCGCCGACTTCGTAGGCGAGAGCAACATCTTCCATGGAACGCTTTCGGCGCCGGGAACGGTCACGTTGCTTCGCGGCGGCACGCTCGCCGTCAGGAGCGACAAGCCCGTAGGCGCGGGAGTCGGCGTCCTGATGCGGCCGGAACGCTTTGGCCCCTCCGGTGCCAACCGGTTCGCCGGCGAGGTGATCGAGTCGGTCTATCTCGGTACGGGCTTCAAGCTGCGGCTGGCCTGCGAGGGTGGGATCGAGCTCTTGGTCCGCCAGCCTGCGCGCGGTCCGCTGCCCACGGCCGGTGCCAGGATCACCGTCGGCATCGACCCCGAGTCGGTCCATGTGTTCTAGGAACCGTGACCCCTTCGGCGCGCGCCGGCGTCATTTCGAGCGCCGCAAGGGATCCTTCGCCTCGCCCGGGACAGCCGGCGTGGCGCGGGGGTGCGCGCCATGAACAGATCGCTCTTGCCCGCGCTGCCCGCGCTGGTCCTGCTCGTCGCCGTCTTCCTGCTTCCGGTGCTACGCTTGCTGGGCGTCAGCCTCGAGGGCGGCACCCTCGACTGGTACGCCAAGGCGCTGGGGGAGGGACTCTATCTTCGCGTCTTCTGGAATACCTTCGAGATCGCGCTGCTGGTCACGCTGTTCTGCCTCCTGCTCGGCTATCCCCTGGGCTTCCTGATGGCGACGACTACGTCCGGTTGGGCGACCCTCGGCTTCATCTTCGTGGTGCTGCCGCTCTGGACGTCAGTGCTGGTCCGCACCTATGCCTGGATGGTGCTGCTCGGGCGAAACGGAGTCATCAACCGGATGCTTGTGGATGCCGGCGTCATCACCGATCCAATCCCGCTCCTGCACAATTTTGCCGGTGTCCTGATCGGCATGGTCCACGTCCTGCTACCCTATATGGTGCTGCCGATCTATGGCGCCGTGCGCAAGGTCGATCCGGCGATCCCGGCCGCGGCCGCGGGCCTCGGTGCCTCGGCGCCGGGCATCTTCTGGCGCGTCTGGTTGCCCCTCACGCTGAATGGCATCTTCGCCGGCTGCGTCCTCGTCTTCGTGCTCTCGCTCGGCTTCTTCATCACGCCGGCGCTGTTGGGCGGCGGCCGCGTCATCATGATCGCCGTGTTGATCGAGCAGCAGGTGCGCGAGGCGCTGAACTGGCCGTTTGCCGCGGCGCTCTCGGCCGTGCTGCTGGCCTTCACTCTTGTCGTCTACACGATCATGCAGCGCGTTAGCCGGCCGGAACGGGCGCAATGAGGCCCACCTGGAGCCGACGCCTCCTGGTCGCGGTATGCGCCCTGATCGACTTCTTCCTCATGCTGCCACTGCTCGTGGTCTTTCCGATCTCGCTCTCGTCGGCGCCCTATATGCAATTCCCGCCGCCCGGCCTCAGCTGGCAGTGGTACGAGCGCTATCTCGATGATCCGCAATGGATCGATTCGACCGGGCGCTCGGTCTATATCGGCGGCGCAACCGCCTTCCTCGCTCTTGCGCTCGGCGTGCCGCTTGCCTTCAGCCTGGTGCGCGGCCGCTTCATCGGCCGCGTGCTGGTCGACCGCCTCGCGCTCGCGCCGATCATCGTGCCCACCATAATCCTGTCCGTCGCGGTTTACGGCCTGTTCGCAAAGCTGAAGCTGATCGGCACCTGGTACGGACTCGTCGTCGTCCACACCGTGCTGGCGATGCCTTTCGTGGTGCTGGTGATCGCCGCCGGTCTGCGCGACTTCGACCATTCCCTGGAGCAGGCGGCCGAGGGACTGGGAGCCGGCCGCTGGCAGACGCTGCGCCGGGTAACGCTGCCGCTGCTTCGGCCAAGCCTCGTCTCGGCGGGGCTCCTGGCCTTCATCTCGTCCTTCGACGAGCTCGTCGTGGCGCTGTTTCTGGCGGGCGCGAACATGACGCTGCCCAAGAAGATGTTCGACAACATCATGATGGAGATCGACCCGACCATCGCGGCCGTTTCCGTCATGCAGATCTTGCTGGTGTCGGTGGTCCTGGTCCTGATCGGGCGCTTCGGTCGCGGCCTGAGAGATAGCGTCAGGTAACGAGCGTTCTCGAGTTCGTTGGAGGGAGTTATGCCCGATTCGGTGTTCCACAAGGATTTCAAGGCCATGCCTTGGTGGTGGGAGTGGTGGCATCCCTCCAGCGAGCTGTCGCAGGATCCACCGCTGAAAATCGACGTGCTCGTGGTCGGCGCGGGGTATGGCGGGCTCTCGACGGCACTCGAGCTCGCGCGGTCCGGGGTCGAGGTCGCCGTGCTGGAGCGCGGCGAGTTCGGGGTCGGCGCCTCGACGCGCAACGGCGGTGGCGTCAGCGGCGGTACGACCATGGGCAAGGGCTTTTCGGGCAAGGGCGTCGGCGGCGATCCCGAAGCGTGGAAGAGGATCATGGCGCGCATGCTCGCCGACGCTGCCGATTCGCTCACGCAGGTCGAGACCGTGATCCAGCGCGAGGGTATCGACTGCCACTGGCGCATGAACGGCCGCTTCTCCGGCGCCTATACGCCTCGCCACTACCGGGAGCAGGAGGCCAAGGTCGCAACCTACAACGCCGGGGCCAAGCTCGGCACCTACATGATCTCGCGCGACCGCCAGCGCGAGGAAATCGCCTCCGACTACTATTACGGCGGCATGGTCGTAGAGCGGACCGGCCAGCTCCACCCCGCCCTCTACTATGGCGGTCTGCTCGAGGCTGCGCACCGAGCCGGTGCCAAGCTGTGCGCCAACTGCGACGCCGAGAAGATCGAGCGCAAGACCGCGGGTTTCCGCGTGCTCACCAGCAAGGGACCGATCGAGGCCCGCGCGGTGGTGATCGCGACGAACGGCTATACCACCGAACTCACGCCGACCCTCAAGCGCCGCCTCGTGCCGGTGGCGAGCCACATCATCGCGACCGAGGAGTTACCCGAGGACCTGGTGCGGAGCCTGATCCCGAAGAACCGCGTTGTCTCGGATACCAAGCGCGTGCTCTGCTACTACCGTCAGTCGCCCGACAACAAGCGGGTGATCTTCGGTGGCCGCGCCCGCTTCACGCAGGTCCCACCCGAGGTCAGTGCGCCGGTGCTCCACCGCTACATGCTGGAGCGCTGGCCCCAGCTCAAGGGTGTGAGGATCACCCACGCCTGGACCGGCAACGTGGCATTCGCCTTCGATTTCCTGCCGCACATGGGCGAGGAGCAGGGGATGCACTACCTGATGGCGTGCAACGGCTCCGGCGTCGCGATGATGAGCTATCTCGGCTACCAGACCGCCCGCAAGATCGTTGGCGCCTCGAACGCGCCTGTGAATGCCTTCGACGGCCAGCCCTTTCCGACCGTGCCCTTCTACAACGGCAATCCGGAGTGGGTGCTGCCCCTCGTCGGCGCTTGGTACCGCAGCCGCGACTGGTGGGACCGCGTCACGGCATAGTCTTCCTTCTTCCTCAGGCGAGCAGCATTTGACCAACGGAACTTGTCGCGCATCCGTGTAGCTTCGATCGCGCCTTCTCGGTAGCCTCGGGCATGGGCTACGTCTTCGACCTCGGCAATCCCGCCACCAATTCCAATCCCTTTCCCGAATTCGCCCGGCTGCGGACCGAGGACCCGATCCACTGGTCGCCGGCGATGAAGGCGTGGATCGTCACGCGTTATGCCGACGTCAAGCACGTAGCCCTCAACAACAGGCAGATCTCGGCCGATCGGCTGACACCTTTCTTCAAGGCCAATCCCGAGTACCAGAGGGGCGCGATCGAGAGTCTGGTGCGCTACCTCAATCACTGGATGGTGTTTCGCGACCCGCCGGACCACACGCGCCTGCGCCGGCTGTTCAACAAGGCGTTCACGCCGACTTCGGTCGAAGATCTTCGGCCCAACGTCGAGAGCATCGTCGCCGAGCTGATCGAGGGCATGCGGACCAAGGCCAGGCATGATGGGACGGCCGACTTCATCGTCGACTTCGCCTACCCATTGCCCGCCTCCGTGATCATGGACCTCTTGGGTGTGCCGCGCGCCGATCTCGTCCGCATGAAAGTCTGGTCGGACGACATCGCGCTTTTCATCGGCACGGCCCAGGTGGCCGGCAACAAGTATTTGCGGGCAGAGGCTGGCGCCAGGGCGATGGCCGACTATTTCCGCGACCTGGTGGAGCGGCGCACGGCCGAGCCGGCGGCCGACATGATCAGCAAGCTCGTGACCGCGCGCGACGAGGCCGATGCGCTTACGACCGATGAGATCATCGGCACGTGTATCCTGCTGCTCTTCGCTGGCCACGAGACGACGACCAACCTCATCGGCAACGGCTTCCTCTATTCGATGCTCCATCGCGGGCAATGGGAACGCTTGATTGCCCAGCCGTCGCTCGTTGCCACGGCCGTCGAGGAATATCTGCGCTTTGATGGTCCGTCAGGCGCGCTCGCGCGCGTGGCGTCCGGCGACATCGAGATGGCGGGCAAGACCATCCGCGCCGGCGACCGCGTCTTCGCCTTCGTGAACTCGGCCAATCGCGATCCCGAGGCGTTCGAGGAGCCGGAACGCTTCGACATCGGCCGCGACCAGAATCCCCACCTGACGTTCGGTCACGGCATCCACTTCTGCCTCGGCGCGCCGCTTGCCCGGTTGGAGGCCCAGATCGCCGCGCGGCGGCTCAGCGAACGACTGCCGGGCCTCCGGCTCTCGGCCGGCGAACCGCAATGGCACGATTCGCTCATCCTGCGGGGCGTCAAGAGCCTGCCGGTTCGGCTCGGCTAGCCGGGCAAGCCCGGAGGCGGGCCGGGAAAGCTTGGCCTGTACGCCGGAAATCGTCGTTGGGCGCCCGCCATTCCCTTGACCGGCGTGATTTGCCTGTGGCTAGCTGATTTGACCGCGCCCTGCGAAACAGGGATGCGCCAAGAGCCGGTCGACCGGCCGAATTGGGGAGGGGAAGAAGCAGGGATGACCACGGCAGGGTCCAGCCACGGCTCAGAGGCTCTGGACACTTTTCCCAAGATGCTGGCAGCGCGCGCGCGCGCCGGCGGCGATCGGCCAGCCTATCGCGAAAAGGAGTTCGGCATCTGGCAGACGTACAGTTGGGCCCATGTTGCCAGCGAGGTCGAGCGGCTGGCGGCCGGTCTGGTCGTCCTGGGCTTCAGCCGCGGCGACAGGCTGATCGTGGTGGGCGACAATCGCCCGCGGCTGTACTGGGCGATCTGTGCGGCGCAGTCCCTGGGGGGCGTGCCCGTGCCGGTCTACCAGGATTCCGTCGCGGAGGAGCTCGCCTATGTCGTCGAACACGCCGGAGCCCGCTTCGCCATCGCCGAAAATCAGGAGCAGATCGACAAGCTTCTCGAGATCCGCAAGAGCGCACCGGCATTGTCGGTCCTGATCTACGACGATCCACGAGGCCTGCGTCACTACGAGGGTCTGCTGTCCTACAGCGAGGTACAAGAGCGCGGAACGAAGCTTTTGGCCGGGAGGCCGGAGTCGGTCGCCGCCGAAGCGGCCAAGGGATGCGGCGCCGACGACGCGATCATTCTCTACACGTCCGGCACCACGGGCCGCCCGAAGGGAGCGGTGCTGAGCTACGACAATCTTGTCTGGGCGGCCAGGGCTGGCGCTCACTTCGACGGCCTGAGGGAAGGCGATGAGCTTCTCTCCTATTTGCCGATGGCCTGGGTGGGCGATCACATCTTCTCCTACGCCCAGGGCTATGTCGTCGGCCTGGTAGTCAATTGCCCGGAGTCGGCCACCACAGTGATGAACGACCTGCGCGAGATCGGGCCGACCTATTATTTTGCGCCGCCACGCGTGCTCGAGAACCTGATCACCCAGGTCACCATCCGCATGGAGGATGCCGGCCTCGTAAAGCGCAAGCTGTTTCAGATCTTCGTCGGCCTGGCGCGTCGGATCGGTCCGGCTCTGCTCGACGGCAAGAAGGTATCGCTGGCGGATCGCCTGCTCTACCGGCTGGGCGATTTGCTGGTCTATGGACCGCTCAAGAATTCCCTGGGCATGAGCCGCGTTCGGGTCGCCTACACCGCGGGGGAAGCCGTCGGCTCCGAGATTTTCAGCTTCTACCGCGCGCTCGGCATCAACATGAAGCAGCTCTACGGCCAGACCGAGGCCTCGGTGTTCGTCACCATCCATCCCAACGGCGAGGTCTATTCCGATACGGTCGGCAAGCCGGTCTCGGATGTCGAGCTCAGGATCGGCAGCTCGGGCGAAGTGCTCTACCGCAGTCCCGGCGTATTCAAGGAATACTTCAAGAATCCCGAGGCGACGAACGACACGAAGACGGCCGACGGCTGGGTGCATACCGGCGATGCCGGCTATCTTGATGAGCGTGGCCACCTGCGCATCATCGACCGCGCCAGGGATGTCGGGAAGTTGAACGATGGTACGCTGTTTGCGCCGAAGTTCATCGAGAACAAGCTGAAGTTCTTTTCCCACATCAACGAGGCGGTTGTCTTCGGGCAAGGTCGCGACTTCGTCGCGGCATTCGTCAATATCGACATCACGGCGGTCGGCGATTGGGCCGAGCGACGCAATATCGCCTATGCGAGCTACCAGGAACTGGCGGGCCGGCCCGAAGTCTATGACCTGATCCAGGGCGAGATCGAACGCGTGAACCGCGACCTCGCCAATGATCCGCGCATGGCGGGCGCCCAGATTCGGCGTTTCCTGGTCCTTCACAAGGCGCTCGATGCCGACGATGGCGAGTTGACGCGTACGAACAAGGTACGACGTGGCTTCATCGGTGAACGCTACAAGCCCCTTGTCGAGGCGCTCTATGACGGCTCCAGGAGCGCCCATATGAAGGTCGGCGTCACATTCGAGGACGGCCGCAAAGGCACGATCGAGGGGACCGTGCAAATCCGCGATCTGGCGCCCCTGCCGGCGGCGCCACTCAAGAAGGCGAGCTGACCGAGATGGCCGACCGCGTGCGCTCCTTGACCGACGTCCTGCTCTCGGTCGAGAGCATCAGCCTGTCGTTCGGCGGGGTGAAGGCGCTGACCGACATCAGCTTCGATATCAAGAAAGGCGAGATTCGCGCCATCATCGGTCCCAATGGTGCCGGCAAGTCGTCGCTGCTGAACTGCATCAACGGCTTCTACCATCCGCAAGAGGGAGCCATCACCTACAAGGGGCAGCGCCGCTCGCGCATGCGGCCGCACGAGGCGGCCGAGCAGGGCATCGCCCGGACCTTTCAGAACATCGCGCTTTTTCGCGGTATGTCGACGCTCGACAACATCATGACCGGCCGCAACCTGGCCATGAGGACCGGCCTCTTCTGGCAGGCGTTGCGACTGGGACCGGCCGAGCGCGAGGAGATCGACCATCGCAAGGCGGTCGAGCGAATCATCGACTTCCTCGAGATTCAGCATATCCGCAAGGTGCCTGTAGGCCAGCTTCCGTATGGCCTGCAGAAGCGCGTCGAGCTCGGCCGCGCGCTCGCTGCCGAACCGGAGCTGCTGCTGCTCGACGAGCCCATGGCCGGGATGAACCTAGAAGAGAAAGAAGACATGTGCCGCTTCGTGCTCGATGTGAACGACGAGTTTGGCACGACCATCTGCCTGATCGAGCATGACATGGGCGTAGTCATGGACATCTCCGACCGCCTTGTCGTGCTCGACTATGGAAAGAAGATCGGCGATGGCCCACCTGAGGCGGTCAAGCACGACAAGGCGGTCATCGATGCCTATCTCGGCGTCAGCCATTAAGAGGACGCGACCATGGGCTTCTTCCTCGAGGTTCTGATCGGCGGCTTGCTGGCGGGCGTGCTCTATTCGCTGGTGGCGCTGGGCTTCGTGCTGATCTTCAAGGCTTCCGGCGTGTTCAATTTCGCGCAGGGCGCCATGGTGTTGACGGCGGCACTCGCTCTGGTCCGCGCCCTCGACGTCTTCGAGCAGTGGCATTGGCCATTTGCCGTCGCCCTGTTGTCGGCCTTTGTCTTCGCCGCGGTGATCATGGCGATCATCGCCTGGGCTGCGGAGCGACTGGTGTTGCGCAAGCTGGTGAACCAGGAAGGGATCATCCTCTTCATGGCCACCATTGGCGTCACCTTCTTCCTGGAGGGCCTGTCGCAGAGCCTGTTTGGCGCCGACGTCTATCCGCTCAACGTCGGCCTCCCCAAGGATCCGGTCTTCCTCCTCGAGTCGCTGTTCGATGGCGGCATCCTGGTGAACGAGCTCGACATCTGGGCCGCCGTGATCGCGGGCCTGCTGGTGGCCGGCCTGGCGCTATTCTTCCAGAGGACGCGCATCGGCCGGGCGCTGCGCGCCGTGGCGGACGACCACGCGGCCGCCCAGTCGGTCGGTATTCCATTGAACCAGATCTGGTTCATCGTTTGGCTGGTGGCGGGGCTGGTCGCCCTGGTGGCGGGAACCGTGTGGGGCAGCAAGCTGGGCGTGCAGTTCTCGCTCTCCCTGCTGGCGCTGAAGGCGCTGCCGGTGCTGATCCTGGGCGGCTTCACCTCGGTACCGGGCGCCATCATCGGCGGTTTGATCATCGGTGCGGGCGAGAAGCTTGCCGAAGTGTTCCTGGGCCCGTCGATGGGCGGCGGCATCGAGATCTGGTTCGCCTACGTCCTGGCGCTTCTGTTCCTGCTGGTCAGGCCGCAAGGCCTGTTCGGCGAGCGCATCATCGAGCGCGTGTGAGGGAGGAGCGTCGTGATCTACCGCGAAGCCGGCCAGTACAAGGCGAGCTACCAGGCCGATCAGGCGATCTTCCCGATCGCGCAGGACCGCTTGGCGATGCTGGCGCTGCTCGTCATCGCCTTCCTGGTCGTGCCTTTCGTTGCCAGCGAGTATGTCTATCGCGCGGTGCTGATTCCGACCGTGATCCTGTCCCTGGCGGCAATCGGACTGAATGTGCTGATGGGGTACTGCGGCCAGGTCTCGCTGGGCTCGGGCGCGTTCATGGGCATCGGTGCGTACGCCGCCTACAATCTGGCCATCCGCCTGCCGTTTCTCAATCCTTTCGTTTGCATCCTGTTGAGCGGCTTCGTCGCGGCGGCGGTCGGCATCGTCTTCGGCATCCCGAGCCTGCGCATCAAGGGCTTCTATCTCGCCTGCGCTACCCTGGCGGCGCAATTCTTTGGCGATTGGGCGTTCCTTCGCGTCAGGTGGATCACGAACGATACGCCTTCGGGCTCCGTCAATGCTCCGCCGCTGCAGCTCTTCGGCTGGGACCTGAGCTCGCCCACCGCGAACTACCTGGTGGCGCTCTGCTTCACCGTGGTCCTGGCGCTTGGCGTCAAGAACATCGTGCGCGGCCATATCGGCCGACAGTGGATGGCGATTCGCGACATGGACATCGCGGCCGAGATCATTGGCGTGCGGCCGATGTACGCCAAGCTGTCGGCCTTCGCCGTGTCGTCGTTCCTGATCGGCGTGGCCGGCGCCATGTGGGCCTTCCTCTACCTCGGTTCGTGGGAACCGGCGGCATTCGACATCGGCCGCTCCTTCACGCTCATGTTCATGGTCATCATTGGCGGACTGGGATCGATCCTGGGCAGTGCGCTCGGCGCCATCTTCATCGTGCTGCTGCCGATCTTTCTCAACCAGGCGCTGCCGCCTCTGGGAGCGGCCGTCGGCTGGCAGATCAGCACGGCGACGGTGTCCCATTTCGAATCGATGATCTTCGGCGCCCTCATCGTGTTTTTCCTGGTGGTCGAACCGCGCGGCCTGGCCCGCCTGTGGTCGATCGGCAAGGAGAAGCTTCGCTTGTGGCCCTTTCCGCACTGACGGAGAGAGGCTAGGGTTTCGGCAATGAATGGCCGTCAAGGCCGTCGAACGGTCAAACAGTGAGGAGGAAACGATGAGAACTCGGAAAGCGGCGCTGCTCGGCGCCGCGCTGGCGTCTGCAGGAATGCTTGCTATTGCGGGCGCGCCGGGCACGGCACAAGCGCAGAACGAACAGTTCATCCCCAGTCTGGTTTACCGCACCGGCGCCTATGCCCCCAACGGCATCCCGTTTGCCGATGGAGCTGCCGACTACATCAACATGCTGAATGCGCGCGACGGTGGCATCAACGGCGTGAAGCTGGTGCTGGAGGAATGCGAGACCGGCTACGCGACCGATCGCGGCGTCGAGTGCTACGAACGCCTCAAGGGCAAGGGTCCGACCGGCGCCGCCTATTTCAGCCCGCTCAGCACGGGCATCACCTTCGCTCTGACCGAGAAGGCACCCGGCGACAAGATTCCGCTGATCACCATGGGTTACGGCCGGGCCGACAGTCGCGATGGCGAAATCTTTACCTGGAACTTCCCGCTGCTCGGCACCTACTGGACGGCGGCCAACGTCGCCATCCAGTATATCGCAAAGGAATGGGGCGGCTTCGACAAGCTCAAGGGCAAGAAAATCGCGCTGCTCTACCACGACTCGCCCTACGGCAAGGAGCCGATCGCAGCCCTCGAAGTCATGTCCAAGAAATACGGCTTCGACTTCCTGCAGATCCCGGTGCCGGCGCCGGGCAGCGAGCAGAAGTCGCAGTGGCTGCAAATCCGGCAGCAGCGGCCGGACTACGTCCTGCTCTGGGGCTGGGGCGTGATGAACTCGGCCGCCGTGACCGAGGCCGGGAACGTGAACTATCCGCGCGATCACATGCTCGGCGTGTGGTGGTCGGGTGCGGAGCCGGACGTGCTGCCGGCCGGCGACAAGGCCAAGGGCTACAAGGCATTGATGCTGCAGCATCCCGCCGGCAAGTTCGCCGTCCACAAGGACCTCGAGAAGTATGTGGTCTCGCAGGGCAAATCCATGGCGAAGGCCGAGGAAGTCGGCCAGGTGCTCTACAATCGCGGCGTCATCAACTCGATGCTCGGCACCGAATCCATCCGCACGGCCATGGCCAAATTCGGCAACAAGCCGATGACCGGCGAGCAGGTGCGCTGGGGCATCGAGCATCTGAACCTCACGGCCGACCGCATCAAGCAACTCGGTTTCGAGGGTATGATCGGGCCGATCAAGCTCTCCTGCGTCGATCATGAGGGCACGCGGCTGAGCCGTGTCCATCAGTGGGACGGCAAGGAATGGAAGGTGATCTCCGACTGGTTCACCGGCGACGACAGCATCCTGGAACCGCTGGTCAAGGCGACGGCCGAGGCCTACGGCAAGGAGAAGAAGATCACGCCGCGCGATTGCACCAAGGAGAGCTGAGCCAGGTGACCCGGCACGGCGCCTCCTCCACCGCGCCTCGTCCAGGTGACGAAAGCCATCTCTCCCGACAGTCGGGAGAGATGGCGGTGAAGGGCGCGGCGTCCGCCAACGTCATCGACGTGGCGAACATAGAGGTCATCTACAATCACGTCATCCTGGTCTTGAAGGGAGTGTCGCTCTCGGTCCCGCAAGGCGCTGTCGTCGCCCTGCTGGGCGCCAATGGCGCCGGCAAATCGACCACGCTCAAGGCGATCTCCAACCTCTTGCTGGCGGAGCGTGGGCAGGTGACCAAGGGCCGGATTCACTGCCGCGGCGAACGGGTCGACGGTCTTACGCCCAACGACCTGGTGCGTCGCGGCGTGATCCAGGTGATGGAAGGTCGACACTGCTTCGGCCATCTCACGGTCGAGGAGAACCTGCTCACCGGCGCCTTCATTCACGGGCGCCGGCGCCAGCAGATCACCGACGACCTTGAGAAGGTTTACCACTACTTTCCCCGCTTGAAGGAGCGGCGCACGAGCCAGGCAGGCTATACCTCCGGCGGCGAGCAGCAGATGACGGCGATCGGCCGCGCGCTGATGAGCCGGCCCGACACCATCCTGCTCGACGAACCCTCGATGGGGCTGGCGCCACAGCTCGTCGAGGAGATTTTCGAGATTGTGAAGAACCTGAACGAGCGCGAGAAGGTATCGTTCCTGCTGGCCGAGCAGAACACCAACGTGGCGTTGCGCTACGCCCACTACGGCTACATCCTGGAAAACGGCCGCGTCGTACTCGACGGCGATGCCGTCGACCTGCGCGAGAACGAGGATGTGAAGGAATTTTACCTCGGCATCGGCGGTGAAGGCCGTCGCTCCTTCCGCGAGGTCAAGCACTACCGCCGTCGCAAGCGCTGGCTATAGCTCCGGCCTGCGGGTCTCGCCGACGCGGATGGTCGTCTACCTTCGGCCGCCCACCTCGTCGATGTGGCGCAGGACGTCCGCGGGATCGTCGTAGACCCTGAACGCGCCGGCCTGCCGCAGTTCATCCGCGCCATAACCGCCGCTCAACAGGCCGACGCCGAGCGCACGGCAGCGCGTGGCCGCGAGCATGTCCCAGATGCTGTCGCCGACCACGATTGCTGTGTCGGTGGAAATGCCGAGGCGTTGAGCGGCGGCCAGGAACAGGTCCGGGTCGGGCTTTGCATATTTCACCTGGTCGCGGGTGACGACAGGTGTCTTGCCAATGTCGACGTCCAGCGCCGCGAGATTGACGGCTGCCGTTTCCATGCGGCCGCTGGTGGCGATTGCCCACTGAATTCCGCAGTCGGTCAGCCACGACAGCAACTCGCGCGCTCCCGGCAGGGGGCGGACGGCGCCGGCGAATCTCCGGTAGGAAGCCGCATGACGCTCGCGCAGCCTGTCGACCAGCTCGGGACTGATCTCCAGCGGGGTCTCGCGAAGAAGCTGATTGGTGAACAAACCGCCGCTCATCCCGATCTTGCGGTGGATGCGCCAGACGGACAGTTCTATGCCTTCGGCATCCAGCGCTTCTTTCCAGGCGAGGACGTGCTGATAGACGGAGTCGACGAGCGTGCCGTCGAGATCGAACAGGAACGCGGACTCGATGCGCATCTGGCTCTCCTGAATGGGTTGGCGTGGGGTAGTCGGATCCGGACTGGAGTAAGAAAGCGCATGGAAGCTTCTGACGGATTGCCAACGCCCCGACGGTACTGGGCGATGCTGACGGTGGCACTCGCCCTCATCATGGCGGTGCTGGACGGCGCGATCGCCAATGTCGCCTTGCCGACAATTGCATCGGACGTGCAGGCAAGCCCGGCAAGCTCGATCTGGGTCGTGAATGCCTACCAACTGGTCATCACGATTTCGCTCCTGCCTTGCGCCTCGCTTGGCGAGCATTACGGCTATCGGCGTGTCTACAAGGTTGGGCTGGCGGTTTTCACACTGGGGTCGCTCGCCTGCGCATTGTCGGACTCCCTTGCCACGCTGACGATGGCGCGCGTTGTGCAGGGTTTCGGCGCCGCCGGCATCATGAGCGTGAACGGTGCGCTGATTCGATACATCTATCCGCGTCGCCAGCTCGGACACGGCATCGGGATCAATGCGCTGCTCGTAGGCGTTTCATCGGCGGTCGGCCCGACCGTCGCCGCGGGCATTCTCTCGGTGGCGTCGTGGCCATGGCTATTTGCCGTCAACATACCGTTCGGCGTGGTGGCGCTGGCGATCGCCACACGCTCCTTGCCTGTCAATCCCAGGACCGGCCAGCGCTTCGACGTCGTCAGCGCCGTCCTGAACGCGCTCGCTTTCGGGCTGCTCATCATCGGCATCGACGGGTTGGGTCAAGGTGAAGGCCGGCAGCTCGAGGCCGTCGAACTTGGTGTGGCATTGCTGGCAGGAATATGGCTGGTGCGGCGCCAACTCGCTCTTGCCTCGCCGTTGCTGCCGGTCGACTTGTTGCGAATCCCCGTCTTCCGGCTCTCCATCCTGACTTCCGTCTGTTCCTTTGGCGCGCAGATGCTCGCCTATGTGGCGCTGCCCTTCTACTTCCAGGGTACGCTCGGCCGAAGCGAGGTGGCGACCGGTCTGCTCATGACACCATGGCCCTTGGCGACGGCGGTCATCGCACCGATGGCCGGATGGCTTGCCGACCGCTATCCCTCGGGCATGCTGGGCGGCATCGGCCTCGTGACGATGGCGGCGGGACTCGCGCTGATCGCGGGACTGCCGGCCGAGCCGTCGAGCCTCGACATCGTCTGGCGAATGGCAATCTGCGGTTTCGGCTTCGGCCTTTTCCAGTCGCCCAACAACCGCACGATGCTTTCGTCGGCCCCGCGCGAGCGCTCGGGCGGGGCGAGCGGCATGCTGGCCACCGCGCGGCTCCTGGGCCAGACCACCGGAGCAGCAATGGTGTCGCTGCTGTTCGGCCTCTATTCCGACAAGGCTGTCGCGCTCGCGATTCTCTCCGGGGCGGCGGTGGCCGGCGTGGCAGCGCTGGTGAGCTTCCTGCGGGTCCGTCACCAGACATGAATGGTCAGAAAAGCGCGGCAGCCAACGACAGCAGCAGCGCGGGCGGCATGACGAGCACGCCGATCTTCAGGAAGGCGAGCGCATCGACACGCTGGCCTTCGCGGCGCAGGGCGGCCAGCCAGAGGATGGTCGCGAGCGAGCCCGTCACCGAGAGATTGGGTCCGAGATCGACACCGATCAGTGCCGCCCGCGTGACCTGGTCAGGAACGGCGGCGATCTGCAGGGCGCTGCTGGCGATCAGGCCGGCCGGCAGATTGTTGATCAGGTTGCTGCCGAGCGCGACCAGCAGGCCGGTGCCCCAGCTCGTTGCCATCGCCGCCTGCTGCGCTGTGCGCTCGATCGCCTCACCAAGGAGACGGATCAGGCCGCTCTCGTCGAGCGCCTCGACCAGCACGAACAGGCCGGCGACCAGCGACAGAACGCTCCAGGGAATGTTCTTGATCGTGTCCCACGGGCCTTTGCGTTCGACGATGAGCACGACGGTCGCGGTGACTGCCCCCGCGATGGCCGTGAGCAGGCCGAGCTGGATGTCCAGGGCGGATGACACGATCAACCCGATTGCTGTCGCGGCGATGCCGACGGCCGCCACCTTGCCGCTGCGGGACAAGCGGGGGACGGGTACGCCGGTTGCGATCGGCCGGCTGAGCGCCTTGCGCTGGGTCCAGCGCAAGACGACGTAGGTGGCCCCGATCGACGCGATCGAGGCCGGAAGATAGCGGGGCAGCCACTCGAGGAGGGGCGGCATGTGGCTGCCGTAGAGAACGAGATTGGCCGGATTGGAGATCGGCAGCACGAAGGAAGCGGCGTTGGCGATGAAGGCGCAGATCAAGAGATGGGGCAGAGGTTGCTCGGCCCTGGCAGTGCGGGCGGCGGCCGCGACGGCAGGCGTCAGCACCACTGCCGTTGCATCGTTCGACAGGAAGATCGTCACAATAGCGCCGACGACGTAGACCAGCATGAACATCCGGCTTGCCGAGCCGTTCGCCTGCCGTGTCGCATGAGCGGCTGCCCAGTCGAACAGCCCTTCGGCCCGCGCCGTCTCGGCCAGCAGCATCATGCCAAACAGGAAAAGATAGACGTCGGTGCCTTTGCCGATGCCGGCCAACGCGTCTTCGAAGGAGAGCAGTCCGGTGGCCACGAGAACGGCTGCACCCAGAACGGCCCAGATCGCTTCAGGGGCGCCGAAGGGTCGGACGATGACTCCCATTGTCGCGACCGCGGCAATCGCCCAGATCGTGGATTGGATCAGCATGCTATCGATTCACGGCCTCGAGCACTCGCCTACCATCGACGACCTCCTGCGCGCAAATCGATCGCAGCGAATCGGCAAAGACGACCCAGAGAGCGATCGAGAGCAGTGCGAAGCCGCTCAGGATCAGGAATGTCGGGCTGTAGCCGATCGTCTGGGCAAGCCATCCGCCGAGCGCCGGGCTGAGCGCACCTCCGATGCCCTGAACGGTCATGACGGCGCCCTGACCCAAATTGACCCGGCCGGTCCCGTGCAAGATGCGCGCCACGAGGGCGGGGACGGCGGCAGTCTGGAGACCGGAGCTGATGCCGTCCAGGATCTGGACCGGATAGACACCCCAGCTCGTAATCAGGCAGGCCGCGAGCACGCCCCGGATCGGCAGCGCGACGAACGAGATCAGCAGCACGAACCAGAAGCCTTTGCTCTCCGCCATGCGCATCGCGACGAGCGATCCGACGATCATGACGCCCTGGCCGACCACGATCGTCTTGGCAACGAAGCTTGCGGCCTCGCCTTGACCTGCAGAGACGACCGCCCAGCCGTAGAGCGGCAGCATCGCGGCATTGCCGAGATAGAACGCTGCGAGAGCCGCGGCCAGCACGAGCAGCGGCTTGCTGGTGTGAAGCACGCCGAGCCCGAGCAGGCCCTCGTCTTCGGCGCCCTCTTCTTTGAGGCCGCGGGCGGCCCGCCGGCTGATCGCATCGGCCGGGATCATCGAGACCGAGATGATCGACAGGACGGCGAAGATGGCCGCCAGCCAGAACACTGCGGGCAGGCCGAATTGCCAGCCGAGAAAGCCTGAAAGCGCCGCCCCCACCATGTTGCCGGCGTGGTTGTAGGCCTGGTTCTTGCCGTTCTGGCGATTGAACCCGGCCTGGCGGACGATGCCCAGGGTGATGCCATTCACGGCCGGTCCGATCGCTCCTCCGGCAACGGCGGTTGCAACCTGTGAAACGGCCACGAGCCAGAAGTCCTGCGACAGCAGCACGATGCCGGAGGCGAGGACCGTGCAGGCACCGGTGACGATCACCAGGCCGCGCTTGTGCCGCGTCGCATCGACGAAGGCGCCGGCGGGCGCCGCGATCAGCATGCCGGCGATCGAGCCCGCCGTCATGACCGTGCCGATCGGACCGCTTTGCCAGTGATGAGCCAAAAGAAAGACGCCGAGGAAAGGCCCGATTCCGGCCTGCATGTCGGCCATGAAGAAATTCAGGGCCTGCAACGGCCAAATCCCCGGCCGATGGCGCGGAGAAGATGCGGCGGGGGTCAACCTGCGATTCCGGCGGTGAAGGAGGAGCCGGCTGCTAACGGTCCCGAACCGTGAAGGTTCCTGTATCGTGGCCCCTATGCCGATCCGAGCCTGGCGGTGCGCCGACGGGCGCGGCAGCTGCCGATCAGAGCCACGGCATATCGCGGCGCTGGCCGTCTTCGAAGCGGGCGATATCGGCCTCGTAGCCCAGCGTGAAGTCGATCGAGTCGGTGCCCTTCAGCAGCATGTCCTTGCGGAAGGAATCGATCTCGAAACTATCGATCTGGCCGTCGGGGCCGAGCACCGTCTGGCCGGCGAGATCAATGGCAAGCTTCGAGCCGGGCAGTTCGTGCAGGATGACCCTCAGCCGCGCCACGCGTTCGGCCGGAAGACGGATCGGCAGCGCACCGTTCTGGAAGCAGTTGTTGAAGAAGATGTCGCCGAAGCTCGGCGCGATGAAGGCCCGATAGCCGTTGTCGACCATCGTCGTCACCGCGTTTTCGCGCGAGGAACCGCAGGCGAAGTTGCGATTGCCGACGATGATCCGGGCACCCTTGTAGGCGGGGTTGTTGAGCGTCACGCCGTCGCGCGGCCGGCCGTTGGCATCGAGCCGCATATCGTGGAAAAAACCCTCGACCTGCTGCTCGCGCGACCGGCCGAGATAGCGCGCCGGGATGATCTGGTCGGTGTCGACATTGGCCTGGTCGATCGGGACGGCGAGGGCGGTGAGTTTGGTGAACGGTTCCATGGACAGCTCCTAGGCCAGCATCTTGCGCACGTCGGTGAAATGGCCGGTCACGGCCGCCGCCGCGGCCATCGCCGGGCTGACGAGGTGGGTACGCACCCCGCGGCCTTGCCGTCCGACGAAGTTGCGGTTCGAGGTCGAGGCGATGCGCTGCCCCGGCACGCCGATGTCGCCATTGACGCCGATGCACATGGAACAGCCGGGCTCCCGCCATTCGAAGCCGGCCTCGCGGAAGATCTTGTCCAGCCCCTCCGCCTCGGCCTGCTTCTTGATCAGGCCGGATCCGGCGACGACCCAGGTCGGGACCTGCGCCTTGCGGCCCTTGGCAATCCGGGCCGCGAGCCGCAGGTCTTCGATGCGACTGTTGGTGCAGGACCCGATGAACACGCGGTCGACCGGGATCTGCTCCACCGGCGTGCCGGGCTTGAGATCCATGTATTCGAGGGCACGCCGCATGCTCTCCTGCTTCGTCTGGTCGTCGGCCGACGCCGGGTCGGGAACGCGGCCCGTCACCGACAGCGCATCCTCGGGGCTGGTACCCCAGGTGACCATGGGGGCGACCTCCGATCCGTTCAACGTCACTTCGTTGTCGAAGTCGGCATCCGCATCGGTCGGCAAGCCCCGCCAGAACGCCATCGCCTTGTCCCACATCTCGCCCTTGGGCGCGTAGGGCTTGTCCTCGAGATAGGAGAACGTGGTGTCGTCGGGTGCCACCATGCCGGCGCGGCCGCCTGCCTCGATCGACATGTTGCAGAGCGTGAGCCGGCCTTCCATGGAAAGCGAGCGGATGGCACTGCCAGCATATTCCATCACGTGGCCGACGGCACCGGCCGCGCCAATCCTGCCGATGATGGCGAGGATGATGTCCTTGCCGGTTATGCCATCACCCAAGCGGCCCTCGACATTGATGCGCATCGCCCTGGGCTTGCGTTGCCATAGGCACTGTGTGGCCATGACATGTGTCACTTCCGAGGAGCCGATGCCGAAAGCGAGCGCCCCCAGGGCGCCGTGCGTCGAGGTGTGAGAGTCACCGCATACCATCAAAAGGCCGGGCTGCGTGAGACCTTGCTCGGGGCCCACGACATGAATGATCCCCTGTCGTGGGTCGCCCGCGGCGAAGACAGTGACGCCGTGGGCGTCGCAATTCTCCTTGATCACCTCGACCAGATGCCGCTGCTGGGAGTCCGCAATGTCCTGCGGGCGTCTGCTGCTGGTCAGGACGTAGTGATCGGGCGTGGCGAAGCTGCGATCGGGCCGGCGCACTGTCATGGCGCGTTCCCGGAGCCGCGCAAAGGCCGACGCCGACCCGTCATGCATCAGATGCCGGTCGATATAAAGCAGCGTGTAGCCGTCGTCGCGGTCGACGACGACATGGCGCTGCCAGATCTTTTCGAACATCGTCCGCGGCTGGGCCATCCGTTCCACCCTCTGTTCCTGTCGGGAGGGACTGTACCAGCCGCGGCCCGACCTTGCCGAGTCGCGCGATCACGGGCGGTCGCGTTGCAAAACGGTGCTAGGCCGCGGTCGCGGCCAACGCTGCTTTCACATTTACGGGATGGACCGAACGGAAGCTGATGGCGAAGCGGTTCCAGGCGTTGATCGTGGTCACCAGGAGGGTGAGCTTCACCAACTCCTGTTCCGGGAATTCCGACCGGGCTTGTTCGTAAACCTCGTCGGGCACGTGTGTCTGGCTCACCAGCGTGACGGCCTCGGTCCAGGCGAGCGCCGCGCGCTCGCGCGCCGAGTAGAGCGGCGATTCGCGCCAGGCATCGAGCAGGTAAATGCGCTCCTCCTTCTCGCCCTTGGCGCGGGCGTCACGCGTATGCATGTGCAGGCAGAAGGCACAGCCATTGATCTGCGAGGCGCGGATCTTGACCAGCTCCATCAAGGCCGGTTCCAGACCGCTGCTCGTGGCCTGGCTTTCCAGGCCCATCAGCGCCTTCATGACGGCCGGAGCGGCCTGGAAGGCATTCAGTCTCGGTTTCATGGCAATGCTCCTTCTTCCTCGTTGCAATGGGTGATCAATGGGCGCCGCCCGCCGCCGGGGGCCTGCCCTTCCTCAGCATCAGTCCGGCCAACAGCGCCGCCACCAGCGCAAGGCCCAGCAGGTAAAAAGTGTCGGCGAAGGCCATGGTGTAGGCCTGCTGATGCACGCGATTGCCGATGGCGATCACGGCCTTGTGCCACGCAGCCGATGGATCGCTCACGCCATGGCCCAGGAAATAGTGCGTGAGCCGATCAAGGCGGTGACGGGTCGCTTCATCGAAAATGGACACCGATTGGCCAAGCACGTTGGAATGGAACTGCTCGCGTTTGGTGAGGAACGTCTGCAATGCCGCAATGCCGATCGCGCCGCCGAGGTTGCGCGTCATGTTGAACAGAGCCGAGGCGGAGCCGGCATTGGCCGCCTCGATGCCGGCAGTGGCCACGGCGGAAAGCGGCGTCATGACCAGAGCCTGGCCGACGGCGCGCACGATGTTGGGCAGCAGGAGCTGGTCGGCGGCTGTGTCGGCGCTCATGTCGATGTTCATGAAGTTGCTGGCCGCAAACAGCACGAACCCCGCCGCGATCACGATGCGCGCGTCGATCCTCTTCATCAGGCGCGGAACCAGCGGGATCAACACGAGCTGCGGCAGGCCGGTCCATGCCAGTACCATGCCGATCTGCTCCGAATTGTAGCTCTGGATGCGTGACAGATAGACCGGCAGGATGAAGACCGAGCCATAGAGGGCGACGCCCAGCAGGAAGTTGGCAAACAGGCCGAAGCCGAAATTGCGCCGCAGCATCAGGCGGAGGTTCAGCAAGGGATGACTGGATCTGAGCTCGATCCAGGCGAAAAATGAAAGCGCGATCGCGGCCACTACCGACAGGCGCAGGATGAAGGGCGAGCCGAACCAGTCGTCCTTGTTGCCCTCCTCCAGCACGGTCTGCAGGGCGCTGAGCCCGATCGCCATGGTGGCAATGCCGGTCCAGTCGCCGCCGCACAGAAGGCCGAGCTGCATCGGCGCCCGTTCCAGCGAGAACCACAGCATGACCAGCATGACGGTGCCTGGAACGAGATTGACGTAGAAGATGTACTGCCAGCCCCAGTTCTCCGTGAGATAGCCGCCGATCGTGGGGCCGATGGCGGGTGCGAAGGTGGCGGACAGCGCGAACAGGGCGAGGCCGACCGGCTGCTTGGCGGCAGGCAGCAGCGTGATGATGAGCGTGAAGGCCATCGGGATCAGTACGCCGCCCGTGAAACCCTGGAAGGCGCGCAGCACGATCATCTGGCCGAGGGTCTGGGCGAGTGCGCAGGCCGCCGAGAAGGCCAGGAAGAGCATGGCATTGGCCAGCAAATAGATGCGCACCGAGAAGACCCGTGCGAGCCAGCCAGTGAGCGGGATGACCACGATCTCGGCGACGAGATAGGCGGTCGAGATCCAGCCGCCGTCATCGATGCCCGCGCCGATCGCCCCCTGGATGTCGGCGAGCGAGGCATTCACGATCTGGATGTTCAGCACCGCCATGAAGGCGCCCAGCGTGGAGCCGACGACGGCGATCCAGGTCCGCGCGGATACCGGGGTTGCGACGGCGTTCATCGTCGCCTCTTCACTCGGCGGCCCGGGTGTCGATAGTCGGCTCGACCGACATGCCGGCCCGCAGCAAGCCTTCGAGCCTCTCGTCGTCCAGCGCGATCTTCACCGGGATGCGCTGCACGATCTTGGTGAAGTTGCCCGTGGCGTTGTCGGGCGGCAGCAGCGCGAATTCGAGGCCGCTCGCCGGCGACAGGCTGTCGACATGACCCTTCAACTTGACGCCCGGAAAGCTGTCGATCTCGATTTCCGCCGGCTGGCCGGGGCGCACATGGGCGAGCTGCGTTTCCTTGTAGTTGGCGACGACATAGCTCGCATGCAACGGCACGATCGCCATCAACGCCGTGCCGCCCTGCGCGAATTGGCCGACACGCAGCGAGCGGGCACCAACGGTGCCGTCGACCGGCGCGCTGATCGTCGTATAGGAGAGGTTCAATTCCGCCTGATGCCGGATGGCGAGGCTGCGGTCGCGATTGGCTTCGGCACGAGCGCGCTCGGTCTTGAGGACGTCTACCTTGCGCTGCGCGACCAGCAGGCTCGCGCGGTCGTGCTCGAGCATGGCCGATTTTTCCTTGAGCGCGGTCTCGGCTTGCTGTGCGCGCTGTATCGTTCCGTAGCCGGTCTTGACGAGGGCGCCGTAGCGGGCGTTGTCGGCTTGGGCGAAGCTCAGCGCTGCCTGGGCCGACGCGATGTCGGCATTGGTCTGGTCGATGACTGACCGCTGCTGGGCGATCTGGGCATCGAGGTTGCGCAGCGAGGCCTTTGCCGCTTCGACATCGGCATCGGCCTGCTCGAGCGCGACCCGGAAGTCGCGGTCGTCGATGCGCGCCAGGACCTGGCCCGCCTTGACCTTTTCGTTGTCCCGCACCAGGACGTCGGTGATGTAGCCGGAGATCTTGGGCGATACGGTCGTGTAGTCGGCTTGGACGTAGGCATTGTCGGTCGACACCTGGTACCGCCCGACCGTCCAGTAGTCGTAGCCTCGGTCGGCTGCGAGTCCCAGAGCCGCCGCGAGACCAATGCCGAGCGCCGACCGCTTCAGCGCAGCCTTGGACAACAAGGGCGCTTTGCCCTGACGGGCGAAACCGGCGATGGCGGCGTAGGAAAGCAAGGGCATGGCGTGCTCCGCGTTCGGATGCGGAACAATTGCGCTTGGGCGCGATCATTGATAATGGCTTAAATATTCGAAAGATTATCCTGAATTACGGGACAATGGTCACCGATGGATCGCCTGACAAGCCTGACCGTCTTCGTCCAAGTGGCTGAATCAAGCGGATTCTCCGCAGCCGCCCGACGTCTCAACATGTCCACGACGATGGTCAGCAACCATATCCAGGCTTTGGAGGACCGACTGGGTGCCCGGCTCCTCAATCGAACCACGCGCCGGGTCAGTCTCACCGAGGTAGGCCAAGCCTACTACGAGCGTTGTGCGCGGTTTCTGGAAGAACTGGAAGAAGCCGACCGCGCGGCCGGACTGCTGCAGACCACCGTCCGCGGCACGCTGCGTCTCTATGTCGGCTCCCACCTCACTCCGTTCATCGCGCCCGTCGTCGTCGAATTCCTGCGCCGCCATCCGGAAGCATCGATCGACATCAATGCCGGTGAGCGCATCATCGACATGGTCGAGGAAGGCTTCGATCTCGCCATCCGCGCGACCCAGCCGCCGGACTCCAGCATGATCGTTCGGCAGCTTGCCGACTGGCGCCACATTCTGTGTTGCGCACCTGCCTATCTCGAGAAGCATGGAACGCCACAGCATCTGGAGGATCTCACCCGACACAACTGCCTGCGCTTCTCGCTCTATCCGTTCGGCGACGACTGGCAGTTCGTTGGACCGGGGAATGCCCAGATGTCCGTCAAGGTGTCGGGCAGGCTCGTCACCAACAATGCCCAGACGCTGCGCGCCGTCGCGCTTGACGGCCAGGGCATCATGCTGGTTGCGAGCTTCGCCGGGGCGGAGAGCGACCTGAAGGCCGGCCGGCTCGTGCCGCTGCTGCCTGATCATCGTCCGATCAACTTCGCCATCAATGCGACCTATCCGACGCGGCATCACCTTTCAACCAAGGTACGCGCATTCCTCGATCTGGCGGCCGAACACTTCGCGCGCAGTCGCGAACGGGCGATTTCCGAATAGATCAGGAGCAAGGGGCAAAAAAGCCGTGCAGTCCGTACGGCACATGGTGCTTCAGCCGCGCGGTGAACAGAGGCCGGGCCCCGAGGTCGCGCGCATCGAGGCCGACGATGGCGCTGCGTTCGGTCGTCGAGTCGAAGACCAGCGTCACGAGGATGCCGTCGTCTTCAGCGCCGCCGGTCGGGATGAAGACGGCCTCGCCGGGATAGCCGCCCGGACCGAAATCGTGGGCCGTCACGGTGCCGCGCTCGAGATCGACCTTCGCGATCTGCTGCTGCAGGCCCATGGTGTGGCCGGCGGGATTGCAGGCAAAGTAGGCGAACCGGTGACGCCTCCCCACACAGGCGGGATTGATGGTTGGAAATTCGTTGGCCGTTCCTGCGGTGAACGACCGCATGTCGACCCTGCCACTGGCGAGATCCACGCGCAGCCGTGTCAGGTTGGCCATGCCTTCGGCCGGCCAATCGGAGCGCCAGAAGTCGCGCAACGCCTGGCCGATCACCGCAAAGTCCGGGTAGCGCGCGAGGTCGAGGACGATGGCGCCGTCCTCCTCGTAGCCATTGGCGAAGTGGAACTGGAAGAAGGGATCGGTTTCGATCGTGCGGAGAGGTCCCTTGCCGTCGCGCGGCACCAGCAGGATCAGGGTGGGCTTGCCGCTGTCCCAATGCAGCGCGCGGTCAAAGCTCGCGAGTCCCACCATCATCTTCAGCGAACGGACCAGGATCGGGCCGAGGCAGAAGACGAGATGGTGTCGCGTCAGCACGAAATCGTGGTTCATCAGCGGATGAGGCAGGGTCACTGCAGGCAAAGCCGTCGCTTTGCCGCGATGCAGGCGATAGGGCGTCAGCGTGGTCTTGCGGCCGTAGTCGATGCCGAAGTTGAACAGCTCACCGCTCTCGGGATCGATCTTGGGGTGGGCGGAGAAAGCTCGCAGTACGCCACCGAAATCGGCGACACCCTTGGTTCTCAGCGTGTCGCGATCGAGCTCATAGGGTGGTCCGCCTTCCCACAGCGACAGGAGGCGGCCGCTCTCGACGACGACCGACGTGTTTGAGACATTGGCGGGCTCGCGAAACATGTTCGCCAGGACGCCCCCTGGACGCATCTTGCCGAAGCCGCGATAGAGGATGCGGCCCGTTCGCGTCTCATCGCGGTAGCTTGCGGTCACCACGTAGCGGTTGCGATAGCGGATGCCGTCGGCGTCGAAGCGGATCGCCTGGATCATGCCGTCGCCGTCGAACCAGTGCGCGAACCATCGACCGTCGAGCTCGTTGCGGCCCGAGCCGTTGCGGAACAGCGTGCCGCGTAAAGAAGCGGGCACCTCGCCGTCGATATCCTCGACACGATAGTCGAATTCGTCGGCCAGGGAGCGGAAGCCTCCGCTCCAGGGATGGACGGCCATTTGCGCCGGGCGAGACTAGTAGCCGCCCCCGAACCTGTAGGAAAGCCCGGCGCGAATGGTTTGGTCGGAGGGCTGGAAAGTCGCGCCATTCGCCGACACTTGTTCGAATTGTGTGTAGCGATATTCGACGCGCGTCGACCAGCCGTCGGCGATGCGGATCTCGACACCCGGTCCGATCGTCCAACCGCTGAGCGTGTTGTCCTGCGACATGGAGGCGAAGGCGCCGCCGGCGGCAGCGGAGACCGTCGTCGTGAAGGTGGTGCCCGTGTAGCCGCCGGCCGCATAGAGCAGAGTTGACGGTGTCGGCAGGAAGCCCAGGCGCGCCAACACGCTCCAGGACATGTTCTGTCGCGAGTTCACCGTGGCGCCAGCGTTGCCGGCGGCGGTGGTCGTGGTCGATTGCAGGCCGGCCCAGGTGAGATCGCCCATCACACCGACCAGTGCGCGGTCGGCGAACTGATAGTCGGCGCCGGCAAAGACCGATCCCAGGAGTCCCTGGCCACCCGTATTGGCGCTTGCCGAAGCGCCGCCGAAGCTAGCGTTCACGTTGTTGCTCAAGGCGCCGGCACCGCCGGCGCCGCCGAGATAGAAGCCGGTCCAGTTGACCCTGCGCTCGGATGCCATCTCCGCTGCTTGAGTGCTAGCCCCGCCTGGCGCGCCGAACCGATAGGTGAGGCCGAGGCGTGCAGTGTGGATCGAAGGCCATAAGCTCAGGGCCGTGCCCGGCAAGGTCTTCTGCTCGAACTGGCTGTAGCGATATTCGACCTTGGTCGTCCAGCCGGCGCCCAACCGCGTCTCGATACCGGCGCCGACGGTCCAGCCGTTGAACGTGTCGCGGCTGTCGAAGAAGGCGGAGCCGCCGCCGCCGAATGCGGTCGCGGTCGTATGGAGACTCTGGCCGGCATAACCGCCGATGCCGTAAAGCAGGGTGGAGGGCGTCGGCAGCACGCCGGCACGGACCAGCAGGGCCCAGCTGAGATCGGGATGACTGGTGAGCGTCGCGCCGGCGCCCGGCACCTGAGCCGAGACCGTCGAATCGAGACCGCCATAGGACAATTCAGCCAACGCGCCGATCAAGGCTTGCGGGATGAATTGATAGTCGACGCCGCCATAGATCGAGCCCAGGACACCCTGGCCGCCCAGCCCATCGACGCTGAGCGATGTCCCGGCTGCCGAGGTGTTCAATCGGTCGACCATCGCTTCGACGCCGAACGCGGCGCCGACATAAAAGCCGGTCCAAGCCGGCCCGTAGGCTGAAGCAGGAATGTCGATGGGTTGTGTTTGGGCCGAGGCAGCGCCCATGCCGACCATCATCGCGGCAATAGAATAGCGGACAATTTTCAACATTTTTCATTCGCTTACGAAGGGGAGTTAAAGTAATTTAGCACACAAGCGGGCCTAGCCACAAATGGCCGGGACCATCGAGGCTGCGAAGGCCTTGAGTTCCGCCGGCGCAACACCGATGCGGGCGCGAATAGCGAGAGTATCGAGGAGCGAGCCCGCCATCCGCGCGCGGGCCGCCGGGCTCGGCGAGCGGCCGAGTTCTCTGGCCGCCACCGCTTTGGCAAAGGTCGCCTCGAAGCACTGCTCGAATTCCAGCAGCAACGTATGCGCCATGGCCGCAATCCTGGGATGGGTTGGCGCCTCGACGGCCGCGGTGCCGACGATCAGACAGCCACGCGGCCTGGGTGGCGCCGTATAGAGATCGATGGCGGCGTTGTAGACCTGACCGAGACGCCGCTCGATCGATCCCTTGCCACCAAGGATGGTCTCGAGGCCGGCGAGGCTCTTGTCGCCATAGAATCGCAAGGCATGGAGATAGAGCTGCTCCTTGTCGCCGAACGCGGCGTAGAGGCTCGGCCGGTTGAGTCCGGCCGCTTCGGCGAGCTCGTCGAGCGAGGCGCCGGCGAAGCCCTTGTCCATGAACACCATGCGCACGCGGTCAAGTACTTCCGAGGTATCGAATGAGCGCGGCCGGCCACGCGGGCGCTTGGGAGGCGGCTCGACTATTTTTGTACTGTCTCGCATATTAATCCTTGACTCGGCCGCTCCACCGGATTTTTGTACAGCATCGCATAAAAACATGGAGGATGCGATGGAACTGTTCGCTTCACCGATGGCCTGCTCGCTCGCATCGCACATCACCGTCCTCGAGGCCGGCCTGCCGGTGAGAGTTCGCTTCGTGAGGGACAAGAAGACCGACGATGGCGGCGACTTCTTCGCCATCGCCGCCAACGGCTACGTACCCGCCCTGCGGCTGGATGATGGCGAGATACTGAACGAAGGCTCCTCGGTGCTGCAGTATCTCGCCGACCGCAGGCCCGAGTCGGGTCTCGCGCCGGCCTGGGGCACGATCGCGCGCTACCGCCTTATCGACACGCTGAACTATCTCGCGACCGAGGTGCACAAGAAGTTGTTCCAGCCGATCTTCTCGCCGGCCGCGCCGGCGGACGCGAAGGCGGCTGCCAAGGCGTTGCTCGAGCCAACGCTCGATTACATCGCGCGGCGGCTCGGCAGCGGCAGCTATCTGGTCGGCGACGGGTTTACGGTCGCGGATGCCTATCTCGTGACGCTGCTCAACTGGTTCGGCTTCGTGGGCTGCGACCTCAAGAAGTGGCCGACGATCCATGCCTATCACCAGAAGCACCTGCGGCGCCCGTCGGTGGCTCAGGCGATGGGCGTCGAGATGGAGGAGCGCAAGCGGCGCGCGGCGTAGCCTTCTCTCTTTCGGACCGCGAGCCTCTGGCTCGCTCGGATCCAGAAGCGAGCCGGACGCTCGCGGGCCGGAAGACTATGATTTCCTGTTGAGAACGCCGAACCGCTCCTTCGGCGCTTTCTCCCGTGCCGCCGGCCCGTAGGTGCCGAGCTCGATGCGATGCGGGATGGTGAGCATGTAGTTCTTGAAGGCGCCTTCCATCGCCTGGCGCCAGCCCTGAGCGTCCTGCATCTCGTTGACGGATGCCTTGGCGAACTTCAGCGCGAAAGGATCTCGTTCGGCGATCCGTTGAGCAAGCGCCATCGTCTCTTCCTCCAGTTCCGCACGCGGCACCACTCGATTCACGAGGCCCGCTTTCTCGGCCTGCGTTGCGGTGATGAAATCGCCGGTGAAGAGATACTCCTTGGCCTTGCGCGGACCGAGGTCCCACGGCATCGAGAAGTACTGCACATGGGCGCCGCCCCACTTCACGGCACGATCGGCGAACAGCGCATCGTCGCTGGCAATGATGAGATCGCAGGCCGACGCGATCATCATGCCGCCCATGATGCAGTAGCCCTGGACCTGCGCGATGGTGGGCTTGGGGAGATCGCGCCAGCGCATCGTGTTCTCGAAGAAACGCTCCCAGAGCCGGCGGTACTCGCCCTTGAAGCCGGGCTCGAGCAGGGTCTTCTTCTGGTCCTCCATCTCCTGCGGGCTGCCGAGATCGTGGCCGGCGGAGAAGTGCTTGCCCGCTCCCGCCAGGATGACGACCCGCACCTTGTCATTGTCGATCGCCGCCTTGAAGGCGTCGTCCAGCTCCTCGAGCAGGATCCGGCTTTGGGCGTTCAGCACCTCCGGCCGGTTGGTCGTGATCTTGAGGACCGCGCCGGTGCGTTCGGTCAGGAGCGTCGCGTAGCTCTTCATGCCGCTGCCCGCAGTTCGGGCGCGAGGCCCGCGCCCATGAGGTCGACGAAATTGTCACAGTAGAAGCGCTGCTTCTGCGCCTCGGTGGTCCCGGCCTTCGCCATCGATGCCTCGAAGCGCTTGATCGGATGACGGCCGCCTTCAACATGCGGGTAGTCCGAGGAGAAGAGGCACACCTCGTCACCCGAATTGGCGATGATCCAGCCTGCATCCTCGTGCGGATAGGGCGTGACGCGTACCTGGCGCTGCACGTATTCGCTGGGCTTGAGCGACATCTTCCGCAGCCGCTCCTCGTTCTTGTAGAAGGCGTTGTGCGCGGAATCCATGTTGCGCATCCAGCCCGGCACCCACGAGGCGCCCTGCTCAATGACGCCGAACTTCAGTCGGGGGAAACGGTCGAGCACGCGATCGACGATCAGTGCCGTCAGCGCCTTCATCGGCGGATAGGCGATCGCCATGTAGTCGATCGACCTGAAATTGTCGTCGCCGCCATGGAAGTCGGGCACCGGAGGCAGACCGTTGTTGAAATAGGCCTCTTCCAGGAGCTTTCCGCCGCCGCCGACATGGAACACGATCGGCAGGCCCGCTTCCTGGGTGATCGCCCACAGAGGATCGAAGCCGATATGGCTCGGCGAGTGGTCGTCGGGACAGCGCGACGGAATGAGCAGTGCCTTGGCGCCAAGCTCGATCGCCTCGCGCGCCGCCGTGGCCGTGCGCTCGAAATCGAGCAGCGGGACGTAGCCGGTCGGCAGCAGGCGCCGGTCAACCGAGCAGAAATCGACCATGTGGCGCGCATGGGCGCGCGCGACCGCGTAAGCGAGATCGTGATCCTGGCCGCCTTCCAGCGCGGTCGAGTAGTTGAGCAGCGCTGTCGTGAACATGAGCTGGCTGGCGAAGCCCAAGAGGTCGATCGAGCGGGCGCGGTCGTGCTTGCGGAAGGACCCGAGCGCATCCCAGTTCTTGCGCAGCATGATTTCCGAATCATCGAACGCCACCGCAGCTTCGCCGCGATGGATGTCGGTGAGATGACTATGGAAACCTTCGCGCCGGGGGAACAGGACGGCGTCGGTGACGATGGCGCGATACTTCGCCTCGAGATGCCGTTCGAGGAAGCCCGGCACTTCCATGATGTGCGCGTCGGCGTCGTGAATGACGCGGCCGCTCGCGTAGGGCATGTTCCCTCCGGTCTTTGGTGTGGACCGGAGCTTAACATGACGACCGACCTTTCCTATGCCGTTCGTCTGCTGCTGGAGGCGCGTCATTCCGGCAAGCAGATGACGCCGCCGTTCGCATTATCGGACCGCAGTGCGGTCTACGCCGTCCAGGACGGGGTCGCTGCCGAGACCGGGCCGGTGTCCGGCTGGAAAGTCGGCGCACGCACACCGACGGCGGAGCCGAGCGCGGCGCCGCTGCTGGCCGATGCTTTGGTCAGATCGCCGGCCAGGTTCGACGGCAGGGCGATGCACATGATCGGCGTGGAGATCGAGATCTCGTTCCATATCGTGCGTGACATTCCTGCGCGCAGGGAACCGGTCGGACGAAACGAGGCCCTTGATATCGTGGGCGACGCTTTCGTCGGCATGGAGGTGGTCGACACGCGCATCGCCGACTTCAAGAACGTCGATCCCGAATGGCTTCTCGCCGACAACCAGATGAACCACGCGCTTGTGATCGGCGATGGCATCGAGGCGTGGCGCACGCTCGATTGGCCGAATCTGCGGGTGAGGCTCGTGGTCGACGGCAAGGTCGACGTCGACCAGAAGGGCGGACTTGGTGCCGTCGATCCGGTACGGCCGCTGGCCTGGATGATCGATCATGCCGTGCGCCTTCGCGGCGGCATCCGTAGAGGTCAGGCGATCACGACCGGCTCCTGGACCGGCTTGCGATACTATCCGCCCGGCACGAGCGCTCGAGGCGAGTTTGTTGGTTTCGGTTCCGTCGAGGCGAGCTTCTGACGCTTCGGCTGCGGCCGTAACCTGGAACGCAGGTTGGTTGGCATTGTCGGCCGATGCAAACCGCCCTTCGCTTCTACGCTTCTGCGGCGGGGACGCGCACATCGCGCCTCTGGCCCTCCATTCGGTCGACGCTGGCTTTGTGGTGTGAGCGCAGCCGCTCGCGGCGCCATCTCGCCATGCTCGACGATCGCAGGCTGGTCGATATCGGCATCAGCCGCGCCGAGCAGTGGCTGGAATGCCGCAAGCGCTTCTGGCAAGGGTGACCGTCAGCGGCCGCTCCACTTCGGCGGCCGCTTCTCCAGGAACGCGCTCATGCCTTCGCGGAAATCGGCGCTGCCGTACGTGTGGCGGATCAAATCGTCAATATTCTCGTCGCCCAGCTTGGCTTGCAGCCGGCGCAGTGCTTCCTTGGTGGTCTGCATGGTGAGAGGTGCATGGCCGGCGAGCGTCGAAGCCAGTTCCTGCGCCCGCGCATGCAGCCCGGCTGCGCCCGGCAGCACTTCGCTGACCAGCCCCACCTGCAGTGCAGTCGTTGCATCCATCATTTTGGCGAGCAGGATCATTTCCTTGACGCGTTGCGGACCGATCAGTGACGCCAAACGCGCGTAGTTGGGCATGGAAAGGCAGTTGCCCAGGGTGCGCGCGATAGGGAAGCCGAATTGGGCCGAGACTGAAGCGATGCGGAAATCGCAGACGGCGGCGATCGCGGCCCCGCCGCCGGTGCAGTATCCGGCAATCGCGGCGATCGTCGGCACGGCGCACCGCTCGACGGCGTCGAGGATGCGATCCATCTTGCGCTCGTAGGCGATGCCGTCATCGCCGTCCTTGAACGACTTGAACTGGGCGATGTCGGTGCCGGCGGCGAAGGCCTTGTCGCCGGCGCCGGTGATGACCAGCACCTTGGCCTCATGCGTCGTGGCGACGCGGCCACAAATCTCGGCCAATCCTTCATACATCGCGAAGGTGAGCGCGTTGCGGGCCTGGGGCCGGTTGAAGGTGATCCAGCCGATGTCGCCGCGCTTGTCGTAGAGCAGGTCCTGGGTCATGTCCCTTTCCGTGGAATGACCATATCGTAGGCGAGACATCATGCCGTTTGAACGACTTCTGAAGGGCTTCACGGAATTCCGCCTGGGCTATTACCGCGAGCATCCCGAACTTTTCGAGAAGCTCGCCACCGAAGGCCAGTCGCCGGAGGTCCTCGTCATCGGCTGCTCCGATGCGCGCGTCGATCCCGGGATCCTCACGCGGACGCGGCCCGGCGATATCTTCACCGTGCGCAACATCTCGGCGATGGTGCCGCCTGCCCAGATCCCGCCCGATGAGCGTCAGCACGGCACGTCGGCGGCGATCGAGTACGCGGTGCGCGGCCTCGAAGTCGGCCATATCGTCGTGCTGGGGCATGCGCTGTGCGGCGGCATCGCCGCCCTGGTCGACGGCGAGCGGTCGAGCGCCTATGCGAGCTACGACTATCTCTCGACCTGGACGGCCGTCGCACAGGAAGTGCGCGACCTCGCCGTGCGCCAGCTTGCGGGAAAGCCGCGGGAACAGGTCGTCCGCACCGTCGAGCAGGCGGCGGTGCTGAACAGCGTCGTCAATCTGATGAGCTTTCCCTGGATTGCGGACCGCGTCGCCGCAGGGAAGCTTCGGCTGCACGCCTGGTGGTTCAATCTCGTCGAGGGCCAGCTCTACGCCTTCAATCCGGCAACAGTTCGTTTCGAGTCGGTCGAAGGAGTCGATGTCGCGCCGACGGTGGCGAAGGACACGTCCCTCTCGTCGATCAAGCCCGAGCGACTGATCGCTGTCGCGGCCGGAAAACCGGCGTTCTAGCCTTATCCGGCCAGGGATTCGATCGCGGCATCGACACCGCCGGGTGCGAAGGGCACGCCGGCCGTCTTCATGGCGAGCTCGGTGGTGGCGAGGCAGCCCAGCAACATCGGCTCGTTGAGGTCGCCCAGGTGGCCGATGCGGAATACCTTGCCCATCAGCGGCCCAAGCCCGCCGCCCAGCGACAGGTTGTAGCGCTCGAGCGCCGCCTTGCGCAGGCCGTCCGAGCTCACGCCCTCGGGCATCAGCACCGTCGTCACCGAATTGGACAGACGGTCGACCGTCTGGCCGTAGAGCGTCGGGCCCTTGCCGTTTGCTCCCCAGGCGCGGACGGCCGCGCGCGTTGCCTCGGCAAGGCGGGCGTGGCGCGCAAACACTGCATCGAGCCCTTCTTCCTCCAGCATCTTGATCGATTCCTGCAGGCCGAAGAAGAAGTGCACGGGTACGGTGCCGATGAAGCGCTGCGGCGGACGCGCCTCCATCAGCTGCCAGTTGAAGTAGTACTTCGGCAACTTCGATTTGCGCGAGGCTTCGAGCGCCTTGGTGCTGACGCCGGTGAGTGCCATGCCCGTGGGCATCATCAGGCCCTTCTGGCTGCCGCCGACCGTGACGTCGACTCCCCAGGCATCCATCTTGTACTCCATGCTGCCGAGCGAGGAGATCGTGTCGGACAACAGCAGCGCCGGATGCTTGGCCTGGTCGAGCGCGCGGCGGATCTCCGCGAGAGGCAGCACCATGCCGGTCGCGGTCTCGTTGTGCACGGCGAGAACGGCCTTGATTTCGTGTGCCTTGTCCTTGGACAGCCGCTCGGCGACCTTGGCCACGTCGACGCCCTTGCGCCAGTCGGCCGTCACAGTCTCGACCTTGAGTCCCAGAGTCTCGGCCATCTCCTTCCAGCCCATCGAGAAGTAGCCGGTCTCCACCACCAGCACGGTCTCGCCAGGCGAGAAGAGGTTGGCCACTGCCGCTTCCCAGGCGCCATGGCCGGTCGAGGCATGAACGAAGAGCGTCTGGTCGGTCTTCAGGATACGCTTCACGCCGGCCATGCAGGCGCGCTGGATTTCCAGGAATTCCGGCGCCAGGAAGTCCATGACCGGCCGGTCCATGGCGCGCAGGATGCGATCGGGAATGTTGGTCGGACCCGGGTTGTTGAAGAACTGGCGTCCGCGCGGCTTCACGTTCACGGGGGCATTCACTGGGGCGTTCACTTGCGGCTCCGGTCTGCGAAAGACACGGACGATAGGACCGCGCCCCTTGGCGAGGCAAGCTAGGCTTGCGATGCTCTGGCATTAGTTACGTGAGGGCAAATGAGTACCCAGAACGCCGGTGCCGGCAAGACCAACTCCGCCATCGTCACCGACTATCGAGCGCGCACCGGCGGCTCGGCAGCGCTGTTCGAGCGTGCCCGAAAGGTGCTGCCGAGCGGGATCACGCATGATGCACGCTACCTCGAGCCCTATTCGATCCATGTCGCCCGGGCCAGTGGCGCCCGCAAATGGGATGTCGATGGCAACGAGTATGTCGATTATTTCGGCGGCCATGGTGCGCTGCTGCTGGGCCATTCACATCCGGCGGTCGCCGAAGCGGTGAAGCGGCAAATGGATCTCGGCACACACTACGGGTCGAGCCATGAACTCGAGGTGCGCTGGGCCGAACTGGTTTGCGAACTGGTTCCGTCGGCGGAAAAGGTGCGCTTCACGGCTTCGGGCACCGAAGCCTCGCATATGGCGATTCGCCTGGCGCGCGCCCACACCGGCAAGGAGCGGATCGTGCGCTTCGTCGGCCATTTTCATGGCTGGCACGACACCGTCGCTGCCGGCGCGGTCTCCCACTATGACGGCACGACCACGCCGGGCGTTCCGCAGAGCGTCGCCGATCTCACCGTCCTGATGCCGGCCGATGATGTGGCTCCCGTCGTGAAGCTCCTCGAGGAGCGCGACGACATTGCCGCGGTGATGTTCGAGCCGTCGGGCGCCTCCTGGGGCCAGGTGCCGCTGCCGCCGGGCTTCGCCCAGGCGATTCGCGAGGTGACGGCGCGCCGCGGCGTCGTGATGCTGATGGACGAGGTTATCACCGGCTTTCGCTGGTCGTCCGGCGGCGCCCAGAAGGCGCTGGGTGTCACGCCCGACCTCTGCATCCTCGCCAAGATCGTGGCAGGCGGGCTGCCGGGCGGCGCGGTCGCCGGCAAGCGCGAGATCCTCGATCGCATCGATCATGCGGCGACGGTGGCGAAGAACCAGGAGAAGATCGCCCATCCCGGCACCTACAACGCCAATCCGCTGTCGGCCGCCGCCGCGGTGACGGCACTGTCGATGGTGCGCGACGAGGATCTCGCCGAGAAGGCCAACAAGACCGCGGCCGAGCTGCGGGCCGCGCTGCGCCAGGTGCTGGTCGAGGAAAGTGTGCCATGGGGCATCTACGGCCAGTCCTCGACCTTTCTGATCTATCCCAATCCGGCCGGCGAGGCGCTCGATCCCGCGACGTTCGATCCGTTGAAGATGGGCTTCGCCAAGCTCAAGGGCGCGCGCTCGGGCCCGCTCACGGGCAAGATCCGCATGGGCCTGATGACGCACGGGGTTGACGTCATGGGGGCGCCGGGTGGCTTCGTCTCGGCAACGCATGGCGGCGCGGAGATCGAGAAGACCGTGCATGCGCTGCGCCAGACCGTGCGCGCCTTGAAGGCCGAACGCGAGGTGAAGGCGGCCTGATGTATGGAATGACCAAACCCGTGCCAGCAACGGAATTCTCCCGTCTGCCGGACAAGTTCCGCAAGAAGCGGCGGACGGCGTGGGCCGACGCCAATGCCGCCGGCATGGAGCTCGACAGCTTCCTCGAAGGGCCGAGCTTCGACCGGGCGGGCAACCTTTACGTCACCGATATTCCCTTTGGTCGCGTGTTCCGCATCAGCCCCGCGGGCGAATGGACGCTCGTCACCGAATATGACGGCTGGCCGAATGGCCTCAAGATCCACAAAGACGGCCGCGTCTTCATCACCGACTACAGGCGCGGGATCGTCCTGCTCGATCCCGCGAGCGGCAAGGTGGTGCCGCTCGTCGAGACGCGCGGCTCGGAGAGCTTCAAGGGCGTCAACGATCTCTTCTTCGCCGCCAACGGCGATCTTTATTTCACCGACCAGGGTCAGACCGGCCTGCACGACCCGACGGGCCGCGTCTATCGCTACGACACGGCGGGCAAGCTCACCATGCTGGTGAACACCGTTCCCAGCCCCAACGGTCTGGTCATGAACAAAAGCGAGAATGTGCTCTATGTCGGCGTCACACGGGGCAACGCGGTATGGCGGCTGCCATTGATGGCGGACGGGACGGCGAGCAAGGTCGGCCTCTTCATCCAGATGACCGGCGGCCATGCCGGCCCGGACGGCATGGCTCTCGATTCGGAGGGCGGGCTGGTGATCGCACATCCCAGCACGACGGCGTGGCGCTTCGATCATCTCGGCCGGCCGACGCATCATGTCGATGCCGGCGACGACATCTTCTGCACCAACATCGCGTTTTCAGGCCACGATCTTTACCTCGTGGTCTCGCGCCCGAGTGCCAAGGTGGCCGGTGGCACAATCGTCAAGGCGACCATGCCGGCGGCCGGCAAGCCAATGTACTCGCACACCTGAGGTTATCGCGGGCCCTTGCCGATATGAGCGATGGCCTCGATCTCGACGAGGATCTCCGGCGCGGCGAGCGCTCTGACCTCGACCAGCGTCGAGGCGGGAAAGTTGCCGCTGAAGAATTCGCGCCGCGCCGCCCAGACCTTGATGTTGTTCTTGATGTTGGTCACGAAGATGGTGACCTTGACGACGTCGGCCATCGCGCCGCCCGCCGCTTCGAGCATGCCCTTGATCTTGCCGAAGATCTGCTTGGCCTGCTCGTACTCGTCCATGCCGGCCAGTACCTTCGGATCGGTGCCGCGCGCGGTCATGCCCGAAACGTAGGCGATGCCGTCGCACACCAGGCAGTTGGACCAGCGCTCGGGCGGCGGTTCGGGCACGGCGGCTGACGTGACGCGGCGGATGGTCATGAGGCTCCTCCCCTGTTCAAGTGGAGAAGTATAGCATCAGGCGATGCGCGTCCTGGCCGCCTCGAAGAGCTGACGGAAATCGTCGAGCACGAAATAGGTGTGCTGGAGTTTGTCGATCTCGTAGGGCCGGCGCATCACGCGGGAAGCCTCGAAGGGCAGCCGCTCCACATCCTTGCCCTCGATCGCATGCCTCACTTCGCTCGCCGAGGAGAGGATGCCGGCACCGTAGATCTTGAGGCCCGCGGGCGTGCGGATCAGGCCGAATTCGACCGTGTACCAGTAGAGGCGCGCCAGGAGATCGATGCTCGGTCCCGCCTCGATGCCACGCTGGCCATAGAGCTGCATGTAGTCGGCGAACACTGGATTGCTGAGCAACGGCACGTGGCCGAAGAAGTCGTGAAACAGGTCCGGCTCGACGAGATAGTCGATCTCCGAGCGCCTGCGGATCCAGACCGTGACCGGAAACCGCCGGTGGGCGAGATGATCGTAGAAGGCCTGGTCGGGAATGAGACCTGGCACGCCGACGACACGCCAGCCGGTCAGCGGCTCGAGTCGCCGGTTCACCTCGGCGAAATCGGGAATCGCCTCGCTGATGCCCAGTGTTCGCAGTCCCTGGACGAACTCGGCGCAGGCATGGCGTTCCGCCAGCCGCGTCTGCCGCTCGGCGAGCAGGCGCCAAACGTCCTGATCCTCGGTCGAATAGGAATCGAGGTCCTGCGGCACCGTCCAGTCGACCGCCATCGCGCGGTAGTCGCCGCGCAGCGTGTCCAGAGGGGCAAGGGTCTCCATACCGATAAATATGGGGGTGAGGGGTGGAGCGAATCCCGGCAAATTCAGCCGCGATCCGGTCGCGTTTTGGAGATATTCTCCAGGGATCAACCCGAGATAGGCGGAAACATCCATGATCGAACTCGATGACCTCGACAAACGCATTGTCGCTGCCCTGCAGGCCGAAGGCCGGTTGTCGATCGTCGATCTCGCCGACCATGTCGGCCTTTCGCCCACGCCCTGTCAGCGCCGCGTGAAGCGGCTGGAAGGGGAGGGGGTGATCGGCCGCTATGCGGCACTGGTGTCGCCGGCGGCGGCAGGTTTCAACCTGCAGGCGCTGGTCGAGGTTACGCTCGACGATCACTCCGAGAAGATCGTTGAAGCTTTCGAAGCCGCAATCCGCGCGCGGCCCGAGGTGGTGGCCTGCTATGCGGTGACCGGCGACATGGATTTCCTGGTCCATGTCTTCGCCGCCGACCTCGCGCAATTCAGTGATTTCGCGATGAAAGCGCTGTTGCGCATGCCGGGCGTCAAGGGCACGCGCTCTTCCTTCATTATGCAGCAGGTGAAGAACGACCTGGCCTGGGCACCCTTTCCCCCCAAGGTTCTGCCGCAAAAGCGCATGAGGTAGATGGTTCACGCATGGCGTTGCAATCCATGCTCCGTCTATGATGCGCGAGGTCTTTCCATCCGGAGTAGCTTGATGCCCGTTCTGCCGCGTGCCCTGGAGATCCAGGGCGAGATTGCCGCGATCCGCCGAGACATCCACGCCCATCCCGAGCTCGCCTATGAAGAGAACCGGACCTCCGACATCGTCGCGGCCCGGCTGCAGGAATGGGGGCTCGAAGTCACCCGCGGACTCGGCAAGACGGGCCTCGTGGGCACGCTGCGCAAGGGCAACTCCGTAAGGTCTATTGGCCTGCGCGCCGACATGGACGCGTTGCCGATGGACGAGACCAACGACTTCGCCCATCGCTCGCAGAACGCCGGCCGCATGCACGCCTGCGGTCACGATGGCCACACCGCCATGCTGTTGGGCGCGGCCAAGGTGCTGAGCGAGACGCGCGACTTCGAGGGCGCGGTGCACTTCATCTTCCAGCCGGCCGAGGAGGGCGGCGGCGGCGCGCGGGCGATGATCGAGGACGGGCTGTTCGAGAAGTTCCCCTGCGACGCGGTGTTCGCCATCCATAACAAGCCCGGCGTGCCGCTCGGCCATATCGTCACGAAGCCCGGTCCTCTTCTGGCTGCGGCCGACCGCTGGGACATTCGCATCACCGGCAAGGGCGGCCACGCTGCTCATCCGCACGCCACGTTCGATCCCATGGTGGCCGGTGCCAGCATCGTGATGTCGCTGCAGACCATCGTCAGCCGCAACATCGATCCGATCGATTCGACGGTCGTGACCGTGGGATTCTTCAAGGCGGGTTCGGCCTACAACGTGATCCCGGGCGACGCACATATCGGCGGTACGACGCGCACCACCACGCCCGAGAATCGCGCCCTGGTGAGGCGTCGCATCGAGGAAATCTGCGAGGGCGCCGAGAAGATGTACGGCGTCAGGATCGCGCTCGAGCACAAGCCGGGTTACCCACCGACGGTCAACAATGCGGCCCGTGCCCGCTTCGCCATCGACGTGGCGGCCGGTGTCTGCGGCGAGGGCAACGTCCGGGACAATGTGCGCGCCAGCATGGGGGCGGAGGATTTCTCCTACATGCTGGAGAAGGTGCCGGGTGCGATGGTGTGGCTGGGCAACGGCGGCGACAGGGATGCCGTGAGCCTCCACAACTCGCGCTACGATTTCAACGATATGGCGATCCCGTTCGGCGTCAGCTTTTTCGTGCGCACCGTCGAACGCTTCCTGAGCGAGCAACCGACGGCCTAGTTGACGCCTCCGCCTCTCTTGTCATGCTGAGTGGAGCGAAGCATCTTTCGGTGACAGGAAAGATCCCTCGCTCCGCTCGGAATGACACGGCGAAACCCTAGTGGCGTCTCGCGACGATATGCTCTGAATGGAATTCTTCCGGGTCTACGGCCGCGTCCTGGGGTTGCTGCGCGACGAGCGAAGACTCGCGATCACGCTGGCCCTCGCGAATGTCGTCGTCGCGGCCCTGCAGTTCTACGAACCGGTGCTGTTCGGCAAGGTGGTCGACCTGCTGTCGAACGCCCGCAACGAGACGACCGCGACGCTGTGGTCGAACGCGCGGGAGCTGCTCGCCCTGTGGGCGGTGGTGGGACTGGGCGGCATCGTCGCCAACATCGTGGTTTCGCTGCAGGCGGACCGCATGGCCCACCGCCGTCGCCTGGGTGCGATGGCGCGCTACTTCGAGCATGTGCTGGTGCTGCCCTTCGCTTTCCACAACGCCCAGCACTCCGGCCGCCTGCTCAAGGTGATGCTGACCGGCGTCGATCACCTGTTCGGCATCTGGCTCAGTTTCTTCCGCGAGAACCTCGCGACCTTCGTCGCGCTGTTCGTGATGCTGCCGTTGAGTCTGTTCATGAACTGGCGATTGGCGCTGCTGCTGATCGTGCTGATCCTGTTCTTTGCCGCCGCCAATGCCTGGGTGGTCGGCAAGACGGACAAGCTGCAGGCGCGGGTCGAGGACCATCACAGCGAACTTGCGAGCCGGGCGGGCGATGCGCTGGGCAACATCCATCTGATCCAGAGTTTCGTTCGACTGGCCGCCGAGACCCGCGAGCTCAATCGCATCATCGGCGAGACGCTTGCGGTGCAGTATCCGGTGTTGAACTGGTGGGCGCTTCTGTCGGTGCTGACGCGGGCTGCCTCGACCATCACCGTCATCTCGATCTTCGTACTGGGCACCTGGCTATATACGCGCGGCGAGGCGAGCGTCGGCCAGATCGTGAGCTTCATGGGGTTTGCCGCCATGCTGATCAGCCGCATGGACCAGGCGTCGGGCTTCGTGAGCCGCATCTTCTTCCAGATGCCGGCGCTGGCCGACTTCTTTCGCGTCATCGACCACCAGACCACGGTGCCGGACAAGCCCGATGGCATCGATCCGGGCCGCGCCAGGGGCGACGTCGATTTCGAGGATGTGAGCTTCTCCTATGACGGCCTTCGACCGGCGCTGCGGCATTTCTCGCTGCATGCGCCCGCCGGAACGACCGTGGCCCTTGTCGGCCCCACGGGCGCGGGCAAGAGCACGGCGCTGTCGCTTTTGCATCGCATGTGGGACCCCCAGTCGGGCACGATCCGTATCGACGGCATCGATCATCGCGACATCAGGCTCGAGTCGCTTCGCCGCAACATCGGCGTGGTGTTCCAGGACTCGACCATGTTCTATCGCTCGATCGCGGACAATCTGCGGATCGGCAAGCCGGACGCGACGCAAGCCGAGCTCGAGCAGGCGGCCCGGCTGGCCGAGGCGCACGACTTCATTTTGCGCCAGCCGCAAGGCTATGAAACGCTGGTCGGCGAGCGCGGCACGACCCTGTCGGGCGGCGAGCGGCAGCGACTCGCGATTGCGCGCGCGCTGCTCAAGAATCCGCCGATCCTGATTCTCGATGAGGCCACCAGCGCACTCGACTCGGTGACCGAGGCGCGCATCCAGAAGGCACTCAAGGTCCTGATGAAGGGCCGGACGACCTTAGTCATCGCCCATCGCCTTTCGACCATTCGCGACGCCGATCAGGTGATCGTTCTGGACCAGGGACAGATAGTGGAGCGCGGCGGCTATCGCGAGCTTATGGAAAAAGGCCGGGTTTTCGCCACCCTCGTGGCCAGCCAGCAAATCGGCACGGAATCTGCCTGATATCCCCTTGGCGGATCGGCGTGGCCCGCCTAAGAGTCGGCCGACAGCAGTCGAGGGGGCTTGCATGGGCAAAGGAATGAAGGCGTTGGGCATCGTCGTGGCGATGGCAATGGCATCGGGGGCGCTGCCGGCCGAGGCCCAGACGCCGATCAAGTTCACCCTCGACTGGGTGTTCCAGGGCCCGACCTCGCCGTTCCTCGTGGCGCTGGAGAAGGGCTACTACAAGGCCGAGGGACTCGACGTCACCATGGACCCGGGCCAGGGCTCGGCCGGGGCCGTCCAGCGCGTCGCCACGGGCGCCTATCAGATCGGCTTCGCCGACGTGAACTCGACCATCGAGTACAACGCCAAGAACCCGGGCAAGGAAGTGCTCTGCGTGTTCATGGCCTACGATTTCGCCCCGTTCGGCGTCTATGCTCTGAAGAAGAGCGGCATCAAGGTGCCGAAGGATCTCGAGGGCAAGAAGCTCGGCGCGCCCGTGTTCGATGCCTCGTTCCGCCTGTTTCCCGCCTTCGCCAGGAAGAACGGCATCACCAAGTGGGAACATGTGAACCTCACGCCCCAGCTTCGCGAGCAGAGCCTGGTGCAAGGCTCGGTCGATTTCATCTCGGGTCACTATTTCTCCTCGATGCTCGACCTCAAGGCGCGCGGCGTGAAGTACGACGACATCGTCGCCATGCGCTACGTCGACTACGGCCTCGATGTCTACGGCAACGGCATCGTGGTTTCGCAGGAAATCGCCAAGAACGAGAAGGCGGTGAAAGGATTCGTCGCCGCCACCATCAAGGGCTGGCGGGACGTGATCAAGGACAACAAGCTCGGTGTCGCCGCCGCTAAGAAGCGCGACCCGCTGATCGATGACGCGCTCGAACTGGAGCGTCTGCAGCTGTCGCTGCAGACCAATATCCTGACGCCCTACGTGAAGCAGAACGGCATGGGTGATGTCGAGCCCGAGCGCTTCGCCCGTTCGGTCAAGCTCGTCTCCGACGCTTTCGCCCTGCCGCAGGCCCCGGCACCCGACAAGGTCTTCACCAACAAGTTCCTGCCGCCCAAGGCCGACCGGATGGTCGCGCAATAGTGACCTTCGTCGATCTCAAGCACGTCAGTCTTACCTATCGGCTGGGCAAGGAAACGACGCTCGCGCTCGCTGACGCCACGATGGCGGTCGACAAGGGGGAGTTCGTTGCCGTGGTCGGGCCCTCCGGCTGCGGCAAATCGACGATCATGAAGCTCGTGACCGGCCTTCTGCCGCCGTCCGGAGGCGAGGTGCGGGTGGGCGGGCAGCCGGTGACGGGCCCGGTCAAGGGCGTCGGCATGGCGTTCCAGAATCCGACGCTGATGGCATGGCGCACGACTATCGCCAACGTCCTTCTGCCCATGGAGGTGGTCGAGCCGCACAAGCGCCGCTTCCGCCGCAACCGCGCCGAATACGAGGCGCGGGCGATGGAGCTCCTCGGCACGGTGGGCCTTGCCGACTTTGCGCGGAAGTATCCGTGGCAGCTTTCCGGCGGCATGCAACAGCGCTCCAACCTCTGTCGCGCCCTGATCCACGAACCCGAGCTCCTGATGCTCGACGAGCCGTTTGGCGCGCTCGATGCCTTCACGCGCGAGGAGCTGTGGGGCGTGATGCAGGCGCTGTGGCTCGAGAAGCGCTTCACCGGGGTATTGGTGACGCATGATCTGCGCGAGGCCGTCTATCTCGCCGATACCGTCCATGTCATGAGTCGGCGACCGGGCCGCATCGTGCTCACGCGCAGGATCGACATTCCGCGGCCGCGGACGCTCGCCACCACCTTCGAACCGCATTTCGTCGGGATCGTCCACGAACTGCGCGACCGCATCCACCAGGAACACGCGGCATGAGCGAGCGTCGGCGCAATTTCCTGCGGCTCGCCATGCCGTGGCTCGCGATCGCGATCCTGCTCGTCATCTGGGAAGTCGCCTGCATCGTCTTCGATCTGCCCGAGATCCTGCTGCCGCGTCCGACCAGGGTATTCGAGGTCTTCTTCGCACGCTTCGACATCCTGCTGCTCTTTTGCTGGCAAACGCTCTGGACGTCGCTCATCGGCTTCCTGATCGCCATTGCTGGCGGTCTGCTGCTGGGGCTGGCGATCGGCGCCTCGCCCTTCGTCTATTCGGGTCTCTATCCGCTCCTGATCGCCTTCAACGCCGTGCCGAAGGTAGCGCTGGTGCCCATCTTGATGATCTGGGTCGGCGTCGGCGCCCTGCCGGCGGTGGTGACGGCGTTCGTGATCAGCTTCTTTCCCATCGTGGTCAATGTCGCGACCGGGCTCGCCACCATCGAGCCCGAGATGCGCGACGTCCTGCGTTCCCTCGGCGCGTCACATTTGGAGATCCTCACCAAAGTCGGCATCCCTCGCGCCATGCCCTATCTCTTCGCCAGTCTCAAGGTCGCGATCACGCTCGCTTTCATCGGCTCGGTGATCTCCGAGACGGTCGGCGGCAATCGCGGCATCGGCTTCCTGATGCTGTCGGCCGGCGCGCGCAACGATGCGCCGACCACCTTCGCCGGCCTGTTCGCCATCGCGATCATGGGCGTGCTGATGTATGCCGTCTGCGCCCTCGTCGAGAAGCGCATGACGCGCTGGGCATTCCGCGGCGAGATCGTGGGTTAGCGCCGACACGCACTCCTGAGTGACGGGCTCCGGGGACCGAGATGTGTTCGTCTACACGACGTTCATTGCCGTCTTCGTGCACGTCGACTATAGGCCTCTCTTCCGACCGACAAGAGAAACCCCGAACGTCGTTCTACGGAAAGCTGATGGCCCTCGTCCCCACACCGCCACCGTTCGACCCGGACCGGTACCGCACCGCCGCGGCGCATTACGAAAAAGGGCGGGTACCCTACGCCCCGGCGCTGATCCGACGCGTCGCCGAGGTCACCGGCCTCGGCCCGCAGCACCGCGTGCTCGACCTTGGCTGTGGCCCCGGGCCACTCGCCCGCAGCTTCGCCTCGCTCGCCCGCGACGTGGTTGCGATCGATCCCTCTCCGGAGATGCTGGCCGCGGCCCGCGCGCTGGCCGGGCAGGCGGCAAACATCCGCTTTGTCGCCGGCAGCTCGTACGATCTCGACCCGGCACTCGGCTCTTTCCACCTCGTTGTCATGGGCCGCTCGTTCCATTGGATGGACCGGGTGGACACGCTCGAGCGGCTCGATCAGATGATCGAGCCAGCGGGCGCATTGGCGTTGTTCCGCGATTCGGCGCCTGCGGTCCCGGCCAATGCCTGGCGCAAGGTCTGGCACGACATCCGCGAGCGCTACGAGCCCGACCGCGGGCCCCACGAACGCGACCCAAATTGGATTCGCCACGAGGCGATCCTGCTCGACTCGGCCTTCACCCGCCTGGAAAGCTTCGGTGTGATCGAACGCCGTGCGATCGACGTCGAGACACTGGTGCAGCGAGCGCTCTCGATGGGCTCCACTTCGCCCTCGCACCTCGGCGAGAAGATGGCAACCATGGCGGGGGAGATCCGCACGACGCTCGCAGACGTCCGCGAGGAAGTGGTGGAAACCTCCGCCCTGGTGGCGTGGCGACCGGATTCTCGGTGAGCGTCTTGTAGCTCGGTTGCACCCGGCCCAGCCCCGACCCTGGATCATCGACCCTTGCGGAGCTCGGCAAGAAGCGGCATCGCCTCGGCCGCAAAGCGTTCGATCTCGTCGAAGCGCTCCTCGTAGGGGCCGACGAAGTCGACGATGATGTGACGAGCGCCCACGTCGTAGAAGCGGCGGATGGTCTCGACGACCTGTTGCGGCGGACCGAGCGCGCAGTAACGTTGCGCAGCGCGGCGGAAGTCCATGGCATAGCGCGTGCTCAGGCTTTTGGTGGCGGCTTCGAGCGCGTCCTCATAGGTGTTGTCGACGCGCGTGAAGAGAAGATGCGCGGAGGCAAAGCCGCGGTCGAAGGTCCGGCGGCCGCCCGCCGCCTCGGCGATCTTGTCCAGGCTCTCGCGGAACATATCCGGCGTGACGACGTAGGACATCCATCCGTCAGTCATCCGCGCGACGCGCTTCAAGGCCGCATCGGAGCGGCCGCCGCACCAGATCGGCGGTCCGCCGGCCTGACGCGGCGGCGGCTGCATCTCGATGTCGGCGAACTCGAAGAAGCGGCCATCATGCGTTGCGGGTTCGCCCGTCCACAGCTTGCGCAGCACGGTCAGGCTTTCCGACAGGCGCGCGCCGCGCTCCGCCATCGGCACGCCGCAGAGCTCGTACTCCTTGGGAAACTCTCCGCCTACGCCGACGCCAAAGATGAACCGGCCCTCGGTGAGATGGTCGAGCGTCGAGACCTGCTTGGCGACCGGACCCGGATGGCGCAGCGGCAGGAGATATACCGCGGTCCCGAGCTGCAGTCTCCGGCTCGCCACGGCAGCCTGCGCGAGCTGCAGGAAGGGATCGAGGATGGGCAGGGCGAAGGAGACATGATCGCCGACCCACAGCGAGTCGTAGCCGCTGCGGTCGACCAGTTGGACCAGCTTCACCAGCTCGTCGATATTCGGTCGCCACGGGCCGACTCCGGGTTCAGTGCGACGATGGATCGTCTGCACGCCGAGGCGAAGTCGATCGTCGAGAGGAAGGTCCATCTTCCTACCCTTCCGTCTTGAAGCCTCGAAATGCCCGCGGAATTCGATGGATCCCGGCGAGCATCTCGCGAACTGGCTCGAGTTCCCAGCCTGGCGGCAAGGGAATGGTGATGGAGTCGGCGGCGCCGCCGAAGCGTCGCTCGATCTCGGGGACGACCTCCGCGTAGGTGCCGCAGGCGGCGAAGATGCGCAGCGTGTCGTCGGAAATCTGCCGTGCCATTTCCTTCCACTGGCCCTGTACCGACATCTCGTGCAGCTTCCGGCCGAGATCCTCCAGCCCATGCAGGGCCAGGATCGGCATGTACGTCCTGGTCGAACCGTAGAAGGCGACGCGGAAGCGTGCTGCTTCCATCGCTTTGCGGACCGCTGCCTCGTCGGGGCCGGTGCATACGAACCCGCCGCCATGGATGTCGAAGTGCGCGCGGCTGCGTCCGCTGCGCTCCATGCCCTCGAGCATGGTCGGCAGACAGACGTCCTCGAGATAGCGGCGACTGCAAAGCGGATGAAGCCGCACGCCGTCGCACAGCTCGCCCGCCAGTCGCAGCATCGCCGGCCCGACCGCCGAGATCGTCACCGGCACCATCGGCAGGCCGGTCCGCACCGGCGAAAAGTCGGGAGTCATCAGCGTCAGCGTGTAGTGTTTGCCGCGATAGTCGAGCTTCTCGCCCATCTCCCAGCACCGCCAGATGGCGCGCAGCGCCTCGACATACTCGCGCAGGCGCGGCGCCGGCGGGCTCCACGGAATGCCGAAGCGCCGTTCGTTGTGGCCCTTGACCTGCGGGCCGAGCCCGAGGACGAACCGCCCGCGCGAGTTGGCCTGAAGGTCCCACGCCTGCGAGGCGAGGACGGTCGGGCTGCGCGGGAAGGCGACGGCGATCGACGGAGTGAGCTCCACCCGCTCGGTGGCGAGGGCGGCGAAAGCGAGCGGCGCCAGCACGTCGTGGCCGAGCTCGACCGTCATCAGGGCGTCGAAGCCCGCGGCTTCGGCTGTTTCAGCGACCTGTCTCACGCTGCGCCAATCGGCCAGCGGCAGTTCAGTGAATACGCGCATGACCGCTCCCAAGGTCGATTGCAAGGTCGGCGCCACAGTATCGCAGTTGAGCGACCCGAACGAACGACCCGTCGCTAGGGTCAAAACCCATTAAGTCGTACCCGTGTCCGCTTCCGCTCTGATTGCAGACTTCGGCAACATCACGCGGTTCGTCGGAGATGGGCCACAAGCGGAACATGAATTCCAAGAAGTCTCACGCTACGGCGCTGAACAGGCGTATCGGCTCACCGAGATCCTTTAGCTCAGCTGGGCCCTGGTCGACGAACTTGAGCCCGGCACCCGCAACCAAGTCCTTGACCGTGCTCGATGCTAGCACCTCGCTGGCGCTAGCCCTTTGCGCCACGCGCGCAGCTATATGAACAGCGATGCCGCCCACATCGTCGCCCATCATCTCTACTTCGCCGGTATGAACGCCGGCCCGAATCTCGAGGCCGAGGGGTCGTACTGTTCGGACTATTTCTTGCGCACAGCGCACAGCTCGCGCCGGGCCGTCGAACAGCGCGAGAAAGCCGTCACCTGTTGTCTTCACTTCGCGTCCCCGATGACGTTGGAGCCCCGCGCGCACGGCGGCATGATGGGCGTCCAGCGTTGAGCGCCATTGTTGGTCGCCAGCCTCAACCGCACGCTTTGTTGATCCAACAATGTCGGTAAACAGAACCGTCGAAAGCACACGGTCGGTTTCTAGGCTAGGAGGCGACGCGCCCATGAACTGGCGTAGCTCCTCAATAATCCTGCTTTGATCGGCGCTGTATGGCGAATGATCGGCTCCCGCAAATTCCACGTATCGGGCATTGGGGATTTTCTCGGCAAGTTCACGCCCGGCTTCGACGCGAATGCGCGCATCGTTGCTACGATGGAAGACCAAGGTCGGCACCTGGATCGTCGGCAGTATAGCCGTAACGTCGATTTCGCGATTCATACGCAACAATTTGATCGCGTCAGTCGGACTCGCACCCAAACGTTCCCACTTCGCCAGCCATTCAACGAACTTACGATCATTAGCAAGAGAAGGAGCGAGATTGGTGACGGTCTTACCTTGTCCCCATGTTTCTCGGAAGACCCGTTCCATCGCCGCAAGATCGTCCTGACTGAAAGCCGATCCCACCGAGCGAGCATAGGAGCCAAATAAAATCAGCCCGGCGACTCGTTTGGGGTAGGTTGCGGCGAACAGCATCGACATCGCGCCGCCATCGGACATACCGAATAGGTAGGTCCTACGGGATTCTGTGGCGTCCAACACGGCGCGGATGTCGTCGATTCGTTGGTCAAGATGTGGGACGCCGACGCCGCGGTCGCTCAAGCCAGTCCCACGCTTGTCGAAACAGATTAGGCGCGAAAAAGCGCCCAAAGCATTATGAAACTGCGCAACGAGTGGCTGCTCCCAATTGTGCTCGAGATGCGAGACGAAACCCGGCGCAATCATCAGGTCCGGTCCTGACTGTCCCGTGACTTGGTACGCGACGAAAACCTCGCCGCTCTGAACGTAGCGCGTCTCGACAACCATGGCTGGCATCCAACCTACCGGGCCACTCGGGCTAGTGCTACAGGCCCGGAGGCTTTGCATAGCAGTACCCACCGACCTTCAACAGGAGCTCAACAGTGCATTTGCTGGTTCACTATGTCCGCTATGGGTCAAACTGAGAAGTGGGCCCACTCTAATGGGATGTCCGCTTTGCCCTCCAAATGCGAAGAGTATCGCTCACAGGCCGGAAGCCGACACATAGGGCAGACTTTATGGGTTTGACCCTAGACGTTATGTCCGTCGGCTGAGAACGGCGGTCCGTCCCCTCGTGCAATAGAGATAGCGAGGGTTGCTCGGGTGGGCCGAGCCGAGCCTCATGCACAGAGGGCGGACCATGAAGAAGTATAGCGAAGTATTTGTCGGGTTCGACACGGCGAAGAAGAAGCACGCGTTAGCGGTGGCC
>NZ_DATBFE010000096.1:0-126625 GCF_036558665.1 Reyranella sp. | reverse complement strand
CCGGTTGCACCAGTGTTACCCGTAGCTCCGGTTACTCCGGTGGCACCAGTCGCGCCCGTTGCCCCAGTCGGGCCGGTAGCACCCGTGGCTCCAGTTGCACCTGTCGCGCCGGTTGCGCCAGTAGCCCCTGTTGAGCCAGTGGCACCGGTCCGACCGGTTGCTCCTGTCGCGCCAGTAGCTCCAGTGGCACCCGTCGCGCCGGTCGCTCCGGTTGCGCCGGTCGATCCAGTCGCCCCGGTGGCACCGGTTGCTCCCGTAGCACCGGTAGAGCCAGTAGCACCCGTTGCACCGGTGCTACCTGTTGCCCCAGTGGCGCCCGTAGCTCCGGTCGCACCTGTGGCTCCGGTTGCGCCAGTTGCTCCGGTCGCTCCTGTTGCACCAGTTGCTCCCGTCGAGCCGGTTGCCCCGGTTGCTCCAGTGGCGCCGGTAGCTCCAGTGCTGCCCGTTGCTCCTGTCGCACCCGTCGAGCCCGTTGCACCGGTCGAGCCGGTGGCTCCCGTGGCTCCGGTTGCACCAGTGGCTCCGGTTGCACCAGTGGCCCCGGTCGCGCCTGTCGCTCCGGTCGGTCCCGTTGCGCCAGGGTTCGCGACAACGGGGATGGTCCCACCCTGGACCGCGGTCGTACCCGTTGCGCCACCAACGACGGCGAGGGAGCCCGTGTCGCCCTGCTGGTTCGTCACTGTTACCGGCGAGGACAGACCGGCCGAGTCGAAGGCCTCGAACTGATAGTCTCCGACCGGCAGGTCGACCGTGAACGCGTAGTGCCCGCCGCCATCGGGCGCCGTGATCGGAGTCGCCTCGGTCGACCCGATGAGAACAAGGTTGCCGCCGACTATGTAGTAAAAATAGATCGTGCTACCGGGCGAGGCCGTGCCTGTAAAAGTAACCGCGCCATCGGGTGTCACAGGCATAGCATTTCTCCCCAACTCCACAGTCGACCACGTGCCGGCGAAGGTGTTGCCCACGCCCCGCGAGATCCCTTCGCCGATGTTCTGAAAATCGAGTTCGCCGTGACCGCTTGACTCGAAGCATCCTCCGACCCGCCCGGCGCCCCGGGGGCCTCGGCTGGTCCATTGGCTGCATCGAGCGTGGATTCGGGCATTCGATTCCGGCCGCAGGCTTGTCGTTTCGCTTCGAGCTCGCCACTTGCAGATGCAAGCGAACGCGCGTACCCGCCGTCAGCTTTCGCCAGACACGAGTATCGCCGACCCTCAACCGGCGATGGTGTGGACATCAATGTAACTTGGTGGACCCAATTCTAACTTGAGTGACCCATTCGAACTTTTGGTGACCCATGTGGATAAGGAGGCTTTTGCACGGGTGGGCATGCTGCCCGTGCTCGCAGTTGGCGCTAAATGATTGACAGGATTGCATGCTTCGCCACAGAATTCGTCCGCGGGACGGATCGACGAGCGCTGCCATAGTTGGGCCGGCGGGGCGCTATCGAGCGCCGCAAGATCGGAAGATTTTGTGAACCAGAGGTTGAACCTTCATATTGCTGCCACTGGCGAGCGACATGCCCCGGCGGTGACGCCTGCCGGCGAAGTGAACGACTTCGCGCGCGTGGATGCATTGATTGCGGTCGCCCGCCATCACGGGGTCGAACTCGATCGAGTGGGCCTGCGGGGCCAGATCGGCAGGGACTTTCCGTCACCTGCCGCGCTTGCCGCTTGGGCGCACGACGCCGGCCTGTGGGCCAGGGCCGCGCGGCTGCGCTGGCGCCATCTCATCCGCATGCGGACGGACGCACCGCTGGTGCTGTTGCTCGCCGATGGTGGCGCCGCCATCGTGGTCGGCCGCGACGCCAAGGCCGGGACGGTCTTGCTCAAGGATCCGCAGGTGCCCGGCGCCGAGCCGATCGCGGTCGACGAGTTGCGCCTCGGCAATGTCTGGCGCGGCGATGCCCTGCTGGTGCGGCGCGGCCGCGGGACGTCGGCCGACGAGGAGCCCTTCTCCTTCTGGTGGATCGCCCGCCTGGTGCTGCAGGAGCGCCGCAGCCTGCGCGAGATCACCGTGGCGTCGATAGGTCTCAGCGTCCTGCAGATCCTGCCGCCCTTCCTCATCATGATCGCCATCGACCGGGTGCTGACGCACCAGACCATGTCGACGCTGGTGATGATCTCGCTGATGCTCGTGCTCAGCACGGTGTACGAGACGTTGCTGGGCTATGCGCGGCGGGAAATCGTCGAAGTCACCTCGACGCGCATCGACGCGCGGCTGGCGTTGCACGTCTTCCGCCGCCTGCTTGCCCTTCCGGTCGACTTCTTCGAGCGCAACCCGACCGGCGAGACGACGCACAAGGTCGCCCAGATCTTCCGGATCCGCGATTTCCTGACGGGCAAGCTGGTCGGCACCTTCCTCGACGTGTTCACCCTGGTGGCGTTGCTGCCGTTCCTGTTCTGGATGAGCGCCACGCTGGCCTGGATGGTGCTCGCGGCGTCGACCGTGGTGGCGCTTGTCGTGATGGCCTTCCTGCCGGCGATCCGCCGCGTCTTCGCCCGCCTCATCGTCGCCGAGAACAGCAAGCATGCCGTGCTGGTGGAAACCGTGTACGGGATGCGGACCGTCAAGTCGCTCGGCATCGAGAAGGTGCGCAACGAGGAGTGGGATGCCCGGGTGGCCGAAGCCGGCAAGGCGCGGCTCGATGCGGGACGCATCTCGAACGTCGCCCAGACCGTCGTCAACCCGATCGAGGCATTCATCAATCGCGGTGTCCTGCTGGTCGGCGCCTACATCGTGCTCGTCGAGCCCGCGGGAAGCACCGGTATCACCGCCGGAGCTCTCATCGCCTTCATGCTGCTCGGCACGCGGGTCGCGAGCCCCTTGATCGGCCTGGCCAAGCTCATGCAGGATCTCGAGGAAGTCCGCATGTCGGTGCGCCAGGTCTCGGAGGTGCTCAACCATCCGACCGAAGCGGCGGCGATGCGTACGGGCGTCAGACCGAAATTCGAAGGCGCGATCGCCTTCCAGGACCTGACTTTCACCTACCCGGCGGCGAAGACGGCCGCCCTCGACCGCATTTCGTTCGAGGTTCCGGCTGGCACCATGCTCGGGCTCGTCGGCCGCAGCGGCTCGGGCAAGTCGACCATCGCGCGCCTGCTGCAGGGCATAAGCCGCGACTATGGCGGTTATCTCAAGATCGACGGAACGGATCTGCGCGAAATCAACCTCACGCATCTTCGCCGCAGCTTCGGCGTCGTGCTGCAGGACAACTTCCTTTTCCGCGGCAGCGTGCGCGACAACATCATCGCCGGCCGCCCCGGCTTGACCCTCGAGCATGCCATCCGGGCCGCGCGGCTCGCCGGCGCCGAGGAGTTCATCGAACGCCTGCCACGCGGCTACGAGAGCTGGATCGAGGAAGGCTCGGCCAATCTTTCCGGCGGCCAGCGTCAGCGCCTCGCCATCGCGCGCGCGCTCGTTTCCGATCCCCGGCTACTGATCCTCGACGAGGCGACCAGTGCGCTCGACCCGGAGAGCGAGGCCCTGATCAATGCCAATCTCCTGCGCATGGCCAAAGGGCGGACGATGATCATCGTCTCGCACCGCTTGTCCTCGCTGGTCGATTGCGACCAGATTCTCGTTCTCGACAAGGGAACGGTGGCGGACATCGGCCCCCACGAGGAGATCCTCGAGCGCTGCCCCGTCTATCGCGCGCTGTGGCAGCAGCAGAACCGCCACATGGATGGCGCGCAGCGGCGCTTGCTGAGGTCCGTCACCCCAGGGGAGCTTGCGCCATGAGCAGCACCGCGGTCGCCACGCGCGCGCTCCTGCCGACCCGCCGCCCGGCCGCGCACCGCGGCGGGATACCGATGGAGCTCCTGGAATTCGAGTCTCCGACGGCGGCCCTGATCGCCGCGCCCGTCAAGCCTGCCGCGCGCAGCATATTGTGGATCATCGTGTCGGCCGTCGTGGCGTCGATGGCGGTCGCCGCGCTGGTTCCGATCGACGCGGTCGTCACCGGTTCGGGTCGCGTCGTTTCGCTGCAGCCGACCAACGTCGTGCAGCCGCTCGAGACCGCGATCGTGCGCGCAATCAACGTGCGCGAAGGGCAGGTGGTGCACAAGGGCGACGTGCTGGCCCGTCTCGACCCGACCTTTTCCGGTGCCGACCTCACCGCGCTGCAGGCGCAGGTGAAGAGTTTCCAGGCCGAAGTCGACCGTCTTCGCGCGGAGGCGTCCGGCACGCAGTACCGGCCGACCGACGCCGACGCCTCGACCGAGGTGCAGGTCGCGATCTTCGGACAGCGCCAGGCGCAATACCGCTATCAGATCGAGAGCTACAACCAGAAGATCAGCGGCCTCGAGGCGCAACTCTCGCGCGCCGACCACGACATCAAGGCGTACAGTGAACGCCTCAGGATCGCCACGGAGCTCGAGACCAAGCGAAGGGAGCTGGAGCACCTGCAAATCGGCAGTCAGATGATCCGCATGGTCGCCGAGGATCAGCGCATCGAGATGCAGCGCAATCTCGCCGACGCCAGAAGCTCCGCCGAGCGTGCGCGGCGGGACCTCAGCCAGATGACGGCCGAGCGCGACAGTTTCGAGCAGAAGTGGAAGGCGCAGATCAGCGAGGACCTGACCACGCGCGCGCGCCTGTTGAGCGACGCGACCGAGAACCTGCGCAAGGCCGCGCTCCGCCGCGAGCTCGTCGATCTGCGCGCCGATCAGGACGCCATCGTGCTGACCGTCGCCAAGGTCTCCGTGGGGTCTGTGATGCAATCCGGCGACCCGTTGATAACGCTTGTGCCGAGCAACGCTCCGCTCGAAGTCGAGATGCCGATCCGCGCGTCCGATGCCGGCTACGTCCATCGCGGGCAGAAGGTCGCCATCAAGTTCGACACCTTCCCGTTCATCCAGTACGGCATGGCCGAGGGAACCGTTCGCATCATCAGCCCTGACAGCTTCACGGCCGGACAGGAGACGCAGCGCGAGAACCCGACCTTGCATACCGATGCCTCGGGCGTGTTCTACAGGGCGCGTGTTGCGATCAATGAAGTCAAGATGCACGACGTTCCCGGCGGCTTCCAGCTCAAGCCCGGCATGACCGTTACCGCCGACGTCAAGATTGGCGAGCGGAACTTGCTGACCTACGTCTTTGCCCGGATATTGCCTGTCGGATTCGAAGGAATGCGTGAACCTTGATTCCACAAGGTTTCACGACCGCAACCCGGAAATGAGCTTCGTCGACCGCCTGATCGCCCCTCTTTCGACCTCGGCCCGGGTACGGCTGGGAAACGATCTGCTCACCGCCGGCCGGGCGACCGAGGGCTTCCGCCAGCTTGCCCGGGCGGCCGTCGGCGGCTCGCCGGACGCACAGTATCGTCTCGGTCTCTGCTACCTCGAAGGCACCGGCGTGCCGCGAGCGGCCTCGGAGGCCGTCCGCTGGCTCGAGCGCGCAGCCGAGAGCGGTTCGGTGGACGGGCAATTCCAGCTCGCCTTGTTGCATCTCGGAGAGACAAGTGCATCGCGGCAGCCAGGCGGTCGAACTCGCTCGTTGTTCGAGCCCGAAGGTGCAACTTTCGAGCGCGATATCCCGACCGCGCTGAAGTGGGCCCGGCGCGCCGCCGAGGGCGGCTTGCCGGAAGGGCAAGCCCTTCTCGGCTACCTCCTCACCTTGGGCAGTGAGCCCAGCCTCGACGACGCGGAACGTTGGTACAGGCGCTCTTCCGAAGCCGACTGCGCGCAGGGGAACCTCGGCCTGGGGATGGCCCTGTTGCGCCGCGCGGAGGACGCGCGGTCCTATGGCGAAGCAGCCGGCCTAATCGGCAAGGCATCGACAGCAGGCCTTCCGACCGCACAATACATGATGGGCGTGCTGACCGAGCATGGAATCGGCATTGCCCGCGACGCCACTGCGGCGGCGCTGCACTACCGCCAGGCGGCAACAAGCGGCGTGCCGATCGCCCAAAGGCGTCTCGGGTTGGCCTTGATCAAGGGCCAGGGCGTGGAGCGCGATCTGATCGAAGGTGAAACATGGCTACGCCGAGCTGCTGTCGCGGGCGATGGCGCAGCCGCCGCCGAGATCGGGCATCTCTATGCACGTGGCGGAGAATTGCCGCCGAACTACGTCGAGGCGGCGGCCTGGTTCGAGCGCGCCGCCGACGCCGGCGATTCCGGCGCCGCGCGGGCGCTCAGTCAACTCTACTGGGTGGGCAACGGCGTGGGACAGGATCGCGAACGCGCGACGTTCTGGCTGCAGCGCGCCGCCGAACTGGGCAACGAGTCGTCGAAAGTGGACTTTGGCAATCTCGTGCTGCGCGGCGCGGCCGAGGGCGCCGATCCCGCCGCGGCCCGCCGATGGTTCCAGCAGGCAGCAGAGACCGGCGATCTCATCGCCGCCTTCAATTTCGGCGTCTGCTTTGCCGAAGGCGTCGGCGTCGAGCGCAACGACAGCCAAGCCGCCCTGTGGCTCAGCCGAGCGGCCAAGGGTGTCCCGATGGCGCAATACTGGTACGCGCGCGCCTTGATAGAGGGCCGAGGCGTCCCGGTAAACCTCGCCGAAGGGCGCATGTGGCTGAGGCGCGCAGCGGATGCGGAAATGGTGGAAGCGCAGGTGTTGCTCGGCGAGATGCTGGTGAATGGTCGCGGTGGCCCGGCCGACCATCGCGGGTCTCTTGTACTTTTCGAGAAGGCGGCTCGGCGGGGCCATGTGGGAGCGATGTTCGCACTTGGCGCGCTCTTTCACGGCGGGCATGACGTTGCGCCGAATCACAACCTCGCGCAGCGCTTGTTTCGCGAAGCGGCGGAACGCGGACACCCGCGGGCTCAACTGATGATCGGCCGTTACCTGCTGCGGGGCACCGCAGGCCACGTCGATCTTGCCGAAGCGCGACAGTGGCTCTCTGCAGCGCAAGATCAAGGCGTGCCGGAAGCGGCGCTGGACCTTGCCCGAATTTCCGGCGAACCGGACGCAAAGACCGACGACGGGCCAGCAAGCTCCGGTCTTGCAGAGATTGATTCAAAGAGGTGAAGCGATGACGGATGGATGGAAGATCAAGGTGACTGTGGAGGGGCAGCCTGCTCGACTGTACGCTGCGGCAGAAAGCGATCCGCGTCTGGCACTCGTCCTGGCGCAAAAGGCGCTGGGCGCATCGCTTCCGCGTGACCGCCTGGAAACTGCGGGCCAGATCTCCGCTCAGACGCTGGAGAAATTCGGCATCAAGAGCGGCGAGATCAAGGACGTGACCGAAAGCTCCGCCCACCTTTAGACGCTTATAGCTTTCGGTGGACGGCCACGCCCTCGGCGTCGTGCCCCGCAATCGCCGTATCGGCCGTTGCCCGATGCAGTCTCGTCGAGCAACTGGGCGTCGCTAGACTTGAAAGTGATTGCTCCAGCCGATCATCGGAAAGGCGCTAGGGCCGTACGTAGCTCCAGCCCTGCTCCTGCAGTTCCATGATCCGCACCATGCCGGACTTGACGAGAGTGGCCTGTGGAATGAGCGGAATCTCCTTCTCCTCGACCTTGCGCATGTTCTCCCGGGTGTTGCCGCAGGCCTTGAACGAGATTGCCGGCATCTTCTCGGCGATCGCCTTGATGCGTTCCTTCACGGGAGAGGTGTCATCACGCAGCATGTTCAGGCCCGGCCCGTAAGTGACGATCTCGATCTCCACCTTCTCGCCGAGGCTCTTGTAGTAGTGCTCGACGTTGGTCGCATTGTTGAGCGCGAGATTCATCATCGCCGCGTCGTTCACGTTCACCTGAAGAATGAGGCGATGATCCTTCTTTGCCACGCTGGGAACGGGCAGTGTCAATGCCGAGTGGGTGCTCTGTGTCGCTGCCGGCGGGGCGGCGAGCAACAATGCCACGACACCGACTGTCGCCGCCCGCATCATGTGTTCAGCCTTCATCATCATCCTCTCCTGTAGGTGGATCGTCGTTGATCATCGGTTGCGAGGAACGCTGGCGACGGTCGGCCATCTGCAGGGGCCAGCCAGCCGATCCAGCACGGTCTTCAGTCCGGCGAGGGCGTAGCGTCCCTCGACCGCTTCGCCCTGCCGGGTGGCGACTCGGAAGGTGATCTCGCCGCGCTCGGGCAGCGACGTGAGCAGAGGCACGACATCGAGCTTGAGGGCGAGTCCGGTTCCCGAGATCGGCGCGGCGGCGGCAACGGATACCGGCCGGGTGCCATTGACGGCGTAGGCGACAATGGAGTCCTCGGCGCGGCGTGCGAGCGCGCGGCCGTCTATGACGAGATCGGTGCGGCCGCCGCGGCATTGGATCGAGAGCTGCAGGGCGCCGCCGCCGGAAGCGCCCGCGGAGGAAATGCTGGCGATGACGATGGGCGTGTAGTCGAGCGGCGACGTCGTCTCGCTCACGATCCAGTCGTCGGCCGCCGCTTCCGGCGCCGCCGGAGCTGACGCCGCCTGTGGCGGGGGTGCGAGGTCATGCGCGAGCTTCTGCAGGCATTCCAGCTGCTCGGCCTGGGCGAGCTGCGTGCAGGCGCGCAGCTTGTCCATCGCGTCGCCGGCGTCCTGGGCCAGCGATCCATGGCCCGCGATCGCGAAGGCCAGGGATGCGGAGATCGCGACGGTCTTCATCGTCTCTCTGCCGACTTGCGGGTTTGCCGGTCGAGCCATTCCTGCGTGGCCGGAAAGCGGCTGAGCCCCGGAACCGTGGCGGCAAGATTGATCGTCTGCCACTTGCGGTCGAAGCCTGGACCCTGGAGCTTGTCGATCCGGCTGAAGAGATGCTCGCTGAAGCGGGCGACGCGCAGATAGCGATTCGAGTTGACCGGCCAGTTGTAGGCGACGAGCGCCGTCGGCACGGCGATGGTCGAAACCCGCTCGCCCGGCTTGATGAGGGCAGGATAGTCGCTCGCCTCCAGCGTCGCCGGCAGATAGTAGTCCTCGAAGGCGTTGCCGAAGGCCAGTGGCAGGAACTTGAAGCCGGGCTCCCACTGGCCCTTGATGAACGCGTCGACCGGCTTGGAGGTGATGAACACCACCGCGGCGATCTCGCCGCCCTTGCGCATCTGTTGCAGGGCTACCTGGTGTGGAATGAAGGTCTTGTCGATGTTGATGCCGAGCCGGCTGAAGATCAGCGGACCGGAATATGCGGCGGCCGTGCCCTGGGTGTTGAAGTTCACCTTCTTGCCGGCCAGGTCCTGCAGGCTCTGGATCTCGGGTCGCACGAAGATGTGCAGTTCCGACGGGAAGAGACTGAGCAGGTAGGTTATGTGCTTGCGGATCTCCGGGAACTCGATCTTGTATTCCTCGAGCGCGTCGGAATTGATGATCGCCAGATCGACGCCGCGCAGATAGAGCAGCGAATTCATGTTCTCGGTGGCGCCGCGCGTGACGATGGGCAGGACATGCAGGTTGTCGCCGTCATCGACGATGCGCGCCATCTCGGCCGCCAGACGCAACGGCGCGCCCTCGATCAGTCCGGCGGCCAGGCCGACCGTCCAGGCGTTCATCTTCTCCTGCTGCTGCTCGTAGGTCGGCGGTCGCCTCGCCGCGGCGGCCTGTGCCTGCGCGGCGACCTCGCCCGGTGCCAGCGCCAGGGCAACCGGCGCCACGATCGTCAATACGTACAAGATGGGTCCGGCAAACTTCGTGAACATGATGACCTTCCTTCGTCCGACTTCGAGTCGCTCCCCGAGAAGCACGCCCTTTACTGACCCAACGCGTTCAATCGATCCTTCGCCTCCTGCACACCGCCCGTCAGCGCCTGGCCGTAGAGCTCACGGGCTCTGGCGGTGTCGCCTTGCGTGCCGAGCGTCCCCCATGCGGACAGGCTGAGCGGGTCGTACGTTTCGGCGAGTGCGAACAGCGCCTGCGCGTTGCCGAGCTCGGCCGCGCGGTCGAGCACAATCCGCGCGGCGCCCACATTGCCCTCGATCAGCAGCCGGCTGGCGCGTGCCATCAGGCGGTCCGTTTCCGGATTTGTGCGTCCTTCCTGCGCTGTCGGCCGCGGCGTCATCGTCGCCGGCTTGCTCTCCGTCGGCCCTGCGGCAATCGGTGGCTTGCTGTCGCCGGCCGGAAGCGGAGTTGTCGCAGGCCTGTCGGTAACCGACGCCAACGTGACGCCAGTCGAGGCCGACGATTTGGGCAGGGACACGGCGTTGCCTTCGCGATCCGGCGCTGCATCCCGACCTGCCGCGAGTTTCTCCTCGAGCTTCTGGTTGCGAGCACGTTCCTGTACCAGCGACTCTTGATACGCGACCGCCGACGCTTCCGATTCCTTGAGCGCCTGCCTCAATATCGCCAACTGCTGATCGTCGGCCTTTGTGTCGCGAGCCTCGGTCACGGCCGTCGTCTGCGTCTCCAGTTGGTGTCGTGCCATCGCCAGGTCGCGTGCGAGTTTCTCGGCTTTGTCCCGCTCCTCCTTCAGCGCCTGCTCGAACTCGGCTGCCGAACGTTCCGCGCTTTGCTGACGGCGCAAGGCGTCGTCGCCGAGCCTGGCGGATGCGGCAGCTTGCGCCTCGCTCTGGCGGCGCGCCGTGGCGAGATCAAGCGCCAATGCTTCGGATCTGCCACGTTCTTCCCGCAGCGCCTGCTGCGCCGTCGCCGCCGTGCGTTCCACCGCCTGCTTGGCTTGGGCTGCCTCGCCTCCCGCCCCATGCGCCAGCGCCTTCTGAGCTTCAACCTCGCGCAGCGCGGCTTCGAGATCCCGCGCCAGGGCTTCGGCCCACGCGCGTTCGGCCTTCAGCGCCTGCTGTGCCGACGCCGCACCAGGTTCCATTGCTTCTTTGGCTTGCGCCGCTTCGTTACCCGTCTTACGCGCCGTTTCTCCTCGGGTCTCGCGCCGTGTGTCCACGACGTCGCGCGTCGGAGTCCCGACCGTATCCCGTGCCTGCTTCGAGGCTTGCTCGCGGGTCGCCGGGGCTGGTTCGCGTTGCATGGCGTCCAAGCGCTCGTGCGGCGATATCCGACCGGCCTGCAGTGCGCCGTCAGCGGCTCGCTTCGCCGCCGCCTTTGTCGCTTCAACGTGACTGGCATAGAGAAACGAGCCGGCGCCCACACCGGCGAGCAGGAACGCAGTGATCAGGCCAATGTTGGGGCGCTGCAATGCGCGGAAGAAGATTTTGCTCGATATCCCACGCATCCGCGCTGCTTTGGACGTCCCGCGCCGGGTGTAGAAAGCGCCGTTGCCGCCGTCCATTCTGTCGCCGCGACGGGGCGGGTCAGGACCCAACTCCGAATGGCCGTTGTCGGTCATCTCGAACCTCGACCGAGGTTACTGCACCTTGACAACAGAAAGCGCAGTTCTGACCGTTTTGCTTTAGGATATTGGCGGTACCTCTCTCGCGACAGAGGCTCATGCTACAGCGCTATTGTCACAGGAGCGGGAATGGCGTGCTGCAGTACTCTAAGAAGAGAACCGGAGCGCGGCCCTCCGAAGGCAGAGTCGTCAGCTTCGAGAATGCCTTCGAGGCGCGCGCCGTGCGTGCGCTCAACGCCATCGCCCGCGCGACGACCAGGGCTGCGACAGTCGGCAGAGCCGCCTACGCGGCTGCGCGACCGGGCGTTTGCATCCAGGTCATGGCGGCGCCATGTCCGACTTTTCCCAGTCCTTGCCTGGATTGAATAGCGTAATGGCGGCAGCCCGTCGGGCCGTATCGGGTCCCAGGTCCTGCTCATAGACGTCGCCTGAGTGACTGACCATGAACGTCATCACGCCCGTCTCGCCATAGCGCACCGGCCAAGCGATGGCAGCGAAGCCGCCGATCATCCGGCCATTGACGATATAGCTGTACGCCCCGCCCGGAGCATCGGGCCCTTGGCCGTAGAGCAAGCGATAGTAGTAGCCGTAGTACCCCTCGTCGGGACCGTTCTCGCGCTGCGCCTTCGCGATGAGCGGCCCCAGCGGACTTTCCGGTTCACCGGGCTTGGTCTCCCAGTAGAGGCCATCCTTCTTGCCCGGCGTGCTCAGGAGACGGCGCGCGTAGGTTTCGATTCCCGTCTTCATCGGGTCCATGGCGGAGTAGTCGCGCTGTGCGTCGACCAGCGCCAGCAGGCTCTGCACGACCCTGAGCTCGTTGCGGCCGATGAAGCGGGCCTGGATTTCCTTCAGGCCTTCCCCGACATCGAAGCGCCAGGCATCGCCCTGCTTGACGATCGGAATGGCCATGAGGAACCCGGTCTTGCCGACTTCGATCTGCGCCTTTTCGCCGCCGGAAAGGACGATCTTGTGTCCCTCGTCCCACGCGGCGAGATACTTGGCGCGCGTCTCGTTCTCGTCCTCTCTGGTGCCCGGCACGAGATCACGCCAGCCTGCGCCCAGGATGGCCGATACCGTCTTGTCGTCATCCTTTCGGAGCGCTTCCGTCAGAGTCTCGGCCGCCGCTTCAGGCGTGGAAAAGGTCTGCTGCTCGGGTGGCGGCCCGGATGGCTGAGGCGCCGGCGTCTGGGCCTGCGCGCCCAGCAACACGAAGGCCATGCAGGCGCACGCGAGAAATACACGTCGAATGAACGCCGCGCTCATCGCCGTCCTCCGCCTCCACCGCCGGGACGGCCTCCGCCTCCACCGCTGGGACGGCCTCCGCCTCCGCCACCGGGACGGCCTCCGCCTCCACCGCTGGGCCGACCTCCTCCGCCACCGGGGCGTCCACCGCCGCCGCCATGGGCGCCGGCGCGGTTCATCTGCTGGCGGCCCCGGGCCGCCTCGCGGTTTACTTGCTGGCCGCGATTGGCGCCATTCAGTGCGCCGGGGCGCTGGTTGCCAACCCCTTGTGCCGGCCGCTGTTGAACCCCGCCACCGGGTCTCTGCACCGCACCTCCGCCGCCCGGCCGTTGTCCCGCGCCTGGCCCCCCTCCTGGCCGTTGCCCCGCGCCTGGGCCGCCTCCTGGCCGCTGCACCCCACCACCGGGGGCGCCGCCGGGACGCTGACCTCCCTCGGGACGGCCGCGAAATTCATTGCGTTGCGCGGCGCCCGGCCGTTGCTGGCCAAATTGCTGGCGCGTGGCGGCGTCGCGATAGCCGACGCCCTTGCGATGCTCAGGACGATGCTGCCACTTGCCGTCGCGGTCGATCCTGTTGCGATCGAAATTGCGGTCGATGTTCACCGCGCGATTGACATTGACGTTAGCGTAGGAGTTGCCACGGCCGCCCCAGTTCCAACTGCCGAACATCGCCCCCGCGGCAGCAAAGCCGATGCCCCAAAACATACCCTGCAGCAGAGCCCCTCCCAACGGGTACCAAACCGGCGGATATGCGGGATAGGGCCAAGAGCCATAGGCCCAACTCGGATTGTAGGACGGTACGTAGATCACCTGCGGATCGGCTGGCTCAATCAGGTATTGCACATTGTCACCCGAGCCCTGTGTGGTGACAGTCTGCTGCGGCGTGTTCTTCAAATTGCCGGACGCCGAAGCCATGGCGCGCAACCGCTGGATCGAGTCGGCTACGTCCGCCTGCTGCCCGATCATGGCGTCGCCCAGCTTCTGGGTCCAGTCGAGATGCTCATTCATCTGCGACAAGACATCCGGGAAGGCCACGAGGGATTTCACGCTGACGTCCCATTCCTTGTCCTTCACCGCCGTCACGGCGGCATCGCCCTTCAGCGTCGGGTTGGCTTTCGACCAGCGCGCCGCATCGACGACCTCCAGGGGATAGCCGGCCGCCATCAAGATCTGCGACAGCAGAGCGTCGGGATAAAGCGCCACCGGCGCCAGCATCTGGTCGAGTTCCTCGGGCTTGAACTTGGGTTTGTCCGTTTGCGCGCCGACGGGACGGGCGCGGCCGATAGCCAGCAGCAAAATCGACGCCGCCAGCAAAGCGCGCCGCTTCATTGCGACTCCCTCAATCTGCCGATCAACTCCGATCCAGCATGCCGCGAGCGGCGCAGGCGCGCGCCGCCGCGCCGCGAAAGCTGCGGCGCAGATTCGAATGCGCGCAACCCGCTCGCTATCCAATGCGCCATCACTTGTGCGCATCGAAAGACGATATCGCTGCATGGCGTCATCCTGGTGCCTGCAATCGCCTCCTCTCGTGCTAGCACCATGCTAACCGCATCGCGCCTCCACGCGACTTGATAAAAATCAAGCCGAGTCGCCTCTTGCCGCTGCTATGCTGTCAAAACCGGCAATAAAGAAAGCGGACCGGTACGCGATTGGCGTTCCCCGCTTCTCACCTGCTGCGATGCCAATCGCAGGGAGGGACACATGGATGGTCCGGAAGCTCACGTCGACGAACGCCAAGGACAGGCATGGCGTACCTTTGAAGCGGGTCGCTGGCAGAGCGCCATCGACCTGCGCGATTTCATCATCCGCAATGTGACGCCCTACCAAGGCGATGATTCATTCCTGGTTGGCGCATCGGCGCGTACCAAGGCGGTATGGGACAAGCTGCGGCCCTACTTCGAGGAGGAGCGCAAGAAGGGTGTGCTCGATGTGGACGCCGCCCATCCATCGACCATGCTCGCCCATCCGGCCGGCTGGATCGATCGCGACAACGAGGTGATCGTCGGCCTGCAGACGGACAAGCCCTTCAAGCGCGCCATCTTCCCGTTCGGCGGCTTGCGCATGGTAGAGGCGGGGCTCAAGGCCGCGGGCTTCGAGCCCGACCAGACCGTGCACCAAATCTTCACCCGCTACCGCAAGAGTCACAACGACGGCGTATTCGACGTCTACACGCCGGAGATCATGCGGTGCCGACGCAGCCACATCATCACCGGCTTGCCCGACGCCTACGGCCGCGGCCGCATCATCGGCGACTACCGTCGCGTGGCACTCTATGGCGTCGACCGGCTGCTCGCCGCAAAGCGGACCGAGCGGGCACAGCTCGACGACATGTGGGCGAACGAGGACGTGATCCGCCTGCGCGAGGAGCTGGCCGAGCAGACGCGCGCGCTCAGTGACCTGGCCGCGATGGCCAAGCGCTACGACTGCGACATCACGCGTCCCGCTGAAACTGCCCGTGAGGCGGTGCAATGGACTTATTTCGCCTATCTCGGCGCCATCAAGGAGGCCAACGGCGCTGCCATGTCGATCGGGCGGATTTCCACCTTCCTCGACATCTACATCGAGCGCGACCTGCGCGAGGGCTCGCTGGACGAGATCGGAGCACAGGAGCTGATCGACCAGCTGGTACAGAAGCTCCGCATTGTGCGATTCCTGCGCACACCGGAGTATGACGCGCTGTTCAGCGGCGATCCGTACTGGGCGACCGAGTGCATTGGCGGCATGGATCTTGACGGCCGTCCGCTGGTGACGCGCAGCAGCTACCGCATGCTGCATACGCTGACGACTCTCGGCCCGGCGCCGGAGCCGAACATGACCGTTCTCTGGTCTCACAATCTGCCGGCCGCATTCAAGCGCTATTGCATCCGGCTCAGCCGCGACACTTCATCGATCCAGTACGAGAACGATGACCTGATGCGGCCCTACTGGGGCGACGACTACGGCATCGCCTGCTGCGTATCCTCGATGCGGCTTAGCAAGCAGATGCAGTTCTTTGGCGCGCGCGTCAACCTGGCCAAGACGCTGCTCTATGCCATCAACGGTGGCCGCGACGAGCTCAGCGGAGACCAGGTTGCCCCGGTCACGGCGCCGGTGACGTCTGATACGCTCGACTACGACGAGGTCTTTGCCAAGTTCGATGCCACGATGGAGTGGCTGGCACGTACCTATGTCCATGCCTTGAACTGCATCCATTACATGCATGACAAGTATTTCTATGAGCGGCTGGAGATGGCGCTCCATGACCGCGACATCCTGCGCACGATGGCGTGCGGCATCGCCGGCCTCTCGGTCGCCGCCGACAGTCTCTCGGCCATCAAGTACGCCAAGGTCCACGTCGTGCGCGACGACAAGGGGCTCGCCGTCGACTACCGCATCGAGGGCGACTTTCCGAAGTACGGCAACGCCGATGCGCGCGTCGACGACATCGCGGCCGACCTGGTGTCGCGGTTCATGGCCAAGGTGCGCAAGCACCCGACCTACCGCAACGCGACCCATACCCAGTCCGTGCTCACCATCACCTCCAACGTGGTGTACGGCAAGCATACCGGGGCCACGCCCGACGGCCGGCGCAAGGGCGAGCCGTTCGCGCCCGGAGCCAATCCGATGCATGGTCGCGATACCCATGGCTGGCTGGCCTCCTGCATCTCGGTCGCCCGGCTGCCCTACGCCGATGCGCAGGACGGCATCAGCTACACCGTCTCGATTGCGCCGAGCCTCACGCAGCGCGACGGGGAAGCGAGCATCGACAATGCCGTCAAGGCGTTCGACGCCTACTTCGGCCAGGGCGGCTTCCATATGAACTTGAACGTGCTTTCGCTCGACACGCTCAAGGACGCCATGGAGCACCCGGAGAAATACCCGCAGCTCACGATCCGCGTTTCCGGCTATGCGGTGAACTTCGTGCGCCTGACCCGCGAACAGCAGCTCGACGTCATCCATCGCACCTTCCATCAAAGCTACTGAGGGAGGGGCCGGTGTCGGAGCAGGGGATGGTCGATGTCGGCAGTCGCTACGACCTGCGCGTAGCAAAATCTCCCGATGCGCCCGAGACTGCCGGCTTCGAAGGCCAGGAGAAGAGTTTCGGCTGGATCCATTCCTACGAGACAGGGTCGACCGTCGACGGCCCTGGCGTGCGCATCGTCGTATTCATGTCCGGCTGCCTGTTGCGCTGTCAGTTCTGCCACAATCCGGATACCTGGCATCTCAAGGACGGTGCGCGCATTGAACTCGCCCATGCAGTGCGGCGCCTGGGGGACTTCGCCCCCATGCTGCGAGCCATGGGGGGCGGCCTCACCATTTCGGGCGGCGAGCCGTTGGTCCAGACGGCATTCACCGGCGCCCTGCTCGCGGCGGCCAAGCGCATGGGCCTGCATACGGCGATCGAGACCTCCGGCTTCCTCGGCGAGCGCGTGTCGGACGAGTACCTCGCCAACCTCGATCTCGTCATCCTCGACATCAAGAGCGGCGATCCCGAGCTCTACCGGCGGCTGACGTCGGCCGACCTCGAGCCCACGCTGAGGTTCGCGCGCCGCCTCAACGCCATGGGCAAGCCCATGTGGGTGCGCTTCGTGCTGGTGCCGGGACTGACCGACGACCCGGTCAACATCGGGACGGTGGCGAAGTTCGTGGCGCCCATGAAGAACGTCGAGCGGGTCGAGATACTGCCTTTCCACCAGATGGGCGCGTTCAAATGGAAGACGCTGGGTCTCGCCTACGTGCTCGAGAGCACCCCTCCTCCGACGGACGCGCAGGTGCAGGCGGGCTTGAAGATCTTTCGCGACGCCGGCTGCCGGGCGAGATAAGAGCAGGGTCGGGGGAGACGTTGTGTGGTTGATGCCGTTGCCGAGCTGATCGGCTCACAGCCGATCCTTGCCCTGTTTCTCGCCGTCGGCGTCGGCTACGCGGTCGGCCAGCTCAGCGTCTTCGGCTTTTCGCTCGGCATCGGAGCGGTGCTGTTCGTCGGCCTCGCCATCGGTGCCTTTGCGCCCGAGGCGCAGATCGCGGGTCCGATCGGACTGATCGGGCTGGTGATGTTCCTCTACGGCATCGGCACGCTGTACGGCCGGCAGTTCTTCGAGGGCCTGTCGGGACCGGGACGGCGCTACAATCTCCTGGCCTTCGTCGCAGTCGTGGCGGGGCTCCTGGTCGCACTCGGGCTCGGCCACGTGTTCCACATCGACGACGCGCACGTCCTCGGGATCTTCGCCGGCTCGATGACCAGCACGCCGACCTTGCAGGCCGCGCTCGACGTCTTCGCCAACAAGGAGCCCTCGATCGGCTATTCGGTCGCCTATCCCTTCGGCGTCATCGGCCCCATCCTCTGCTTCTACTTCCTGACACGCGCCGTAAAGCCGGCGTTCCCGCCGCCGGCCGCCCGCTTCCACATGGCCGAGATCACCATCGAACGGCTGCCCGTCGGCGGTGCCACCCTGGGCGAGGTGAAGAAGGTCCTGCCGGCCGGCGTGCAGGTGTCGATCGTGCGCCAGCGGCATCAGAATCGTCTGCCGGAGGACGACATCGTGCTCGAGCCCGGCGATGGTCTTTTGATCGCCGCCACCACCAAGTCCAGCGTCGCCGAAACGGAGGAAATACTCGGCCGGCTCGATCCTAACCGGCTGGCGAAGGATCGCAGCGACCTCAGCTATCAGCGCCTGTTCGTCTCGAGGGCGAACCTGACCGGCGTGCCGCTCGCCGAGCTGACGATGCCGGCGGGCTACCCGATGCACATCCTGCATCTGAGGCGGTACGACGCCGACATCGTGCCGAGGCCCGAAGCGACCCTCGAGATCGGCGATCGAATCGGCGTGCTGGTGCCGCCCGACCATATCGCCGACGCGCGGGCGTTCTTCGGCGACAACCTCAAGTCCACCGCCGAATTCAGCTACATCTCCCTGGGATTCGGCATGGTGCTGGGCGTGCTGCTCGGCGAGGTGCCGATCCCGCTGCCCGGCATCGGAACGGTAAGCCTGGGCATCGGCGGCGGACCGCTGATCGTGGCGCTGATCCTCGGAAAACTGCGGCGGACCGGCCCGATCAGCTGGGTGATGCCGCTGCCGGCGAACATCGTGTTGCGCAATTTCGGGCTGACATTGTTCCTGGCGACAGTGGGCATCAACTCGGGCCAGGCTTTTGCCACGACCGTGGCCCAGACCGGACCGACGATGCTGCTGGTCGGCGCGGTGGTGATCCTGACCACGGTGCTCATCGTGCTGCTCGCCGGCCGCTACCTGATGCGTATTCCGTTCGACGATCTGCTGGGCGTCGCCTCCGGCGCCACCGGCAATCCGGCCATCCTCGTCTATGCAAGCCGGATGGCGCCGACCGACCGGACCGATATCGGCTACGCCATGATCTTTCCCTCGGCGACCATCGTGAAGGTGATCGCCGTACAGGTCGTCGGCATGATCATGATGGCCGGCTGACCATCAGTAGAGCTTGACGGTGTAGTTCAGAATGAGGCGGATCTCGTCGACCGTCGTGTGCACGCCGTTCTGGTCCGTCGCGGAGAAGCCGTAGCGTGCGCGCAGCCACAAGCCCGGCAACGGCTTCCACTGCGGACGCCATTCCAGATTGAAGTCCCACTCGTACTCGTTGAGCGGACCGCCGGCGGCGGCCGCCGTCGTCCAGCCATTGAAGTAGAAGACCGATGCCGCCACGCCGGGCACACCGATCGGCGCGAGGCCATAGGACAAGCCCACCATCACCGTGTTCTCGCCGGCCCGGTTGAAGGCCTGGATCTGCGCGTCCGTGTAGAAGGGATTGGCGCTCCAGGGCGTCTGCATGTTGAAGCCCGGATTGACCACGCTGTAGGCGGCCGTGAGGATCGCCGTCTTGTAGCCGAGCTGCACCTGGGCGCCGAACTGGTTGGTGCCAAAGGGATTGCCGCCGTTCAGCAGGTTGGCGCCGGTGCTGTGCTGGTCGGCGAATTGCAGCGCGAGGGCGGCATTCCAATCGGGCGCCAGACCCACACCGTATTTGCCCTCGCCGTACATGATGTTGATCGTATCCTGGGTGTAATACTCGATGCCGCCGATGCGCAGTGGCCCCCAGCTGAACATGCCACCAAAGACGCCAGTGCCACGGTCCTCGTCGGCCCCGGCCGAACGCGACATCGACACGAAGTCCGTGGCGTTGCGATCCTTCATCGCGGCGATGTAGCCGCCGCCGTAGCGGAACGAGGGCCCGCTCTCCGGGTTGCCGAACACTCCGTGCAGCACATAGCCGTAGAACGTCTTGGGCGACATGCGGTTGTCCTGCGGCCCCATGAAGGGCGTGTCGTACAGATAGCGCCCGGCGATGATCTCGTGGTCGTCAGTGATGTGGACCTTGCCGTAGAGCTGGCCAAGCACGCCGTATTGCTGCTGGCCCGGCGCCAGCAGACCGGTGCCGTCGTGGTCGAGCGGAGCGTAGACCGGAAACGAGGTGTAGAGGACAAGGCCGCCCGAAATGAGGTCGAACAGCCGGCCCGTTTCAAAGGCGAAGGAGCCACCCGCGGCCCACGCCTCTTTCCAGGTGGCTGATCCGGGAGTGTTGTTGGTGACCTCGTCGCGATAGTAAGTGCGGAAGTTGAAGGCGGCTTTCGAATCGCGCAAGAACGCAGGCGCGTCCTTCAGTTGCTCGCGGATCTGGGGAAACATCGTAAGCTCGGCCGGCGACGGCGGCAGCGCGAACGTGCGCTCGATGGCGGTCAGGCTGTCCTTGACCGTCTCGGGAATCGGGTCTTCCTGCTTCGCGCTCTGGGCAAATGCCACCGTCGCCAGAAAGCCGGTCACCAGGCCGACCAGGGCCGCCGCCAGCGAGCGACCGCCCTTCTTGGTGAAGCGGTTCACAGCCTCCTCCCCCGATTCTTGGTCTTGATTGCGTCGCCTCAGCAGAGGACCAGATTGGCCGCCAATCCCGCCTCGCTGGTCTCCTTGTACTTCGAATTCATGTCCTTGCCGGTATCGGCCAGACTCTTGATCGTCGTGTCGAGATCGACGCGATGGCGCGAAGCGATCTCGTTGGTCGCGATCATGAAGGCAACCCACGCCTTCACCGCCCCGAAGGCGCAGCGCTCGATGCAGGGCACCTGGACGTAGCCTGCGACCGGATCGCAGGTCATGCCGAGATGATGCTCGAGCGCCGATTCGGCGGCATTCTCCAGAACCTGGGCCGAACTGCCCATCACCTGCGCGATCAGCGCGGCCGACATGGCCGACGCCACGCCGATCTCCGACTGACAACCGCCCTCGGCAGCGGCCAGGGTGGCGTTGTGCTTGCAGAGATAGCCGACGGCAAGGCCCGCCAGCATGCCTTCGCGCATCTTCTCCCTGGGAATCTTCCGAGGACCCTCGAGAAGCGCATAGACGATCGCCGGCATCACGCCGGCCGAGCCACCGGTCGGCGCAGTGATGACCAGATGGCCGCGCGCATTCTCCTCGGAAGCGGCAAGCGCGAATGCCGACACCATGGCGATGGCGCGATCGCTCTCGTACTTGTCGTCCTGGGCGCGTTCCCAGACCGTCGCCGCCTTGGTCTGAAGCTTGATCGGTCCCGGCAACACGTCGTCCTTTATCGACAGCCCGGTCTTCACCGTCGCCACCATGGCGTTCATGATCTTGTCGAGGAAGGCATTGACGTCCGCCTCGCTCTTGCCCGAGATCGAGGTCTCGTTGGCCATGATCACATGCGCGATGCTGAGATTGTTCTTCTCGGCGTGCTGGCGCAGCTCCTTCATGCTCGCGTACGGGTATTTCGGCGGATTCTTCTTGGGTGGCTGGTAGCCCTTCCATTCGATGAAGCCGCCGCCAACCGAGTAGTACTCCAGTTCGTACACGGACTGGTTGTCCGGGCCGAGGAGCTTGCAGACCATCGTGTTGGGGTGATGGAAGTCGCCCTTCGTCGAATCGTAGACGACGTCGGCCAGCGACAGGTTGAAGGTCTTGGCACCGAGCTTCAGCGGGTAGAACTGGGACGGCTTCTGGCGCATTTCGTCGAGGAACAACGGATCGACGGTCGCCGGCTCCTTGCCCAGCAGGCCCGCCAGGGCGGCCCGCTCGGTGCCGTGGCCCTTGCCGGTGGCGCTGAGACTGCCGAACAGATGCACCTTCAATCCCGTCGCCTTTGCCTGCTGGTCGGCCGGAAGCTTGGTGCAACGCTGGTAGAAATCGTAAGTGATGCGCATCGGCCCGATCGTGTGCGAGCTCGAAGGTCCGGGACCGACTTTGTAGAACTCGTCGGCCAAGGTCATGACCGGGCCTTTTTCGGCCTTCACGACCTCGAGGTCGGGCGAAAGCCGCGAACCGAGCCCGGGGACTCCGGATTCTTTCGCCGCCTGCTGAGCGCGCGCTTGAGGCGTCCAGCTCGCGCCCGTCAGCGCCGCCGCGGCGCCAATCACGGCGCTGCGCATCAGAAAGGCGCGGCGATCGACATTCGCCGGGATGCGCGATACCTCGGTGGGAAACGCAAACGCATCGTCGAACCTGTCCGGGGTGTCCATGATAGTTACCTCCCGATGACGCCACCGCATTTGCGGAAGAACCTGGACATTCTAAGACCAACAAGCGCATCGCCTGTTGATTTTAGTCAATAGGTCGTTAATCGGTTGCGGGCCTCACGACATGTTTGGCGATCGAACCCCTGCCCCGACGCGCCTCTGGCCGCGTCGCTTCCTTTTGTACGGTCTCGACCATCGGACTTTATTTCGCCGATCAAATATGCAGTGTCTCGCTGGCGTAACGGGCGATCATCCGCTCCTCGTCGGTCGGCACGACCAGCACGGTGACAGGGGTGCCATCCCGGCTGATCACCCCGCGCCCCGCCGCGTTGCGCTCGGCGTCGAGCGTCAGTCCGAGCCAATCACAACCGGCCAATACCTCCGCCCGCGTTGCGGGATCATTTTCACCGATCCCGGCCGTGAAGACCATGCCGTCGAGCCCGCCAAGCGCGGCGGCCAGTGAACCCGTCTCGCGAATGATCCGATAGATGAAGAGCGCGATCGCCTCGGCCGCCGCTGGCGACGTGGACTGGCGCAGCGTTCGCATGTCGGACGAGATGCCGGAGACGCCGAGCAAACCAGACTTGCGGTAGAGCAGATCCTCGATGCCTCTTGCATCGAAGCCCCGCTCCTGCATCAGGTAGAGCAGCACCCCCGGATCGAGCGCGCCCGAACGCGTGCCCATCATCAGGCCATCGACTGCGGTGAAGCCCATGGTGCTGGCCACACTTCGACCTTCATGCACGGCGCAGAGGCTGGCGCCGTTGCCGAGATGGGCGATCACCAGCCGCCGGCGAGCCAGGGCGGGATCGATCTCTCGAAGCCTGGAGACGATGAAGTCATAGGAAAGCCCGTGAAAACCATAGCGGCGCACGCCGGCTGCGGTGATCTCCCGCGGGAGCGCGAATTCCTGGGCAACCGCCGGCTGGCTGCGATGGAACGCCGTGTCGAAGCACGCGACCTGCGGAATGTCCGGAGCGGCCGCAGCGATCGCTTCGATCGGCGCCAGGTTGTGCGGCTGGTGAAGCGGAGCGAGCGGGATCAGTTTCTTGAGCTCGCCCAGCACCGCCGCGTCGACCAGAACCGGGCGGTCGAACCCCATGCCACCATGCACGACGCGATGGCCAAAAGCGAGCACTGGCCGGCCCGCCAGAAGCTCGCGGCCGAGCTTCAGGATCTCCGCTGTAGCGTCATGATGATCCAGCGTGCCCGAGGTCCAGCGGCGCTCCGCCACCACGGTCCCCGATACGTCCGTGACTTTGAGGTGAGGCGAAAGCCCGATGCCCTCGACTTGCCCGCGATACATCAGGATGCCCTCGCGGCCAGCCTCATAGAGCGCGAACTTGATGCTTGACGAGCCTGCATTGAGGATGGCCGCGCAGCCCGGTTCCGCGTTCACGATCGCTGCCGATCAGGCGATGATATTGGCGCCGCCGTCGACATAGACGGTGCCGCCAGTGATGCGATGAGCGAAAGGCGTGGCGAGGTAGGCGCAAGCCCAACCGACGTCCATGATGTCTACCAGCTCGCCGAGCGGTGCTTTCTGTGCCGCCTCATTCAGCAGAAGCTCGAAATCCTTCAGTCCAGAAGCAGCCCGCGTCTTGAGCGGCCCCGGCGATATGGCATGCACGCGAATACCTCGCGGGCCAAGTTCGAAGGCCAGATAGCGGCAGGCTGCTTCCAGGGCGGCCTTGACCGGACCCATGACATTGTAGTTCGGCACAACGCGGTTGGCGCCATAGTAGCTCATGGCGAACATCGTGCCGCCCTCCGTCATCAAGGGCGCGGCGACCTTTGCCATGCGAATGAAGGAGTGACAGGAGACATCCATCGCCTTGGCGAAGCCTTCGGCAGAGCAATCGAGCAGGCCGCCTTGCAAGTCGGCACGCGGGGCGAAGGCGATGGAATGGACGAGAATATCGAGCTGGCCCCAACGGCGGCCGACCTCCGCGAACACAGCCTCGAGCTGACCGGGCTGGGCGACGTCCAGCGGCATCATGATCCGAGCCTCAAGCTCGCGCGCAAGCGGCTCGACATGGGGCCTTGCCTTGTCGTTCAGCCAGGTCATGGCGAGTTCGGCGCCGGCGGCGCGGAATGCCTTGGCACAGCCGTACGCGATCGACTGGTCGTTGGCGACGCCGACGACCAGCGCGTTGGCGCCAGTCAATACCGGGCGGATTTTCGGGTCCAGGATGGTTCCTCCTTAGGCAATGGCAGCGGCGGCCGCCATGCGGCGCGCGGCGGCAACCAAAACGGCGACGGCACACGAGGCGAGCCTGGTCAGCAGCGAGTCAGCGCGGCTGGTCAGAATGATCGGCACGCGCGCGCCCAACACGATGCCGGCGGCGTCGGCGTCAGCGAGGAACGACAGGCTCTTGGCCAGCATGTTGCCCGCCTCAAGGTCGGGTACGATCAACACGTTTGCCTGGCCGGCCACGGGCGAGACGATGTTCTTGATTTTCGCTGCCTCGGCGCTGATGGCGTTGTCCAGCGCCAACGGTCCATCAAGCAGCGCGCCCGTGATCTGGCCGCGATCAGCCATCTTGCACAACGCCGCGGCCTCGACGGTCGAGGGCACCTTGGGATTGACCGACTCCATGGCACTCAGGATCGCCACGCGCACATCGGTCACGCCCATGGCGTGAGCGAGGTCGATGGCGTTCTGCACGATATCGACCTTCTCCTCGAGCGTTGGCGCGATATTCACGGCGGCATCGCTGATGACAATCGCAGTAGGATGGGAAGGCACGTCCATGACGAAGCAATGGCTGATGCGCCGTGCCGTCCGAATACCCGTGTTCCGCGACACGACTGCGCCCATCAGCTCGTCGGTGTGGAGACTGCCTTTCATCAATGCCTCGGCGCGCCCGGCTCTGACCAATTCGACGCCCTTGGCCGCCGAATCGTGGCTGTGCTGAGAATCCACGATCTCGAAACCGCCGATATCGAGCCGGGCACGGGCGGCCACGTCGGCCAACCGCGCCGACGGCCCGATCAGGACCGGGCTCAAAAGGCCAAGGCGCGCTGCTTCGACCGCACTCTCCAGCGAAACTTCATCGCAGGGATGGACCACGGCCGTCCCGATCGGCGGATGCTTGCCCGCAACCTCGATCAGGCGCTCGTACTTGGCGTGCGGCCGCGAACCGGCTGGCGTCGGGACATCAGGCATGGGCGACCTTCGCTGGTTGAGCATTCATTCCGAACAGGCTTTCGACCCGGGCGAGGCGACGGGCAGCTTCGTCAGGCAGGGCGCCTCGCGCTCCCAGCATTTCGAGCAACGCCTCGAAACCCGCTCGGCGAGCAGCTTCGCTCTCAGGCAGGAGCCGCGGGATGGCCCGCACGGCGCGCTCCTCGTCGAGGCGGAGCAGGAGAAACTGTTCCTTCAAGCAGGCCTTGAGCTCCGGCAGGCTCATGCGGTCGTTGAGCGGCTGCATGTCCCGGATGGCCTGAAGCATGGCGAAGCTGCGTTCGTCGACGCTGCGCTGCACCATGCGTACATAGACGAGGGCCCGCAGCACGGCCTGCGGAAGGCCGCCGACCTCAAAGCGCTGTTGGAGTTGGATCCGCAATTGGGCCTCGTCGGCCTCCCGTATGAGATCGCGCGCGACACGCCGCTCGGTTGGCGCGTGGTGCGTCCCCAGGCCGACCATCGACTGCAACAGCGGCGAACCGTAGGTACCGAGGAAGATCGCCTCGGTCGCGGCATCGCGAACCTGTCGATAACCCTCCCAGCAGGTCGAGATCCATGCCGAAGCTGCACGCTCGAGCGACAACAGCGGGTTGTCGGGCGACACCGGTTGGCGATTTGCGCGCACCTGTTCGGCCAGGCCCTTCACCGGCCCCATCAATGGATTCTGGTCGGAGAACGAGGCAAAGCGCAGGCGGTTGGGATGGAACTCACGCAGCATCTCGGCCGAGCGGTCGCTGGCCGACGCCTGCACCGCCGGCTGAACAATGGTGCGGTAGAGGCCTTGATTGATCTCCGACACGCGCGCCACGGTTGCGAACCGCTGGTTATCCTCGTCGCTGTTGACGCCGAGCGCGCGAATATTGTCGAGGGTGCGTGCCTCCAGCGTCATGAGATACTTGCCGTGGACAAGATCAGGTCGCTCGGTGCCCTCATTGACCTCTTCGATCACCGCCTCATATAGCCCCGGCGGTACCAGATCGATCATCTCCATGCAGGAGGCGAACTCGGCATGCTCTCGGCTGGCGATCTTGCCGGAGACGAAGATACCGAGATGACCGATCGTCTGATGCAACGTATAGACGATGGTCTGGCCGTTCGCCACGATCTCGTCCTCGTGACCGTAGAGATCGGTGATCCATCCGAGCGCTTGCTGCGGCGGAGTAATGTTGTCGCCCCAGGAACAAAGCACGATGATCGGCGACCTGATGTTGCGCAGGTCGACGCGGACGCCCGATGACGTGCGGATCTCGCCCGAGGTGAGCTTGTTGCCGACGAAGAGATTGTCGGCGATCCACTGCATCTCGCCGGCATTGAGCAGAACGGGGTGGCCCCACCATGTCTCGAAATCGAGGAAACGCGACGCTTCGGTGTCGACCTTGGAATAGAGCTGGTACGGCTTTTCCCAATAGGTGTTGGCCGGATTGAGCGATTCGAAGTTGGCCACCAGGTTGGCGCCGTCGAACGTGCCGTTGCCCATGTCGCCGGCAAGCGCGGTAAGCCAGGTACCGCCCAGCATGCCGCCCAGATAGCGCATGGGATTGCGACCGCGCACGCCCGCCCAGTAGGAAAGCGGAGAACCGGCGAGCAGAATGGGACCCACGATGTCCGGCCGGATGGCTGCCATCATCATGATCTGCCAGCCGGCCTGGCAGTTGGCCACGATGACCGGCTTGCCCTGCGCCTCACGATGGCGGCCGGCCACCTCCTCGATGAATGCGGCTTCGGCAGCGCATACGTCCTCTATCGTTTGACCCGGCACCGGCTGAGACAAGAAGCCGATGAAATAGCAAGCATGCCCAGCCGCCACGGCAACTCCGACCTCGCTCTCCTGCTTCATGCCGCCAATGCCGGGGCCGTGACCGGCGCGCGGATCAACGACGACGAACGGCGGCTTGGCCGAATCGATGGCGGTACCCTGCGGGGGGACGATGCGCACCAGTGCGTAGTTGACCGGCCTGGGCAAGGTGCGGCCATCGCGCACCACCTCGAACGCGAAGCTCAATACATGCGGCGCGGTCCGGGCACTGCGCTCCACGTAAGCATTGCCACGCTCGCGCAAGACGTCGAGCGTCAGGATCGACCGCTGCCAGGCATCGATCCAGTATTCCTGAAAGAAGTTGACCTCTGGAGTCGACGGCATGAACGCACTCCCTCTACAGAGCCGGCAGACTATCGGCCGGAACGCGTGGCGACGTTGATCTTAATCAAGGCCTGCGCCGACCACCCGGACGTCACAAAGCCAGGCAGCCGGCGATTTTGTTGTGGACACGGCGCGCCCGCACGATCGATCGTCGTCACCTGTCGGCGCCACCCGAAAGAGCGAGCGTCACGTGTACGACGCCCCTTTCACTGCGCGTCGTCATTGCAAGGCCGCAGCGCTCAAATACCTTGAGCATCGGCACATTCTCGGGCAATACTTCGGCGACGAACTCCTCCAGCCCGGCCGCGCGTGCAATCTTGATCAGGTGAGTGATCAGGTGCGTGGCGATCCCCAGTTTTTGATGCGGGTCGTCGATTGCGAACGCAATCTCTGCACAACGGGGCCGCGACACGATGTACCTCGCGCCGCCGGCGATTGTCGGCCGCCCGTCTTCGGAAAGGACAGCCACTAGCGCAACGTGGTTGGTAAAGTCCACGTTCAAAAAGAAGTCTATTTCGTGCTCGCTGAAGCTCCGCTTTGGCGCAAAGAATCGGCGGTATAGCGATTCCTTGCTGAGCCGTACTACGGCGGCAAGCATCTCCGCGCGGTCACCGGGCAGCAGCGCCCTGATCTGCAGGCATGCCCCGTTACGCAGGCGTTCGGTAGCGCAGTACTTGGCAGCATCCACGGATTGCAGCCTTTGTTTAGAGGATCGTATGACCCTAACCTGCTCAGGCGTGCGCGCTTTGTCCAATATTCCGATCAGGGGAATAGCCGGTAACGCCGATCGGGTTGCCTTGGCCTTGAGATGCGCGCCCTCATCGCGCCCGCGGCGCCGGCATCGAGATACGTCAAGCGGCTGCGACGCCTGCCAGGCAATCTTCGATCGTCCTGTGCGCAACAATCTCGCCCAGATCGGCTTCGCCGCCGGCAGTCCGCAGCTGCTCCGCCACGTCGTCGCGCAGCCCGGCGAGATGGAGGGCGATGCCCCGCTCGCGCGCAAGCCGAGCGAGAATGCGCAAGCTGGCGGCTGCCTGGAGGTCGATCATCGGCACCATCGAACAATCCAGAACCAGAGTTCGAACAGGCGCAGTCGCGCCGTCGACCATTTGCAGGATTTGCCGGCGAATGTGCTCGCCATTGAAGTACACCCAGGCCCCGGCGCTCCGAAGCACCAGCGTGCCCGGCATCTCCTCCGCAGCGGCCAGCCGCTCGCGATTGATGAAGCGACCGCTCGGATCGCGAGCAAGCAATACGATGGCGGGACGTGCCGCTCGCGCGATAAGCACAATCAATGAACCCAGCGCCGCCAACAGCAGGCCATTGAGCAAGCCGAGTGCCAGAACCCCGGCGAGCGCGATCAACGCGATACGAAACTCGACCCGCGAGGCAGCACGCAACGCCTTGAGCTCTTCCAGCTTCACAAGATGCTTGGCAGCCATCAGCACGATCGCGCCAAGAACCGGTTCGGGCATATCCTCGAACAGGCCGGCGAAGTAGAGCAGCGTCAACGCGATGGCACCGGAAGCCACCACGAGGGAAGCGGGCGAGGTGGCCCCGCCCATGTCGTTGATCGCCGTCTGCGACATGCCGCCCGCCACGGGAAAGCCCTGTGCCAGCCCCGTAGCGACGTTGGCTGCGCCCATGGCCGTCAACTCCCTGTCGGGATCGATCTCATAGCCATGCTTTTGCGCGAAGCTCCGGGCGACCGAGATGGATTCGCCATAGGCTAACAGAAAGCAGGCGAGCGCCGCCGGGACAAGATCTGTAAGGTCCGAGAGGTTGATGGCCGGCATCCCGATGGAGGGCAAGCCAGTCGGCAACGCTCCCACGACGTGGATACCGAGCGTTTGAAAGCCAAGAACCTTGGCGCCGGCAATGGAGACACCGACGACCAGCAGCGTCGTCGGCCGGCCCGGCAGGGCCCACTCGAGCACGAGAAACAGGAGCACCGCGCCGGCGCCCACGGCGAATGAGGGAAGATGCGTGTCCGGCAGCGAATGCACGACATAGATCATGCGATCGAAGAAGCTGCCACGAACACCCTCCAAGCCAAGCAACTTCGGCAGTTGGGTAGACGCAATGTAGACCGCGGCGCCGGTCTTGAAGCCCGTGACCACCGTGTCGGAGAGAAAATAGGCAGCGTTGGCCAGACCGACGAATCGCCCACTCAGGCCGATCAGCCCGACCAGCATGGCGACGCCCGCCCCGAGGGCTGCGACCCGCGCCGTATCGCCTCCGCCCAGAGCCGCTATGCTGGCCGCCACTGCGATGGCGAGTGCAGACGTGGGCCCTACCGCAAGCTGACGGCTGCTGCCGAAGATGGCGTAAGCGATGCCCGCCACGAGATAGCAGTACAGCCCCGATATCGGCGGCAACTCGGCCAACGATGCATATGCGAGAGACTCAGGGATTGCGAACGCCGCCAGCGACAGGCCTGCGATTACGTCGAGGCGAAGCCGCGGTGTCGTGTAGTCATGCAACCACTGCGGAGCCGGAATCACCGTCATGAGGGCGCCCCAAAAATGCTGGACCGTTCACCACACCCGTTCCACGAACCCGCGTCTCGCAAGACCGAGCTTCCGCAATCCTGAGCCAATATCGAGAGGACGTGTATGATTTATGTCATCTCGGCAGTCGTTTTCGGCTGTGCCACCGGTTCCCCGGGCAATGATTCGACCTGCGTCAGCCACCCAGCAGTACGGATACCAGGACCAACACTATGCCAAGTCCGACGATGGTGACGCCGATGCGCCAGGGACTCCCGCCGGAATGGCGCGCCCATTGAAACCCGACGAGGAACAGAAGGCCAATCTGGATAACGTTGGCGAGACGCAGAGCCAGACGGCTGTCTTGAAGAACGAGGAATGGCAATGCGCCCGGCACGGCTGACAGCGACACGAGCAGGACGATCGCAACCGCCGCCTGGAAATCCTGCCGGCGCAAATGAGCGCGCTCGGTGCTGGCACGTCTCATCATGTCGAGGATGACCCGATGGAAAGCCGCGTGGTCGGCCTCCCGTATGAGGGGTTCACCTTCCAAACCGAATTCTTCGCGGATCGCCTCTATGGCGTCCGCCTCACTGGCCGCCGCCCGCAGCCTGCGAATGAAGTGGACCCGCTGGTTGCGGCTGAAGACCGAGCCGATCAGATAGAGAACCGCGTCGATGATCCCCCAGGCGATGTTGCACCCGATCATGGCGGCTACGAGTTCGCCGGCCGCGATCTCGGAATGCTGCGACAGTAGCCCCGCTCCGAGCGTGACGGTCAGCGTCATGATCAAGCCGAACAGCAATTCGCCCAAGCTATCGGCGGGATCGAGGTAGCGGTGGATGTAGTCAGAGAGCATCGCCGCTACCGACCAGTTGCATGCGCTCGCTGAAGTCCGAGAGTGAACCAAATGTTCCATCCCCCGGGCCGATTTTCCGCCGCAAATTCGGCGTAGCCGCGCAGGTTGACGTCGAGCTGCATATGCCCGATCGAAAAGGCATAACCAATCTGGGGCCCCACTCCGATCACTTTCGACTCGAAAGCTCCGAGCCGGGCGCCAGGACCACCATCTGGCCCAAGCTGGTTGTAGAAGTATCCGACAGCCCCAAGGTAGAGGCTTTCGGTCGGCGAATAGGACGCGCCCCAATCGAGGTGGCCGTCCAAGCCACTCTGGTATTGTGTTTGCGGGTTCACGAAGTTGTAGGTAAGGCCCAAGGTGACCGAGGCCTCGATGCCTGACGTGTTGGCAAAGGTATAGCCAAACCCGCCATCAATGGCCCAGTGTCCGACGCCAAGGCCGGCCAGGCGGTTCGGATCGTAGACGCCCGCCGGTATGCTGCCCATCGTGTAAGCCATGAAGTTTTGGGATCCGGCGTTCCACTTGAGGGTCGCGAGCGGATAGACATCACCCATTCCCCCTGCGACGTCGCTTCGACCGGCCGAAATTCCATTCCCGCCAGGTCCTGTCAGCGTCGCGCCAATGGAAGTGTCGACGGTACCGGGTAAGAAGGTCACGCCGAGCGCAAGCTGGCCATGGAGAACCGGATCCGCGAAGGTGTAGGTCGGTGTCACAAAGACGTAGTTTTCCGTCGTCGCAATGCTGGCGACAATACTCCCGCCAACAGGGAAGGTGCGGCCGGCGGCGGCACTCGCCTGGCGGTGATAGTAGAGCAGCTCAAGCGATAGTCCGGGGTCTCCCGGAACAGCAGCAAAGCTCGCGAATTGGCCGGGAAGCCACACACTCGCGCCGCTCTCGTCCGCCCACGCTTCGGGAGTGCCGACGCACAACGGTTGCAAGATAGCGAGCACAATCGCCACGCCGATTGACCATGACGACCTTCCCGCCCACGCCGTCACGATCTACCTGACACTTCGGCGTCCATCCCGCCGAGCGTCCGGCGTCATCGCCCGGGCCTCATGGCACGTGATGTACGCGGCCGTGGCGAACGCGGATGATTGAGCCGGCGAGGTCGATGCCCGGTCGGCGCCACGATGGCGGTAACTACCGCGAACCAGTGGTTGCGGCTCATTTGGTGACTTCTCCGGCAATATAGCCGACTGATCCTCCGATGAGCCCGGCTCCGACCACCTGGCCGAACGATCCACCGGCAACCATTCCGATTCCCGAACCCAGTGCTGCTCCGGTCACGGCGCCCTTCTGGCCACGACTCATGCTCTCGCATGCACCTAAGGTGATACAGAGCCCGACCAGCCCCATTGACACGATTGCTCTCATGCCGTCCTCCGTGGGCTCTCCTGCCGATGCCAGCATAATAATAGTCCGTGACGCGAAGCCACCTATCTTTGATCTGGCTCAAACCAGAAGCGTCCGAGGCTCGATAGACAACAGCGAGACCGGCGTACCAGCCAAGATGAATTGGAGGCTGGCTTTGATCAGTACGCGGGCGCCGCGCTGCCAGCAACAACGACAACAAAGGCCAGCGACGGGCAACGTCGACAGCGCGGAGATCAGTATGCGGAGATGCCGCCTTCGGCCGGGATCGCCGCGCCGTTCACCATGCGCGATTCATCGGAGGCGAGGAACAGGGCGATGTTCGCGATGTCCTCCGGCTGCCCGACACCGAACGGGTATCGCTCGGCGACGTTATCCATGCCGCCGAAGCGAATCTGGTTGCCGCCGGTAAAGCGACTCTTGACTCGATCGGTCAGCACGATGCCGGGACAGATGGCGTTGACGCGGATCCCCTTGGGAGAGTAGGCGCCGGCCAGAGCCCGTGTGAACGCGATCAGGCCGCCCTTGGCGCTGACGTAGACATGGGCGATGTGGTTGCCGCGCAGAGCCACCACCGACGAGAAATTGACCACGCTGCCTTTGGCCTGCTCGACCATCACCGGGATGACATGCCGGCAGCACAGGAACGGGCCCTTCATGTCGAGGTTGATGGTGTGGTCCCAGACCGCGAGATCGACTTCGGTGACCGGCTTGTCGTCGCGTACAGAGCCGCCGGCGCAATTCAGCAGCACGTCTATGCGGCCAAAGGCATCTCTCGCCTGTCGAACCATCTGCTTGACGCTCTCCTCGTCGGTCACATCCGTGCGCACGAAGCGGGCGCCGGCGCCGGCTTCGCGCGCACTCGCCTCCCCCAGCGTCTCGTCGATCTCCGCCACGACGACCTTCGCACCCTCCGCGACGAACACCCTGGCCGATGCCCGGCCGATACCGGAACCCGCCCCGGTGATCACTGCAACCTTGTCCGCGAGACGATTCATCTGTTCCTCTCCTCGTCAACAAGAGAGCCGCCTGCGCGCCTCGTACGACATCGAAACGGTAGCAAGAATGACCACCTGACCGCCCTGACGTCTACGCCAGCCATTCTCGTTCAATTGGACCCGCCAGCAATTGCGGCTCTCGTCGAGCAGGGTCTGCACCTCCTTGGTGTCGGCCGGCACCGCCACTTTTTCGGGGAGCCGGAATTGCAGTGGGAGAACCCAGCAGGTCCGAAAGCGAGCCCTGGGGTGTCCTTGGTTGTCCGGACTAGGAACGCGCTCGATTCTCCCGGGCCCGCCGTATCGCCTGCCAAACGCGTTCGGGAGTGGCTGGCATTTCGAGATGCATGACGCCATACGAGGAGAGCGCATCGACGATCGCATTGACGACGAGACCCAGGGCGGGCGTGGTGCCGCCTTCGCCCCCCGGGCGAATGCCGTGCGGATGCGAACTGGCCGGCACCTCGGTGAGAAATGTCTGCAACGATGGCACCGTGTCGGCGCGGGGCAGCGGGTAGTCCATGAACGATCCGGTGAGAAGCTGGGCCGTGCCCGCCTTGTAGTGGACGGCCTCGAGCAGCGCCTGACCCAGCCCTTGCGCGATGGCACCATGGGCCTGGCCGTGGAGGATCATCGGATTGACCGCGCGCCCGACATCGTCCACCCCCGTCCAGGATACGATATCGACCTGGCCGGTATCCGGATCGACCTCGACCTCGCACACGTGGCAGCCATAGGGATAGCCGCCGGCACGATCGGTGATGTCACCGACGCCCGTCAGCGGGCCGCTCAGTTCGCGCGGCAGGGCGCCGGGGATGGCGGCGGCATTCGCGAGCTCCCACAGCCCGATGCTGGCGCCGCCCGGCACGGCGAAGACGCCGCCCTCGTAGGCCACTTCGCGTGCTTCTGCCTGCAGGACATGAGTGGCTACCGCGGTTGCGCGAGCGAGAAGCTGCTCGACGGCCTTGCCGAGCGCGGTGCTCACCATCCGCATCGATCGGCCCGAGACCGAGCCGCCGCCTACCGAGACGCGGTCGGTGTCGTTGGCCGTGAACCGTACGCAGGCAAACGGAACCTGCAGCCATTCCGCGACGAGCTGGGCAAAGCTCGTCTCGTGTCCCTGCCCGCTGCTCATGGTCCCGACAACGAGCTCGACGGTCCCGTCGGCACGCACCGTGAGCTCGGCCCGTTCGCGCGGCGGGCCGCTTGCGACCTCGATATAGTTGGCGACGGCGATTCCGCGGCAGAGGCCGCGGCTGGCCGAGCAAGCCTTGCGTTGCCGGAAGCCCGCCCAGTCGGCCTTGTCGAGGGCGTCTTCCATGCAAGCCGGGTAGTCACCGCTATCGTAGGTGACGCCGACGGCATTGGTGAAGGGCATCGCCTCGGAGGGAATGAAATTGCGGCGTCGCAGCTCGACCCGGTCGAAGCCATGGCGGGCAGCCGCGAGGTCGATCAACCGTTCGATCATGTAGATCGCCTCGGGGCGGCCGGCGCTGCGGTAGACGGCGACGGGAGCCGTGTTGGTCAGCACGGCATGGCCTCGGAAATGCACCGCCGGGATCCGATAGACGCCTTGCATCATCGACAGGCCCTTGCGCAACGGCCAGAAATAGACCGTGTAGGCGCCGACGTTCATGATGTTCTCGCCGCGCAGCCCCAGGAAGTTGCCGTCCGCATCAAGCGCGAGCTCGGCCACCGACGTCAGGTCGCGCGCCTGGTAGTCGGAGAGAAAGCACTCCGAGCGGGTGGCGATCCATTTGACGGGGCGGCCGACCCGGCGCGCCGCCCAGGGCATCAACGCGAATTCCGGCGAGAAGGCGTTCCGGGTCCCAAAGTTGCCGCCCATGTCGCCGAAGACCGCGCGGCAGCTCTCCAGCGGCACGCCCAGGGTCACGGCGAGGCGCTCGCGACTCTGCACGGCCCCGCGCCCCGACGCGGCGTACAGGGTATAACGGCCACTCGGCACATCGTAGTCGCCGACCACCGCGCGTGGTTCCAGGGGACAGCCCGTGACGCGATGGATCCAGCTGTCGAGCCGCACGACATGGGTGGCCTCGGCGAAGGCTCGATCGCATGCCGCCTGGTTGCCGACCTCGCAAGTCAAGGGAAGGTTCCGGCTGCAGTCCGGCCAGAGGCGCGGCGCACCTTTGCGCATGGCTTCGCGGGCGGCCACGATCGACGGCAAGGGCTCCCACTCGACGTCGACCAGCTCTGCCGCCTCGTTGGCAAGGGCCTCGCTCTCCGCCACCACGAGGGCCACCGGCTCACCGACATAGCGGACGATCTCCGCCGGCAGCGGCGTGTTCGGCGTCACGTAGATCTCGAAGCCGGGCGGCGGCCGAAGCTCGACATCGGGCGGGCCCTTCCAATCGGGGTTGTGAGGCATCGGTCCCAGTCCGTCCGCCGCCGCGTCATGGCCCGTGAGCACGGCAAGCACGCCGGGCAAGGAAGCTGCCCGCGAGACATCGATCGAGCGTATGCGTGCATGGGCGTGCGGCGAGCGCGCGAGAGCGGCGTGGCAGAGGTTCGGCAGGAAGAGATCACTGGCATACCGCCCGCGACCGGTGAGCAGCCGCCGGTCCTCGGTCCGCCGCAGCGCGGCTCCGATCCCGTCGCGGCGCGACATTCGCGGCGAAGAGTCGACGTCCATCTCGTTCACTGCCTCACTCCTGATGTCACTCGAGGACCGGCACGCTTCATCGCCGCCGCCGTGTCGCCCATCGCATAGAGGCTTCTTGCATAGCCCGTCGCCGCGTGGCGATCCATGCTCGGGCCGCGCGGAGATATTCTTTCAACTCGGTTGTGACGCGCCACAGTGCGCAGGACCTAGCCCCGGGGCCCGGCGTGCGCTGCGGTTCGGACCGCTGACATCCGTCGGGCACGCAACCCGCAGACTCCTCTTGCCGACCGCACCCATTGGCGCAAAGCTGGCTGTAATCAACAAATTTGGTCTGCTTCAGAGTTCGGCTTTACAGGGAGGAAGACATGACTACCCGCCGTGCGCTGATTGCCTATTTGCCCGCCATGACTTTCGCAGGGGGCCTTGCCGCCCGCTCCAAACCGGCCTTTGCCGCCGACAAGACCGTGACGGTCGGCATCGACGTGCCGTTGACCGGAGCGGACGCCGAAGGCGCCATCCTCATAAAGAACGGCGCCATGATGGCGGTCGACGAGGCCAACGCCCAAGGCGGAGTTGCCGGTTACAAGATCAAGGTAATCGTGCTGGATGACGGCACGACATCGGCCGGGCAATACGATCCGGCGCAATCCGCGACCAATGCCCGCAAGCTGGTTGCCGATTCGAGCGTCGTTGCCAATGTCGGGCCGGAGATGAGCGGCAGCGGCAAAGCCATGGCCGCGATCCTTTCCCAGGGTGATCTCGCGACCATTACCCCGTCCTCGACCAACCCCGACATCACCGATCCGAAATTCGCGTCCCAGTTCGTTCCCAAGGGCCGACCGATCTACTTCCGCACGGTGACGACCGACGCCTATCAGGGTCCGAACATGGCGAACTACTTCGCCCACACCCTGAACGTGAAGAAGGTCTATATCCTCGATGACAGCGGCGCGTACGGCGTCGGCATGGCCAACGCTTTCGAAGCCCAGGCCAAGAAGAACGGCATGACCGTCCTCGGTCACGACGAACTCGATCCCAAGGAGGCCGACTACGCGACGATCCTCACCAAGATCAAAGGGCTCAACCCCGATGCGCTCTACTATGGCGGCGTATCTCTGGCCGGAGTGAAGCTCGCCAAGCAGTCGTACAATATCCTGCCCAACATCATCAAAGGCGGCGGCGATGGCGTATACGGAGCGCCGATGCTGAAAGGCTCGGGTTTCCCGGCGATGGAAGGATGGTACGCGACCATCGCCGCGCCCTACATCGCCGACAATCCCGACGTCCAGCCTTGGATCAAGCGCTACACCGAGAAGTACAACCAGGGGCCCGGTGCGTATTCATTTACCGCCTACGATGCCATGCTGGTCATCCTCGATGCCATCAAGCGTGTTGCCGAGTCGGGCAAGCCGGTCACACGGTCGGCGGTGCGCGACGCGATCCAGACGTCCAACCTCAAGACCCTGCAGGGCGTCATCAGCTTCGACAAGTATGGCGACATCAACAGCCGGATCGTGAGCGTCTTCAGGGCGCACTACAATTCGCAATATCCGGTTGAGGATTCGCTGCACCAGTACAAGTACCTCGGGGTGGCGCCGCAGACTTCGTAAAGCTCGGCGTCGTTCATGAGCGACACCACGATAATCGTCCAGCAGGTCATCAACGGCCTCAGCCTGGGGGCGATGTACGCGCTGCTGGCGATCGGCTTCACGCTGGTCTACGGCATCATGGAGCTGATCAACTTCGCCCATTTCAACGTCTTCATGATCGGCTCCTTCCTTGGCATGTGGGCGCTCGAGAGCCTCGGGCTGTCCGGTCAGAGCCAGATGCTGACCGGGTTCGCCCTGTACGGCACGCTCGCCTTCGCTTTCGTCGTGGCGATGCTCGGCTCGGGCCTCCTCGGCGTCGCGATAGAGCGAATCGCGCTGCGTCCGCTGCGTGGAGTTGCCGGCACCACCGGGATGATCACGACGATCGGGGTGTCTTACATCCTGTTCAACGTCGTCCTGCTGGTCGCCGGTGCCGACGCGAAGAACTATCCCAATCCGATGCCGGTCGTGCAGTGGAAGGTGGGTGGCGCCACCTTCGACCTGCGCCAACTGCTGATCTGGGTGGTATCGCTGGTGCTGATGATCGCCTTGCAGTTGTTCGTCAGCCACAGCCGGCTTGGCAAGGCGATGCGGGCAACGGCGCAGGACAGCGAGGCGGCGCGGATGATGGGTGTTGATGTCGATCGCGTAATCGCCACTGCCTTCTTCCTGGGTTCGGCCCTGGCTGGAGCTTCGGCATTGATCTTCGGGCTCTACTACAACTACACGAGCTTCCTGATCGGCTACAGCGCAGGCCTGCGAGCCTTCACCGCGGCGGTTCTGGGCGGCATCGGCAGCGTGACCGGCGCAGTGGTAGGCGGCATCCTCGTCGGACTGATCGAGACCCTGGGCGGGCAGTTCATTGCCGTCCGATGGACCGACGTGATCATCTTTTCGATCCTGGTCTTTGTCCTGGTCTTTGCCCCCTCTGGCCTGCTCGGCCGGGCCCGCCCGACCAAGTCGTGACGGCCCAAATCATGACGATGTCGTGCTGATATGACGATCCAGGCCAAGCTGACCGGGCCTTGGCCAGAGGTGGCGTCCTGGCTGCGTGCCCGGACGACCCTCCGCACCCAGCACGCCTCGATGGCCTGCCTGTTGCTGGTAGCTCTGCTGTTTCCACCGTTGATCAACAACGACGGTGACGTCGACGCCGCCGCGAACGCCTTGTCGTTCGCCGCCCTCGCTCTCGGCCTCAACATCGTCGTGGGCTTCGCCGGGCTGCTCGATCTCGGTTATGCGGCATTCTTCGCGATTGGGGCCTACGCCTACGGGGCGCTCGCCTCGTGGCAGCTCCACCCGGCTTGGAGCAGCTTCTGGGTTCCGTTCCAGTGGCTCGATCTCGTATCGGAGGTGGACGGCGCTGTTCACTTCCAGGTGTCGTTCTGGCTGATGCTGCCGATCTCGGCCGCGATCGCCGCCTTCTTCGGCATCCTGTTCGGCGCCCCCACGCTGCGGCTCAAGGGGGACTACCTGGCGATCGTCACACTGGGGTTCGGCGAGATCGTGCCGATCGTCGCCCGCAATTCGCCGACCCTGACCAACGGCGCGCAGGGGCTGAATGGAGTTCTGCCGCCCGTGCTGTTCGGCTACCAGTTCGGCGTCGATGCCACCCCTTACTACTATGTAGGACTGGCGCTCGTCGTCTTCCTGATGTTCACGAGCCAGCGGCTCAAGATGTCGCGAATCGGGCGCGCCTGGATGGCGATCCGCGAGGACGAGATCGGCGCAGCGGCGATGGGCGTCGACCGCGTGCGCTACAAGCTGATGGCCTTCGCCATCGGCGCTGCCTTCGCCGGGGCAACCGGCACCCTCTACGTCGCCAAGTTGCAGACCGCCACCCCCGAGATGTTCATGTTCCCGGTATCGGTGATGCTGCTCGTCATGATCGTGTTCGGAGGCATGGGCAATGTCTGGGGCGTGGTGGTCGGAGCCTTGATCCTCCAGATCCTGCAATCATGGCTCCTTCAGGACCTGTCGGGCTGGCTGCAGGCGCTGGGCGAGCTCATCAATGTTGAGTGGCTGCAACACGTCGACCTGTCCCAGTCGATCGAGCTGATCTTCGGAATCATCCTCGTGCTTATGATGCTTTACCGGCGACAGGGGCTGATTCCCGCTTCGCGCCGCGTCGCCGGCCTCAGCCTTGACGAGCAGGCGGCGCAGGTGTCGCGGGGTGGTTTCGACGCCCTCGCCGGCCTTGGATCGATCGAAGAAAGGAGAACCGGGCCGCTGCTCGAGATCGAGGGACTGACGGTACGATTTGGCGGACTCGTCGCGCTTCGCTCGGTATCACTGTCCGTTCCAGCTCACGGCATCGTCGCGGTGATTGGGCCGAACGGATCGGGCAAGTCCACCCTGTTCAATGCCGTCACCGGATTGTTGCGGGCGGACAGCGGCAGTGTGCGCTTTGCCGGCCAGCAAATCGCGGGCATGCCGGCCCACCGCATCCTGAAGCTGGGGATTGCCCGCACCTTCCAGAATTTGCGCCTGTTCCCCAACCTGACGGTTCTCGAAAACGTGCTGGTCGGCATGCACTCGCGGTTGCGCACCGGGCTGGTCGGCGCTGTGGTGCGGCCACCGGGCACCAATCGCGAGGAGCACGACGCGCAGGAGCGGGCACTGGAGATCCTGTCGGTTTTCGGCAACCGCCTGGTGCCGCGGATCAATCACGTTGTGTCCAGCCTGTCCTATGCCAATCGCAGGCGCGCGGAGATCGCCCGCGCAATCGCAACGCGGCCGAAGCTCCTGCTGCTGGACGAGCCGACGGCCGGCATGAATCCGGCCGAGACACTGGAGCTCGCCGACCAGATCAAGAGCCTCAACCGGCTCGGCCTGACGATCGTGCTGATCGAGCACAAGCTCGACGTCGTGGTGAACCTGGCGGACAACGTGGTGGTGCTCGACCATGGCGAGGTGATCGCCTCGGGGCCACCGGACGTGGTGCGGCGCGACGAAGAGGTGATCCGTGCCTATCTCGGCAGGAGCGCGAACGTTGCCTGACCTGCTCGAATTCCGGAGCGTGGACACCTACTACGGTGACCTGCACGTCCTGAAGTCGGTCGACTACCGCATCGCCGAAGGCGAGATCGTCTGCCTTCTCGGCGGCAATGCCTCGGGAAAATCGACGACGATGAAGGCGATTATGGGGGTCGTGCCCCCGCGCCGCGGCGAGATCCTGTTCCAGGGTCAGCCACTCGCCGGCGTAAGCGTCGCCGATCGCGTACGCCGCGGCATCGCCCCCGTCCTGGAAGCGCGCCGGCTTTTTCCCCGGATGACGGTCTACGAGAACCTGGAAATGGGGGCGTACACGCGGCAGCCCGGCCCCGAGCTGGAGAAAGACCTCGAACGCGTCTTCACGCTCTTTCCGGTGGTCAAGGAGCGACTGAAACAGTTGGCCGGCACTCTGTCGGGCGGCGAGCAGCAAATGGTCGCGATCGGCCGGGCGCTGATGACTCGGCCCAAGCTCCTGTGCATGGACGAGCCGTCGATGGGACTTGCGCCGGTTCTCGTCGAACAGGTTTTCGACATCGTCAAGATGATCAACCGCCAGGGTACTACCATCTTCATGGTGGAACAGAATGCCAATATGGCACTGTCGATCGCCCATCGCGCTTATGTCCTGCAGACCGGCCAGGTGGTGCTGAGCGGCGCGGCCGCAGAACTGCGCCAGAACGATCTGATCCGCCAGGCCTACCTCGGGGAGATGGTGGTGACATGAGTCAGCCACGTGCCGCAGGCATGTCTGCTTTTCCCGGCATTGCGGACTGAAGCCGATCGACCGCGGGCTCGATCGTCGCCGGCATGGAGCTCTCCGATCCGACGCAATGCCTCCGCTGCGACTGCTCGAACCCCGGGAAAGCCATCGACCGGCAAGGTGCCTTGAACCGGTCCAGACGCATGACCGGACGTTCGGCACGCCGCTCAGGACTGCTGACGTCGATCATGTCGTCGGCGACGTGACCACAAATATCTAGCCGCCGGCCAGCCCCATCTGGCGGGAGAGCAGCACAAGGGTCTCGTAGATCACGTGCGCGCAAAGATGCGCCGCCATGCCGTTCACGTCCTGCGGCGGGCTCACGGTGTTGACGTCGACCGCCACGATGTTGAGATCGGTCAGGCAGCGCAAGAGATCGATGCCCTCCCGCGCCGACAGGCCACCCCAGGACGGCGTGCAGACGCCCGGCGCGCACGATGGGTCGAACACGTCCATGTCGAAGCAGAGATAGACCGGGCGCTTGCCGACGCGATCGCGGAACTCGGCCATGCGTTGCGCGAACCCGCCGCGCACCAGCTCGTCGATCGACACGACCTTGTAGCCGAGACTCATCGCTCGCGGCACCACGCCCTGGGCGTAAGTCGTGCTGCGGATCCCGACGTGCCAGGAGAATTCGGGGTCGACCAGGCCCTCCTCGGCGACGTGGGTGAACTGGGTCGCCGAGTTGTACCTCTCCTCCGCGCCATAGGGATAGGAATCGGTGTGCGAATCGATGTGCAGCGCCGCCATCTTCCGGTATTTCCGGCCGACCGCGCGGGCGACCGGCACCGTGACCGAGCCGTCGCCGCCGATCGTAATCGGTACCGCACCGGCCGCGACGATGCGATCGACGGCCTGCTCGGTGCGCTCGAAGGCGTCGACGATCCTGCTGGGCGTGAGCCGGACGTTGCCGCAATCGACCAGGCCAAGGGCGGCGACCGGATCGAAGTCGGCATGGGTAGGATTGAAGCGCCTGATGAGGGCAGACTGCTGGCGCACCGAATCGGGACCTCCACGCGACCCGATTCGCATGTTGGTGCCGCAATCGAAAGGGATGCCGAGGATCGCGGCCCTGTTTTCCGGCCCGGGTCGGCCGTAAGGCGCGCCCATGAAGGTCATGGGAGTGGTGAAGAGCTCCGCATCCGAGAGACGGTCCATTGCACTACCTTGCCGAAAGGAAATCGAAGGCCACGAGCGTATGGATCTTGGCGACGGCCACGAGCTCATCGACCATGACGTATTCGTCGGCACCGCCCATATTGAAGGGCGTCAACCCGAGCACCACGGTCGGGACGCCGTACTTGCGATACCATCGCGAGTCCGATCCGCCGACTCGCATGTTCACCGCCGGCGGCGAGCCCAGCACTTCCGCGGCGACGCTCGCGGTCCGGCGGATCAGTTCGTGATCCGGTGGGGTAAAGGACGGCTCGAAGCGCCGGATGGCGCGCCAGCTCACTCCCTCGAGTGGCGCCAGCCACTCGTCGAGCCTGGCGGCGAGGATGTCGGTCGTGATGCCGACGGGCAGACGGATGTCGGCGCGCGCGATGGCATGGATCGGCACGAGGTTGGGGGACGTTCCGCCTTCGATCGTGCCGAGATTCACCGTCACGCGCTGGAGCGTCTGGGATTCACCGCGCCCCGACAGCGCCTCGGAGATGCCGGATGCCTTCGTGATTGCCTCCGCCACGACCGCCGGTGCCTGAAACGGCACGTTCTCGAGATCCTTGATGCGATCGAGCGCCGCGCGCAGCCGATCGATCGCATTGACGCCACGATGCACATGCGCCCCATGGGCGGGCTCGCCGGCCGCTTCGACCTCGACCCACATGAGGCCCTTCTCGCCGAAGCGCACGATCTTCGGTGAGCCGACATCGCCGCAGATATTGGCGTCGCCGCGTGCCTGCGGGACGTGCTCCATCATGTAGCCTGTGCCGAGCGAGCCCATGTTCTCCTCGTCGGCGGCAAGAGTGAGAACGATCTCGCCTCTCCAGGTATCACGATGGTCGGCCAGCAATGACGCCGCCAGCAGCGAGCAGGCGATGCCACCTTTCATATCGCTGACGCCGCGTCCGTAAAGCTTGCCGTCTTTCAGGACCCCGCCCAACGGCGGAACCGTCCAGGGCAGCGTCTCGAGAACCGGAAACGTGTCGAGATGGCCGTTGAAGATCAGGCGCCGTCCCGGGCGGCCACTCGAAAGGCGGGCGATCAGGCTCCTGACACGCGGCTCCGGTTCGATGGCCTCGATCTCGATACCCGGGATCTCGCGTAGCAGCGCCTCCGCCACCGCGGCGATTTCAGCCGTGTCGCTCGGTGGATTAGGTGAGGCCACGGCAACGAGACGCTGCGTTGTCGCCACCAGGCGATCGTGGGCGGCCTCGACCTTCTGCATCAAGACGGCTCTGACATCCGACATGCGTCAGCGATTCCTAAGTTTTGCTTCCCACAAACGGATGCCCATCGCCAGGGGCCAGCAGATGACGAAATAGACGACCGCGATGAAGCTGAAGATCTCGAGCGGCCGGAAAGTCGAGGACGAAAGTTCCATGCCGCGTCGCGTAATCTCGCTTACCGAGATGACTGCGCCCAGCGAGGAATACTTGATGAGCTGGACGAAGTTGGAGGCGAGCGGCGGCAAGGTCATGCGGATCGCCTGTGGCAGAACGATGCGCGTGAAGTTCTGCAGCGGTGACAGGCCCAGCACCTGGGCGGCCTCGGAGTGACCGCGCGGAACGCTCTGGATACCGGAACGATAAACCTCCGAGATGAAGGCGCCCTGATAGAGCGACAGGCCGATGATGAGTGCGGTGAGCGATTCGATGCGCACGCCGAACACGATGGGGAGCACGTAGTACACCCACAGCAGCTGCACGAGGATCGGCGTGTTACGGATCAGCTCGCCGAACGTCAGGCCCACCCATCGCGCCGGCGGAAAGCGTGACATGTCCAGGAGCGCGATGATCAGGCCGGCGATCATCGCCAGGACCAGCGTGATGGCAGAGACGATGAGCGTCATCTGCAGCCCCGACATCAGGAAGTCGAAATTTTCACCGAGAACGATGTCCCAGCGGAACTGGTACTTGAACATGATCAGGCCGGCTCCAGCACGCGCATTCCCGGCTCGCCGAACATGCCTATGGCGCCACGATCGGGCCAAGCTTGTTCTTCTTGGCATACTTCATCAGCCGGCCGTCCATCTTGATCGTGTCAACGAATAGGTTGATGTAGTTCAGCCAGATCTGGTCGCCCGGTGCCACGACATAGGCGTAGGGCGTGACCGCGAGCTTCTCCTTCGGCGTCACGTAGGTCGCCCAGTCGAACTCGTCCGTGACCTTCACCGCGGTGGGAAAGTCGGTCATATCCACGTCCACGCGGCCGGCGACCAGTTCGGCCTCGCGGGTGTTGGGCGGCGCGATCGAGATCACGTCGGCATTCTTCAGGTAGTCCTTCATGAAGGGCTCGATGTAGCTGCCGAGCGAAACCGCGACCTTGATTCCTTTCTTGTCGATATCCTCCCAGGTCTTGATCCGGCCATCCTTGCGCACCACGGCATAGATGTTGGTGATGAGATAGGGCTTGGAGAACTCGACCGCCTGGGCACGCTTCAGTGTGGCGCCAACACCGAACATGCCGATGTCGCACTTGTTGGCCTGCAGATCGGCAATGAAGCTGCCGAAGCTCGTCTCCACGACCTCGAGCTTGGCATCGAGCTCCTTTGCCAGCTCCTTGGAGAGGTCGGCATCGATGCCCTCGAGCTCCCCGGTCTTGGGATTGCGGAAGGAAATCGAATAGTAGAGCGGGAACTGACACACCCTGAGCTTGTGGCTCTTCGTGATCTCGAACAGCCGTGACTGTGTCTGCTGCGCCATCGCTGGATCGGCTGAGCCAAGGCCGACTGCCGCGGCAAGCGCCAATGCGCCGAAAATCTTCCCACCCATGGCCTGTCTCCCTGATAGAGTTTCGTCATTCCTCGAATTGCTGCAGGAAGCGCCGGGCGCGCTCCGTCCTGGGTGCGTTGAAGAAGGCGGCGCCCGGCGCCTCCTCGACGATCTCGCCCTTGTCCATGAATACCGTGCGGGTCCCGACCTGGCGGGCGAATCCCATCTCATGGGTGACGACCAGCATGGTCATGCCTTCTTGCGCGAGCTGCCGCATCACCAGCAGCACCTCGCGGCGCAGCTCCGGATCGAGCGCGCTGGTCGCCTCGTCGAACAGCAGCACCTTTGGCGACATCGCAAGTGCGCGAGCTATCGCTACACGCTGTTGCTGCCCGCCCGACAACCGGCCGGGATAAGCGTCCCGCTTGTCGAGCAGGTCGACCTTGGTCAGCAGTTTCTCGGCAATCGCGACCGCCTCGGCCTTGGGGAGCTTCTTCACCCGGACCGGCGCCTCTATCAGGTTCTCCAGTACCGACATGTGCGGCCAGAGATTGAAGTGCTGGAAGACCATCCCGATGTCGGAGCGGACGGCGCGCGCCGCACTGGCGACTCGCCTGTCCTGCTCCGGCGTCGAAATCGGCACGCCCTGCATCACGATACGGCCTTCGCTGGGCGCTTCGAGAAGCGCCAGGCACCGCAACAACGTCGTCTTGCCCGAGCCGCTCGGCCCGACGACGCAGACCACGTCGCGCTCCATCACCGGCAGCGACACGCGCGTCAACACCTGGTTCGCGCCGAACCGCTTGCTCACCTTCTCGGCAACAATGATCGGCATTGCCGACATGGGTGCTGTTTCTCTCCCTGGGCGAACTTTGCCTCGTCCCAGGTACATAAGCAATTCGTATGCCGGCTCTTTTCGATATCCCGATTCGGCCGCTGATTTGCTACACATGGGCCAGAATAGGGCATTGAGGCCGATAAGCAGGGTTTATGGGCTAATGGAAGTTAAGCTTCTCGAGGCGTTCCGGGCGGTTATCGACCATCGTTCGGTGACGGCGGCGGCACAGGCGATGGGCCTGACGCAGCCCGCCGTGAGCACGCAGATCGCGCGGCTCGAGGAGGCCTGCGGCTTCTCCCTGTTCGAGCGTACCGGCGGACGACTGAAGCCGACGCCAGAAGGCCTGCTGTTCTACGCCGAGGCCAGCCGCATGCTGGGCGAATTCGATCGCTTGGCCACCGCCACCGCCCAGATCCGCGGCGGCCAGACGGGAAAGCTCGTCATCGCGAGCCATCCTTCCGCCGCCATCTCCCTCCTGCCGACACTGGTGGCGGAGTTTGTCGCCGAGCGGCCTGGCGCCACGGTTCGCCTCATCTCGCGGCATTCCGACGTCGTCAGCCAGCTCCTGCCGAGCGAAAGCTTCGATCTCGGCATTGCGGAACTCCCAGTCGACGACGCGGCGACCAAGCTCCGCAAGTACCAGATGCCGTGCGTCGCGATCCTTCCGCCGGGCCATCCGCTGGCATCGCGCAAGGTACTGACGCCGGAGCTCCTCGCCCCTCATCCCATGGTGGCGCCGTCACGGTCGATGCAGGTGCCGACTCGCCTGTTCGGCACTTTCGCCAAAGCCGGCGTCACGCTGAACGCGGTCGTGGAGGCGGAGTTCTTCGCCAGCCTCTGTGCCTTGGTCGCCGCTGGTGCCGGATGGTCGCTCGTCGACCGGCTCTCCGCCCGCAGCTTCGCCCATCTCGGTTTGGTCGTTCGCCCCTTCGAACCGACGCTGCTCTACGAGATCGGCGTTTTCCATCGTCGCGACCGAGAGCCGTCGATGCTCGCGACAGCGTTCCTCGACCTCATCGATTGCAAGCTCGGCAAATGAACCGTACCGGCAGGAGCCTCGCCTGATGCGTCTTGATCCGAAATTGGCCGCCCGAATCGCGGGCGACGTCGGTTTGTGGCAAGATTTCAACGATATCTGCGATTGCGGTGGCCGCCTCGCCGGAACGCAAAGCGAGCGCCGCGCCTTCGCCTTACTGCGCGAACGCGTGCAAGCCGCCTCCCCCGCCAATTCAGGCCGGTCCATTCCCGTGACCTACAACGGCTGGACGGCGAAGAAGGCGGTGTTGCGATTGCACGACGGCAGCGAGGCGGCCTGTCATCCGCTGGTCCGCACGATCGCCACCGGCAAGGAGGGACTGACCGCCGAGGTGATCGATCTGGGGCGCGGCACGCCGGAAGAGTTTGCCACGCATGCGGACGAGATCGCGGGCCGCATCGTTCTGGTGCGGCACGAGTTGATGTTTGCCGCCGGCACCATCCATCGCCGGCGCAAGTACGACATGGCGCGCGAACGAGGTGCGGTGGGCTTCCTGATCGCGGGTCCCCTCCCCGGAAACGTCGTGGCCGGATCGTCCGGTAGAGACGGCGGTCACGGAATTCCCGCCCTGGGAATCGCTCCGGAGACTGCAGCCCGCCTGGCGCGGACGGCCCACGGATGGCCAACTGCCACCCTGCTGATCGAGACCGTGGAGACGGCCGCGGAGACAGAATCGCTGGTCTACGACTATCCCGGCCGCAGCGACGACTGGGTGGTCCTGTCCGCTCATGTCGATGGTCACGATCTTGCCGAGTCGGCCATGGACAACGGCAGTGGACTCGCTGCCGTGCTATCCGTCGTGCGGGCGCTCTCCCCGGAGGTGGCGAATTTCCGTCGCGGCCTGCGGGTGATGTTCTTCAGCGTAGAGGAATGGGCGCTCACCGGTTCGGCGCAATATGTGGCTGCCCTCGGGGAGATCGACAGGGCAAAGATCGCGCTCAACATCAACCTCGATTCGGTGGCGGGAAGCCCGGATATCGCCGCGCTCACCAGCGGGTATGCTAGCGTCGAACCGTTCTTGCTAATGGTGGCGGCGCAAAATGGCCATTCACTGCGCACAGTTCGTCCGCTGATGATCAACTCGGATCACGCCAACTTCGCCCTGAGTGGGATTCCTGCCATCCGGCTGGTCGCGGGCTTCGACGACCCGACAGCGAACCTTCGTGTCGTTCTCACTCCGGCCGATACTCGGGACAAGGTGGCGCAAAGCGAGCTGCGTCAGGCTGCCCTGCTGACCGCTGCCCTGGTCGCGGCCGCCTGCAACGCCGGTCCTTCTGAAGCCGCGGCCTGGCGCGCGCACTAACGATCCACCGAGGCCCGCCATAGTGCACGCCTCCGTGCCCGTTCCCTGTTCGTGCCGGGAGATTCCCTGTTATCCCGCGGGTACCACAAAACAGAGTAGGCTGGATTGGCTCCGCCGCGGCTGGCAATTTCGCCTGCGCCGTGCTGCGCAGAATGACCAAGCACCCACTGCACCCGAACTTTTCGCTGCTGGGAGCAAGAAACGAGGAGGCAAGACATGACGATCAACCGACGCCCCATGATCACGGCACTTGCGACAGCCGGCGGGCTGCTCGCCCTTCCCTTCGTCGCGCGTGCCGCCGAGGGCACGCTCGAAGAGGTAAAGAAGCGAGGCACGCTTCGTGTCGGCGTCACGCAGGCGCCGCCCTGGTTCTCCAAGGATCCGAAGACCGGCCAATGGACCTCCGGCGTCGGCATTTTCATGGGAGAGGCGATGGCCAGGACACTCGGCGTCAAGATGGAAACCGTCGAGGTGAGCTGGGGGAATTCGATCGCGGCTCTTCAGGCGAACAAGATCGACCTCATGTTCACGATCGACGCCACGCCCGAGCGCAAGCAGGCGGTCGATTTTCCGGCCTCGCCGCTTCTCTGGTATTCTCTGGCGATCCTGACGCGCGACGACCTGGCGGTGAAGGCCTGGGACGATCTCAATAAGCCCGGCATGCGCATTGCCGTGCCGCAGGCTTCGTCGATGGATCGGTTCCTCACCGAGCACACACCCAAGGCCGACATCGAACGCTTTCCCGACAATGCGGCCGCCATCGCGGCCTTCCAGTCGGGACGTGTCGACGCGGTGTGCCTGTTCCATCCGCCTCTGCTCGCCGCACGGCAGAAACTCGGCAAGGGCAAGCTGGTGGTGCCGTCCCCTGCCCAGTCGCAGGCGAGCAGTGTCGCTCTTCGCAAGGGTGATACCGAGTTCGTGGCCTGGGTCGACAAGCAACTCGCCGCCTACTACCAGAGCGGCCAGACGGAGAAGTGGTACGAACAGGCCCTCACCGACTTCGGCCTCGATCCCAAACTCGCGCCTCCAATCATGAAGGAAATGATCAGGTAGCGCAGATCGCATCAGCCGGACTGCCGCCTCCATGTATCGCTGGGACTTCGCGCCGGTCTTGGCCAATGCTTCCTTGTTGGCGGAAGGCCTGCTGAACACGCTCAAGGTCACGGGAGTGGCCCTCGCATGCGGGCTCGTTCTCGGCCTCGCGCTCGCACTGTTCCGGCTGTCGCCGCGGCGTTGGCTTTCATGGCCCGCCGGGCTCGTCATCGAGGTGTTCCGCACCACACCGCCGCTCGTCCAGCTCTTCTGGTTCTTCTTCGCCCTGCCGCTGATTGCCGGTATCGAAATGACGCCGTTTTTGGCGGCTTGCGTCACCTTCTCGATCCAGTCCGCGGCCTTTTTCGCCGAAGTCTTCCGCGCCGGCATCGTCTCGGTAGAGCGCGGCCAGTGGGAAGCAGCGCTCGCCATCGGCCTGACGCGCCGCCAGACGCTCGGACGGATCGTGCTGCCTCAGGCGGTGAAGCGCATGATTCCGGCCTTTCTCGAGCGCGCCATCGAACTCATGAAGACGACCACACTCGTGGCCACGATCGCCTATGCCGATCTTCTGTTTGAAGCCAGCGACATCGCCCAGAAGACGTTCCGGCCGCTCGAGACATTCACGGTCGCGGCCTTGATCTATTTCGCCGTGATTTACGTGTTCAGCCTCCTGGGGCGGGGGCTCGAGCGGCGACTGGCGGTCAGCGGCGAGTCCACGGTGCACTGATGGCCGCGCATTGGGACTTCGCATCAGTCTTCGCCAATACCGATGCCTTGCTGGCAGGCCTCGCGGGCACGCTTCGCCTGTTCGCGATCTGTCTCGTGCTCGGCCTCGGTCTCGGGCTGGTGGTCGGTCTCGCCCGCTATGCACACAACAGATGGCTCTATGTGCCGGCCACGATCTTCGTAGAATTCTTCCGCAACACGCCCGTGCTCGTGCAAATCCTGTGGTTCTACTTTGCCCTGCCGATCCTGCTTCCATTCGAGATCAGCCCTCTGGCAGCCGCCTCCCTCGGCATTTCACTGAATTCGGCGGCCTTTTCGGCCGAGATCTATCGCGGCGGCATCCAGTCGATCGAACGCGGCCAGTGGGATGGCGCGCGAGCGATCGGCATGCGATGGGGCCAGGCGATGCGGCGCATCATTCTGCCTCAGGCCCTCAAACGCATGCTGCCGGCGCTGACGAATCGCGCCATCGAAATCTTCAAGATGTCGACCCTTGCTTCGGCTGTCGCCTATGTCGAGCTCTTGCAGCAGGGCAAGCTGATCGCCTCGCTCAACTTCAATCCGATCGAAGCCTACACAGCGATCGCTGTGATTTTCTTTGTTCTCCTCTGGCCGCTCGTGCAGTTCACCTATTTGCTCGAACGCCGGCTGAAGAGGGACGAGTGACGATTCTGAAAGCCGCTGGTCTCGTCAAACGCTTCGGCGCCGTCGACGTGCTGCGCGGCATCGATCTCGAGGTGCAGCGCGGCGAGCGCATCGCCATCCTGGGTGCGTCGGGATCCGGCAAGAGCACCTTGCTTCGCTGCCTCAACTTCATGGAATTGCCGACAGCCGGTCGAATCGAGCTCAATCGCCGGATACTCGGCAGCGAACGCCGCGACGGCCAAAGGGTCTATCGCGAGAGCGAGCTCACAGGAGTGCGACAGCGGGTCGGCATGGTGTTCCAGCAGTTCAATCTTTTCCCCCACATGACCGCGATCGGCAACGTGATGGAAGGATTGCGCACCGTTCGCCGCAAATCCAGGGCCGAGGCGCGGGCCCGTGCCGAAAAGGAGCTCGCCCGCGTCGGCCTTGCCGACAAGGCCGATGCCTATCCGGCACACCTTTCCGGCGGCCAGAAGCAGCGCGTGGCCATTGCCCGCGCGCTCGCCATGGATCCCGAGCTACTGCTGTTCGACGAGCCGACGTCGGCGCTCGATCCTGAGCTGGTCGGCGAGGTATTGAACGTGATCCGGGCGCTGGCCGAGGAAGGCCGGACCATGCTCCTGGTCACGCACGAGCTCGGCTTCGCCTACCACGTTGCGACACGGGTGATTTTTCTCTCCGGTGGCACCATTCTCGAGGACGGCCCGCCGGACGAGGTGCTCAAGAACCCGCGGCAGGACCGCACCCGCGCCTTCCTCGCCAGCCACCGACAATTCAGCTTCTAGGAAGGCATACAATGAGTGCAACAGAGGCCGGCAGCGCCCAGGGCTACCTTCCCGATGCAAGAAACGAGAAGGTGCTGGTCTACGTGAACGGCGATCTGGTGCCGCGCCAGGAGGCGCGCGTGTCGATATTCGATGCAGGCTTTGCGCTCGGCGACGGCGTGTGGGAGGGCCTGCGGCTGGTCAAGGGCAAGCTGATCAGCCTCGATGCCCACATGGATCGGCTGTTCGAGGGCGCGCGCTCGATCGATCTCGATATTGGCCTCGATCGGCAAGGCGTGATCGAGGCGGTACGGCACACGCTCGACCGCAATGGCATGAGCGATGGCGTCCACATACGCCTGATGGTGACACGCGGCATCAAGACTACGCCCAACCAGGATCCGCGCTTTGCCGTTGGTAAGCCCACGATCGTGATCGTGGCCGAATATAAGACGCCGTTGCCGGAGGCAAAGGCCCGCGGCTATGCGCTCTTCACCTCGACTTTCCGCACCACCGGCCCGGATCAGTTCGACCTGCGGCTCAACTCGCATAGCCGACTGAATCTCATCCAGGCGCTGATCCAGGCGATCAAGACCGGAGCGGACGAGGCACTGATGCTCGACCCGAGGGGCTTCGTTGCCTCCTGCAATTCGACCAACTTTTTCATCGTGCGCAAGCGTGAGCTCTGGACTTCGACAGGTCTCTACAACTTCAAGGGCATCACCCAGGCCAACGTCATTGCGGCCTGGCGCAACGCGGGCGGCATCGCGCGGGAGTGCGATTTCACCCTGGCGCAGGTTTATTCTGCGGACGAGGCTTTCGTGACCGGAACACTGGGCGGCGTGACGCCCGTGACGAAGGTCGACGGACGTCTCATTGGCAACGGCCAACCCGGTGCCCTGACGCGGGAGGCGAGCCAGCTTTATCTGAAGGCCGTAGGCGCGCTTTGACGGACGGCGGTTCGCACCGCGCCAGGAGCGGCGTCGGATGGGACAAGGGTTGGCGCTATGCCTAGCGCTTGCAATATCGCCGGCGACGCGAGAGCCAGCTCTTCAGGGAATTGAGTGAAAAGCCCAATTCCCTGCCGCGCAGCTCGCGGAAGTGGGCCACTCCCAGGCCGGCTCGCATCCATGCGCGGTAGTGTGTCCGTTTCCTCTACATCGGCGGAGTTTTCTTAGGGTGACACCACCAACCCACTCTGCTTGAGCACCTCGCAGGCAATGCGAATGATCGTGTCGGTTCCACGGTTAGCACTTTCGCGGGCCTGGCATATGAAGAGCGGACGTGGTGCGATGCGAGGCCTGGTCGTCAATACCTTCAGCTTTCCCGATCGAATCTCCGACCGCAATGTTCTGAAGGGCAAGACGGCAATAGCGTGGCCGGCGCAAACAAGCTGCGACATGAGCGTATGTGAGTTGCAGGCGCTGAGATGCTCCGGTTCGAGGCCGGCCCGGCCGAACCACTCCATGATGATCGTATGCAATGTCGACGGCTCGGGATTGGTAATAATTTGGAGCTGCGCAAGGTCCGACGGCTCCAGCTCGCGCTTGGGCAGAGCTAACCGCGGACAGGCGATCCATCCCAGCTCGATGCTGCCGATCTTTCTCGCGACGACGCGATCGTCCGGCTCCGGATCCGTCACGATGGCAAGGTCGAGCTGACGAGCGTTGAGCTTGCGGCTGAGCAAGGTGCCGACATCCACGGTCAACTCGACCCGCAACTCGGGGAAGCTCTCCGTCAGCTTTGAGAGCAGCTCCGGCAATGCCATGAGCGCGACCGATTCCACGGCACCGAGCCGCAACAACCCGCGCATCGGATCGCGCTGCTGCACCGTCTGCTCGAGGTCGTTGGCGAGCCGCAGTATCTGCCTCGTCCTTGCGAGGATGTCGCGGCCCGCCGCCGTGATCTCGGCCCGCTGATGGACCCGGTCGAAGAGCGTGACCGCAAGGCCCGCTTCGAGTTCGCGGATGCGCGCCGATATCGTCGGCTGGGTCAGCCGAAGATGACGTGCCGCCGCGTGGAACGAACCGAGCCGCGCGACCCAGTAGAAGGTTTCGATCTGTATGAAGGTGGCCTTCATGACAGAGTATCTTTATCAGTTTGCCATCTTCTTTTCGATTATCTTCTATCGTCGGACGGGCCGTATGATCTGGCCTGTCGGGTGACGATCAACAAAGAACGAGCACGCGTCGTTCCGACGACACGTTCAAGGGAGGGTGCGATGGGAAAGTGGTGGGTTGGCACGCCTGGTATCTGCCTCACGGTTGTTGCCCTTGCCGCGGCCGGCCCGGTCAAGGCGCAGGACGAGATCAAGATCGGAGCTTTCTTGCCCGTGACTGGCGTTACCGCCGACGTGGGTGCCCAGATGAAGGCGGGAATCGAGGTCGCCGTTGAACATGCCAACGCGGCGGGCGTAAAGCTCGACAAGCCCTATAAGCTCCGGGTGATCTTCTACGATACCGAGGGCAAGGGCGATGTCGGGTTGAACGTCGTTACCCGCGCCTTGTCGGTCGACAAGATCGACATCGGCGTCGGATTCATCAGCAGTGACGTGTTCACCCGTGTCATGGACGAGTTTCAGAAGGCAAAGGTGCCGGTCGTCGACTGCTGCGCCGCCTCGCTGAAGGTCGGCGACAAGATCGCCGAGCGGAAGATGACGTACGTCTTCCAGCTGAGCCCGACAGCAAGCGACATCGCAAAGTCGGTGGCGGCGGCTGTGGGGCAGTGGGTCAAACCGGCGAAGGTCGCGATGCTGAACGAGAACACCGATTCCGGCCGCGATTTCTCGAAAACCACGAGAGAGTGGTTTGCCGCACATGAGCCGAAGGTCGAAGTCGTTGCCGACGAATTTGTCGATCACGGGGCAACCGACATGACGGCGCAGATGGCGAAGTTCAAGCGCTCCGGGACGCAGGCAATCATCGGCGAGATCTACGGCTCGAGCGCGCCAATTCTCTATGAGCAATGGTACGAGCTGAAGGTGCCGGCGATTATCGCGCACATGGGCGCGACCGCTGCCGCAGGCAGCTTCATCGAGCAAAATGCCAAGGTCATGGAGCATTCGATCGTCAACGTCCGCTGGTGGCCCGCCGCCTACTCTCCTGTCTCGGAGCCGATGATGGCGGCCTACAAGAAGAAGACCGGCCGCGATCCGACGAACTTCTCGGTGCAAGCGCACGATTCCGCGCTGGTCGCGATCGACGCGATCCAGAAGGCAGGCAGTCTCGACGCCGAAAAGATCAGTGCGGTTCTGTCCAAGACCACGTTCCAGACCGCGTGGGGCGACCGCAAGTTCACCCCGCTCGAGGAAGGTCACCGGATGCCCATCGAGACCGTTGTCGCGCAGGTTCAGAACGGCAAGGCCGTGCCGATCTATCCCGCCGCTGTCGCGAAGTCGGCCGGCGGCACTTACAAGGCCGTCCCGCCCTACGCCTGGGAGATGAAGTAGCTGTCCTGTCATGCACCAAGCGTCCCTGGGCACATCCGCCGAAGCACCTGCCGCCGTCCTTTCGGTCGAAGGACTGAGCAAGCGCTTTGGCGGCGTCGTCGCGGTGGACGACTGTTCGTTCGAGGTCGAGCGTGGGTCGGTGGTCGGAATCATCGGTCCGAACGGGTCAGGAAAGAGCACGCTCTTCAATCTGCTGACGAGCGTGCTTCGCCCTGACAGGGGCGTGGTCCGCTATCGGGGCGAGCGCATCGACGGGCTTCCCCTCTACGAAATCGCCCGCAAGGGGATCGGCCGGACCTACCAGTCGGTGAGGATCTTCCGCGACCTGCCGGTCTGGATGAATCTCGAGATCGCGGCCATGGGCCGGGGACGCTCGGCCTGGGAAGTCCCGGCGCGGCAATGGCTGGAGCGGTTCGGACTGACCCACCTTGTCGGCGACGCTTCGGACACCCTGTCGGTCGGCCAGCAACGACTCCTGGAACTGGCGATGAATCTCGCCATGTCCCCGGATCTCCTGCTGCTCGACGAGCCTCTCGCCGGCGTCAATCCGGTCGTGCGCGACACGATCGCCGACGCGGTTGTCGCATTGCGCCGCGAAGGCAAGACATTCCTCATCATCGAGCATCACATGAACTTCGTGATGCGCCTCTGCGACAAGATCGTGGTCATGGACCATGGCGAGAAGATCGCCGAGGGAACGCCTGAATCGATCCGCGAGGACGCGCGCGTGATCAACGCGTTGCTCGGCAAAAGGGCCGCCCAGGCATGATACTCGAGGTCAATGACGTCCGCGCCGGCTACGACCGACTGGAGATCCTCCAAGGGGTCTCCCTCTCGGTAGCGCCTGGCCAGATCGTTGGCATCATCGGCCCGAATGGCGCCGGCAAATCGACGCTTCTGAAGTCGATCTTCGGCTACATCCGTCCTTTTTCGGGCCGCATTGCGCTGCGCGGCGAGATCCTGAATGGCTGTCGGCCTGACCAGGTGATGCGACGGCGGGTCGGCTTCGTCGCCCAAGCCGGCGGGCTCTTCGCCGAGATGACGATCGAGGAGAATCTGCTGCTCGGTGGTTACAGCGTCGGCGACACGGGCACCGTCCGCGGCGCGATCCGCGAGGTCTACGACCGCTTTCCGCTTTTTCGCGAGCGGCGTCGGCAGCTCGCCGGCAGCCTCAGCGGCGGCGAACAACGGCTCCTGGCGATCGCCCGTTCGCTCATCATCAAGCCAGAGCTGTTGCTGCTCGACGAGCCTTCGGCGGCCCTCGCCCCGCGCTTTATCGACGAGGTCTATGAGACGCTGCGGAAGCTGAACGCACAGGGGATCGCGATGCTCGTCGTCGAACAGAATACCGGCGTCATCCTCGACACGGCCGATCGCGTGTTCGTGCTCGAAATGGGCACAAACGCCTTTGACGGAACCCCCGCCGAGCTGCTCGCTGACGACCGCATCCGGCGACTCTATCTGGGCTCGGAGGCCGCCTGACCGATGCTCGAGTCGATCGTCGAGTTCCTCATTCTGGGCATCGTCCTCGGTGGCATCTATGCCTTGTTTTCGACCGGGCTGACCCTGATCTTCGGCGTGCTTGACGTCATCAACGTCGCGCATGGCGAGTTTTTCGCCATCGGCGGATACATCGTCTTTGCCACTGTCGTGCTGCTCCATCTCTCGCCGGCGCTCGGTCTTCTCGCCGCAACGACAGGATCGTTCCTGCTCGGGCTCGCCGTCTATCCGCTACTGATCGCACCGTTGAAGCGACGCCTCGGCCGCCGGCCGCAAGGGCCGCTCTTCCTCGTGCTGACGCTTGGGCTTTCGACTTTCCTCCAGAGCACACTGCTGGCGATCGGCGGCGGCGATTATCTTCGCGTTCCCCCCTTCGCCCGGGGCATGCTCGATCTCGGCTTCACAGCGGTGAGCTACCAACGGCTGCTGATTCTCGCGGTCGCGACCCTGGCCCTCGTGGCTCTGTTCACGTTCCTGCATTTTCATCGCCAGGGCATGGCGATCCGGGCCGTTGCCCTGAACCCTGACGCAGCCCAGGCAGTGGGCATCAATCTCGGCATGATCTTCACCCTCGCTCTCGCGCTGGGCGTCGCCTTGGCGGGAATGGCCGGCGCTCTCATGGCGCCGCTCTTCAACGTCTATCCGGCCGTCGGTTTCGCGTTCACCATCAAGGCCTTCGCGATCACGATCCTGGGCGGTCTCGGCAATCTCGCCGGGGCGCTCCTCGCGAGCTTCGTCATCGCAATTGTCGAGACGCTGTCGGTCCTGGTCATTCCCTCGCAATGGCAGAACGTGATCGCTTTCGCGATCATGATCCTCATCCTCCTGATCAGGCCACAGGGCCTGCTCGGCCGGGCCGACCGCTGATGATCATGACCCGATCCACGCGACGATGGCTCTGGTTCGTCGGCGCCGTCGCGACCGCGGCCGCGGTACCGTTTGCCGTGCCGCATCCCTTTCTCTTCAACCTTCTGATCCAAGCCGCGATCTGGGCATTGGTGACGGCGAGCTGGGACCTGCTAGGCGGCTATGCAGGTCAGATCTCGTTCGGCCATTCCGGATTCTTTGCGCTCGGCGCCTATACCGCCGCTGGCCTCGCTTATCACCTCCACGTTTCGCCGTGGTTCGGTCTCGTGGCCGGAGCCATATTGTGCAGCCTGGTTGGCCTTTGCGTGGGATTCCCGGCGCTTCGACTTCGCGGCCACTACCTCGCGCTCGTGACACTCGGCTTCGCCGAGATCATTCGGCTGGTGGCGCAAAACTGGGTACAGATGACCGGTGGTCCCTTCGGCATGCACGATTTCGGCACGCTCCCGGGTCTTCCGACTGCTCTTCTGCGCTACAACGAGACGCTTTATCTCGTCGTGCTCGGCATCGCGGCCGCTGCGATCGCACTCATGCTGACCGTATGCGAGCACACCGACGCGGGCAAGGCGTTTCGCGCCATCCGCGAGGATCAGGTCCTCGCGGAAAGCCACGGTATCAACATCAAGGTCTACAAGCTCTACGCCTTCGCGTTGAGCGCCGCATTGGCCGGGCTCGCCGGCGGCCTCTACGCCTTCTCGATCGGGCTTGTAGACCCGAATCTCGCGTCGCCGCTGACCAGCGCGATGATTCTTGGCATGGCGGTATTCGGCGGAATCGGCACGATCTGGGGGCCGGCGCTGGGCGCCGTGCTGCTCTTCATGATGAGCGAAGGACTTCGCTTCGTTGGAGTCGTTTACAATCTGATCGCCTTCGGGCTCGTCATCATGGTCTTCGTGATCTTTGTGCCGCGCGGGGTTGCCGGGCTGAGGCTCGGCCGCAACGAACGACTTTCGAGGCGCGACTTGTTGCAATCGGAGCAGGCTGGCACCAGGCCGGACCCAGTCCAGCGGCGGGAGGTGATATGAGCAGGGTTGAACCGGGCGGCTGGCGCCTGGGCGCCGATGTTGGGGGAACGTTCACGGACCTTGTGCTGCTGTCGCCCGACGGACGCGCCACCACTCGGAAGGTGCTCTCGACCACTGCCAACTATGCAGACGCGATCCTGCAAGGAGTCCGCGAGCTGCTCGCCAGCGCGGGCATCGCCGCGGGTGAGATCGCCGAGCTCATTCACGGTACCACCGTCGCGACCAACGCCATACTCGAGCGCCGCGGCGCCCGGACGGGGCTTGTCACCACCGAGGGCTTCCGAGACCTCCTGGAGATTGGCCGGATCAGGCTATCCCGCCTCTATGACATGGACCAGCAGCGCCCAGTTCCGCTCGTGCGGCGGCGCTGGCGTTTCGAGGTCGAGGAGCGCCTTGATCATAAGGGCAACATCCTGCGGCCGCTCGACCCGCGCAGCATTGACCGGGTCATCGACGCAATGCTTGCAGAGGACCTCGAGTCCCTCGCAGTCTGCCTCGTCCATGCCTACGCCAATCCGGTCCATGAGCGCGCGGTCGCGGCCGCGGTCCGTGCTCGGCTGCCCGGTCTGCATCTCTCCCTGTCGTCCGAGGTGCTGCCCGAGATTCGCGAGTTCGAGCGTACCAGCACGACAGTGACGAACGCCTATGTGATGCCGGTCATTGGCCAGTATCTTTCCGCACTTGAAACCCGGCTCGACTCGCTTGGCATGACGGCGCCGATCCTGATCATGCAGTCGAATGGCGGAGTCATGAGTGCGCGCCGGGCGCGTCAGCGTCCGGTCCAGATCATCGAATCCGGCCCGGCTGCCGGCGTCATCGCCGCGGCGGCGCTGGCGCGCCGGGTCGGCGCGCCGAACGTTATCAGCGTCGATATGGGCGGGACGACGGCGAAGGCCTCGGTGATCGAGGACTACGAGATCAAGCGGTCGAACGAATTCGAGATCGGCGGGCCCATCTCCCAGGGGAGCCGGCTCAACAAGGGCGGCGGCTACCTTTTGAGGACGCCGGCGATCGATATCGCCGAGGTCGGGGCTGGCGGCGGCAGCCTCGTCACCGTCGACGACGCAGGCGCGCTCCATGTCGGACCGCAGAGCGCCGGGGCTGTTCCCGGCCCGGTCTGCTACGATCTCGGCGGCGCTGTCGCGACGCTTACCGACGCCAACGTCGCCCTCGGCTATCTGGCGCAGGACCGGCTGCCCAGCGGTCTGGTGCTTGCGGCCGAGAAGGGACGGCGGGCAATCGAGGAGCAGATCGCGCGGCCGTTGCGACTCTCGATCGACGAGGCGGCGCACGGTGTCTACCTGGTCGGCTGCGCCGGGATTGCCCGTGCCGTGCGCGCCGTCACCATCGAACGCGGCCGCGACCCACGCGACTTCACGATCATCGCCTTCGGCGGCAATGGCCCGCTGCTCGCCGCCGAAATGGCGCGATCGCTCGAGATCGGCAGCGTCCTCGTGCCGCTCGCCCCGGGGGTGTTCAGCGCGCTCGGTCTGCTCGAGGCCGATGTCGAACACCACCTCGTCAGGACCTTCAACCGACCGCTGGACAGAGTCGCGGACGGCGACCTGGCGCGCGAACTCGCGGCGCTCGCCAACCAGGCGCGGGATCTGACGCTGACGGAAGGTCACCGCCAGCAACTGGCGACCACTTCGGCGGTTGATGCGAGATATGCCGGGCAGTCGTTCGAGCTGACCGTTCCGGTGCCGGATCTCGATGCTGGAGGGCTTGCCGCAGCCATTGCCGAGGATTTCGGTCGCGAGCACGAGCGCACCTATGGCCATCGTGCCCCGGGCGACCCCATCCAGATCGTCAATCTGCGGGTTATCGCCCGCGTACCGCAAGGGACCGGACGGCAGGCGATCCGCCCGGCCACCGAACCGACTGCCGGCCAGGCGCAGCGGCTCGCCTATTTCGGCGCGCGACTCGGACAGCTTTCGACGCCCGTCATCGGCCGCTTCGATCTCGCGAAGAGCGCGCGGCCCGGCCCGCTCCTGATAGACGAATACGATGCGACCACGCTGGTGCCTCCCGACTGCACTGCGCGGCTCGACGCGCTCGGCAACATCATCATCGCGGTGGAGACGTGACATGGACGCGCGCGAGGTCAGCGATCCGATCCTCCTCGAGCTGGTGAAACATGCACTCGATGCGATCGTCGACGAGATGGCGATTGCACTGGTGCGCACCGCCTACTCGAACAACCTGAAGAATTCGATGGATATGAGTTGCGCACTCTGCGACGCGGAAGGCCGGCTCATCGCGCAGGGAATGACCCTGCCGCTTCACCTCGGCTCGATCCCTGATGCGATGCGCCATGTCCGGCGAAAATTCGGCGACGGGGTCCGGCCTGGCGATGTCTTCATCCTCAACGATCCATACGAGGGTGGCACCCACCTTCCCGATTTCTACATCCTGAAGCCGGTATATCGCGCTGGCATGCTTGCCGGCTGGGCGGCGACAGTCGGCCATCAGCTCGATGTCGGCGGGATGACGCCGGGCGGCAATGGCTGCGATGCCACCGAGATTTTCCAGGAGGGTCTGCGGATCCCGCCGCTTCGGCTCTACGACAGGGGACGTCCAGTGGATGCCGTCTTCGCGTTTATCGAGCGGAATGTGCGCGTGCCGCGGCAGGTCCTGGGCGACGTCCGCGCCCAGCTCTCGGCCTGCTCGGCGGGCGAGAAGGCACTGTTGCACCTCATCGAGAAATACGGTCCCGAGCGCTTTGCGGCATGCCTCGATGCGCTGCTCGATCAGGCCGAACGGCTGGCGCGGAATGCGATCCGGGCAATGCCGGACGGGCGCTACGACTTCGAGGACTGGATCGACGACGACGGGATCGATCCCGGCGAAATTCCGATCAAGGTGACGATCACGATCGCCGGCGACCGCTTGATTGCCGATTTCACCGGCAGCGCGCCGCAGGTCAAGGGAGCCATCAACTCGCCCCTGCCCTTCACGAAATCCGCGGTCTACGCCTGCGTCCGCCACCTCATCGGCGGCAATCCGCCAAACAACGAGGGCTATTTTCGGCCGATCGAGGTGATCGCCGCACCAGGGACGATCGTCAATCCGGTGATGCCGGCCGCCGTTGCAGCGCGTGGCTTGACCGGCTTCCGTGCCGCCAATGCGATCTTTGGAGCGCTCGCCAAGATCGCCCCGGATCGCGTCTTCGCCTGCGAGATGGGCGGCGATACCGGCATCAGCTTCGGTGGCTATGATGCCGAGCGACGGCCCTTCGTCTTTCTCGAGTTCCTGTTCGGCTCCTGGGGCGGGCGGCCGACCCGCGACGGGATGGATGCGGCGTCGAGCTCGGTCGTCAATTTCTCGAACAACCCGATCGAGATTGTCGAAGCCGAGTATCCCTTGCTGATCGAACGATACGGTTACGTGCCGGATTCGGAAGGCGCAGGGAAGTTCCGGGGCGGTTCGGCGCTGGTCCGCCAGTACCGCTTCCTCGAAGCCGAAGGAACCCTCCAGGTACGCGCCGACCGCCAGAAGCACCTGCCCTACGGACTTCGGGGCGGCCGGTCGGGAACGCCATCGATGAACATCCTGAACCCTGGCGGCGCCACCCGGCAAATGCCGAGCAAGTTTCGCCATAGCGTGCGTCGCGACGACGTGTTCCGCCATGCCCTTGCCGGCGCCGGTGGCTGGGGCAACCCTTTCGACCGCGATCCGGCGCTCGTCGCCTTCGACGTCGCGGAAGGGAAAGTCTCAGTCGAGCGGGCGCGGCGCGCGTACGGCGTCGCGCTCGACGTGGCAACCGGCGAAATCCTGACCGAGGACACGAATAGGCTTCGACAGACGGCACGACGGGTGAGCCGCGGCCAGTGAGGACGAGGATATTGTTCGCCTGCAGGAAGTCCAGAAGAGCGGTGATCTCACTCTACGGTCCGGCTTGAGGGATCTCCTACCTTCCTGGAGAAACTGGGGCGCAACGACTCTTCAAAGTCGGGCGCAGAAGTTCTCTCTTTTGCACAGGGATGGCGTCCCCAAGGGGATTCGAACCCCTGTTACCGCCGTGAAAGGGCGATGTCCTAGGCCTCTAGACGATGGGGACGAGGCCGCGAGAGCGGGTGGGTGTAACGGGCTCCGGCAGTGAAATCAAGGCGCTGAACCGCGCGGCAAATGCCTAACCGAGCACCGTTCCGGCAGCCGATGCCGCATCGTCGATCTGCAGGCGCACGCTCTGCCGGCCGTTATAGCGGTCGAGGCGCAGGGCGCCCGCGACGTGCAATACCGGCTTGGCGCGATCAAGCAACACCGCGCCGAGCGGCGTCTGGCCGGCGCGAAAGGCGATCGCGTCGACTCGCCCACGCTCCTGGCCGACCAGGGTGCAGCGGACATGTCCCTCGCCGACGGGCTGGGCGTAGTCGACCCGGACGCCGGTCAGGGCGAAGCGCGGCAAAGCGTTGCCGGCGCCGAACGGACCGGCGCGCTCGATCATGGCGACCAGTTCCTCCGTGGCCCCACCCGGGGTCAGCGCCGCATCGATTCCGAGCTCGCGAATGGCGGGAGCAGCGCCGAGCTGCGGCGCCACACGTTCGTCGAGAAACCGCGCCAGCGCCGCCAGCTGTTCCCGCGCCACCGTCAGACCGGCGGCCATGGCGTGGCCGCCGCCATTGATCAGCAATCCCGATTGCCGTGCCGCGATTACGGCCGCGCCCAGATCGACGCCGCGCACCGACCGGCCGGAGCCTTTGCCGATCTCGCCATCCATGCCGATCACAAAAGCCGGACGGCCATAGCGCTCCACCAATCGACTGGCAACGATGCCAATCACGCCGACATGCCAGCCCTCGCTCTCCACCACAAGCGCCGCCGGCAGGGACTGCCGCCCGGCACCGTACGCGCGCTCGATGTTCTGGATCGCCTGGTCGAGGACCTCACGCTCGATCGCACGGCGTTCGGCGTTGAACTCATCGAGCCTGAGCGCCAGGGCACCCACCTCGTGCGGATCGTCGCTCGACAACAGGCGCGCGCCGAGATCGGCCTGGCCGACGCGGCCGCCGGCATTCACCCTCGGCCCGAGCAGGAAGCCCAGATGATAGGCACCCGGCGGCTCACGCAGACGCGCCACGTCGGCAAGGGCTGCGAGGCCGACATTGCCTCGATCGGCCATGACGCGCAGCCCCTGGCGGACCAGTGCACGATTGATGCCGGTCAGCGGCACGACATCGGCGACCGTTCCGAGCGCCACCAGATCGAGCCAGCGGCGCAGATCCGGTTCCGGCCGCGAGGCGCCGTACCAGCCAATTCCACGCAGCGCCCGGTTGACTCCGACCGCGAGCAGGAAGGCCACGCCTACGGCGGCAAGTTGCCTGTGCGGGCTCGCCTCGTCGACGCGATTGGGATCGACAACGGCGACGGCTGGCGGCAAAGCGATCTCGGCCTGATGGTGGTCGACCACGATCATGTCGAGCCCGGCCCGCCTCGCCTCGGCCAGTGGCTCATGAGCGGTGACGCCGCAGTCCACCGTGATAACGACGCTCGCCCCATCTTCCTTGAGCTTGAGCAACGCCGCGGTATTGGGGCCGTAGCCTTCCTTGCGACGGTCGGGAATGTAGAGACAGACATCGCCGCCGACGCTGCGCAGGAACCGCAACAGCAGGGCGGACGACGTCGCTCCATCCACGTCGTAATCGCCGAACACCGCGATGCGCTCGCCGGCCTGGATGGCGCTCACCACGCGTGCGACCGCCGCATCCATATCCTTGAGATGCGAGGGATCAGGGAGGAACTTGCGTAGCGTCGGCTCGAGGAAATCCGGCACCCCCTCGAGATCGACCTCCCGCGCTGCCAACAGCCGGCAGATCGCCTCGGGCAGGCCGTGACGCTGCGCCATCGCGATCGCCATGCGCTCGTCCGCCAGCCGTTCGGCCCAGCGCCGGCCAGTAAGCGATCGTTCGACACCGAGAAAGGCGGCACGGGCGCTGCGGACTTCGGATGGCATGCCGACAATGTAGTTGTCCAACGGATGGACGCCACCTGCTCGGCATTCATAGGCTGTGGGCAATGCGCCCGATCGTCCGCCGGTCGACTACCACTTCCATTCAAACGGCCAGAGTCGCAGGACGGCGATATTGACGCGATTCGCCTTTACACCGCCGATCTGCAGCGTCAACGGCGCGCCCTTGACCTGGATCTGCACGCTTTCGCGAGTGCCGGGGCAGTTCGTGGCCCGGTCCGCGCCGAGGATCGGAAGGCGCTTGTTTTCCTGGACCGCGTCGATCCAGCCCACTTCCGACAACACGATGCGATAGCGACCAGCCGGCAGATATTCCAGCGTGACGATGCCGCCGTTGCCGTTGTCGCTGCCGCGCTCGGGAGCAACCGGATAGATCACCTCGGAGACCGGACGCAGCTTGAGCGTGAACACGCCTTCCTTGGGCAAGGACTGCGCACTGTCGATCGGAGGCATGTAGGCAGAGAACGGATCGGGGTCCCTCGACTGGGCAGACGGCAGGAGGCCGCAGACGTCCTGCGCCGCGGCGGGTAGCGCCAGCGACGACAGAAAGGCGACGACCAAGGCACTCCCTGTCTTTGTCATCCGGACCGTGAAGCGGGACTCCGCTCAGGCACGCGAACCGAAGGTCCGCGTCCGGAAAGAATGACTAAGCCCAGCTCGGCAGACCAGTCTTTATCGAGAAATTGTGATTGGCCGAAATCCACCGCACCGTGCCGGTCTTGGAGCGCATGACAATGGAATGGGTCTCCGCGCCGTTGCCGAAACGCCGCACGCCCTTCAGCATCGAACCCGAGGTGACTCCGGTGGCGGCGAACATCACATCGCCCTTCGCCATATCGGTCATCGCGTATTTGCGGTTGAGGTCCTTGATACCCCATTTGCGGGCGCGGGCCTTCTCGTCGTCGTTGCGGAACAGGAGGCGCCCCTGGATCTGGCCGCCGATGCAGCGCAGCGCAGCGGCGGCCAGCACCCCTTCCGGCGCCCCGCCCGAGCCCATGTAGATGCTGATCCCCGAATCCCCGGTCGAGGTCGCGATGACGCCGGACACGTCACCGTCGCCGATCAGCATGATACGCGCGCCCGCTTCACGGACCTTCGCAATCAGCTCGGCATGGCGCGGCCGGTCGAGGATGCAGACCACGAGATCGGCAACCTCGACCTTCTGGGCCTTCGCCAGATCCTTGAGGTTGTCGGCCGGCTTCTTGTCGAGATCGACGATTCCGTCGGGCAAGCCGCCGCCCACCGCGATCTTGTCCATGTAGACGTCGGGCGCGTTGAGGAAGCCGCCGTGCTCGGCCATCGCCATGACCGCGAGCGCATTGGGCAGTCCCTTGGCGGTGATGGTCGTGCCTTCGAGCGGATCCAGCGCGATGTCGATTTGCGGGCCACCTGTACCCACTTTCTCACCAATGTAGAGCATGGGCGCCTCGTCGCGTTCGCCCTCGCCGATCACCACCGTGCCGTCGATGGCCAGCGAATTGAGCGTCGTGCGCATGGCATCGACGGCGGCCTGGTCGGCCTGCTTCTCGTCGCCGCGCCCCATCAGCTTGGAGGCCGCAAGCGCGGCCGCTTCCGTGACCCGCACTGCCTCCAGTGCCAGGTTGCGGTCCATCTTGCCCATGTCAGCCATCGTTTCCTCCGTCTCCTGGAACGCCCCCTTCAAAGCGCCTCTATCCTGATCAGGCAGGGTTCCTCCGCCACTGCCCGCAGCTTTCCAATGCGCGCCGCGGCCCTCTGCATGGCCGCCTCCTCGGTCTCGTGCGTGGTCAGCACCACCGGCACCTCGGCCGACCGCGAGCGGCCACGCTGCAGCATGGACTCCACCGAAATCCGTTCCTTCGCCAGCACGCTTGAGAGCGCCGCGATCACGCCCGGCCGATCCTGCACCATCAGGCGCATATAATACGCGCCAATATGCCGGCCCATGGGAGAGACTTTCTTGGCCGCGAGCCGGGCTGCCGGCACGACGAAGGCCGGCATGTCCCGGCCGCGCGCCACGTCGACCAGGTCGGCCACGACGGCGGAAGCCGTAGGGCCCTGCCCCGCGCCGCGGCCCTGGAACATGGTGGTGCCCACAAAGTCGCCTTCCACGACCACGGCATTGAACACGCCCTCGATATGGGCGATCGGCGCCTCGAGCGAGACCATGCAGGGATGGACGCGCTGCTCGATGCCGTACGGCGTCCCGCGCGCGAGGCCAAGCAGCTTGATGCGGTAGCCCAGTTCCTCGGCGAACTGGATGTCCATGGACGTCACGCGGCGGATGCCTTCGACATGCACGCCTTCGAAATTCACCCTGCAGCCGAACGCAGCGCCCGTGAGCACCGCCAGCTTGTGAGCGGCGTCGATGCCATCGACGTCGAAGCTGGGATCCGTTTCGGCGTAGCCGGCAGCCTGCGCTTCGGCCAGCACCACGTCGAAGTCGCGCCCGGTCTCGCGCATGGTCGTCAGAATGTAGTTGCAGGTGCCGTTCAGGATGCCATAGAGCCGTCTCACCCGATTGCCGACCAGGCCTTCGCGCAGCGCCTTGATGATGGGGATACCGCCCGCGACGGCCGCCTCGAAGGCGAGGATGCGTCCCTTCTTCTCGGCCAGCGTGGCAAGCTCGGTGCCGTGCATGGCGAGCAGCGCCTTGTTGGCGGTCACTACGTGCTTGCCAGCGGCAAGCGCCTTCTGAACGAGCTGTCGCGCGATGCCGCGCGAGCCGCCGATCAGCTCGATCACGACATCGACGTCGGGTGCCGCGGCGAGCGCCAGCGGATCCTTCTCCCAGCGCACGCGGGAAAGATCGATATCGCGCTTCTTGGCTTTGCTGCGAGCGCTGACAGCGACCAGCTTGAGCGGGCGGCCGCCGCGCAGGGACAGCAGCCGGCCGTGCTCGGCCAGCAGTTTGACCACACCAGCGCCCACCGTGCCGAGCCCGGCAATGCCGATTCTGAGAGGAGAATTCATGGTTCCCTGACGCGACGGGAATGGATCAGGCACGAGCCTTCAGGGGCGTGATGTTGTCGCCCACGCCGCGCAGGTAGAGATCGACCGCCCGGGAGGGGTCGGCCATCACCTGGCGGATATTGCGGATGGCCTGGCGGATGCGATGCTTGTTCTCGACCAGGGCAATGCGGACATGTCCATCGCCATGCTCGCCGAAGCCGATGCCTGGCGAGACCGCGACGTTGGCCTGGGTGAGCAGAAGCTTCGAGAAGGCGAGCGATCCCAGTTCGGCAAAGGCCTGCGGGATTGGCGCCCATGCGAACATGCTGGCGGATGGTGGAGGCAGCGCCCAGCCGGCCGCCGTCAGCCCCTCTATCATCACGTCGCGGCGTTCCTTGTAGGTGGCGCGTGCCTCGGCAACGCAGTCCTGCGGCCCGTTCAACGCCGCGGTCGCCGCCACCTGAACCGGTGTAAAGGCGCCGTAATCGAGGTACGACTTGATGCGCGTCAGCGCCTGGATCAGCGTCCTGTTGCCGGCTGCAAAGCCGATACGCCAGCCGGCCATCGAGTAGGTCTTGCTCATCGAGGTGAATTCGACTGCGATCTCGCGAGCGCCCGCGACCTGCAACACCGAAGGCGGTGGCACGCCGTCGAAATAAATTTCCGCATAGGCGAGATCCGACAGAATCCAGATGTTCTGCCGTTTGCAGAAATCGACGACAGCCGCATAGAAGTCGAGATCGACGACCTGTGCGGTCGGATTGGAAGGATAGTTCAGCACCAACGCGATCGGCTTGGGCACCGTATGGCGCACCGCGCGCTCGAGCGCCGGCAGAAACTCCTGGGTCGATGTGCTCCCGGGCACCGGGATGTGCCGCACCGACCCTCCGGCGATGATGAAGCCGTAAGGATGGATCGGATAGCTCGGATTGGGCACCAGCACGATGTCACCCGGCGAAGTGATCGCCTGGGCGAGGTTCGCCAGGCCCTCCTTGGATCCCAGCGTCACGATGATTTCGTTCTCTGGATCGAGTTCGACACCGAAGCGGCGTTGATAGTACCCGGCCTGCGCCTTGCGCAGGCCGGGAATGCCGCGCGACGCCGAATATCCATGGGCGCGCGGATTGGCGGCAGCTTCGGCAAGCTTGGCCACGATATGCGGCGCGGTTGGCAGGTCGGGATTTCCCATGCCGAGGTCGATGACGTCGTGTCCGGCGGCTCGGGCGCGCGCCTTCATGGCGTTCACTTCCGCGAACACATACGGCGGAAGGCGCTTCAAGCGGTGAAATTCAGAGTCGTCCATTGGTTCTTCCTTGCGCTCAGGGGTCAGCGAACCCGTCGATTCAGGAACCGGGAGGCTTGGCGCCGGCCGGCGCCGGAAGGGGGCCGTTTGCAGGCGGCGGCACAGGCGTGCCCGTCACCGGCGCGCGCGGTGGCGCGACCGGTTGTGTCGGCGGTTCCCCGGCGGTGGTATTGGCCTGCTTGCCCGAGGCCGCGTTCTTGTCGGCCTCTTTCGCAGCGTTGTCAGCCTTCTCGCGGGCCTCGCGTTCCTGAGCGTCGCGGGCCTCTTCCTCCTTCTCCTGCTTTTCCAGCTGCGCTTTCTGACCGCCGCTTTCCGGAACGATCGAGCCGATCTGGGGCGTGTTGCGCATCGTGTCGACCGGTGCAATCGCCGGGTCGTACTGCTGGCCGGCGGGGGGCGGTGGCAAGCTCGCACTTACCGGCACATCGCGGTCGAGCCCCGGTCGCAGCTTGCCCATATCGACGGGCGTGCTGCTGTCAAACCAGTCGCAGCCGGACAGGAGGGCCGCCATCGACACCGCAAACACGCCGCAAACGCAGCCTTTGCCGATCCTGCTCCTGGAACCCTGCATCGTCGTCACCTGCCAGAACCCTGCCCGCGCTGTTTAACGAAGGTCGAGAGGAAGTTTGACCCGTCAGTTGTCGCAGCCTACCTAGGAATAAAGTCTTGGCAGCCCGAACGAGCCGGCACAAGTTATAGCATCGGGATGCCGCAAATACCGCAAGAAAAGCGGCTAGAGCAATGACTTAAGAGAGGAAACCCATGTCGGACACCTCTGCGCCTCCAGGCCCGTCCAGCACCATCTCCGGATTCTCCGACGCGGAGTCCGAGACGATGCGCGCCGCCTTCACCGACATCGCCGAGCGCAGCCAGAAGCTCTTGAAGGAATTTGCCGAGCGCTATGCCACCGAAGGCCCGCAACCAGCCGATCCGCTGCACCTTACGCAGGCCTTCATGGATTTCACGGCCAGGATGCTGGCCGATCCCAACAAGCTCGTGCAGGCGCAAATCGAGCTCTGGCAGCAATATATGCGGCTCTGGCAGGTGACGGCCCAGCGTATGATGGGCCAGAAGGTCGAGCCGGTAGCCGAACCCGCCAAGGGGGACAAGCGCTTCAACGATCCGGCGTGGAAGGACGAGGTGGTCTTCGACTACCTCAAACAGTCCTATCTGCTGACGGCGCGCTGGCTGCAGGACATGGTGAAGGACGTCGAGGGCATCGACGACAAGACCGCTCGGAAGGTCGAGTTCTACACGCGGCAATTCGTGGACGCGATGTCGCCGACTAATTTCGCTCTCACGAACCCGCAGGTCGTGAAGGCTACGGTCGAGAGCAGGGGCGAGAACCTGGTGAAGGGACTGCAAAACCTCCTCACCGATCTCGAACGCGGCAAGGGACGGCTGGCCATCCGGCAGACCGACATGAAGGCCTTCAAGGTGGGCGAGAACGTCGCGACATCGCCCGGCAAGGTCGTCTACCAGAACGAGGTGATGCAGCTCATCCAGTACGCGCCGCGGACCGACGAGGTCTATGCGATGCCGCTTCTGATCGTGCCGCCCTGGATCAACAAGTTCTACATTCTCGACCTCAAGCCCGAGAACTCGTTCATCAGGTGGTGCACCGAGCACGGCTACACCGTCTTCGTGATTTCCTGGGTCAATCCCGACGAGAGCCTGAGCAAGCTCGTGTTCGAAGACTACATGAAAAAGGGCCCGCTGGCCGCGCTCGATGCGATCGAGAAGGCAACGGGAGAGAAGAGGGTGTCGGCGATCGGCTACTGCATCGGCGGCACATTGATGGCGACGACGCTCGCGTACATGGCGGCGCGCGGCGACGAGCGGATCGCCGCCTGCACCTTCTTCACGGCGCAAGTCGACTTCACCGAGCCGGGCGAACTCGGCGTCTTCATCGACGAGGATCAGCTCGCCGGCGTCGAACAGGTGATGAGCAAGAAGGGCTATCTCGACGGGACGGAGATGGCGACCACCTTCAACATGCTGCGCGCCAACGACCTCATCTGGTCGTTTGTCGTGAACAACTACCTGATGGGCAAGGACCCCTTCCCGTTCGATCTCCTGTTCTGGAATGCCGACGCGACCCGGATGCCGGCCGCCATGCACAGCTACTACCTGCGCAACATGTACCAGAAGAACCTGCTCGCCAAGCCGGGCGGTCTGGTGATCGACAACGTGCCGATCGATCTCGGCAGGATCACGATTCCGGTCTATCTGCAGGCCGGCAAGGACGACCATATCGCGCCGGCCAGGTCGGTCTACAAGGCAACGCAGCTTTTCTCCGGCCCGGTGCGCTTCATGCTCGCCGGGTCTGGCCATATCGCTGGCGTCGTCAATCCGCCGCAGGCCAGGAAATACCAGCACTGGCTGAACGAGACGGCGAAGAACCCGCCGACGCTCGAGGAGTGGAAGGCCGGCGCCACTGAGTTCCCCGGCTCGTGGTGGAACGACTGGGACAAATGGCTGTCGGAGAAGTCCGGCCCTAGGGTCCCCGCTCGAATCCCGGGCCACGGTGATTTGCCGGCGTTCGAAGAGGCACCGGGATCCTACGTGAAAGTCCGGCTGATCGACTAAGGGCCGCGATAGGTGACCGACTCGTCCTGGCTGTCGCGGAAGACGGCAACCTTGACGAGGCCTTTGGTCACGGGAGCGAGCCTACGCCAAATCCAGGCGGCGAGGTTCTCCATCGTCGCCGGGCCGAGACCGGGCACGTCGTCGAGCATGTGGTGATCAAGCGCCCCGCGCGCCTCGGCGAGCGTTCTCTCCAGCAGGCCGAAATCGATGACCATTCCGGTCTCGGGGTCCGGTTCGCCGCGCAGCGTCACCTCGGCACGATAGGAATGGCCATGGACGCGTTTGCTCGAGGCGGTGTCGATGCTGCGCTTGAGCGTGTGCGCGGCGTCGAACCGGAACGACTTGGTGAGCTCCCACATCAGCGGATGCCCAGATGCTTGTGGGTCTGCGTGCTGAGTTGCCATTGCGGATGGGCAAGGCAATAGGCGATTGCCCGCTTCGTGTTCTCGGCAACGTCGGGGCCGTCCATGGGCTGGAGCGAGAAGCGCCGGAAATCGAGACCGAGCAACGCCTCCGGCGGCACGTCGGCCTGCGGATAGACGAGCTTCAACTCGTCGCCCTGCTTCACCTTTAGCTCGTCCAGTGTCTTGGGGCTGACGCAGACCCAGTCGATGCCGGCCGGCAGTTCGAGCGTGCCGTTGGTCTCGAGCGCGATCTCAAAGCCGCGACGGTGTAGCGCCTCGACCAGGGCTCCATCGACCTGAAGCAATGGCTCGCCGCCGGTCAATACAACGAAACGGCGCTCGCTTGGGCCGTCCCAGGCGCGCTCGACCGCTGCCGCAAGATCGTCGGCCGTGGCATACCGGCCGCCCAGCGTGCCGTCCATGCCCGCGAAATCGGTGTCGCAGAACCGGCATGTCGCTGTCGCCCGATCCTCCTCGCGACCCGACCAGAGATTGCAGCCGGAGAAACGGCAGAAGACCGAAGTACGGCCGGCCTGCGCCCCCTCGCCTTGCAACGTCTTGAAGATCTCCTTGATTGCGTAGCTCATGAGCCCGCCTCTGCGCCGCCTACTCCGCCGCCCGGAGCGCGCCGCCGGCACGATAGGCATTGGCAAGCGTGACATAGTGCGCCGCTGCCCGTTTGAAACCCTCGATGTCCTGCTCGGCGAGGTCGCGCATTTTGACCGCCGGGTTGCCGGCCCAAAGCTCGCCGCTGCGGACGATCTTGCGCGGCGGCACGACGGCGCCCGCCGCCACCATCGCGCCCGATTCGACTACCGCATTGTCGAGCACCGTCGAATGCATGCCGATGAAGGCGCCGTCCTGGACCTCGCAGGCATGCAAGAGAGCCAGATGGCCGACGGTGACGTTGCGCCCGACCACAGTCCCACGGCCCCGCGCGGTGACATGGATCACGGTGCCATCCTGGATATTGGAACCGTCGCCGATCCTGATGCCCGGACCGTCTCCGCGCAGCACCGCGCCGAACCAGATGCCGCACCGCGCGCCGATCTCGACTTCGCCGATCAGCGTCGCATTGGCGGCGATGAACGCCGTCTTGTCGACCTTCGGCACGAAGCCGTTGAACGGAACGATCAGACCCGACATGCCCTTCTCTCCACAAGAACGAAGGGCGCCTCGCGGGCGCCCCTCGACCATATCGACTGGCTCTCGGGGCGCCGCTTAGCGCTTGGAAAACTGGAAGCGGCGGCGCGCGCCGGCGCGACCATATTTCTTGCGCTCGACGACGCGGCTGTCGCGGGTGAGAAAGCCGTTGGTCTTCATGGCGCCTCGCAGGTCGGGCTCGAACTTGGCCAGCGCCTGGGCGATGCCGTGACGGACCGCGCCGGCCTGGCCAGAGAGGCCGCCGCCGGAGACGGTGGCAATGACGTCGAACTGGCCGCCGCGCTGCGACACGTCGAAGGGCTGCTGGATCACCATCTGCTGTGTCGGGCGTGCGAAATAGACCTGCTGGTCGCGGCCGTTGATGACGATCTTGCCGGTCCCGGGCTTGACCCAAACGCGAGCGACGGCGTTCTTGCGCCGGCCCGTGGCGTAGGCACGGCCCTGGGCGTCGATCTCCTTCTCGCGGATCGCTGCGGGCGCCGGCGCGACGGGCGCCTTCTTCAGCTCGGCGAAGGATGAAAGTTCGGTAGCCATGGTCAGCCGATCCTCGAATTCTTGCGGTTCATTCCAGCGACATCCAGCTTCTCCGGCTGCTGCGCCTCGTGCTCGTGATGGGGCCCCTTGTAGACGCGCAGGTTCTTCATTTGCTGGCGGCCGAGCGGCCCCCGGGTGATCATCCGCTCCACGGCCTTGACGATGACGCGCTCGGGGAAGCGGCCTTCAAGGCGCTTGCCCAGCGTCTCGCCCTTGATGCCGCCGGGATGGCCGGTGTGCCAGTAGAAGGATTCGCGCTCGGCCTTGCGGCCGGTCAGGCGCACCTTCTCGGCATTGACCACGACGATGTTGTCGCCGCAGTCGATGTGCGGCGTGAAGGTCGGCTTGTGCTTGCCGCGCAGGCGCATGGCGATGATCGAGGCCAGCCGGCCCAGGACCAGCCCATCGGCATCGATCAGCACCCACTTCTTCTGCACGTCGGCAGTCTTAAGGCTCAGGGTTTTCATGGCACTTTCTTCCGTGAGCCGGCGCTTATGGGGAGCATGCCGGCAAATGTCAAATCGAGTGCAATAATCAAGCACAATCAAGCCATTAACGATGAGGTAACACAATACCGCAGGCTAACCTTTTGATCTGCGTGGGATCGAATAGGTCATGGTGGCATGCGCCACGGGCTCGCTTTGCCCGTCGTTCCAGATGGTGAAATCGCCGACGGCGAGACTCCGCCCGAGCTTCAGCAGGCGGCCCTCCCCTACCAGCTGGCTGGCCGCCTTGGGCTTGCGCATGAAGTTGATATTGAGGTTGGTCGTCACGGCCAGTGCCACCGGCCCCAACTGGCCGAGGATCAGCAGATAGAAGCCGACATCCGCCAGCCAGACCAGCGTCGGGCCCGAGACCGTGCCTCCCGGCCGCAGATGTTGCTCGTCCGTGGGCAGGCGCAAACGGATCGTCCTATCGTCGAGATGCTCGATCTCCATGCCGGCGGTCGCGGCCTGCGGAAATTCCCTGTCGAGAAACACCATCAATTCCGCTGTGGTCATCACCGGCATGACGCCGCCCTGCTCAAGCCATAGAATGAATTCATGTCCATTACTCCCAATGAGCCTGTCCTGTTGCGTCGCGACGAGGACCGCATCGCCATCCTGACGCTGAACCGCCCGCAGGCCATGAACGCGCTGTCGGGCGAGCTTATAGACGCGCTTCAGGCGGAATTCGACAGGCTGGCGGTGGACCACGCTGTCCGCTGTGTGATCATCGAGGCAACGGGCCGCGCCTTTTCGACCGGCCACGACCTTCGCGAGGTCGCCGGCCGCAAGGACTACGCCTTCCACCACGACCTGTTGACGCGCTGTTCGGCGATGATGCTGTCGATCCATCGCCTGCCCCAGCCGGTGATCGCCAAGGTCCATGCCATGGCGACGGCTGCGGGCTGCCAGCTCGTCGCCGCATGCGATCTCGCCGTCGCCTCGAGCGAAGCGACCTTCGCCACCTCGGGCATTACCAACGGCCTGTTCTGCGGCACGCCGTCGGTCACGGTCGGCCGCAATGTGGGCCAGAAACGTGCGCTCGACATGCTGTTCACCGGCCAGTTCGTCGACGCCACCGCGGCGCTGCGCGACGGTTTGGTGAGCCGTGTGGCGTCGCCTGAAGAATTGGACAAGGAGACGATGGCGCTGGCGGAACGGATCGCCGCCCAGCCGCCGCAACAGATCGCGTCGGGCAAGGCGATGTTCCACAAGCACATGGAGATGAACATCGAGCAGGCGTATGCGCTCGCGACCGAGTTCATGGCCGGCGCCCTGCAGAGCGAGGACGCCCAGGCAGGCATCGATGCCTTCGTGAACAAGAAGCCCAGGCCCGAGTGGAAGGGAAAGTAGTCGCGTCTTGCGCTCGGGCATGACAGGCCGAGCCGTCATCCCTTCGCAAACACAAAGCTTTCAGGCGCCTTCGCTGCAATCCGGAAGGAGTCACGGCGTTATCGCCGACGGTGCCTTGTGCCGAATTTAGATGACATATCATCTAATGATATTGCATCTAATTGCAGGAGACCATGTCACCTCCCAAAGACACCCTCCGGATCACGTTCGGCGCGCTGCTGGCCCTGGCCTCGCGTCAATGGCGGCGCGCCGCCGATCAGCGGCTGCAGCCGTTCAAGCTCACCGAGGCAACCTGGCTGCCCCTCGTCCACATCGCTCGCGCCGCCACCCCGCCGCGCCAAAAGGATCTGGCGGCCTCGCTTTCGCTCGACAGCTCGTCGGTCGTGCGGCTGCTCGACAATCTGGAGGCGGCAGGTCTGATCAGGCGTCGCGAGGAAGCAAGTGACCGGCGTGCCAAGGCGATCTTCCTGACAGCACGCGGCCGCGCGATCGCCGACAAGGTCGAAGTGGCGGCGCGGCAAGTGCGGCACGACGCCTTGGGCGGCCTGAGCGACCGGGACATCGAGGCGGCCTATCGGGTGCTCACCCATGTCTGCGGCGCGCTGGAGAGGTCCATGCCGGAAATCGCGGCATGACCATCGCCGCCACGATCGCCGAAAAGCCTGCGGGCGCAGCGCCGCTCTGGCTTCTCGCCCTGATCACCTTCAGCGGTACGCTGGCCATGCATATCTTCGTCCCGGCGCTGCCGGAGGCCGGGCACGATCTCGGCGCCAGCATCGGCGCGATGCAGATGACGATGAGCGTCTATATCTTCGGGCTTGCGATCGGCCAGCTCCTCTACGGCCCCCTGTCGGACCGTTTCGGCCGGCGCTCCATCCTGACCACGGGACTCGTCATCTATGCCGCCACCGGCCTGTGGGCCGCTTTCGCGCCCGATGTGCACACCCTGATCATCCTGCGGCTGTTGCAGGCACTGGGCGGATGTTCGGGGCTCGTCATCGGCCGCGCGATCGTGCGCGACACGGCACTTGCCAAGGAAGCGGCCCGCCGCCTCGCGCTGATGAACCTCATGGTTGCGATCGGGCCAGGGGCCGCTCCGCTGCTCGGCAGCGCATTGACGACGACGTTCGGCTGGCGCTCGATCTTCTTCGCCCTGGCAGGGCTTGGTGCAGTCAACCTTCTCTTCACCTGGCTGTTGTTGCCGGAAACGCATTCGACATCCGGCACGGCGCAAGTCGGCCGGCTGGCGCGCAACTACGGGCGGTTGCTGCGGTCACCTGCCTTCCTCGGCTATGCGCTGGGCGGCGGCTGCGCCACGACGTCGATCTACGGCTTCATCGCCGCCTCGCCTTTCATCTTCATCCATCAGCTTGGCCGGCCGGACTACGAAGTCGGGATCTATCTCGCGATCCAGATCTCCGGCATCTGGCTCGGCAGCATGGCGGCGTCGCGTCTGATTCCCAAGGTGTCGGTCGACCGCCTCATGGTCGGCGCCAACCTCGCGAGCGTGCTGGCCGCTCTGTCGTTCCTCGCCATCGTGCTACTCGGACATCTCTCCGTTCCGCTGGTCGTGGGCCCGATGTTCTTCTTCGCCCTTGGTGCGGGCATCGCGTCTCCGGCCGCGCTCGGTCAGGCGATCAGCGTCAATCCTGCGGTGATCGGCTCGGCCTCGGGCTTGTACGGCTTCAGCCAGATGGCCGTCGGCGCCGTCTGCACCGCGATCACGGGCTTCGGCAGCAATCCTGCACTTGCGGCCGCCATCGTGCTGGCGGCGGCTGGCCTGGTCGCGCAATGCTCGTTCTGGATCGCGCTGCGTTTTCGCGGGCCGACCGCGGGCGCGGACTAACGAAGCGAAATTTACCTCCACGATAGCCGACCCGAAGGTTGATGCGCCTTGGGCATCACCGCACAAGATTGAGCGGCTTCTCGCCGCGCGCGATCCGGTCGATGTTGGATGCCACGAGCGCCGCGCGCGACTGGACAGTCCCTTGCGTGCTGCCCGACATATGCGGAGTCATGAGGACGTTCGGCAACTCGTGAAAGGGCCGGTCGGCCGGCCAGGTCGGCGAGTTGTCCTGGGGGTAGCGATACCAGACGTCGAGCGCCGCGCCGGCCAGACGACCGCTGGCCAGCGCATCATACAAGGCCGTCTCGTCGACGATTTCCGCACGCGCGACATTGACCAAAAAGGCGCTCGCTTTCATCAGCGCGAGCTCACGTCGGCCGATCAGGCCGCGGGTACTGTCGTTCAGCGACAGAGTAATCGCGAGGTAGTCCGCGCGAGCCAGCACTTCGTCCAAACGATCGGGCCCGCCGACGCCGGCCAAGTCATCACGGCCGCCCGAAAGATCGCGGCGAATGGCCAGGATCTCCATGTCGAAGGCGTGCGCCCGGCGGGCCAGCGCCCGACCGATATGACCGTATCCCAGGATGCCCAGCGTCTTGCCAGCGAGCTCGGCGGCCAGGGGCAGGCGCGGTTTGCCCGGCGACCACGGTGCCGGCCAAATGCCGACGCGCAGATCCGCATCCAGACGCACGACGTTCCGTCCCAGCATCAGCATGGCGCCCATGATGAATTCGGCGATGGCGGTTTCGTGACCATAGGCGTTGGCCAGCAGGACGCCGGCCGGCAGCGCGGCACGATCAATGCGATCCAGTCCCGCCGCCGGAAGTTGCACCAGCTTCAGCCGCGGGCCAGCAGCCTTGCCCATGGCGGACGTGAAGGCGAGCGTTACCAGCACGTCGATCTCCGCCAGGTGCGCAAGGACAGCACCCTCTTCCACCTGCAATGTCTCGCACGGCGCCTTGATCAGCGGCCGCACCAGCGGCTCGAATGGCCCGGCAAAACTGCCGGCAAAGGCGACGCGGAGCATTGCGCGACTCTCCATCCCGACATGGTCGCCGACAACTACCTTCCGCGTTATTGCGTCCGAGCGCGATCAGTCGCCCTTCTCGGTCGGGCCCGAGGCCGCGACCTGTCGGTCGCGTCCAGAAGATCGGTGCAGCCGAGATGGTCGACCAGCCGCTACAAGCGGCCAGCGGCGCACCGCGCCGCCCACAAGTCGCGTGGTTACTTGTTGCCCTTCGCCTTCAGTTCGGTGACCGCTGTCAGCGTGTTCTCGACATGCTTGTCGGGATTGCGGTCGGCATAGGCGTAGACGATCCTGCCGCGCGGCGCGATGACGTACGAGATGCGATCGGCGACGCTGGCGGATCCAGCGCGAACCAGAGCCGCGTCGTAGGCGCGGATGATCTTGAGATCGGGGTCGGCTGCGACCGGGAACCTGGCCGAGCATTCCTGCGTGGAGAATTTGTGCAGCGTGGCGATGTCATCCGCCGACATGCCGATCAATGTGGCGCCGGAGGCGGCGAAGCGGTCGGCGGCTTTGGCAAATTCGTGAGCTTCGGCCGTGCAGCCGGCGGTGAAAGCCTTGGGAAAGAAGTAGAGGACGACCGGTCCCTTCTTGAGGGCCGCCGCCAGCGAGAACGTGAATTCCTTTCCGCCAACAGCCGCTTGTGCGGTGAAGTCGGGAGCCGCAGCACCGGGCTCCAGGGTCGCGAAGGCGGGACCCGCAAGAACGCAACCAAGAACCAGGGCAACCGCCACTACTCTTCCCATAACGCTCTCCACGAACGTGAACGAGCCGCAATCGTACGCTGCAGCAGCGGGGACTCACATCAAGACCCGGTGAGCTGCGTCGCCAACGAGCTCTCATGCTCTTCATACGGGGTCGGTGGCGTCGCCGTCTTTGGCACTGGGCGTGCTTCGCGGGCCAAATAGGCCTGTCACGTCGACCTCGGCGCCGGCACGACCCTCTTCCGCAACGTCGTGTCGCGGATCGAAATCGGTTCCAACAGCTCGGGCTTCGCCATGTATAATCCCTTCATGCCGCCGCTCGGTCACGACCGCTATGACGATGCCTATCTGCGCCGCATTCTTCGCGACAGCCGGACCATCGCCATGGTTGGCGCCTCGGCCAACTGGAATCGCCCTTCCTACTTCGCGATGAAGTACTTGCTCGACCGCGGCTACACGGTCATCCCGGTCAATCCGGCCGCCGCAGGCCAGGAAATCCTCGGCCAGAAGGTCTATGGCTCGCTCGCCGAGGTGCCCGTGAAGGCCGATATGGTCGATATCTTCCGCAACTCCGAGGCCGCCGGCCCAATCACCGACGAAGCGATCAAGCACGGAGCGAAGGTGATCTGGATGCAGCTTGGTGTCAGGAACGACGATGCTGCCAGGCGTGCCGAAGCGGCCGGGCTCAAGGTGGTCATGAACCGTTGCCCCAAGATCGAGCATTCGCGTCTCGCCGGCACCATCGAATGGCATGGCATCGCAAGCGGCGTGATCAGCAGCAAAAAGCGGGCACTGTGATCGGCGCCGCGCTCCTCCACAGGGATGGCCGAGGATGAAGTTCGGCGTCTTCGATCACATGGATCGGGCTGGCGACGACGTCGGCCGGCAGTTCGACGAGCGCCTTCGCTTGATAGAGCTATACGAGAAGAGCGGCTTTCACGCCTATCACATCGCCGAGCATCACGCGACGCCGCTCGGCATGGCACCCTCGCCCAGCGTCTTCCTCGCCGCGGTCGCACAACGGACCAGGACGCTGCGTTTCGGCCCTCTGGTCTATACCGTGAATCTCTATCACCCGCTGCGGCTGATCGACGAAATCTGCATGCTCGATCAATTGAGTGGCGGCCGGCTCGAGCTCGGCGTTGGGCGCGGGATCTCGCCGTATGAAGTCGGCTACTACGGCATCGATCCGGCAACCGGTCCCGAACGCTTTGCCGAGGCGCTCGAGATCATCCTCAAAGGCCTCACCGTGCCGCGACTCACGTACAAGGGGAAATACTTCGCCTTCGAAGACGTACCCATGGAGATGCGGCCGGTGCAGCAGCCGCATCCGCCGCTCTGGTATGGCGCCAATTCCCTGGAAAGTGCCGATCGGCTTGCCCGGCAAGGATGCAACACCGTGGTCGGCATGAAGGCGGACGGCGTCGGGCAGTTCGCCGCGCGCTTTCGCGCCGCCTGGAAAGCATTGGGACGTCGCGACGCCGACATGCCGTTGATCGGCCTCAGCCGGCACATCGTGGTCGCCGACACCGACCGGGAGGCGTTGAGCGCTGCCAAGCGCGCCTTCGCCCTTTGGTACGATGCCCTGATCCATCTCTGGCGCGCGCACGGCGTCGGCCTGCCGCGGCAGTTGATTCCTGCCGAGTTCGAGGACGCGCTGTCGGGCGGCTACATCATCGCGGGCTCGCCGTCGACGGTGCGCGACCGAATGAAGCACGACAATGACGTGGCGGGCATCAACTACTGCCTCTGCCGGCTCGCCTTCGGCGACCTGTCGCTGGAAGAGTCGAGCCAATCCGTGGCGTTATTCGCCAGCGAGGTAATGCCTGCGCTCTAACCTGAGAGTCGTCACACGGAAAGCGCGACTTTTCTCGCAGTTGTGTGTAGGATGCGGGAACAACCCGATCTGGGAAAAGTGTAGTGAAGTTTGCCGTTTTTGACCACCTGGACCGATCCGGTCCCGACCTTGGTCAACAGTACGAAGACCGGCTGAAGCTGATCGAGCTCTATGAATGGGCGGGCTTTCACGCCTACCATGTCGCCGAACATCACGGTACGCCGCTGGGATCGGCCCCCTCGCCGGGGTTGTTTCTCGCCGCCGTCGCACAGCGCACCTCCACCTTGCGGTTCGGCCCGCTCGCCTATCCGCTCGGCCTCTACCATCCGCTGCGCCTGATCGAAGAGATCTGCATGCTCGACGTGATGAGCGGCGGCCGGCTCGAGCTCGGCGTCGGCCGTGGCGCTTCGCCTTACGAGGCGGCCTTCTTCGGCATTGACGCGAGCAGCAGCCAGGAACGGTTCGAGGAGATCCTCGAGATCATGCTGAAGGGCCTCGGCTCGGCGCACCTCACACATAGCGGCAAGTACTTCACCTTCGAGCGCGTGCCGCTGGTAATGCAACCGGTACAGCACCCCCACCCGCCTCTGTGGCATGTCACACGATCGATCGAGAATGCAGATCGGCTTGCCGGCCTCGGCTGCAACGTGGCGCTCGCCCTGCCGACCATCGACGCCGGCAGATTCACGGCTCGCTATCGCTCCGCGTGGGAGGGGCTCGGCAACGCACCCGAGGATATGCCTTTCGTCGGCAACACGCGCAATGTGGTGGTGCTCGACAGCGAAGCGGATGCGGTTTTCGCAGCGCGCCGCGCCTTTCATGTCTGGTACGATTCGATGGTCCACCTCTGGCGCGCGCACGGTGTCGAGTTGCCGCGCGCCATTTCCACCCCCGACTTCGACGAGGCCGTCGAGCAGGGCTATATCGTCGCCGGTTCGCCTGCGGCCGTGCGTGATCGCCTGATGCGCGATCATCTGATTTCCGGCATCAACTACAGTATCTGCCGCTTCGCCTGCGGCGATCTGTCGTTCGAGGAATCGGCGCGCTCGGTGCGGCTGTTTGCCCGTGAAGTGATGCCGGCGCTCGATCCCAAGGGAACCAGCGGCCGGGAACAGGCAGCGACGGGCAGCTATGCCCGCGGTCTGCACTGGATCGGCGACGAGGACCTTTCCGAGATCGGCTTCCTGTTTCGTTGATCTCCGGCACGGCAAAGCCGGCGATGGAAACCACCGCCGGCTTCGTCGAGAGGTCCCGTCACGCTGCCCGGGGAGAAACAGCAACGTACCGGGTCATCCCCTCTCGATAGATTTTCAGCAGCACCGGCTTCTTGGATTCCTTCGCCTCACGAAGCTTGCTGGCCGCAGCCTTTGCGCTGTCGACGGAGTCATGGCCGACCTGCTGGATGATGTCGCCGGCGCGCAGCCCCTTGCTGTCGGCCGGGCTGCCGGGCTCGACGCCCGCTATCAGTGCGCCGCTGACCGAGTCCTTGAGGCCAAGTTCCTGCCGGGCCTCGGGCGTGATCGGCGCAAGGGAGAAGCCGAACGATCCGTGCTCGGCCTTCGTGCCCTGGTGGCTGTCGTCCTCGTCCGCCTTTGCCTGCTGGTTCGACGTGGAGTCGCCGAGCTTGGCTTGGACCGTCATGTCCTTGCCGTCGCGCACGAGTCCGATCTTGACCGTCGAGCCGGGCTGCGCCGCCGCGATGGTGCGCGTGAGATCGCGGACATCGTCAATCTGCTTGCCGTCGACACTCCTGATCACGTCACCCGACTCGATGCCGGCCTTCCGCGCCGCACTCTTGGGCTCGACCTGCGCGACCAGCGCTCCGTGGGTCGAGCCGAGCGACAGGCTGTCGGAGATCTCAGACGTTACCGGCTGAATTTCGACGCCGAGCAACCCGCGCTCGACCCGCCCATGTTCACGGAGCTGGGCCACCACCGGCTGAGCGATGCTGGACGGGATGGCGAACCCGAGCCCGACGGAGCCGCCGGAGGGCGAGAAGATCGCCGTGTTGATGCCGATGACCTTGCCGTCCATGTTGAACAGCGGACCGCCGGAATTGCCGCGGTTGATCGCGGCGTCGGTCTGGATGTAGTCGTCGAACGGACCCGAATGAATGTCACGGCCGCGCGCCGACACGATGCCGGATGTCACCGTGCCGCCAAGTCCGAACGGATTGCCGACCGCCATGACGGGCTGGCCGACGCGCACCTGGTTGGCGTCGCCGAACTCGACATAAGGCAAAGGCTTGTCGGCCTTGATCTTCAGCACCGCAATGTCGGTCTTCTGATCAGCGCCCAGCAGCTTCGCCGGATACTTGGTGCCGTCCGTCATCGTCACGGTGATGGAATCGGCTTTGCCGGCGACATGGTAGTTCGTAACGATCACGCCCGACGGATCGATAATGAAGCCGGTGCCGAGCGCCTGCTCCTTCGGCATCGGTCGAACCTTCATCGGGCCCTGGCCGAAACGTTCGGCGAATTGACGCATGAACTCTTCCATTTGCCGCTGCGCCGACCGGTCGGACATCTGCATGCTGTCATCGCTGTCGGCCTTCATCGTCACCTGGACGTTGACGACGGCCGGTGTCACCTTCGCGGCGAGATCGGAAAGATCGCGCGGCGTGGCTTCGCCCGCCATCGCCGGCGGCGCGGTCAGGATCGGAAGTATGGCGGCAGGCGCCGTCAGCGCTGTGGTCAGCGCCAGGGCGGCAAGAATGGATCTGGTCTTGGACATCGGGAAACCTCCTCGTCTGGCTCGCCCCGAATATGGGGTCCCGGTGATGGCGTCCCCATGTCCGCAACATTGAAAGTTTGTATAGTTCGCCGCGATTGCACCGCAGCCGAAAGCGACAAGAATAGCGGCATGACGAAGGGGCCGCGGTGAAGATCCTCCTGATCGAAGACGACCGACAAACTGCCGACTACATCGCCAAAGGGCTGCGTCAGCATGGACACGTGGTCGACCAGGTCGACAACGGACGCGATGGGCTCTACATGGCGACCGGCGACCCCTACGACGTGATGGTCGTCGACCGAAACCTGCCCAAGATGGACGGCCTATCGATGGTGAAGGCTGCGCGCGACGCGGGCACGCGCACCCCCGCCCTGTTTCTGACGACGATGGGTGGTGTCGATGATCGGGTCGCCGGCCTCGACGCCGGCGCCGACGACTATCTCGTCAAGCCGTTCGCCTTCGCCGAGCTCATGGCGCGGATCAGTGCACTCGCGCGCCGGCCGCCGATGGTCGCGCAGACGAAGCTTCAGGTCAGCGGCCTCGAGGTTGATCTGCTGGCGCGGTCGGTGGCACGCGACGGCAAGCGGATCGACCTTCTCGCCCAGGAGTTCAAGATCCTGGAGTATCTCATGCGGCATGCCGGCGAGATCGTCACCCGCACAATGCTCCTGGAGAAAGTCTGGGATTTCCACTTCGACCCGAAGACCAACATCGTGGAGACTCATATCAGCCGCCTGCGCTCCAAGATCGACAAAGGCTTCGACAGGCCCTTGCTCCACACGGTGAGGGGAGCCGGCTATGTCATCCGCCCCCCGGAGTAACACCTTCCGCAGGATCCTGCGGTCCGCGAACTTTCGCCTCGCGCTGATCTATGCGGCGCTGTTCGTGGTATCTGCCTGCGTGCTGTTCGCGACGGTGTTCGTCACGGCAACGGCCGCGATGCAGAGCGACATGCAGGCCGTCCTGCGCACCGAGGCCTTCCAGCTCGCCGAGATCCATCGCCGCCTCGGCCTGATCGGGCTTGCGCAGCAGATCACCCGCCGCATGGACTTCCGCACTCGCGGGCCGATCTACTATCTCCTGCAGGCGCCCAATCGGCAGGTCGTGGTCGGCAACTTGCCCGGCATGCCGCCGGTGGAGGGCGTCATCGATTTCCGGAGCGATTCCGACGCCGGCGAAACGGACGCCGACCGCGGCCGCCTGATGGGCTTCGGGCTCGTCCTGCCCGACGGTTCCTTCCTCCTGGTCGCGCAGGATGCCAGCCGGCTGCTCGACATGCAGAGCGCCATCGTCCGTGCCTTCGTATGGGCCGGCGGCCTCACCCTGCTGCTCGCGGTTGCCGGCGGTCTGCTGCTCGGCCGCAACTTCCTGCGCCGCATCGATACGATCGGCCGCACCACCCGCGCCATCATGGAGGGCGATCTCAGTGCGCGAATTCCCGCGCGCGGCACCAACGACGAGATCGACCAGCTCGTGGCCAGCCTCAACACCATGCTCGACCGGATCCAGACCCTCATGGAAGGCTTGCGCCAGGTCACCGGTGACATCGCCCACGACCTGCGTACACCGCTCGGGCGGTTGCGCCAGGGGCTGGAAGAGGCGCGCGAGCACGCCACGACCACGGGTGAATATGCAACGGCAACCGAAGCCGCCATCTCCGAGGCCGACACGTTGCTCGAGACCTTTTCCGCTTTGTTGCGCATCGCCCAGATCGAGGCCGGCGCGCAGAAGAGCGCCTTTTCAGAGCTCGACCTCTCCGAGTTGCTGCGCAGCGTCGGCGAGGCCTATCTTCCCGCTGCCGAAGACTCCCAGCACGCGCTCGAACTCAGAATCGACAATGACGTATGCTTCACTGGCGACCGTCAGCTGCTTGCCCAGATGGTGTCAAACCTGATCGAGAACGCCCTCAATCATACGCCCGCTGGCTGCACCGTACGCCTGATCCTGACGCGCAGCGCACCGACCGGCTTAGAGATCGAGGTTTCCGACAATGGGCCCGGCGTTCCCGAGTCGGAGCGCGACCGCGTCTTCGACCGCTTCTATCGGCTCGATCGCAGTCGCACCACGGCAGGCAGTGGACTTGGCCTCGCGCTCGTCAAGGCAATCGCCACCCTGCACGGTCTGACGATCCGGCTGGGCGACGCCAATCCCGGGCTGCGCGTGACGATCTCGCACTGAACGTTCCGCCGGGTGACGAGTGAACTCGACCGATCTGCCGCAACGATTGTGGCGACGTCCGGTTGAGGCGACACTGCGCAACCATGAAGACGCTCTTCGCCTATGTCGGCTGCTACACCACACCCGAACGCCGCGGCCATGGCAATGGCATCAATGTCTATCGGGTCGACCGGCGAAGCGGCGCTTTCACTCATGTCCAGCGTCTGGATGGATTGGAGAATCCGTCGTTCCTGGCGATCGATCCAACGGGTCGACATCTTTATTCGGTGCATGGCGATCGCAGCGAGGCGACGTCCTTCGCGATCGACGGCCCGACCGGCCGTCTCCGCTTGCTGAATCGCCAATCGACAGGTGGCTACAACCCGATTCATCTCGCCTTCGACAAGGCTGCGCGTTTCCTGGTCGTGGCCAACTACGGCACCGATTCGACCGCCGTCCTGCCGATCCGACCAGATGGCACCCTGGGACCCTACTCGACGCTCACGACCGTCACCGGCATCGTGGGCCCGCACCGGAGGGAGCAGAAGAACATCCGGCCGCATCACAACCCACTCGACCGGTCCGGCCGCTACTTCTTTCTGCCCTGCAAGGGCGGCGACACGGTGATCTCCTACCGCCTCGATCGACGGCGCAGCATCCTCGTCGAGGTCAGTCGTGTCGCCGCGCGCCCCGGTGCCGCGCCACGGCATATCGCTTTTCACCCTCGAGGTCCCTTCGCCTATGTCGTCAATGAGCTCGATTCGACGATCACGACATACAGCCAGACGGGCGCCAGGCTGACGCCGCTGCAAGTGGTGTCCTCGACGCCATCAAACTTCACCGGCTACAGCACCGGTGCCGAAATCGCCGTCGATCGCGCCGGCCGTCATGTCTATGTCTCAAATCGCGGGCATGACAGCATCGGCGTCTTTGCCATCGATGCCGCGAACGGAACGCTGACGCCCAAGCAGTGGGTGCCGACCAGAGGCACGGTGCCGCGCTTTTTCGCGCTCGATCCGGCCCAACGCTTCCTGTATGTCGCCAATCAGGGCACCCACACGATCTTCGGTTACCGCGTGGCCCGCGATGGAAGATTGTCAGCGACCCCGATCAAGGTGAAAGTCGGCAGCCCGGCCTGCATCGTTTTCAGTAGCGGAGTTACACGATGAGCGACAAGAGCTACGGCTTCGAGACCCTGTCGGTCCATGCAGGCGCTGCGCCCGACCCGGCGACCGGCGCACGCGCGCAACCGATATACCAGAGCACGGCCTTTGTCTTCGAGGACGCCGACCACGCGGCCGCGCTCTTCAACCTGCAGACCGTGGGCTTCATCTATTCGCGCCTCACCAACCCGACCAACTCGGCCCTCGAGACGCGCCTTGCCACGCTCGAGGGCGGCCGCGGCTGCACGGTCACGTCGACCGGTCACGCAGCACAGGTGCTTGCCCTCTTTCCGCTGATGCAGCCTGGCAGCGAGATAGTTGCGTCTTCGCGCCTCTACGGAGGTTCGATCCAGCAGATGCGCAACACCTATCCCAAATTCGGCTGGACGGCGCATATCGTCGACGCCGACCAGGTCGACAATTTCAAACGCGCCGTCACGGAAAAGACGCAGGCTTTCTTCATCGAGAGCCTTGCCAATCCGGGCGGTGTGATCAGTGATATCGAAGCGATCGCGCGCATTGCCGAAGCCGCAGCGGTGCCGCTGATCGTCGACAACACGCTGGCCACGCCGTGGCTCTGCAAGCCGATCGACTACGGCGCGACGCTGGTCGTGCATTCGACGACGAAGTTCCTGAGCGGCAATGGCACATCCATGGGCGGTGCGGTCATCGACTCCGGCAAGTTCGACTGGGCCAAGGACGGCAAGTTCCCGAGCCTGGCCGGGCCTGAGGCGGCCTATCACGGCCTCAATTTCTTCGAGACCTTCGGCGACATGGCCTACACTTTTCATAGCCACGCTGTCGGGCTGCGCGACCTCGGGCCTACCCAGGCGCCGTTCAACTCGTGGCTCACCATGCTCGGCGTCGAGACGCTCGGCCTGCGCATGGAGCGCCACTGCAGCAACGCGCTCAAGGTCGCGCAATATCTCGAGAAGCATCCGGCCGTGGCATGGGTCAATTATGCCGGCCTGGCGTCGAACAAGTACCACGCGCTGGCGAAGAAGTACTTGCCGCGCGGTGCGGGCTCGGTGTTTACATTCGGCGTCAAGGGCGGCTACGAAGTAGGGGTGAAGATCGTCGACAGCGTCGAGCTCTTTTCGCACGTCGCCAATATCGGCGACGCCAAGAGCCTGATCATTCATCCTGCCTCGACGACGCACCGCCAGCTCTCCGACGAGCAGCGCGTCGCGGCCGGTGCCGGGCCGGACGTGATCCGCCTGTCGATCGGCATCGAGACCGTCGACGACATCATCGCGGATCTCGAGCAAGCTCTGGTGAAAGCGACCGCGTAGGCGATCGACGGGGGAGGTACTGATGCTGAGCCGGGCGGACAACGATTTCCTGACGCAGAGCGGCCAGCGCACGCCGATGGGCGAGCTGCTGCGCCGCTTCTGGATGCCGGCCTTGCTCTGCGCCGAGCTGCCCGAGCGCGATTGCCCGCCGAGGAAGATCAAGATCCTGGGCGAGGACCTGCTCGTCTTCCGCGACAGCAACGGCAGGGTCGGCATCGTCGAGCCACACTGCCCGCATCGCGGCGCCAATCTGTACTTTGGACGCAACGAGGAATGCGGCCTGCGCTGCGCCTACCACGGCTGGAAGTTCGACGTCGACGGTAACTGCCTCGACCTGCCGACCTCGCCGCCGGACTCCGGCTACAAGGACACGATCAGGCTGCTCGCCTATCCGACCCGCGAATGGGCCGACATGATCTGGGTCTATATGGGCCCGAGGGAGCACATGCCCGAATTGCCCCAGCTCGAGGTCGGACTGGTGCCGGCGGGACAGCGTTATGTCTCGAAGAAGTGGCAGGACTGCAACTGGGTGCAGAGCGTCGAAGGTGCGCTCGACACCTCGCACTTCTCGTTCCTGCACATGGTGCTGGCGAAGGACGATGCGGCCGCGCGAGCCGCCATGGCAAAGGCCGCCATTGCTGACCAGAGCAAGCCGGACGACCGTATCCGGTGGGTCCAGAACGATCCACGGCCGAAGTTCACCGTGCTGGGTCACGACGCCGGGCTGGTGATCGGCGGCGCACGCAGGACCGACGGTCCCGAGCTCTACTGGCGCATCGCCCAGTTCCTCATGCCCAACCACGCCTACACGCCCACCGCCTTTCCGGGCGAGATCAACTATGGCCAAGCCTGGGTTCCGGTCGATGACGTGTCGTGCTGGGTTTACACCTACTCCTGGCATCCCGACAGGCCATTCACCAATGCCGAACGCGCCAAGTTCGACGGCGGATTCAACGTCCATGCCGAGGTCGACACGAGCTACGTGCCGTTGCGCAATCTGCGCAACGACTACCTGATCGATCGTGCGCAACAGAGAACGCAAACCTTCACCGGTATCACGGGCGTCTCGGAACAGGACGCGGCGATCCAGGACAGCCAGGGCCCGATCCAGGATCGGACACGCGAGCATCTCGGGCCGACCGACCTCGGGATCGTCGAGTTCCGAAAGCTTCTGATGGGGGCCGCACGTGCGCTTGGCGACGGCCAGGCGCCGCGTGCAGCAAAGTCGGCGAACCGGTATGCGGTACGGTCGGGTGGCTGGGTGACGGGCCCCGATCGCGATCTCGCGACCGTCATGACCGAACGCTTCGGCCATCCGCATGGCTATGTCGGGAAGCAGTACGGACTCGGCGAATAGCTGTTAGACCCGCGGCCCGACGTGCACTATCGTTCGACCCGGGAAGCGGTTGGAGAGCCCGGTGACGATCAAGATTTATGGACCTACGGCCTCGCGTGCAGCACGTACTCTCTGGATCGTGCATGAACTCGGCATTCCATTCGAGCACGTCGCGATGGAGATGAAAGACCTGAAGGGTCCGGAGTACCTCAAGATCAATCCCAACGGCAAAGTGCCGACCATGGTCGATGGCAACTTCAAGCTGTTTGAATCGATGGCGATCAATCTTTATCTCGCGGCCAAGTACAACAAGAATGGTTTCTTCCCGGCGTCGCTGGAGGATCAGGCGCTCTGCCACCAGTGGAGCTTCTGGGGCATGACCGAAGTGGAAAAGCCCCTCCTCACCATCCTCATCGACATGTTCATGACTGCGCCCGACAAGCGCAAGCCGGAGGCGGTCGCCGAGGCGCAGAAGGCCTTGCCGAAGCCGTTCAGCGTGCTGAACGGCGCGCTCCAGGGACGTGACTATCTGCTCGGTTCGACCTTCACCGTCGCCGACCTCAATCTGGCATCGATCTGTAGTTGGTCGAAACCGATCAAGTTCGAGTTCGGACCTTTCCCCAACGTGGGCGGCTGGCTTGATCGATGCCTCGCCCGGCCGGCCTACAAGGCGGCCCGCGGAACAAAGTAATTCCCCTTAGATGACCGGGCGGCGTGCTTGCGGCCACGCCGTCATTCGCGCTAAAGCCCCCAAGCCGCGAGCCCGTCAGCATTGCGGCATCGGTCGGGGCGTAGCGCAGTCTGGTAGCGCATCAGTCTGGGGGACTGGGGGTCGTCGGTTCAAATCCGGCCGCCCCGACCAATAAAATCAAGGTCTTTGCCAATTCACGCCAAGTGCGCAAAAGCCAAAAAGTAACGGGTAACGGGTGGGCGGTGGATAGCGCCAGCCCTTGGGTGCTGGCCGTCCATCGTCCCCAAAGCCCTCCAACCCCCGTCTTGCCGACCCGGCGGACGAGTTCTTGTAAGGGTGGGCGGTGTATTCTGCGCCCATGCCGCTGACCTTCAGAACGGCAATCTTCTCGGAGGGCCAAGAGGTCGGGCGCGTCATACGCGCAGCCTTCACGCCCTATGTCCGCGCTTTGGGGCGCGAGTTGCCTGCCGACGGATCTGCTCGGTTTGCCGAAGAGTGGGAGCGATTTGCGGCGGAACTCGAGCGCGGCGACGTCTACGTCGCTTTGGATGATGAGCGCATCGTCGGCGCCGTCAGGACGAAACCGCAGGAGAAAGACCTCTACATCCACCAGATCGCTGTCGATCCAGCGCGACAGGGCAGCGGCGTCGGGAGCTGGCTGTTGCAGCGGATCGACGAGGTGGCGCGGGCGCGCGGCCTTGGCGGCCTGTCGCTCTATACCGCCGAGATGGCAGTGGCCAACATTCACCTCTACCAGCGGCACGGCTTCGAGATCGTGAGCCGTGGGCCGCCCGACCACGGGCTCGACCCACACATAAGGGTCTACATGGTGAAGTCGCTTTAGGTCATGTCATCCCGAGCGCACCGTCAGAGCCGTGGGAAGAGTTCGTCAAGTCTAGGGTCGGCGTGGACACTCTGTCGAACAGGCCTTCCAGGGATCGGCAGGAACTAGCCACGCGGCCCAACGCGGCTTCCGCGCTACCCACCAGCGACGGGAAACCTGTCGGCGTCAATTTTGCGCGGGCGTCGTCGAAGCGGTATCGCTGCCCATGACTTGTGGCTGCTGGTCTGGATCACGAGGGACAGGCCCGGCTTGCCGGCATCGGTTTTCGATGCACCGGGCCGGATCGGGCCCTCGATAGCGGCTTGCGCAATCGTGGCGGACACGAACACCTAAGGCACCGAAGCCACTTGGCGGCCCGCCGCAGTGAGTTTGCAGACCAGCCAGTCCGGCTTGAGTGGATTGTGGAACCACGGTTCGGCCCAGCCCCGGTCAAGGCAGCGACGGACAATGGCCCCGTCAACCTGCTGGCCATCGAGGTCGAACAGGGGCAGCTTGCCGCCCGGCTGGACCAATCCTCGCCGCAGATAGAGAAGTTCAATCAAAGTCGGAGGATCGCCCCCCAACTCGTTGTCGTTGACAAGATTAAAGCCGAAGTCGAGCGCGCGTCCGCGCACGTTGTCGCGATCTGCCAGCACGGCTGCGTCCCCCTTTGACGTTGCCGCTACAAGAGCCCCTCAAAATCAGCATACGCCAAACGGACCGAAAACCAATCAAAATCAGGCGGTTATCGGCAATTTCTACCACAACCACATGATTTGGTAGTGGGTCTTCTCAAGCCTTCCCAACCGTTGGGCCAGGATCTTGCCACCGTCTAATTCTGACCCTTGAGAGTGGTGCGCAACTGCGTAAGCGCTTGCTCGAGATCTTCGAGCACGGATTCGATCTCGCGGCGCTTGTGCAGGTCGAGCATGGCCGCCCGTGGCGTCGTTGTCGACGGCTGTGGCCCGGTGCGCGGCAACGGTCTCGCCGCCATCGCCTCCGCTCTCGCCGAGACGATGCGCAGGCTTTCCAAAGCGCTCTCGGCCGCCACATCGAGACGCTGCTGCGGCAGACGCCCCCGACCCTCCTTCAGGAGCCGTTGCACACCCTTGATGGTGTAGCCATCGTCGTAGAGGAGCGACCGGATACGGCGCAGAAGATCGATATCTTCCGGGCGATAGTACCGCCGTCCACCGCCCCGCTTGAGCGGTCTCACCTGGCTGAACTTGCTTTCCCAGAACCGCAGGACGTGCTGCGGCACGTCGAGCTCGCTTGCAACTTCGCTGATCGTGCGAAATGCCTGAGCCGACTTCTCTATCCGTCGGTCAACGGTCTGAACTGACACGGCCATATCCTATCCCCCACACGTTCACCCCAAGGGCCCCTTGATGGTTTCGTCGGGCGTCCCATTGATGAGAGATTTAAGGACGTTCGACGCACGGAAGACAAGGACACGCCGGGGCAGAATCGGAACTTCCTGCCCGGTCTTTGGATTTCGGCCGATGCGCTGACCCTTGTCGCGAACGGTGAAGCTCCCGAACGAGGAGATCTTGACCGATTCGCCACGCGCCAACGCTTCCACGACCTCGGCGAGGATCGTCTCGACGAGATCACTGGATTCGTTGCGAGACAGTCCCACCTCCTGGAACACGGACTCGCTCAAGTCGGCGCGCGTAATGGTCCGGCCTTCCATCCGGCTGTATACCTTCCTTCCCCAATTAATCCTTACTCTAAGGTAGGAAAGCGGTCAATATCAGCAAGATAGACGGTGTAATTGAATCCCGGCGCGTTCTCGTTCCGTTGCGATGGATTCATTCAGTCACAGCGCAACTACCAGCGGATCAACGAAGCCCCCCAGGCAAGACCGCCGCCGATCCCTTCCAACAGCACCAGATTGCCCTTTTTGATCCGGCCGTCCTTCACCGCCGTGTCGAGGGCTAGGGGAATTGAGGCCGCCGAGGTGTTGGCGTGCTTGTCGACCGTGACCACCACCTGATCGGACGACAGGCCGAGCTTGCGGCCCGTGCCGTCGATGATGCGCTTGTTGGCCTGATGCGGAACCAGCCAGTCGAGGTCCCCAGGACCGAGGCCGGTCTTCTCCAGCACTTCGGCCACTACTGCCGTCATATTGACCACGGCGTGCTTGAAGACCTCTTTGCCCTCCATGCGCAACAGCCCCGTCGTCCGCGTGGAGGATGGTCCTCCGTCGACATAGAGGATGTCGTGTTGGCGGCCATCGGAGTGCAGCGCGTTGGCCAGAACGCCGCGGTCGGCGGGCAGGCCCTTGCCTTCTTCGGCTTTCAGCACCACGGCGCCCGCGCCGTCGCCGAACAGGACGCAGGTAGCCCGGTCGGTCCAATCGAGGATGCGGGAGAAAGTCTCCGCGCCGATCACCAAGGCCGTCGATGCGAGGCCGTTCTTCAGCATGCTGTCGGCGATCGAAATGCCGTAGACGAACCCGGCGCAGACCGCTTGGATGTCGAACGCGGCACCGTTCGTCATGCCGAGGGCCGACTGCACGCGCGTTGCCGTAGCGGGAAACGTTTCGTCGGGCGTCGCGGTCGCGAGCACGATCAGATCGAGATCCGACGCCTTCAGGCCGGCATGCGCGAGTGCGCGCTCGGACGCCTTCAACGCCAGATGCGAGGTGAATTCCCCTTCGGCCGCGATATGGCGTTGACGGATGCCGGTGCGCTGCCGGATCCATTCGTCGGAGGTATCCACCTTTCTGGCAAGTTCGTCGTTGGTAACGACTCTCTGCGGCAGGTACGCGCCGCACCCGTGAACGACGGAACGGATCACTCGACGCCTCCGCTCGCATGCAGCGCAGCCGGAGCAGGCTCGGCGGCCGAGACGACCTGGCGAAGCTTGGCCAGGCCTTCGATCAACTTGTTCTTGTATTCGTACCGTACCAGATCATTGGCGACGCCAATGGCGTAGGCGAAGCCCAACCCGTCGGTACCGCCATGGCTCTTCACGCAAACGCCATCCAGGCCGAGGAAAACGCCGCCATTGTAGCGCCGCGGATCGACCCGCTTGCGCAACTTCATCCAGGCACCGGAGGCGAACAGGTAGCCGATTCTCGCGAAAGTCGAGGTCCGGAACGCATCGCGCACGAAGCCGGTGTAGAGTTTGGCGGTTCCCTCGATGGCCTTCAACGCGACGTTGCCCGTGAAGCCGTCTGTCACCACGACATCGACCACGCCGGCGCCGATATCGTTGCCCTCGACAAACCCGTGGAAGTTGACCGGCGAGCCTTGGCGTCGCAGCCAGCTCGCGGTTAGACGCACTTCCTCATGACCCTTGACCTCCTCCGAGCCGACATTCAGCAGTCCGACCTTGGGCGTATCGAGACCGAGCAGCACCTGCGCGAAGACACTGCCCATGACGGAGAATTCGGCGAGGTTATCGGCGTCGCATTCGACGTTGGCGCCGAGGTCCAACATCACCACTTCGCCGCGGCTGGTCGGCAGAAAGGAAGCGAGCGCCGGACGATGGGCACCCTCCACCATACGCATCGCGAACATGGAGATGGCGAGCAAGGCCCCGGTGTTGCCGGCGGAAACGACGCTGTCCGCGCGCCCTTCGGCCGCCGCCTGGACTGCCAGCCACATGCTCGATTTCCGGCGCCGGCGAAGGGCGAAGGATGGCTTGTCGTCTGCACTGACGGCTTCTTCCGCCGGCACGATTTCCAACACCTTCGCCAGACCTTTGCGTCGATCCACCAACGGCCTGAGCCGGGCGGGATCGCCAAATAGCAGAAACGTCGTGCCCGGATGGCGTTCGCGCGCGATGTCGGCGCCGTCGACCACGACGTCGGGCGCTCGGTCTCCGCCCATTCCGTCGAGCGCCAGAACGACCTTGGCTGCGCTCATTGCGCCGCTCCGCCTGTCGACTGCCAGCCCATCGCCGGCCGCGCGTGGCGGCCTACTTCTCGGCCGACGTGCTGTCGGCCAGGACCGGCATGTCCTCGCGATAGTAGCCGCAGTGTGAGCACACGGTATGCGGCCGTTTCAGTTCGCCGCAGTTCTTGCATTCGACATATGCCATTGATGGCAAGGCATGGTGGGCGCGCCGCATGTTGCGCCGTGACTTCGAAACCTTCTTCTTGGGAACTGCCATGACAATCTCCGGAGCGGGGCGGCGGCGCCTGCCCTAAAAAGCTGAGGCCGCGCTCGATAGGCGCGGCGGGCCGACTTCTCTAGCCAAATCGTTACACCATCGCAACATTTTACCTTACCGACCGCGTCGCGGTTTGTCGCGCAGGGCCGCCAAACCGGCAAAGGGGTGACGTCGTTGCTCGGCCCGGCTCGTTCGGCTGCCGTGGCGATGCCTGGGCAGCACGTCCTCGAGCTTGACACCAGGCCGCCGCGGATACGGGTCTGCAGCAAGCGAGAGCTGCTCGGCGACGATTTCGCCGACATCGAGCATATTTCCTGACAACGGCTCGGGCGCGTCCACCTGGGCCCCGATGATCGCCTCCCCGCTCTCCGGATCCCGTTCCTCGGTCAAGTCCTGCTTGAACACGATACGGAAGGTCTCGTCGAGATCCTGACTTACCGGATCGAGGGTAAGGATACATGCCTGCACGACTTTGCCGCGCAGCCGGCCTTCGACCACGATTTGCCCCCCGGGTTTCCGGTCAACAGTCGCGCGCGCCGAGAATGCCGGCAATCCCAGGAAACCGAAGCGCCTGACAAGGGCGGCCCGTTCGCTATCGCTGGCGACAATATCCAGCGCCGCACCGGAGAGCCCCATGCGATCGAGGTCGACGACTCTTTCAAGTTCTGACTTTTCCTGTTTTTCAGGGCGATATGGCATTTTACTGATCTACTTCACGAGGTCTGGGCGAGCTGCTGCGCCAAGCCGTTCAAGTTCCCGGCGGACATACGCTTCCAAATAGTCCACGCAAGCAGCGTCCTCGGGCGGCCTACCGCCATAGGCATTGCGGCGCAAGACCTCGCCGAGGAGCGCCGGTCCGCCGGCGAGCGCCTCGCGGTAAGCCAGGGCACGGCCATGAAAGCCTTCGGCCATGATCTTGATGCGCCGGCCGACACCCAAGTCCTGTACGCCGATCTCGCGCAAGGTGAGATCCAGATGCTTGAACATGGCATCGAAGAAAGCTTGCGCCAGAGCTTCACCATCGGGCTCGCGGTGAAGCCGGTCGATCATCAGCGCGGCATGCAGGGCGAGCGCGTCGAAACGGCCATCGAGAGTGTCTGGAATGCCGCAAGCCTCGAACAACTCCGGCGTGCGGGCACGCTCGGCGACTGCCCGATAGATTGCGGCAGCGTATTCGGCATCAGGGTTCCTGCGGCGAAACAAGCGCTTTCTCCCTCGTCACGACGCCCTGCGGTTGACCCAAAGCCTTCGCCACGACATGTTGTGCACCCTCTTTCTCCGGAACCCAAGAAAACGTCCATGCGTCGCACCGTCCCGATCCTCCTTGTCGGCGCCGCTTTCGGCGCTCTCGCCCTGGGCGGGTGCTCCAACATTGTCGCCCAGCGCGGCTTCGCCCCGACCCCGGGTTCGGTCGAGAAGCTCGAGATCGGCACTCAGAGCCGCGACGACGTCATCCGGCTGATCGGATCGCCCTCGACCGTGTCCACCTTCAATCCCAGCATCTGGTACTACATCAGCCAGAAACAGGAGAATTGGGCGTTCCTCAAGCCTGAGATCACTGACCAGAAAGTGATGCAGCTCACGTTCAATGACGCGGGGCGCCTGCAGGCGATCAAGAAATACGACCAGAGTGATGCCGAGAATATCACCATGGTCTCGCGCATCACGCCGACCGCGGGCAAGGAGCTCACGATCCTTGAGCAGATCCTGGGCAATGTCGGCCGCTTCAGCACGCCCAAGCAGTCCAATCCCGGCGCGCCGACCAGCGGCGGCATCTGACGAAAAAAGCCCCGGCCTGTCGACCGGGGCTTTCTCTTGCGATGTGTGTTGGGGCTTAGTGCGCCAGCACGGCGAGCAGGAGCAAGGCCACGATATTGGTGATCTTGATCATCGGATTGACGGCCGGCCCGGACGTATCCTTGTACGGATCGCCCACGGTGTCGCCAGTTACTGCAGCCTTGTGGGCCTCGGATCCCTTGCCGCCGAAATGGCCCTCCTCGATATACTTCTTGGCATTGTCCCAGGCCCCGCCTCCGGCGGTCATCGAGATGGCGACGAAGATTCCGGTGACGATCACGCCGAGCAGCATGGCGCCCACAGCGGCGAATGCATCCGATCGATTCGAGATCGCGCTGATCACGAAGAACACCACGATCGGCGAGAGGACCGGGAGGAGCGAAGGGATCATCATCTCCTTGATGGCGGCGCGCGTCAGCATGTCGACGGCGCGGCCGTAGTCGGGACGATCCGAGCCCTTCATGATGCCCGGCTTCTCCTTGAACTGCCGGCGAACTTCCTCGACGACCGACTGCGCGGCGCGACCGACGGCCAGCATCGACATGCCGCCGAACAAGTAGGGCAGCAGGCCGCCGATCAGCAGACCGACCACGACGTAAGGGTTCTTGAGCGAGAACTCGACGACCTTGGTGCCGAGCTTCCCCTGGCTCATGAAGTAGTCGAGGTCGGAGGTATAGGCCGCGAACAGCACCAGCGCACCCAGCCCTGCCGAGGCGATGGCGTAGCCCTTGGTGACCGCCTTGGTGGTGTTGCCCACAGCGTCGAGCGCATCGGTATTCTTGCGCACTTCCTTCGGCAGGCCCGACATCTCGGCGATGCCGCCGGCATTGTCGGTGACCGGGCCGTAGGCATCCAGCGCCACCACCATGCCGGCGAGCGCGAGCATGGCGGTGGTAGCGACCGCGATGCCGAACAGACCGGCGAGGACGTAGCAGATCACGATCCCCGCGCAGATCAGCAACGCCGGCATGGCCGTGGCCTCCATCGACATCGCGAGCCCTGCGATGACGTTGGTGCCGTGGCCGGTGACGGAGGCCTGAGCGACCGCCTTCACCGGGCGATAGTCCGTGCCGGTATAGTACTCCGTGATCCACACGATCAGGCCGGTGATTGCGAGCCCGACGAGGGAACACCAGAAGAGCGAAAGGCCGGTGAAGGACCGGTCACCGACCTTGAGAACCGTATCCATGCCCACGATCTGGCTGGTGACGAACCAGATCGCCGGAATCGACAGGACCGCCGCCACGATGACGCCCTTGTACATCGCCCACATGATCTTGGCGTCCTCGCCCAACTTGACGAAGAACGTGCCGATGATCGAGGTGATGATGCAGGCCGCACCGATCGCCAGAGGATAGACCATCAGCTTCGTGACCAGGGCGGCGTCGCCGGCGAAGAAGATCGAGGCCAGCACCATGGTAGCGACCGTCGTCACCGCGTAGGTCTCGAACAGGTCAGCGGCCATTCCGGCGCAGTCGCCGACGTTGTCGCCCACGTTGTCGGCGATGGTGGCCGGATTGCGCGGGTCGTCTTCCGGAATGCCAGCTTCGACCTTGCCGACCATGTCGCCACCGACATCCGCGCCTTTGGTGAAGATGCCGCCGCCGAGGCGAGCGAAGATCGAGATCAAGGAAGCACCGAAGCCGAGCGCCACCAGCGCATCGACCATCTCGCGGCTCCCGGGGGCGATGCCGGAACGGGAAAGCAGCGAATAGTAGCCGGCGACCCCCAGCAGCGCGAGGCCGGCCACCAGCATCCCGGTAATGGCCCCCGACTTGAAGGCAAGGTCGAGACCCTGGCCCAGGCTCTTCTGGGCCGCGACGGCGGTGCGCACATTGGCTCGCACCGATACGTTCATGCCGATGAAGCCGGTGGCACCGGAGAGCACCGCACCGATAAAGAAACCAACCGCGGCGAGTTTGCCGAGCAGCAGGAACAGGAGCACGAGCACGACCACGCCGACGATGGCGATGGTCGTATATTGGCGGCGCAGATATGCGGCCGCGCCCTCCTGGACCGCTTGTGCGATCTCCTGCATGCGCGGCGTGCCGGCATCGGCGGCCATGACGCGCGACGCGGTGACGACGCCGTAGAGCACGGCGATCAAGCCGCACGCGATGACGGCCCAAAGAACGGAAGACATAGTATGTAACCTATTGTTTTTTCGGCGTTTTCCTGCTTGTCACGGCCCGAAGCAAAGGTTTCTCCCCCGGGGCGAGGCGGGCGGAAAATGACAGAAGCCCCACCGCCGCGCAACCTCAGCCGAAGAGGGAAAATCCCCGTCACCTCAAGGGCTTGGCCTTACGCTCGGGCGGGGTGGCGCAGCCGAAACAGACAAATGACGAGGAGCGCGGCACAGACCAGAACGAAGGCGAAGTAGTTCAGCATCGCCCAGCCCTTGAGTTCCAGCACCACGCTTGCCATCAGGCTGGCGGTGGTCGTGGTGCCGAAAACCATGAAGTCGTTGAACGCCTGCGCCTTGCCGCGCTCCGCCGGCCGATACGTCGTCGTCAGCAGGGTCGTGGCGCCGACGAACAGGAAGTTCCAGCCGACACCGTTCAAGCTGAGGGCACCGCGGAAATGCCAGGCCGTGGTGCCCATCAAGGCGACGGCAACACCGGCGACCAGCAGGGCGACTCCTGCAAGCATCACATTGAAGATACCGAAGCGCGCGACAAGGTGGCCCGTGAAGAAGGCCGGAATGAACATGCCCATGACGTGCGTGAAGATCGTGACTGGCGCCTCGGCCTTGTCGAGGCCGCACTGCACGATGGCGAGCGGCGAGGCGGCCATGACGAACGACATGACGCCGAAGGCGATCATCGCACCCGCTACGGCCACCATGTAGGCCGGCTGGGTCACGATCTCGAGCAACGGCCGCTGCGGTTCGGTGCTGTCTTCCGTCCTGATCACGGGGAACTCGATCAAACTCAGGACCATGAACACGATCACATGCACGACGACCACGGCGACGAAGCTCGCCTGGAAGGTCGGAAGCCAGAGGTCCGGTGTCCATCGCGCCAGGGTCGGACCGATGATACCCGCCACTACGCCGCCCGCTGTCACGTACGAGATCGCCTGCGCGCGGAAATGAGGCGGCGCCAGTTCGACCGCGGCAAACCGGTAGAGCTGCATGTTGGCGATGGCAAAGCCCAGCAGCAGGCCACCCAGGCACATCGCGACAAAGCTGCCCATGCCCAAGCCGACGGCGGCACAAGAGGCACCCACCATGCCGGCCACCGAGCCGGTGCGAAAGCCAAAGCGCCGGCCGCGACGCATCATCAGCATCGAGGCCGGAAATACCGAGAGCATGACGCCCAGATGCTGCATGGTGATGGGCAGATTGGCCAGCAGTCGCATGTCGGCCGGCACAATGGTGAGCACGGCAAGCGCCGACGACGCGAACATCAGCGTGTTGCTGCTTTGGGTGAGCGCCTGACATGTCGCCAGCAGGGCGATGTTGCGCAGCGATCGGTGCGGTATGCTCCCGGGGGCCGCCGCCGGCTGCGCCTCCCGGAGTCTCGTCAGGCTATCCATTCGGCGCGCACTCTAGTCGGCATTGCGTGATCGGCCCAAGCGAATCGGCGCCGAGGTGGAAAGTCCGCACGCAACGCAGCCATGACCGCGTGGGCGTTGCGTTCGATCATCATCACAAGCCTAGAAATGGACGTAGCCTGCCCGGGGCGCCCTCACCGTCCGGCCACCCACGGTAAGCCGCACGCCTCGACCAGCGGCGAATGAGCCAATCGGACTGACCTCGATACGTGCGGTGCGCGCGGCCTTGAGCAGCGCACTCCGTCGGCGGGCGGGCACCGCCATCACGAGTTCGTAGTCATCGCCTCCGCCCAGGACATTGGCCCACAAGGACGGCTCGGCCCGGAGGATGCGTCGTGCTTCGCGCGATAGAGGCACGCGGTCGCGTTCGATCACGAGTGCAAGATGCGATGCCTCAGCAATATGGCCCGCATCGGCCAGCAGGCCATCGGAGACGTCGGCTGTCGCGTTCGCAATTCCGACCAGAAGCGGTCCCAAGGTGGTGCGCGGCCGAGGAAGGCGATAGCGGTTTTCGAGTGCCGGGCTCGCCAGACGACCGCCGGCTGCCAACAGGCCGATCGCCGCATCGCCGATCGTCCCGCTGACCCAGAGCTCGTCACCTCGCCTGGCGCCGCTGCGGCTCAACCCCTTGCCGCGCGCCACGTGACCAAAAGCGGTGATCGTGACGGTGAGTGGCCCCGGGGTGGCGACCGTATCGCCACCGCAAAGGACGACGCCATAGCGACGCTGATCTGCTCCAAGACCACGCGCGAATGCCGCTATCCAGCGTTGCGTCCATGCCGGATCGAGGGCCAACGCCAGTTGATAGGCATAAGGCGTCGCGCCGCCGGCCGCCAGATCGGAAAGGCAGACCCGCAGCGCTTTCGCAGCCACGATCTCGGGCCTTTCGTCGGGGAGAAAGTGCACGCCGGCAACGATCGTATCGGTCTTCACCACGAGATCGTGACGGGCGTCCGCGGGCAGGAACGCATTGTCGCTCTTGAGGTCGCCTGCTCCCGGGAAGCCCTTCGCCAATGGCGCAAAGTACCGCGCGATCAGCTCGAACTGACCGAGCCGCCGGCCGGCCATGCTAACTGGTCAATTCCGAGCCGCGCACCTGGCGGGCCACGCGATCGAGCACCGAATTGACGAATGTCGGCTCGCCCTGATCGTAGAACGCATGTGCGATCTCGACATATTCGTTGATCGCCACCTTGGGTGGCACGTCGCGGCGATGCACCAGCTCGTACGCCCCGGCGAGGAGTATCGCGCGCACCAGACGATCGACGCGTCCCCAGGTCCAGTCCTCGGCGAGCGCCGAAGCGACTGTCTCCTGCAGCTCCTGCCTGTGTCCTGCAGCGCCTTCGACGACATCCTTGAACAAGGGCCGGTCGGCATCGCGCCGCATGCCGCCTTCGCCCGATTCGCCGGTACGCACCTTCAGGAACTGCTCGACGATATCTCCGGGTGCATCCTGGCCTTCCTGCCATTGATAGAGGGCCTGCACCGCCGCCAGGCGCGCCGCCTGACGCCGGCTCGGCGGACGGTCTGGCGTCGCTTGCTCGCTCATCCGTTCCGCCAGCGTCGCCCGAGCGCCACCATGGCGAGGCAGGCATGGGCGGCATCGCCGCCCTTGTTGCCACGGTCGACAAAGGCGCGGGCCCGCGCCTGATCCATCGTATCGACCGTGACGATGCCATAGCCAATGGCGAGCTTGTCCCGGACCGTCAGATCCATCAGACCTCGGGCACTCTCGCCGCAAACATAGTCGTAGTGCGTGGTCTCCCCGCGAACGACGCATCCCAGGGCGACAAATCCGTCATAACGGCCGGCCGCGAGCGCGATCGCGCCGGGAATCTCGAACGCGCCGGGCACGACGACACGCTCCGCCAGCGCGCCGTTCCTTGCAATCTCGTGCTCGGCACCGGTGATCAGCGCGTCCGCGATCTCGGCGTAGTAGCGCGATTCGACAATCAAGATGCGGGCGCCCCTGACGCCGTCGATCGCGGGCCGAGCCGTCGGCGTTTCGGTCCGTGTCGACATCGGTCAGCCCGCCGTTCGGTCGGGAACGGGCCTTTGCCCGACGACCCGCAGCCCGAAGCCCTCGAGGCCGACAATGCTCTTCTTGGAGTGGGTAAGCAGGATCATGTCCTTGACGCCGAGGTCGATCAGGATCTGGGCGCCGACACCGTAGTCGCGCAGCTCCTGGCCAGCCGGTGCAACCGGCTCGCCAGCGCGCCGACGCTGCTCGGAGAGTACCACGGTCAGCGGCTCGCGGATGAGAACGATCACCCCGCGTCCCTCGGCAGCGATGGCATGCATCGAAGCCTCGATCTCGCCGCCGCGGCCGCCGCTGCGCTGACCAAGGGCGTCGGTAAAGATGTTGACGGCATGCATGCGCACCGTGACCGGGCCGCCGGTCGCCGGATCGCCCTTCACAAGGGCGATATGCTGGGCCTTCGTCACCTTGTTGAGATAGACGACGCAGCGAAAGTCTCCGCCGTAGATGCTGTCGAACACCGTGTCGCTGATCCGCTTCACAATTGAATCGTAGCGCCGGCGATAAGCGATGAGATCGGCGATGGTGCCGATCTTGAGGCCGTGGCGCTGGGCGAAGCTGATGAGATCGTTGCGGCGGGCCATCGTCCCGTCGTCGTTCATGATCTCGCAAATCACGCCTGCCGGCGTCAGCCCGGCGAGGCGTGCCAGATCAACGGCCGCCTCCGTGTGTCCGGTGCGCTCCAGCGTTCCGCCGTCGCGGGCGACCAGGGGAAAGACATGGCCCGGTGTCACGATGTCGTGCGGACCGCACGAGGGGTCGATGGCGACTGCCACCGTACGTGCGCGGTCGGCCGCGGAGATCCCCGTTGTCACTCCCTCGCGCGCCTCGATCGACGTCGTGAAGGCCGTCTGGTGGCGCGTGCCGTTGTTCTGGGACATCAGCGACAGGCCAAGTTGCTCTACCCGCTCGCGCGGCAGTGCAAGACAAATGAGGCCCCGGGCATGCTTCGCCATGAAGTTGATCGCATCGGGCGTAGCGAATTGCGCCGGGATGACGAGGTCGCCCTCGTTCTCGCGGTCCTCGTCGTCGACAAGGATGAACATCCGGCCCTTGCGGGCTTCCTCAATAATGTCTTCGGCGGCGGCCTTCACCTCGCTGAAGGTGATGCGCCAGGCGTCCTTATCGAGCGCGTTCATGCCTTTCCGTGCTCCAACAGTCGCGCAACGTAACGCGCGAGCATATCGACCTCAAGGTTGACCGGTTGTCCGGCCTGGGCCTGGCCCAGCGTTGTGACCGCCAGGGTGTGTGAAATCACGTTCACGCCGACGCGGTTGCCGGTCACCTCATTGACTGTGAGCGACACGCCGTCGACCGCGATCGACCCTTTGGCCGCCATGAAGCGCGCGAGGTCCGCCGGCGCCTCGAACACGAACCGGATGCTGCCACCTTCCGGCGTCGTCGACACGATCTTTCCCACACCGTCGACATGGCCGTAGACGAGATGGCCGCCGAGCTCGTCACCGAGCTTCAGTGACAATTCGAGATTGATGCGGGTGCCTCGCTGCCAATCGCCGAGATGCGTCTTCTCGAGGGTCTCGCCCGAGGCTTCTACCGTGAAGCGGTCCGGCCCCTTCTCGGTGACAGTGAGGCAACAGCCGGAACAGGCGATCGATGCGCCGAGGGTGACCGCCTTCATGTCATGCCTGGTACGCACGACAAAGCGGCGGTCGCCCGTCTTGCCGCCTGGCGTGACGGAGACGATTTCGCCGATATCGGAGACGATGCCGGTGAACATGGCCGGTACTTAAGCGTCTCTCCGCCAGGTTTCCACCATGTCGGCTCCCACAGTTCGGGCCGAGACCAGGGTGAACCGGGGCGCGAAATCCAAACGCTCGACGGCCATGGGCCCGACCGCAGAGCGGCTGTCGGCGCCCATCACCAAGCCCGAACGATAGTGGCTGATGCGGTCGGCCAGGTTTGCCTTCAGGAAAGCAGCCGCCACCTCACCGCCGCCCTCGATCAACACCCGCGTGAGGCCCCGGTCGCCCAAGGCCCTGGCGGCGGCAACGACGTCGACCCGTCCGTCCGCGCTGGCCGGAACACGGATCACCTTCACGCCCCGCCCGGTCAGCCGTACCTCGTGGCCGGGATCGATTTGCGTGCAGATCAGCCAAACCGGGGTTGCGCCGGCAGTCGTCGCGAGCCTGGAGTCGAGCGACAGGCGCGCTCGCGAATCGAGAACGATCCGTACCGGCGAATAGGCGGCAAGACCAGGCAGCCGGCAGGCGAGCTCCGGATTGTCCAGCGCCACCGTGTTGGCACCCACCAGGATAGCGTCGTGCGTCGCCCGCAACCTGTGGCCATCGGCGCGGGCCGCCGTCCCCGTGATCCATTTGCTCTCGCCGGTCGATGTCGCGATTGCCCCGTCGAGGGAGGTGGCGAGCTTCAGATGGAAAAGCGGCCGCCCTTCGCGAACGCGCTGGAAGAAGCCGGCATTGATCTCCGCCGCCGCCTGGGCGCCCTCGCCGACCTCGACGGCGATGCCCGCGGCCCTCAGACGTGTGTGACCCTGCCCCTTCACCCGCGGGTCGGGATCCTCGATCGCCGAGACAACGCGCGATACGCCGGCCGCGATCAACGAGTCCGCGCAGGGCGGCGTCCTGCCGTGATGCGCACACGGTTCGAGCGTCACGTAGACTGTGGCGCCGGCCACAGGCTCGAGCGCTGTCGCCAGCGCGTCCGCCTCGGCGTGCGGACGGCCGCCGTCGCGCGTGCGGCCGCGGGCGATGATGCGGCCGTCGCGCACGATCACGCAGCCGACGGCAGGATTGGGCCAGGTGCGGCCGAGCGATCGGCGCGCCAGCGCGAGCGCCGCGCGCATCATCGCTTCAATCCTTGAAGTTGGTCTCGGCAAGATCCGAGATGAATTCCTCGAAGTCCTTGGCCTCGCGGAAATTGCGATAGACTGAGGCGAAACGCACATAGGCCACCGGGTCGAGCGCGCGCAACGCGTCCATCACCAGTTCGCCGATCTGCGCCGAGGGGATCTCGCTCTCGCCGGAGCTTTCGAGGCGGCGCACGATGCCGTTCACCACCCGCTCGACGCGCTCGGGGTCGACGGGCCGCTTTCGGCAAGCCACCGAGATCGAGCGCGCGAGCTTGTCGCGATCGAAGGCCACGCGTTGGCCGTTCTTTTTGAGCACGGTCAATTCGCGCAATTGGACGCGCTCGAAGGTCGTGAAGCGTGATCCGCAGGAAGGGCAGTACCGCCGACGGCGGATCGCCGAATTGTCGTCGGTCGGTCTCGAGTCCTTAACCTGGGTATCCTCGTGACCGCAGAATGGACAGCGCATCTCTCCCCCCTTGCTTGTCTGCGGCGCCTTGTCAGTCGCGGTAGATCGGGAAACGCGCGCAAAGGTCGTGGACCTTGCCGCGAACCTGCGCCTCGACCTGAGCATCGCCGTCCGGGCCGTTCCTCGCGACTCCGTCCAGAACGTCCGCGATCAGATGACCCACCTGACGGAACTCGGCCACGCCCAAGCCGCGCGTCGTGCCCGCCGGCGATCCCAGGCGGACACCGGAAGTAATCGTGTATTTCTCCGGGTCGCCCGGGATGCTGTTCTTGTTGACGGTGATGCCGGCGCGATCGAGCACCTTCTCCGCCGCGACGCCTGTCGCCTTCTTCGGCCGCAGATCGACCAGCATGACATGGCTGTCGGTACCCCCGGAGACGATCTTCAAACCTCGCTCCGTCAGTGCCGAGGCGAGCGCACGGGCATTGTCTATGGTGCGTTGGGCATAGACCTTGAAGTCGGGTCGCAGCGCCTCGCCGAGGGCCACGGCCTTGGCGGCGATGACGTGCATCAGCGGCCCGCCCTGCAGTCCCGGAAAGACCGCCGAATTGATCTTCTTGCCGATCTCCGCATCGGTCGAGAGAATCATGCCACCGCGCGGACCGCGCAGCGTCTTGTGGGTCGTCGTCGTCACGACGTGGGCATGGGGCAGCGGGCTCGGATAGACACCGCCAGCCACCAGCCCGGCATAATGGGCCATGTCGACCATGAAGAACGCGCCGATTTCGTCGGCGGCCTTGCGGAAGCGCGCCCAGTCGATCTGGCGCGAGTAGGCGGAGGCGCCGGCGATGATCAGCCTTGGCTTCTCCTTTCGCGCGATCGCTTCCATCTGCTCGTAGTCGATCAGATGCGTGTCGGGCTTGACGCCGTACGACACGACCTTGAACCATTTGCCGGACTGGTTTGCGGGCGAGCCGTGCGTGAGGTGGCCGCCCTGGTCGAGCGCCATGCCCAGAAAGGTGTCGCCCGGCTTCAGCAGCGCCATGAACACGGCCTGATTGGCCTGCGCACCCGAATGGGGCTGCACATTCGCGAAAGCGCAATCGAAAAGCTTGCAGGCGCGGTCGATGGCGAGTTGCTCGGCCTTGTCGACTTCCTCGCAGCCGCCATAGTAACGTCGGCCGGGATATCCTTCGGCATATTTGTTGGTCAGTACGGATCCGGCCGCCTCGAGAACGGCGCGCGACACGATGTTCTCCGAGGCGATCAGTTCGATCTGCTCGCGCTGGCGCTGCAGCTCGCCCTGCAGCACGGCATGGATCGCAGGATCGGCTTCGGCCAGATCTTGCGTAAACATTGGCAAAGCGGTCTCTTCGGTCTTCGCGGCAGGCTGGCTCATTTTGGCAATTCCCTCGAGAGCTTGGCGACGCGGCCGGCATGCCGGCCGCCTTCGAATGGCGTGGCGAGAAACACTTGCAGCGCCTCGCGTGCTGTCTCGACGTCGATCAATCTCTGGCCGAACGCCACAACGTTGGCGTCGTTGTGTTCGCGCGACAGTCGCGCCGATCTCACATCATGTGCAAGAGCGGCACGAACCATCGGGTTGCGATTAGCCGCGATCGAGATGCCGATCCCGCTGCCGCATACGAGAACGCCGCGCCCCGCGCGGCCGGTGGCAATGACCTCGGCCATCGCCTGCCCGAAATCGGGATAGTCGACCGTTGCCGTGGAACTGGTCCCGAGGTCGAGCACGTCGTGACCAGCTTGCTGCAAGTCGCGCTTGAGAATTTCCTTCAGGTCGAAGCCGGCATGATCCGACGCGACGGCGATGGTGGCCCCGGCCATCCGACGTCCATCCCCTCTAGCTGTTGGGTCCCGATTACCATATCCGGCGCAGCCATGTCACGATCCCCCCAAAATCATGAGTTCCGGGCCACAAGACATTGATCCGCCGAATAAAAAGGCCCGGCGCGAGACCGGGCCTCTGAAAGTCAGACGTGGTAGCGCCTATTTGACCGTCGGATAGGACTTGCCGTCCTTCCAAACATAGATGTCATACACCGGATTCTTGATGTCGCCCTTCTGGTCGAAGGCGAGCGGGCCGACCGCCGAATCATAGGTCTGGCTGCGCAGTGCAGTCGCCACCGCAGCGGCGTCGGTCGACTTGGCCTTGTTGGCGGCTTCGGCCCACACTTTCACGGCGGCGTAGCTGAACAGCGTGTAGCCCTCCGGATTGTACTTGGCGTCGCGGAATTTCTTGACCAGGCTCGCGTTCTTCGGATCGTCCTCGGCCTTGGGCGGGAAAGACATCAGGACGCCGTTCGTCGCCGCGCCGCCCAACTGGTAAAACTCGGCCGTCTCGAGCGAATCGAAGCCGACCATCTGGGTGGGCAGTCCCTGCTCCTTCGACTGCTTGATGATCAGCGCCGCCGCGGTGTGGTAACCACCCAGCACGATCATGTCGATCTTCTCACGCTTCATCTTGTTGATCAGCGCGGTGAAGTCCTTGTCCGTGTCGTTGTAGGCCTCGTACATGACCTCGCGCAGGCCGCCCTTGTTCAGGGTCTTCTTGGTCTCGTCGGCCACGCCCTTGCCGTAGGGCGACTTGTCCTGGAGGATCGCGACGCGCGCGTTCTTGTGGTACTTGAGAATGTAGTTGCCGACCGTCGTTCCCTGGACGTCATCGCGGCCGCAGGTGCGGAAGATGGTCGTGTTGCCATTGGCGAAGGCATCGTCCGTCAACTTGGGATTGGTCGACGCCGGCGTGATCTGCAGGATCTTGGCTTCATGGTAGATCGACGACGCCGGAATCGAGGAGCCGGAGCAGAAGTGGCCGGCCACGAACACGACCTTGTCCGACGCCATCTGGTTGGCGACCGCGGTCGCCTGCTTGGGATCGCAGGCATCGTCGCCGATGGTCAGTTGCAGCTTCTGGCCGTTCACGCCGCCGGCGGCATTGATCTCGTCCACCGCCATCTGGGCGCCGCGCTTCAACTGCTCGCCGAAGGCGGCATACTGGCCCGTCATCGGTCCGGCCGAGCCGATCTTGATCTGCGCGAAAGCCGGCAACGCGGTCATGGCGACGGCCGCCGCCGCCAGCGCCCCGTAAATGCTCCTCATGCGAACCTCCCTCATTTGACCCCTCCCCGACGTGGAACGACGTGTCAGCTTAGTGCCGCTCCTGCCAGCCCAGCAAGCCTTTGCGCCGATAGAGCCACGGATATTGCCGCACCATCTGACGTGTGCGCGTCAGCCGAAAGCTGAACGCGGCGATCGCGAGTTGTACCGCCCAGCCGAGCGCGAACCCTCCGAGCGACCACAACTCACCGCTCGCCAGTGCATAGTCGAGAAATCGCAAGCCTGCCGAAAGAAGGCCGGTATAGAAGACGATGCGATTCCATCGCCGCCAGGCGATCGCTACCGCATGTCCTGCCGCGAACGAAGCCGGTCCCACCAAGACCACATTGAACAGGACTACGTTGAACAACGTGTCGCCGAACCAGTCGAAGGAGAAAGTGTCGACTGCGCTCATGCATGTCCGCCTTCGAGATAGGCGGCGCGAACCTCGGCGTTGGCCAGCAGTTCGCTGGCCTGGCCGCTCAACCTCACATGACCGTTGACCAGCACATAGCCACGGTCGGCCAGTCGCAGCGCGTGATAGGCGTTCTGCTCGACCAGGAAAATCGTGACCCCCTCCTCGCGCGCGATCCGGCCAATCGCCGCAAAGATCTGCTGCACGATCAGCGGCGCCAGGCCTAGCGAGGGCTCGTCGAGCAGCAGGAGTCTCGGCCGGCTCATGAGCGCGCGGCCGATCGCCAGCATCTGCTGCTCGCCGCCCGACAGGGTGCCGCCGCGTTGGCCACGGCGTTCGGCGAGACGCGGGAACATGGCGAAGACGCGATCGATATCCTGCTGGAAATGTGCCGGAGCCGCGATCGTGGCGCCCATTTGCAGGTTCTCGAGCACGCTCATGCGCGGAAAGATTCGCCGGCCTTCGGGAACCTGCGCCACGCCTCGCCGCACGATCTCGTGCGTCGGCAGATGAGCAATCTCCTCGCCGTCGAGCCTGATGGATCCGGACCGCGCGCGGGGGCTGCCGCATATCGTCATCAGAAGAGTCGACTTGCCGGCGCCATTGGCCCCGATCAAGGTGACGATTTCGCCGCGGCCCACGTTGAGTTCGACGCCATGCAGCGCCTGGATGGCGCCGTAGAAAGTCGTGACGCCGGTCACCTCCAGGGCAAGCGTCTCAGGCATCCGGACCACCCTCGCCGGTCCCGAGATAGGCGCGAATCACGGCGGGATCGCGCTGTACATCCACTGGCGATCCCTCCGCGATCTTTCGGCCGTAGTCGAGGACCACCACATGATCGGAGATCCTCATCACGACGGTCATGTCGTGTTCGATCAGGAGGACTCCAATGCCGTCGCGGTCGCGGATCGAGACGAGAAGCGCGTTGAGTGCAGTCGTTTCCCTCGGATTGAGACCGGCCGCCGGCTCGTCCAGACAAAGCAGGCGCGGCTCGGTGCACATCGCGCGGGCGATCTCGAGGCGCCGCTGCGCTCCGTAAGGCAACTCGCCGGCCGGCCGATCGGCATCGGCCACAAGGCCAATACGTTCGAGCCAGCCGCGCGCCATCTCGACGGCCGCACTCTCGGCCAGGCGGTATCGTCTCAAGCCGAGAAGACCGAACACGCTCATGCCCGACGCCCGCATCAGCTTGTTGTGCTGGGCGACCATGAGGTTCTCGAGCACCGTCATGCCCGGGAACAGCCGGATATTCTGGAAGGTGCGAGCCACTCTCGCCTGCTGGCCGATCTCGTATCCGAGCATGCGCTCCAGGAGATACTCGCGATCGCCGCGCAGCGTAAGGCGGCCGATGGTCGGCTTGTAGAAGCCGGTAATGCAGTTGAATACCGTCGTCTTACCCGCCCCGTTGGGCCCGATGATCGCCGTGATCTCGCGCGGCCGGGCACTGAACGAGACATCGTCGACAGCCAGAAGGCCACCGAAGCGCATCGTCAGCCGTTCGATATCGATGAGCGGCAACGATGGCGTCATCCGCCGCCTCCGGCGGGCTTGGTATGCAAGCGTAGCGACGGCTCGCGATGCGCAATCAGTCCGCGTGGCCGGAATACCATGATCAGGACCATGGCGAGCCCGAAGGCCAGCATGCGGTAGGTGCCGAGATCGCGGAACCATTCGGGCAGCCCGATCAGCAGCACGGCGGCCAGGACCACACCGATCTGGCTGCCCATGCCGCCCAGCACGACGATGGACAGAATGATCGCCGATTCGATGAAGACGAAGCTCTCGGGACTGATGAACCGCTGTTTGGCGGCGAAGAAGGAGCCGGCAAAACCGGCGAACATGGCGCCGATGGCGAAGGCGGTGAGCTTGGTGTTGGTCGGATTGATGCCGAGCGCCTGGCAGGCGGTCTCGTCCTCGCGCAGGGCTTCCCAGGCACGCCCCACGGGCAAGCGACGCAGGCGCAGGGCGAAGAGATTGGTAACCAATGCCAGCCCGAGGATGATGTAGTAGAGGAAGATCAGCCGCTGTGTGCCGTCGAACGGCACGCCCATCATCTCGGCGAACGTTCGACGCCCGGCCGGCGCGCGTTCCGCAAACACCGCGCCGAACAGCGTCGGCCCGGGAATGCCGCCGATGCCGGCCGGTCCGTTGGTCAGGTCGACCCAGTTGATCAGCACCAGCCGGATGATCTCGCCGAATCCGAGCGTCACGATGGCGAGGTAGTCGCCGCGCAGGCGCAGAACGGGGAATCCCAGCAGCAGGCCAAAGGTCGCGGCCATGGCACCTGCGAGCGGCAGCACCACCCAGAAGCCCAGCCCCCATTGCGTGCTGAGCAAGGCGTAGGAATAGGCGCCAACGGCATAGAACGCGACGTAACCCAGATCGAGCAGGCCGGCGAGCCCGACCACGATGTTGAGGCCCCAGCCAAGCATCACGTATGTCAGGATCAGTACAGCGAGATCCATCGTCTTCTGGTCGGCAACGGGCAGGACGGGCAGCGCGACCGCTGCGGCCAACAGGATCAAGGCCAGCCATCGACTGCCCGCGAGCTTGAGCACGTGGCCTTGCTTCGACCGCTGGGCTCGGCTGATCACCCGATTGGCAGCGGGCCACAGTGTACGACCTATGACCAACAGGCCGGTCAGCCCGACGAACCAGTGCAGGAAAGCTGATGGAAGCTCGACCGGAGAAGCGCCGCTCGCGCCCAGAATCCCGCCGAGGATGAGAGCGGGCCAGCGCTCGCCTTCGGCCGCCAGGGACAGGCCGAGCCGGCCCGCGAAGATCGCGACAACGGCAACGGCGAGATCGATGAACTGGTAGTCGAAGGTCAGCCCCTTGGTCGAGCCGATGTCGACTGTACGGAACCCGACGATGAAGATGCCGAGCGCAGCAGCGACGAAGGCGGTGAGCGCCGCGTCCTTCAGGAGCCAGGGAAGACGCGAAGCCATCGGCTCAGACCTTTTCGATCTCCGGTTTGCCGAGCAATCCGGTCGGGCGGAAGATCAGCACCAGAACCAGGATGCCGAAGACAGCGACATCCTTGTACTCGCTCGAAAAGTAGCCCGCCCAGAAGACCTCGATCAGGCCGATCAGCAAACCGCCCAGCATCGCGCCGGGCAACGAGCCGATGCCGCCGAGCACGGCTGCAGTGAAGGCCTTGATGCCGGCAAGGAAGCCTATGAAGAAGTCGATGACGCCGTAGTACATCAGGAACAGCATGCCCGCGACGGCAGCCAGCGCCGCGCCCACCACGAAGGTGAGCGAGATGGTGCGGTTGACGTCGACACCCAGCAGCGCCGCCATCTTCATATCCTGTTCGCAAGCGCGTTGCTGGCGGCCGAGCGGCGTGCGCGCGATCACCCAGGTGAAGGCGGCCATCAGGATTACTGTGACGAGCACGATGATGATCTGAAGCCAGGTCACTCGGACGTCGAAACCGTCGGCGCTGAAGAGATTGTAGCCGCCCGATACGATCTGCCCGCCGGGCTTGGGCCGTGCCCCCTGGGTGAGCTGGACGTAGTTCTGCAGGGTGACCGACATTCCAATGGCGGAGATCAGCGGTGCCAACCGAAATGAGCCGCGCAATGGGCGGTATGCCAAGCGCTCAACCGCCCATCCATAGACCGACGTGAAGGCCATGGCGAGCAGCAACACCAGCAGGATCGCGAGCGGCGCGGAGCCCAGCCCCAGCAGTGCGCAGATCATGAACCCGATCAAGGCAATGAAGGCGCCGATCATGAAGATCTCGCCATGGGCGAAATTGATCATGCCGATGATGCCGTAGACCATCGTGTAACCGATGGCGATGAGACCGTAGACAGCGCCGAGCGTAATGGCGTTGATGAGCTGCTGCGAAAAATACGCCATACGCCTGCCTTCCCCCTCCTCTGCGCTCTACGACGCCTTGAGTGTCCGGACTCCAGTGTAACGCGGAGAACGCCCACAGGGAGGACGAAAATGACGATCTCATGATGATCCGTGTGCAAATCACGGACCACGTCGCCCGCGTCACCATGGACCATCCCCCGGTCAATGCCCAGAACGCCGCATTCCAGGACGAAATGATCCATGCCTTCGACCGCCTTTCCGACATGGGCGAGGTCCGTGTCGCGGTGCTTAGCGGCAAGGGGAGATGCTTTTGCGCCGGCGTCGACATCAAGGCGCGCGCCGACCAGCAGCTCAGCTGAGGAGATGCCTGGCAGGGCATGCGATACGTACGCGAATGCTTCATTCGATTGTCGAATGCAGGAAGCCGGTGATCGCCCCCATCAACGGGCCGGCGCCAGGCGCGGGCCTTGCAGTCGCGGCCTCATGCGACCAGAACATGACGGTCAACCTGCAGAACAGCGAAGATTCCAAGGAGGCGATGCGTGCCTTCGTCGAGAAGCGCAAGCCGCTACTCAAGGGTCGCTGAGTGCTATAGTTCACCGCGATGACCATTCCGACCTACGACCTGATCGTCATCGGGGCGGGACCGGCGGGCCTCTCGGCAGCAGCGGAGGCGGCGCGCCTGGGCGTCGCGACCCTCTGTCTGGACAAGCTGGCGCCCGGCGGCCAACTGATCAATCTCGGTGAATTGCAGGACGTCGAGGAACCCTTGGACGGCCCGGATATGGCGGCACGCCTGACGGACGATGCGGCCGTGGCGGGCGTCGAGATCGGCTTCGGTGAAGTCACCGCGCTTTCGGGCTCGGGGCCCTGGACCGTCGAGACTTCCGAGGGCGAAGCACGCACGGCCAGAGCGATTGTGATCGCGACCGGGCTCAACAAGGGAATGCTCGGTTTGCCGAACGAGTCCGACTATGAGGGTCGAGGCCTGTCACATTGCGCTCACTGCGACGGGCCGCTCTATGCGGGGTTGCCCGTGGTGGTTGCGGGCGGCGACGGCTGGGCCAGGTACGAGGCGCAGGAACTTGCGAGTCTTGCAGGCAAGGTCACGATCGTCGATGCGAGCGCCGCCTCGAGCTCGCAAGATATTCCGCGAATTGCCGGCCGGATCGTCGCGCTCGAGGGCAGCGACGGCCTCCAGTCCGTTACGGTCGAGGGCGACCGGGGCCGCCAGACGCTTCCGGCCTGCGCCGTGTTCGTCTACGTCGGCCAGTCTCCTGCAGCGGAATTCGTGCCGGATTCCCTTGCGCGTGACGCCACGGGGCATATCGTTGCCGATGAGGAAGGCCGAACAGCGGTCTCGACCGTCTTCGCTGTCGGTGACGTACGGGCGGGGGCCCGTCAATCCCTGTCCGACGCGATCGCCGATGGCCAGCGCGCCGCTCAGGCGGTTGCGGCGGTCCTGAAGAAGAAGTGAGGAGGATCTTCTATGCGTATCTACAATCCCACCTTCGGTCTATCGGCCGCCGGCGGCGAGAAAGTGGCGCTGAAGCCGGTCAACTGGAAGACGGACTCCATTGCGCTCGTTTCGAACTCCAAACCGAACGCCCGGGAGTTGCTCGAAGGCATTCGAGCCAAACTCGGCGCCGTCCGCGAGATCGACAACGTCAAGTTCGAAGCCAAGAACAGCGCCAGCCAGCCGGCACCGAAGGATCTGATCGAAAAAGTGGCGGCCAACTACCGCGGTGCGCTTCTCGCCATAGCGGATTGAGGAAGCTGCTCATCGTGGAGTTTCCACGACAGCATCGAACTCGAGAAGCATGGCATCACGGCCTACGTGATCGCCACTGAGACATTCAAGCCGCTGGTTCTGGCGCAGGCGAGGGCCCGCAAGGTAGAGCCGCGGTTGATCGTGGTGAAGCATCCGATCGGCGGCCTCAATGCCGACGAACTGGCGGAACGGATCGAGGCGGCAACCAAAGGACTGGCCGAGGCCACGAGCAAATGAAGGATACCGCGGACCAGGAAATCATCGACATCGGCGATCTCGATGTCGAGGCGTTCAACGAATTTGCCGTCGAGCAGGGCTGGAGCGACGGCATGCCGCTCTATATGCCAACGGAGGCGAAGGTCGCGACGTTCGTCGATACGGTGCGCGGCGACAACCGCCCGTTCTCGGCCGTGCCGCCACGTCAGGTCGTTCCGACCATCCAGGCCCTGGCAGCCAACGCCGTGATGGCAGGGTGCAAGCCGGCATACTTCCCGGTCGTGACCGCCGCCCTGCGCGGCGTTCTCGACGCCGACTACAATCTTCACGGAACGCTGGCGACCACCCACTCCTGCGCTCCGATGATCATGGTGAGCGGACCGATCCGCAAGGAGCTCGACATCAATTGCGGCTCGAACTGCTTCGGGCAAGGCTGGCAGGCCAATGCCACGATCGGCCGTGCGCTCGGCCTGGTGCTGCTGAACGTCGCCGGCGCCAAGCCCGGCGAAATGGATCGCTCGACCCAGGGTAATCCGGCCAAATTCACCTTCTGTTTCGGCGAGAACGAGGAAGAGAATCCCTGGAAGCCCTATCACGTGCAACGCGGCTTCGCGCCGACGGACAGCATCGTGACGGTCATGTCGGGCGAGGGGCCGCACAATCTCAACGATCACGGCAGCACGACGGGCGACGGCCTCCTGACCACTTTCGCCAATTCGATGGCGACACCGGGCGCCAACACGATCTACGGCAAGGGCCCCTCCTTCGTGATCATCGGTCCCGAGCATGCCGCGACGCTGGCGCGCGACGGCTATACGATCGAGAGCATCCAGGATGAGCTCTTCAAGCGCTCGCGCGTGCATGCCTCGCGGATCTCGAAGGAGAACCAGGAGACCTACGTCAGTACCGGCCACAAGCCCGACGGCGACTGGTTCGCGATCGCACGCTCGCCGCAGGACATCCATGTCACCGTCGCCGGCGGCCCGGGGAAGCATTCGGCCTTCATCCCGTCGTTCGGCGGCACCACCGTCGCTTCGGTGCGCATCGCGCGATGACCGAATGGTGCGGCTGGCCGGTCGTCGGCGAGGCGATCGCCTGGGAAGCCGCGCAACAGATCCTGACTGACGCCGAACTGTCGGATGGCTTGCCGCTGGTGCCGCCGACGCAGCGACGCCTCGATGCGATGATTGCGGGTATCGCCCGTTGCGCCGAGTCGAGGGGTGCCATGCCGCCGATGTTCGGCGAGATCACGCCTGAAGCCGTCGCCTACCAATGCGCGATCGCCGGCTGCCGCCCGGCCGAGTTGCCGGTCGTCCTGGCAGCCGCGGAAGCGACGCTGGAACCGGACTTCAATCTCCTCGGCATAGCCACCACGACCGGCACGGCATGCGTCGCGCTTTGCGTGCATGGGCCGATTGCGCGGCAGCTCGACATCAATTCAGGCACCAACTGCCTCGGGCCGGGCAACCGCGCCAATGCGAGCATCGGCCGCGCCCTTCAGCTTTGCATCCGCAATATCGGCGGCGCGAGATCCGACACCGGCGACATGGCGACGATGGGCCAACCGGGCAAATACGCATTTTGCTTCGCCGAGCGCTCCGACGGGCCCTTCCCGACGCTCCCCGTGCGCAATGGGTTGGGCGGCGATGCCAGCGCCATCACGGTGATGGGCGTCTCCGGCACGGCCGAGGTCCTGCCCGGCGATGGCGAGGGCGCCACACCGGAGGCGATCCTGTCGCCCATCGTCGCCGGCATGCGTGCCGCTATCGTCATGTCCGGCATGAGCCGCAGGAACGAACGAGGCGAACAGGTCTTCCTGCTGCCGCTCGAGATGGCGGAGAAGATCGCCCGCCACGACGGCTGGGACGTCACCCGCATCCAGCGCTACGTGTTCGACGAAGGCCAAGGCGTGGCACGATCCCCCGACGCCATCCATCCCATCGTCGCCGGCGGTGCCGGCTACAAGATGACTTACCTGCCGATCTGGGGCGGCGGCTCGCAGACGGTGATGCGCCGACTTTAGGACCGGGGCGAACTACACCTTTTCGACCGGGCCGCCCTTCTCCGCCCAGTCCTTGAACGCGCCGAGGTTGCGCACGTCGCGGTAGCCCAGATCCTGCAACGCCTTGCCCGCCAGAGCCGACCGGCCGCCCGAGGCGCAGTAGAGAATCACAGGACGATCGCGCCTGAAGGCCTTGTCGTGGTAGGGCGAGTCGGGATCGGCCCGGAACTCGAGCATTCCCCGGGACACGTGGACCGCGCCTACTACTTTGCCGCTGGCCTGGAGTTCCGGCATGTCCCGCACGTCGACAACCAGAGCATCCTTGCCCTTGATCAGTGCCATCGCCTCGTCGCGTTCAACCCGCGGCACGGCAGCGTTGGCGGTCGCAAGCATTTCCTTGACCGAGGTCGGCATGTCGTCCTCCCGGAAAGTGATCGATGGCGCCAGCTTGCGCCGCGGTCCGGGCGCCTTCAAGCCACCTTCCATCCGATCCATTCGCAGACGCCGCGTCCCATCACCCATTCGAGATCCTCGCCCTTCAGCCACGGCATCTCCTCGGTGAACATCGTCACGCCCTGCCGATAGCTGCAGGGCAGCCGCGACCAATCGGTGCCCCAGAACGTGCGTTTGGGACCGAACGCGTCGAACACGCGCTCGATGTGGCGGTGCACGGACCTGAAGGGATAGGTCCTGTCGTCCGCATAGCACGGCATGGCCGAGACCTTGGCGGCGACGTTGGGCCGCCTGGCGAGTGCCAGCACCTTGTCGAGGGTCGCGAAGTTGGACGTCTCGGCGACGGTCTTCCCGCTCTTCAGGCCCAGATGGTCGAGGACGAGCCTGAGCCCCGGATAACGCTCCGCGATAGCGCCGGCGAGATGCATGTATTCATGATGGAAGAGCACCATCGCCGGGATGCCCGCCTTCTCCATCTCACCCCACACCCAGTCGAAGCGCCCATCAAGCAGCGGTTGCCGCAGGATGTCGGTATGGAATGTGAAGCGCATGCCGAGCATGCCCGGCTGCTTCTTCCAGGCGGCGATCTGGCCCCGCGCACCGGGTGCCTCGGGATCGAAGCGACCCATGACAGCCAAACGGGTGGGATGGCTCTTGGCCGCCTCGAGTGCGAGATCGTTGCGGTCGCCCTCCCAGGAAGGCGGAACGATGACGACGCGATCGACGCCGGCCTCGTCCATCTCCGCCAGCAGCTCGTCCTTGCCGAGCGGCGCGCGATGCGGCTCACCACGCGCCGGCCACGGACGCTCCGGCGTGCTGGCAGCCCAGATATGGACCTGTGCATCCGCGATCAGCATGGATGTCCTCGCTTTGACCTCACCGGAGGCGGCCGGCGATCGCGCCACGGCCGCGCCCGCTCGAGCTGGCCGGCGAGTGAATAGAGTATCTCCTCGGCGCCATATCGGGCGGCGAAGTGCAAGCCGATCGGCAGCCCACCGTCGGTCCAATCCAGCGGCAGCGACATGGCGGGAATGCCGGTCGCATTGCAGACGGCAGTGAAGGGAGTCAGGGGCGCCACCGCCTTCTCGAACTCGTCAGCCGATCTGTCCGTGCGCACGCGCCCCAGCGGCAGATGCGTGATGGCGAGCGTTGTGGACAACAGCACATCGTATGCCTCGAAGAAGGCGCCGAGCCGCCGGCCGGTGCGATGGAATGTCTGAACGGCGCGAATATATTCATCGGCCGTCACCGCTCGGCCGCGCTCCGCGTAGAGGCGGGTTACGGGCTCGATATCATCGGGCCCGGGTGTGCGGCCGTTGGCTCGGACCTGCAGGTTGGTCCAGGTGTTGGCGCACATCACGCGCCAGAAAGCTTCGTTCAGCCGTTCGGCGTCATAGTCGGGGTATGCCTCCTCGACGTGATGCCCGAGGTCTTCGAGGAGCTTGGCCGTGCGCTCGATGGTGCGAACCAAGGCAGGCTCGAGCGCGGCGCCACCGACGGGCCTGCGCATGACCGCAATGCGCAGCCGGCCCGGTGGCCGCGAGGCCGCTTCGAGGAATGTTCCTGCCGGCGGTGGTGCACCATAGGGATCGCCGGGCTGAGCGCCTGCCGTCGCATCCAGGAGCGCAGCGCTGTCGCGCACCGAGATCGAAACACAATGCTGCACCCCGGCGCCGGCCAGCGTCTCGCCGATCGGCGCCAGGCTGATGCGGCCCCTGGACGGCTTCAGTCCGAACAGGCCGCAGAGACTGGCCGGAATGCGGATCGAGCCGCCGCCGTCCGTCGCGTGCGCCATCGGGAGGACGCGGGCGGCCACCATCGCCGCGGAGCCGCCCGACGACCCGCCGGGCGACAGGTCGAGCCGCCACGGATTGCGGGTCGGCCCACCGAAGGCCGGCTCGGTCGTCGGTGCCAATCCGAACTCGCTGGTGTTGGTACGGCCGACGATCACCAGGCCGGCACGCCGCATGCGCGCCACGGCTGCACTGTCGGCCGCCGAGACCGGCTCCCTGGCAAAGAATCGCGAGCCGAGCGTCGTCGGCGTGCCGGCGCATTCGGCCATGAGCTGCTTCACCAGATAGGGAATTCCCCGGAACGGCCCGTCGCCGGCCGCCGCGACAGATCGTTCCAGCAGCTCGCCTGCGTACAAGTCGGCGACGGCGTTGAGCTCTTCATTGGCGTCGCGCAGACGGCGAAGCGTGTGATCGAGTAACTCTCGCGCGTCGAGCTTGCGCGCCTTGATCAGCCCGGCGACCGCAAGCGCGTCATGTGTTGCAAAAAGATCGTGCACTCAGGCGCGCCAGCGCTCGAGGTTGGCGGCGACGAAGGCATCGTCGTGCAGCTCAGGATAGGTCGTGTACAGCCGGTCGATGCCGGCGCTCTGGCCCGGACTCAACTTCTCCTCGGGATCGAGACATTCGATCGATCTCATCAACCCCTGGCGCCGCAGGATCTCATGGCATCCCGGAATGCAGCCGGCAAAGTCGTGCTCGACGTCGAAGACCACGCTGTTGCAGTCGGTCACGAACGAATCGAGGGCGAGCACTTCAGGCGAAACATCGCCGTTCGACACCGAAAGCTTGAGCCGCTCGAGGAGCTGCACGGCGCCGCGCGTCCACACGCTCCAGTGGCCCAGCAGACCGCCCTTGAAGCGCAGCATGACCTCGCGATTGCCGGTGCGGACGACCATCGGCGTAATGAGGTCGGCGACGATATGATCGTCGTTGCCGGTGTAGAGCGTGACGCGTTCCTCCGCCTGCGCCCGGGCGACTCCGACGGCGACGTCGAGTGTGCGGTAGCGGTTGAAGGGCGCGACCTTGATCGCCACGACGTTGTCGATCGCGGCGAAGCGCTCCCAGAAGGCACGCGACAGAGGAATGCCACCGACAGCAGTCTGCAGGTAGAAGCCGACCAGCGGCATCTCCTGCGCGACAGCGCTGCAGTGCCCGATCAGCTCGTCTTCGCTCGCGCCCTTCAAGGCTGCCAGAGACAACAGTACGGCGTGATAGCCGAGAGCGCGGGCCGTGCGCGTCTCTTCTACGGCCTGCGCCGTCTTGCCCACCGCGCCTGCGATCATCACCAGTGGCCGGTCCGTCCACTCGCGCGCCGTCTCGATCGCGAGCTCGAGCACGGGCCGATAGAGGCCGACCTCGCGAATCGCGAACTGGGTAGAGTGAACGCCGACCGCCAGCCCGCCCGATCCCGCATCCAGATAGTATCGACTGATCGCCCGCTGCGACTGCCTGTCGAACTGCCGGTCGGGGCCCAGTGCCAGAGGATGGGCCGGAATCACCGTCCCCTCCCGCAAGAGGGACAGGACGGGGCCCGGGAGATCGCGCCAATTCAGAAACTTGTCGCCAGTCATGGCCATATCCTATCCCAATTCGGGACCAGCCAACGCGAAAAGCCGCCCCGGATCCTCCAGCCCCTTCACCTCTCCCAGGGTCATCCTCACATAGGCGCGCGGCGAGACGGCGCCCTGCTTCCAGAGCCAGCGTCGGATGTCGCCATGGACTTCGGGAACGTCGAGGATGAAGGGCCCGGACACCGCGGCAGCCGCTCGCGCTATCAGCGCGAGACCGATCGCCTCGTCGTCGGCAACGACCGGCCCGATCGAGTTGGCCAGGCGCCCCTCACGGCCCAGGGCGAAGCCCACACACTTTCCCTCGGCATTCTCCGCGATCCAGGCCAGTCGACGCTGGCGGCCTGCCAAGTGCGCCAGGATCCCCGGTCTTTCCATGGCGCTTCGCGGTTGGTCGTAGCGCGAGATGCCCTTCAGGTCGGTACTGACGCACGGCCGCAGGTTCATGCCGGATGGCGGCGCAACCGCTTCGGCCGCCTTGTCGAGGTGCCAGCGCGAGATCCTGTAGAGGTCGTGGAAGCCCAAAGTCAGGTAGAGCGGCCGACCCTGCTCCGTCGCATCGAGACCGGCGACGCCATCTGCTGCGCGCACCTCCTCGACGCAGCGCTTCAATAGAGCCGTGCCGAGACCGGCCCGGCGACGCGCCTTCGTAACCAAGACCATGCTGATCCAGGACAGCGACCGCCCGAGCGGCAGGACCAGCGAGCTTGCCTCCCAATGGCCGTTGGCGCTCCTGCAACCGAAGCCACGGCCCGTTTCAAGCATGAACCGCCAATCCGTGGCGTTCTGGTTCCAACCCGCCTCGACCGACAAGGGCCACACCGCTTCGCTCTGGTCCGGCTTGATGGGCACGACCTCCAGAACGTCAATATTGGCCATCGCGGACCTCGTAGTGGGTCGGCTTGTTCAAGGTTTTCATGTCCCGCATAAGCCAGTCGGCCGTCCATTCGATCATGCGCGCCAATGGCACACTCGGCGGCCCGAATTCCTGCAGCATGCGGCTGGCATTGTTCAGCCAGCCCGTCGCTGCCTCCGTGCCGGAAAATCTCGGCGTCTTCCCCATCAGCTTGCCAAATTCATTGGCAAGCCATCGTACCTCGATTGTCTCCGGTCCGGTGACGTTGATGGGACTGGTCGGTGTCGTCGTATGGGCGAGACAACGCAGCGCGATCGTATTGGCGTCCCCCTGCCAGATCACGTTCACATGGCCCATGGAGAGGTCGATGGTATCGCCGTCGCGGACCTTGCGGCCGATGTCGTGCAGGACGCCGTAACGCATGTCGATCGCGTAGTTCAGCCGGAAGAGACGCCCGGGCGTGCCATGCCTGGCCGAAAAATACTCGAACATGCGCTCACGGCCGACGCAGGAACTAGCGTAGTCCCCCGGCGGAGGCAGCGGGGGGACTTCCTCCGTCGCGCCACCGCCTTCGACAGGCACGAAGGGGTAAACGCAGCCGGTCGAAAAGGCGACGATGCGCGCAGACTTGAAGACTTCGGCCACCATCGCCGGGACATGCACGTTCATCGCCCAGGTGAGCGGTACGTCGCCTGTCGCGCCGAACTTTCGCCCGGCCATGAACACGACGTTGCGGGCCTTAGGCAATTTCTCGAGGGCGGATTGATCCAGCAGATCGGCAGCGATGGGCTCGACCCCGGCCTGAGCCAAAGCCTCGCGCACCCCGGGTTCGCTGAAGCGGGCCACCCCCATCACCCGCCTGGAAGGCGCCGCCCGCCTGGCCAGGCGCGCCAGCGTCGGCCCCATCTTTCCGCCGACGCCGAGAACAAGAATGTCGCCCGGAACCGCCGCCAGATCGTCGACCAGCGCCGTCGTGGGCGTGGTCATGAAATCCTCGAGCACCTCGACAGAGTCGAAGCGCGCCGGCAGTCTTGCCTCATCGGTGCTCATGTCGTCACTCCGGCCATCTCACGCATCGAGTCGAAGTCCATCTCGGCACCGACTGCAAAGCCCGGGACGCCGAGCGAACCGAGCGCAATCTTGCCACCCGACGCCTTGAGACGGGCCGGCTTGCCGTCCTTCATGTCGTACAGATCCGGATGAGCTGCCGTAAAGGCTCTTTGTTCCAGCTCCGGGGCGAACGACATGCCATCGACGAAGTGATGGGCGTTGCGTTCGACATGCGTCATGCCGAGCAGCGACACAAGGGCCAGGTCCTGCTGCAGGCTGACGCCGGGCAACGTCGTGAGATCCTCCGCCGACATGAAATAGCCATGACCGAGCTTCGAGACCCGTGACGCGTTCAGGATCGATTTGTAGAAGCCCTTGCAGTTCTTGCTCGAGACGCCGGCGTAGCCGAGCGTCAAGGCAGTCGGGAAGGAGGACAGTTCTCCGTCTGATTCGTCGATGATGACGGGCCTCAACTTCGCCAGTGGCCGGATCGACCGGCTGAGGGCGACGCTGCGCTTGATCGGCTGCTCGATGAACAGCGTCGACCTGGCCAATCTTGCCAGTGCCGGCGTCTCCTCGACCTTGCGCCAGAGCGCAACGATTCCCTCGACATCGTCATACTGCTCGTTGCCGTCGAGCGTTGCACGATAGTCGGCCAAGCCTGAATCGAGAACGGCAGCGATCCGCGTCAGACGTTCGAGATCGGCCCTGATGTCGCCCGACACTTTCAGCTTGTAGTAGCGGCCGCGGTACCAGGATACGACCTCTTCGAGCGTTTCGGGCAGGCCGTCATCTACCCGCTCCTGCGGCGGACGATCGGCCGCGGTCAGCGGATCGACGAGACCGACTGTATGGCGAAGATCGATCGACGCAGCGGGCTTCAGCTTGGCCAGGAACGATGCCAGATCAGCCTCCCTGATGTCGGGCGTCAGCTCGGTCGCCCTGATGCCGGGGACATTGGAAGACACCATCTCGGCGAATGACTGCCCGGTCGCCTTGCCCGCGGCGTCGAGGATCGCCCGGTCGAGCAGAGCCGGCCCGTAGGAGGCGACGAGCGGATTGAGCCCAAGCGTGGCACCTCGTTGCTGCTGCGCCAGATAAGTGTGGGCAAACAGGCCGAACGGCGTATCGAAGCCGCCGGCTCTGTAGTGATCGATGGCGATGGCCAGCGACCGGCGCAGCTGGTCGAGATTCTGCGCGTCGGTGAAGCGCGGATCCTTTTCGAACCACTTGGCGGCGAGGGCTTCGGCCGCCACGCCTTTGCCCGTTCGGCCATCGGCGAGGGAAATGCGGACCCGGGTCACTGCCTGCACACCTTCGGTCACGGTGATGACGCCGAAGCGGAAGGCGAGCCGCATCTTCATCGGCCGCTCATAGCATTCGGCTTCCTCCAGCTTCACCTTCATGCCGCTACTCCAGAAGCCCGGCGACGTAGCCGATCATACGCGCCGCGCATGTCGGCCCGTCCGGTTCGTAGACGAATGGTTCCATCGCCACCCAGCCGTCATAGCCGGTATCGCGCAGCGCATCGATCACGGGACCGAACTTGTCGTCGCCCTGCCCCGGCCCACGCCGGCTGCGGTCGTTCAGCTGGATATGCGCCATCAATCCGCTTGGCATCCAGCGGCGAATAACCTCCGCAACCGGTTCCCGTTCCATCAGACTGGCAGCCAGCGTATCGACCATTGTCTTGAACGCCGGATTGGCGAGCCGGCGCACTACCTCCGTCGCTTCCGCGACCGTGTTGATGTAGTTGCAATCAGGTTTGGCCAACGGCTCGAGGCAGTAGCTGACACGTGCTTCGCGCGCTTCCTCGGCTGCCGCGGCCCAAGCTTCTTCCGCCCGCTTCGCGTCGTCGGGGCTGCTTACGCGGCGCTGTGCCGGCGATCCATGGACCAGATAGCTTCCGCCCAGCTCGGCGCAGAGCCCGACCGACCCGCGCAGCACGTCCACGCTCTTCTGCCAGACCCTGCGATCGGCACTGGTGATCGAAAGGCCGGCCGGCGCCGCCAGCAGCCAGTGGAGACCGCTGACGGCGATCCCGGCGTTGGCGCAGGCGGTTCGAATTTCCGCGCGCCGGACGGCAGGCATGCACCACGCATCGTCGCCGAAGGTAAAGGGCGCGAGCTCGAGCCCGGCATATCCCAGCCGTGCCGCAAGTGCACACTGTCGCTCGAAGGGAAGTTCTCGGATCACCTCGTTGCACAAGGACAGCTTCACCGATCATCCTCGCCTTGACGGGCAATAGGCCGTTCGTCAGTCTGACTGAAATGAGCGGGCATGATATCAGCGCATACGAGGCGATGAAGGGCGTCGTCACGCGTCGGGCATGACAAGATTGAACGCAATCGGCCGCCAGTACACGCCGACGATCGCTCTGTTCGTGGCGCTTCTTCTGATCTGGCAGCTGGCCGCCAGCTTCTCCGGCATCCGCGAATATCTCCTGCCGTCGCCGATCTCGGTCTGGGATGCGTTATGGACCGGCGAGATCTCCTGGTCGCAGCACCTGTGGGTGACGACCTGGGAAATCGTCGGCGCCTTCCTGATGGCAGCCGGAGTCGGCGTGGCGCTGGGTGTCGCCATCGCCTGGTCGCCGCTGCTGGCCAACGCACTGGTGCCGTTCCTCGTGTTCGTCAACACGCTGCCCAAGGTCGCGGTCGCGCCGCTGTTCCTGATCTGGATGGGGTACGGCATCTTCCCGAACATGCTGATGGGCGCGCTGATCGGCTTCTTTCCGGTGGTGATCAACACGGCCGTCGGATTGAGCCAGGTCGAGGCCGACATGCTCGATCTCGGCCGAGTCTTCAACGCGCCGAAGTGGAAGATCTTCGCCAAGATCCGCATTCCCAACGCCCTGCCCTACATCCTGAGCGCGCTCAAGATCACCGCGACGGCCGCGGTGGTGGGTGCGATCGTGGGCGAGTTCGTCGCTTCGCAGAAGGGCCTGGGTTACGTCATCGTCACCACGCAAAGCAGCATGAATACGTCGGTGGCGTTCGCTTCGCTGATCTGGATTTCCGTTGTCGGTCTCGTCCTGTACGGCATCGTGGTCTTGCTGGGCCATCTCTGGGCACCGTGGGCGGAGGGTCTGGACTGAGGCTTCATTCGTTTTCGGGGAAGGGAGGATCATCATGAAACGAGCGTTGTGGCTGGCGCTTGCCACGCTCCTCGCGACGGCGGGATCGGCCGGGGCGCAGGAGAAGTTCACTTTCGCGCTCAATTGGTTCGCGGTCGGCGACCATGCTGCGTACTGGGTCGCGCTCGACAAGGGCTACTACAAGGCGAAAGGCCTCGACGTTACGCTGGAAAACTCCAAGGGATCGGGCGACTCGATCGCCAAGGTCGATACCGGCCGCGCCGACGCGGGCCTGGCGGACGCCGCGGTCGTGATCGCCTCCAAGGCGCGCGGCACGACCATCAAGACGGTCGGCATGGTGTTCGACAAGACGCCGCTCAACATCTTCAGCCTCAAGAGCCATCCGCTTGCCAAGCCGAAGGATCTCGAGGGCGCCACGCTCGGCTCGCCTCCGGGCGACGCGCAGCGCCAGATGTTCCCCGCTTTCGCCAAGCTGAACGGCGTGGATGCGAGCAAGGTCAAATGGGTCAACATCGAGCCGGCCGCCAAGATCGCCGCCGTCGCCGAGAAGCGCATGGACGGAGTCAGCGACTACACCACCGGCCTGCCCCTGTACGAGAAGGCCGCAGGAAAGGGCAACGTCGTCATGATGCCGTGGGCCAATTTCGGCTTCGATCTCTATTCGATGTCGATCATCGCCAGCGAGAAGACGATGAAGGAACGTCCCAAGGTACTGAAGGACTTCCTCGAGGCCTCCTACATGGGCTGGCGCGACGTCATGGCCGATCCGAAGGCGGCCATGGTGATCTTCAAGAAGCGCGTGCCGGAAATCGACGTCGATGCGATCTCGGCCAACATGCTGATGGGCCTCGACCTGATGAAGACGGACCAGTATGCCAAGAACGGCATTGGCTCTATCGACGACAAGCGCATGTGCGCATCGGTCGACCTCGTGAACACCTATATGGGCCTGCCCAAGAAGGTCGACTGCAAGGACGTCTACACCAAGGATTTCTACACCAAGGTCGACATGCCGAAGTAAGTGCCTGGCCGAAATCACCGTGGCAAGGGCACTGATCGACCTCGACAAGGTTGGGATGATCTATCCAGCGGCAAGCGGCCCGGTCGAGGCCCTTGCCGACATCTCCCTGAGGGTGGGGAGCGGAGAGTTCGTCTCCCTCGTGGGACCGAGCGGCTGCGGCAAGTCGACCTTGCTGCGCATCGTCGCCGGCCTGCGACCGGCCACGCAGGGCGCAGTCACCGTTGCGGGCCGCAAGGTCGACCGCCCGATCGCCGACATCGGTATGGTCTTCCAGCAGCCGATCCTGCTCAAATGGCGCTCGATCCTGGACAATGTTTTGTTGCCGGCCGAGCTCGCCGGCAAGGATGCGGCTGGCCTCAAGCCACGCGCCGTCAAGCTGCTCGACATGGCGGGCCTCGG
>NZ_DATBFE010000095.1:0-16614 GCF_036558665.1 Reyranella sp. | reverse complement strand
TGTGGCCCCGCATGGGCGAGCTCGGCCTGCACGGCATCACCGTAGAGGAGGAATACGGCGGTTCCGGCCTGGGCTATCTCGAGCACGTCGTCGCCGTCGAGGAGATCAGCCGCGCCTCCGCCGCCGTCGGGCTGAGCTACGGCGCGCACTCCAACCTGTGCGTCAACCAGATCCGCCGCAACGGCACCGACGACCAGAAGCGCCGCTACCTGCCCAAGCTGGTCTCCGGCGAGCATGTCGGCAGCCTGGCGATGAGCGAAACCGGCGCCGGCTCGGACGTGGTGGGCATGAAGCTGCGCGCCGACAGGAAGGGTGACCGCTACGTGCTCAACGGCACCAAGATGTGGATCACCAACAGCCCCGACGCGCAGGTGGTCGTCACCTACGCCAAGACCGAGGCCAGCGCCGGCCCGCGCGGCATCACGGCCTTCATCGTCGAGACGGACCGCAAAGGCTTCAAGGTGGCACAGAAGCTCGACAAGATGGGCATGCGTGGCTCTTCCACCGGCGAACTCGTGTTCGAGGACTGCGAAATCCCCGCGGAAAATGTCCTCGGTGCGGTCGGCAAGGGTGTGAACGTGCTGATGAGCGGCCTCGACTACGAGCGTGCTGTGCTGGCGGCCGGCCCGCTCGGCATCATGCAGTCGGCGATGGATATCGCCGTGCCCTATGTCCACGAGCGCAAGCAGTTCGGCCAGGCCATCGGCGAGTTCCAACTCGTACAGGGCAAGCTTGCCGACATGTACACGACGATGAACGCCTGCAAGGCCTACGTGTATGCCGTAGCGAAGGCCTGCGACCGTGGTCAGACGACGCGCAAGGATGCGGCGGGGGCGATCCTCTATGCCGCCGAGAAGGCAACGCAAGTGGCGCTCGATGCAATCCAGCTCCTGGGTGGCAACGGCTACATCAACGACTATCCCACCGGACGCCTCTTGCGTGACGCCAAGCTCTACGAGATTGGCGCCGGCACGAGCGAAATCCGTCGTATGCTGATCGGCCGCGAGCTGTTCGCCGAGACGGCTTGAGCGTATTCCTCGCTGCGCGGCAGTTTGACCGCGGCGGGGTTTGCGTACACACTGTGTACGTAAATCATGCCGCGCTACCTCACAGAACAGGACATCGCCGACTTCCGCACCGAGCTGTGCAAGGTCGCGACCGAGCGCTTCGCGCGCTTCGGCTACGAGGGTGTCACCATGCGCCAGCTCGCCGAAGCACTGGGCTGCAGTCCCAAGACGCCATATCGCTACTTCAAGGACAAGGCCGACATCCTCGCGACCGTGCGCGCCCAAGCCTTTGGCCGATTCGCCGACGCCCTCGAGAAGGCGGCGGCGTCGGCGCCCGATCCGGCGAGCCGAGGGCGATCGGTCGGCGAGGCCTATCTCAATTTCGCGCTCAAGAATCCGCACGCTTACCGCATCATGTTCGATATCGATGCGCCGATAGACGACAATCATCCGGAGCTTGGTGCGCAAGCCGACAGGGCGGCACGCTTCATCACGCGCGGCGCCGAACAAATGGTCGAGGCGGGTGTGATAGACGTCGACCCGAAGCTGTTCGGCTGGACCATGTGGGCGGCGATCCACGGTATCGTGATGCTGCACCAGTCCGGCATGCTGGCACATGGGCCGGATTACAGGTCGCTGGCTGCCTTTCAGGGCTCGACGATGATGAAAGGAGCGGCGACGCCGGGCCGCAAGAAGGAGAGGAAGCAATGACAGCGGGCGTGACTTCAGGCGAGCGCTTCCGGAGCTGGGCCGACATCCAGGCCAATGCCGCGCGCGGCGCCGGCGGCCTCGCCAGACTGGGCGTCGGCGAGGACGACAGCGTCGCCCTGATGCTGCGCAACGACTTTGCGACCTTCGAGGTCAACATGGCGGCGGGGCAGCTCGGCGCCTATGCTGTGCCGATCAACTGGCACTTCACCGCCGAGGAGACCGGCTACATCTTGCGCGACTGCTCGGCCAAGGTGCTGGTAATCCACGCCGACCTGCTGGCCGCAGTTGCGTCGGGAGTCCCTGCGGGCGTCGAGGTCCTGGTCGTGCCGACGCCACTGGAAATCGGCGATGCCTATAACGTCCCTGGCGAGCGCCGGGAAGCGCCTGCTGGCCAACAGACGTGGGATTCGTTCGTCGCGGCGAGCGAGCCAGGCGCTGCGCCGCCCAAGCTCTCGCGCGGCAGCATGATCTACACCTCGGGCACGACCGGTCGGCCGAAGGGTGTGCGCCGCCAGCCCAGCACGCTCGAGTTGCAGGCGGCAGCGGCGGCAGAGGTCGGCCGCTATTGGGGCCTCGTGGCCGATCCCTCGATCGTCGTGATGATGAACGGGCCGATGTATCACTCGGCACCCGCGGCTTACGGCATGAGCAGTGCGCGGCTTGGTCTCCGCGTCGTATTGCAGCCGCGCTTCGAGGCCGAGGACATGCTGCGGCTGATCGACAGGCATCGCGTCAGTCATATGCATATCGTGCCTACCATGTTCGTGCGCCTGCTGCGCCTGCCGGCGGAGGTGCGCAAGCGGTATGATCTCTCCTCGCTGCGCTGGATCACCCACGGCGCCGCGCCGTGCGCACCCGCCGTGAAGCGCCGGATGATCGAGTGGTGGGGACCGGTCATCAACGAGTATTACGGTGCGACCGAGACCGGGATCGTGGTCTGGCACGATTCAGAAGAGGCGCTCAGGAAGCCCGGCACGGTGGGGCACGTCGTCGAGGGCGGGGTCCTGCGCATCGTCGACGAGCAGGGCCGGGATGTGAAGCGGGGCGAGGTCGGCGAGATCTACCTGCGTGGTCCGCATCTCTCCGAGTTCACCTACAACAACGACGACGCCAAGCGCCGCGAGGTGGCGCTTGGCGATCTCGTGACGGTGGGCGACGTCGGCTATCAGGATGCCGACGGCTACATCTTCCTGTGCGACCGCAAACGCGACATGATCATCTCCGGCGGCGTGAACATCTATCCGGCCGAGATCGAGTCGGTGCTGATCCAGATGCCGGGCGTGCGCGACTGCGCGGTGTTCGGTATTCCCGACGAGGAGTATGGCGAGCAGATCTGCGCCTATGTCGAGCCGTTGGCGGGCGCCGCGATCGATGGCGCGGCGGTGCGCGTCTTCCTCGGTGAGCATTTGGCGCGCTACAAGGTGCCGAAGGTGGTCGAATTCAGCGCCGCGCTGCCGCGCGAGGATTCGGGCAAGATCTTCAAACGCAAGCTTCGCGCCCCATATTGGGCGAGGGCGGGGCGCAGCATCTGAGGACGCGATGGCCGACGACGGCGTAACTCTCTTCGGCAAACTCAAGAACAAGCTGATCGACACCAAGCAGAAATGGGCCGAGGACGGCCGTCTGCTCACCGGCGAGGCCGCTGCGCCGAGCCAGCGCCTGCCGCCCGGCCAGCGCAAGGTCGACAACTGGCCTGTCCTCGACCTCGGAATCCAGCCGGAGATTCCGATCCATGCCTGGCGCCTGTTCGTCGACGGCGAAGTGGAGCATCCGGCAAACTGGAAATGGGGCGAGTTCACGGACCTGCCAAGGACAACGCTCGCGACCGACATTCATTGCGTTACGGCCTGGTCGCGCTATGACAACGGATGGGAGGGCGTGAGCGCGCGCGAACTAATCGCGCGGGTCAAGCCCAAGGCCGAGGCAAGGCACGTCGTCTTCCACTGCTACGACACCTACACGACCAACGTGCCGCTCGCCGATTTCGCGGCCGAGGACGTCCTGCTGGCCTGGAGCTGGAACGGCGAGGCGATCAGCCGGGAACATGGCGGTCCGTTGCGCGTCGTAATCCCGAAGCTCTACTTCTGGAAGAGCGCCAAGTGGATCAAGCGCATCGAATTCTCCGTGCTCGACAAGCCCGGCTTCTGGGAAGTGCGCGGCTACCACAATCATGGCGATCCCTGGCGCGAGCAGCGTTACGACGAGGAGGCGTGAATGGCATCGGCGCATGACTTCACCTTCACCACCATCGACAACAAGCCGCTCGACATGAAGAGCTTTGCCGGCAAGCCGGTATTGCTCGTGAATGTCGCCTCTTTCTGCGGGTTCACTCCGCAATATGCGGAACTGCAGAAGTTGCACGAGACCTATGGTCCCAAGGGCCTCGTCGTGGTGGGGGTACCGTCCAACGATTTCGGCGCGCAGGAGCCCAAGACCGAGCCCGAGATCGCTGCGTTCTGCGAGAACAACTACGGCGTCACCTTCCCCATGACCTCAAAGCAGAAGGTGGTCGGCATGGACGCGCACGGCCTCTACCAATGGATTTCCGGCGAGGCCGGCGAGGCCGCCACCCCCAAGTGGAACTTCCACAAGTATCTGATCGACAGGAACGGCCAGCTTGTCGGCTCGTGGCCGAGCAAGGTCGGCCCACTATCGCCGGAGATCACCGGTGCGGTGCAAATGGCCTTGGCCGGCTGATCAGCTTCCCAACATCTGTCGGATCTTCCCAAACACGGCGTGGAACATCTCGGTCGTGAGCCGCCCGGTATTCGTGTTGTAGCGCGAGCAATGATAGCTGTCGGCGAGCTGCAGGCCGATAGGCAGATCATGTATCCGGCCGTGGACGAAGGGATAGGCGCCGGCCGGCCGAACCGTCAGGGCGCGCAGGACCTGGTCGTGGGCTCCTTTGCCCAGTGCCAGGATCGCCTTCAGCTTGGGCATGACGGCAAGCTCGGCCTGCAGGAAAGGGCGGCAGGCGGTGAATTCGGTCGGCAGCGGCTTGTTCTCGGGTGGCAGGCAGCGCACCGCGTTGGCGATGCGGCAGTCGACGAGGCGCAGCCCGTCGGTCGGATCGGCCCGGTAGCTGCCCTGGGCAAAGCCGAACTCCAGCAGCGTGGCGTAGAGAAGTTCGCCGGCGTAGTCGCCGGTGAATGGCCGGCCGGTGCGGTTGGCGCCTCTCATGCCAGGCGCGAGACCGACGATCAGAAGGCGCGCTTCGAGATCGCCGAACGAGCGGACGGGAGCATTGCCCCAGTCCGGAAACCTGGCCTGCAGCTCGTGGCGAAAGGCCACGAGCCTTGGGCAGCGCGGACAGTCGCGCGGCGGCTCGTCGAAACGCGGAGCAGCCACAGCGTCGTGGTTAGGCCGTGCGCATCAGATGTTCGTGCGGACCGTCCTCGAGCGAGTCATTGGTGCTGGGAGCGGCCGCCGGCCGCGCCGCCCGCTCTGACGGATTGCGTGCAATCAACGGGGCGAGCTCCGACAGCTCGATGAAGTCGTCGGCCTGACGCCGCAGTTCGTCGGCCACCATTGGCGGCGCCGACTTGATGGTGCTCACCACCGAGACCCGCAGGCCCTTGCGCTGCACGGCCTCGACGAGGCGCCGGAAGTCGCCGTCGCCCGAGAACAGGATCACGTGGTCGAGATGCTCGGCCATTTCCAGCACGTCGATGGCCAGCTCGATGTCCATGTTGCCCTTGATCTTGCGGCGGCCCATGGCATCGGTGAATTCCTTGGTCGGCTTGGTGACCATGGTGTAGCCGTTGTAGTCCAGCCAATCGATCAGGGGCCGGATCGGCGAATACTCCTGATCCTCGACAAGAGCGGTATAGTAATAAGCGCGGACCAGCCGGCCCTTCTCGCGAAACACCTTGAGAAGGCGGCGGTAGTCGATGTCGAAGCCGAGCGCACGCGCGGCCGAATAGAGATTGGCGCCGTCGATAAAGAGCGCGACGCGCTCGTTCTCGTAAAAATTGCCTTTCATGGCGATTATCCTTTTGTTCAATATACGCAGAGGGAGCGAACGAAATTATAAGCAACAGGAGCACAGTAATCCACACCGCTCCTGCATCGCTTTAAGTTTAGGGCATTATCCCATTGATCACAACAGGTTAAAGGAAGGGCCTGTGACATTTTTGGGGCCAAAGGGCATCTATATCGGCGTGGGTGGCAATCTTGCCCATCCCCAATTTGGCCCACCCAGAGCGACTTTGGAAGCCGCTTTGCGCGACCTGGAGCGGCGAGGCAGCCATTTGGAGCGCCTGTCGCCATGGTACCGTAGTTCTCCCATTCCGGCTTCCGATCAGCCTTGGTATCTGAACGCCGTGGCGAGAATCGCCACAAGCCTGCCTGCCGATGCCCTTCTGGCCCGGCTGCATGCCGTCGAGGAGGCCTTCGGGCGGGTCCGATCGGTGGCCAACGCCGCCCGGACTATCGACTTGGATTTGCTGGATTTTAGGGGGGAAGTCGCGGCCGGCGGCCCGGGAAAAGCGACCCTTCCCCATCCCCGGCTCAGCGGGCGCGCCTTTGTGCTGCGCCCCTTGGCGGACCTGGCGCCCGATTGGCGCCACCCGGTCAGCGGGATCTCGATCGATGCCCTGGTGGCCGCCTTGCCTCCAAACCAACTGATCGAGAGGCTTTGATTGCCGTCCCACTTGTGTTTTGGCGGGGCGCGCGTATAACGCGCGGCTCCCGGGAAAACAGAGGTCTCCATGGCGCGTGTCACCGTCGAAGACTGCATTCTGCAGGTGCCCAACCGTTTCGAGCTCGTCATGTACGCGGCCCAGCGGGCACGCGATATTTCGGCCGGCGCCCAGATCACGGTCGACCGCGACCGCGACAAGAACCCCGTCGTGGCGTTGCGCGAAATCGCCGAGACCAAGCTCGACCAGAGCCAGCTCAAGGATTCGTTGATCTCGGGCATGCAGAAGCATGCCGACATCGACAAGCCCGAGGAGGTCAACGAAATGGCCGAACTCGAGCAGGAACTGGCGGCCGCGCTTGCTCAGGGCGGCGCCGAAGCGGCGCAGCCCAAGGCGCTTCCCATGGCCGAGGAAGACGACATCACGGAGTAGGCACGCCAACCCTAGCAGGGCTCAGCCCTGCTATTCGTGCAAACAGCATAGAGCCGACGCAATCGGCCCCATATAATGGGTGATTGCGATGATTCGGCAGTTCGAACTGGTTGAACGCGTGCAGTCCTACGATCCGGAGGCGGATGAGGACATGCTGAATCGCGCCTACGTCTACGGGCTCAAGAAGCACGGCACCCAGCTGCGGGCGTCCGGGGATCCTTATTTTTCTCACCCTGTCGAGGTGGCCGGCATTCTGGCCGAGATGCGGCTCGACACGTCTTCGATCGTTACCGGCCTGTTGCATGACACGATCGAGGATACCGACGCCACGCGGGAGGAGATCGCGGGCATATTCGGCGAGGACATCGCTCGTCTGGTCGATGGCGTCACCAAGCTGTCGCGCCTGGAGGTGCAGTCGGAGACCACGAAGGAAGCCGAGAACCTGCGCAAGCTCGTGCTCGCCATGTCGTCGGACATCCGCGTCCTCCTGGTGAAGCTCGCCGACCGCCTGCACAACATGCGGACACTGAAGCACATCAAGGACCCGGCACGGCGCCGCCGCATCGCCCGCGAGACCATGGACATCTATGCGCCGCTCGCCTCGCGCATCGGCATGGAGAACGTCAAGCGCGAACTGGAGGAGCTGGCCTTCGCCGAGCTCAATCCGGACGGCCGCGCTTCGGTTCTCGCCCGCTTGGGATATCTCAAGGAAAAAGGCGAGCAGATAGTCCCTCAGATCGAGGCCGAGCTGACGCAAACCCTGAAGGAAGGCGGGCTCGAGGGGCAGGTCTCGGGCCGCGAGAAGACGCCCTATTCGATCTGGCGCAAGATGCAGCAGAAGAACGTGTCGTTCGAGCAGCTCGCCGATATCATGGCCTTCCGCATCATCGTCGCCGACGCGGCGCAATGCTATCAGGCGCTCGGTCTGCTGCACAGCCGCTATCAGGTACTGCCGCAGCGCTTCAAGGATTACATCTCGGTGCCCAAGCCCAACGGCTATCGCTCGTTGCACACGGGCGTGATCGGCCCGCTCGGCCAGCGCATCGAGATCCAGATCCGCACCGCCGAAATGCAGGACCAGGCCGAGCGCGGCGTCGCCGCCCATTGGATCTACAAGCAGGGCGGGCCGTCGACCGACGCACCGCAATATGCCTGGTTGCGCAGCCTGATCGAGATCCTCGACAAGGCGCCCAATGCCGAGGAGTTCCTCGAACACACCAAGCTCGAGATGTTTCAGGACCAGGTGTTCTGCTTCACGCCCAAGGGCAAGCTGATCGCGCTGCCACGCGGCGCGACGCCGATCGATTTCGCCTATGCCGTCCACAGCCAGGTCGGCGACACCTGTGTCGGAGCCAAGATCAACGGCCGCATGCTGCCGCTGAGGACGCAGTTGTCCAATGGCGATCAGATCGAGATCGTGACCTCCAAGGCGCAGACGCCGTCACCCACCTGGGAGCGTTTTGCCGTCACCGGCAAGGCCAAGGCCGCAATCCGCCGCTTCATCCGCACACGGCAGCGCGAGCAATACGTGCAGCTCGGCCGGTCGCTCCTCGACAAGGCGTTCCATGAGGAGGGTTATGAGGCCACCGAGAAGGGCCTTGCCGACGTGAAGGCGAACTTCAAGCAGGCGACCACCGACGATCTGGTCGCGGCGGTCGGCGCCGGCTTGATCGGCGCGCGCGAGGTGCTGATCGCGGTCTATCCCGGACTGAAGCAGAAGCAGCAGCGCAAGAGCGGCGCCGATGTCGTGCCGATCTCCCGGGCACGCAACAAGGCGGCGAAGGCGCGCGAGAGCAAGAGGGAATCGAGCCAGATCGCCATTACCGGCCTCATCCCTGGCATGGCCGTCCATTTTGCCCGCTGCTGCCATCCGCTGCCGGGCGATCGCATCGTCGGTATCATCACCACCGGCAAAGGCGTCACGATCCATACGATCGACTGCGCGACGCTCGAGAGCTTCTCCGATGCGCCGGAGCGCTGGATCGATGTCGGCTGGGATGCCGTCGGAGAGGGCGAGGCGGCTTACACCGGGCGTCTCAAGATCACCGTCGCCAACCAGCCGGGCAGCCTGTCCAGCCTGTCGACCGTGATCGCGCGGCACGAGGGCAATATCTCCAATCTCCGCATCGTCAACCGGTCGATGGATTTTTTCGATATGGTGATCGATGTCGAGGTGGCCGACGTGAAGCACCTCGCCGATATCACGGCGGCATTGCGCGCCACTCCCGCCATCAACGCCGTCGAGCGCGCCCGCAACTGAAACCTGCCGCATCCAGCAAGAACCAAAGCCCTTTATGCCCGCTCTTCCTCCCCTGCGCCTCGGAGTGAACATCGATCACGTCGCCACCGTGCGCAACGCACGGGGTGGCAAGCTGCCTGACCCGCTGCGGGCGGCCGCGATCGCCGCGGCGGCCGGCGCCGACGGCATCACGGCCCACTTGCGCGAGGATCGTCGCCACATCGTCGATGGCGATATTGAAGGCTTGACGCGCGAGCTCAAGATTCCGCTCAACCTCGAGATGGCGGCGACACCCGAGATGATCGGCATCGCGGTCGGCCACCGCCCGCATGCCGCCTGCCTCGTGCCGGAAAAGCGCGAGGAGCGGACCACGGAAGGCGGCCTCGATGCGGCCGGGCAGCACAACCATCTGAAGCCGCTGGTCGCGCGCCTGCGCGACGCCGGCATCCGCGTCTCGCTTTTCATCGAGGCTGATCCGCGCCAGCTCGACGCCGCCGTGGCCCTGGGCGCCCCTGTGGTGGAACTGCATACCGGACGGTACTGTGAGCTAGAAGGCGCGGCGCAGAATGCCGAGCTCGCTCGCCTGCGGAAGGCGGCGGCGCTGTGCGGCAAGCTCGGCCTGGAGTGCCACGCCGGCCATGGCTTGAGCTACGCGAACGTCGGCCCGGTGGCGGCGATCCCCGAAGTGCGCGAACTCAATATCGGCCACTTCCTCGTCGGCGAGGCGATTTTCGTCGGTCTCGAGAAGGCCATCCTGGAGATGCGGCGGCTGATGGACGAGGCACGCGCGGCAGGGCAGGCGGCGTGATCATCGGCATCGGCAACGATCTGGTCGACATAAGGCGCATCGAGAAATCGCTCGAGCGGTTCGGCGACCGCTTCATCCAGCGTATCTTCACCGAGACCGAACAAAGACGCTCCGAAGGCCGCGCGACGCGGGCGGCGAGCTATGCCAAACGCTTCGCGGCCAAGGAGGCCTGCTCCAAGGCGTTGGGCACGGGCCTTCGGCGGGGCGTCTTCTGGCGCGACATGGGTGTGACCAATCTCAAAGGCGGCAAGCCCACCTTGGCCCTCACGGGCGGTGCGCTGGCACGCCTCAAGGAGATCACGCCCGCCGGAATGTCGCCGCAAATCGACGTGACTTTGACCGACGAATTCCCCTTGGCACAGGCCTTTGTGATCATTTCGGCCGTTCCCGGGCAGGGCGAACAGGCAACTTGATGAAGCTGCGCCTCGCATTGCCCGGCGATGAAGCCGAAGCGGGCGACCTTCATTGTTCCCATGCGGCGTCGGGAGACGGAGACAGCGCCTTTCCGCCCTGCTATAGGCGCGGCTCGTCCAAACTGGAACGGCGATGACGGAAGTGGCGGAACGGCGCAAACGAGGACAGGAAAAGACCGGCGGCTTGGGCGAAACCGTCCGCACGGTCGTCTATGCCGTGCTGATCGCGTTGGTGGTGCGCACCTTCGTGATCGAGCCGTTCAACATTCCGTCCGGATCGATGATCCCGACCCTTCTCGTCGGGGACTATCTCTTCGTTTCCAAGTTCTCCTACGGCTACAGCAAGCACTCGTTCCCGTTCTCGCTCGGCCTGTTCTCGGGCCGCATCTTCTTCCATTCGCCCAAGCGCGGCGACGTCGCCGTGTTCAAGTATCCGGGCGACCAGGGCCAGGGGTTCAACCGGACCGACTACATCAAGCGCATCGTCGGACTTCCCGGCGATCGCATCCAGGTCACGAATGGTGTGCTCCATATCAACGGTGTTGCGGTCAAGCGAGAACGTATCGGCGAGTACGCGAAGGGTGGCGGCAGCTACCAGAAGGGCATGCTCTATCGCGAGACGATGCCGGACGGACCGACCTACACGGTGTTGCAGTACTCTGACAGCGGGCCGTCAGACAATACTCCGGAATTTCTGGTGCCCGCGAACAGCTACTTCGTCATGGGCGACAATCGCGACGATTCGCTCGACAGCCGCACGCGGCTTATGCTGCGCGACATCAGCGGAGCGCCGCGCGAGCGCGATCAACTCGGCTGGTACGTACCGGCCGAGAACCTCGTGGGTCGTGCCGAGTTCATCTTCTTCTCCCACGACCCGTCGGAAGCGGGTTGGTCGGAACCTTGGAAATGGCCTGTGGCGATCCGCTTCAGCCGCTTCTTCAGGGCGATCCACTGACGCCGAGCGACGTCGAACTGGCGGCGCTGACGAAGGGGATCGGGCACGTCTTTGCGCGTCCCGAACTGGCCGCCGAGGCGCTGACGCACCGCAGCGCGCTCGACCGGCACCCCGCGCTGAAGGCGGCTTTTCCCCATGGCAACGAGCGTCTTGAATTCCTCGGCGACCGCGTGTTGTCCCTCGCGATGGCCGATCTTCTGCTGCACCGGTACCCGCGCGAGCGCGAAGGCGGATTGGCGAGGCGGCATGCTGCCCTCGTGCGCGCCGAGACATTGGTCGAAATCGCCGAGGGGATCGGCCTCGGTGTCCACATTCGTTTGGCCGACTCCGAGCGCGCCCAGAAAGGCGGCGTGAGGGCCAATATCCTGGCCGACACCCTGGAAGCGCTCCTGGGCGCGGTCTTCCTGGATGCCGGCTTCGCCGCGGCTGCGGGCTGCGTCGAAGCGCTGTGGGGTGATCGGATCGCGAGCCAGGCGACGGCGCCGCGCGATGCCAAGACCGCGTTGCAGGAATGGGCGCAGGCCCGCCGGCTACCGCTGCCGGCCTATCGCGAGGTCGGCCGCGAAGGGCCGCCTCATGCGCCGGTCTTCCTGGTCGACGTAGCGGTCAAGGGCCACGCCTCCGGCCGGGGAAGAGGCGGCAGCAAGCGCGAGGCCGAGCGTCTGGCGGCGGAGGCCCTGCTCGAGCAACTCGACCGGCGATGACCAGGCCTGCGACCCGCGCCGGCTTCGTCGCCATCGTCGGCGCGCCCAATGCCGGCAAGTCGACGCTGGTCAACGCCCTGGTCGGCGCGAAGGTGAGCATCGTTTCGCCCAAGGTCCAGACGACGCGCATGCGCGTGATCGGCATCACCATGACCGACCTCGCCGACGGCACACGTGCCCAGGTCGTGCTGGTCGACACGCCGGGCATCTTCCGTGTCGCCAGGCGTCGCCTGGAGCGGGCCATGGTGGCGGCGGCATGGCAGGGCGCGGAAGATGCCGACGCCCTCGCGTTAGTCGTCGACGCCGAACGCGGAATAGGCGACGAGACGCGGGCCATTGCCGAGAAGCTGAAGCAGTCGCGCGTCCGCCGCTACCTCGTCCTGAACAAGATTGACCTGGTACCACGCGAGAAATTGCTGGGTCTTACCGGCGAGCTCAATGCGCTCCTGCCGTTCGAGCACACCTTCATGGTGAGTGCCCTGAAGCGGGACGGTGTCGCCGATGTGCTGGCAGTCCTGGCGGCGGGCTTGCCAGCGGGTCCCTTCCTCTATCCCGAAGACCAGGCTGCCGACCTGCCGATGCGTCTGCTGGCGGCCGAGGTCACCCGTGAGCAGGTCTTCCTGCAGCTTCATCAGGAGCTGCCCTACGAGGCCACGGTCGAAACGGACAAGTGGGAGGAGGGGGGCGACAGCTCGGTGCGCATCGAGCAAACGATCCATGTACAACGCGAGGGCCAGCGCGCCATCGTGCTCGGCAGGGGCGGCGCACGCATCAAGCAGATCGGCGCGCGAGCACGGCACGAGCTTGCCCACATCCTGGAGCGGCCGGTCCATCTCTTCCTGCATGTCAAGGTGAGCGAGCGCTGGGCCGAGGATCCCGCGCACTATCGCACCATAGGTCTCGACTACGAGCCGTGATCTCTCTTCCCATTCCGAGGAAGCGTCGCCGTTCGTCGCCTTTGGCGACGAAAGCATTATCCCTCGGCCTGCGGCGTGGGCACGTCCTCATTTGAACGGGAAGAGAAAGCGGGTCATACCCGACACATGGAATGGAAGGACCGCGCGGTCGTGCTCGGCAGCAGGCCCCATGGCGAGACCGGGCTGGTGGTCTCGCTCCTGACGCGCGATCACGGCCGGCATGCCGGCTTCATTCATGGCGGTGTCTCGCGCAAGGCGAGGCCGATCTGGCAGCCGGGCAATGTCGTCGATGTCGAATGGCGGGCGCGGCTCGCCGAGCAGCTCGGGAACTTCACCGGCGAGCTGCGCGAGCCGCACGCTGCGCGCGCCCTCGATGACGCGGTCGAGTTGGCGGGCCTTGCGGCGGCTTGCGCCGTCGTCGATGCGGCCTTGCCCGAGCGCGAGCCGCATCCGGCGATATTCGACGGCTTCCAGGCCTTTCTCGCTGCGCTCGGCCACACGGGCTGGCCCCTCATATACGTGAAGCTCGAGATCGGCCTTCTGCAGGAGCTGGGCTTCGGGCTCGACCTCGCGAAGTGCGCAGTCTCGGGTGCCTCCGAGGATCTCGCCTATGTTTCGCCCAAGACAGGGCGGGCCGTGTCGCGCACCGCGGCCGAGCCCTACAGGGAAAGGCTGCTTGCCCTACCGGCGTTTCTGTCCACCGGCAGATTACCGGAAGATGACGACGAGCTGCGTCAGGGCCTCGATTTGACGGGCTATTTCCTCGAGCGGCATGTGTTTTGGCCGCACAACAAGCCCTTGCCTCCCGCCCGGTCGAGATTTAAGGAAGCGCTGCACCGCTAGAACAATGACGGCTGCGGCGTCGATCGCGGCCGCTCCCCTCTACGTTCCGATCGATGGCCAAACGCAGCACCAACGTCATTCCGCTCGCCACCGTGAAGCCGGTGCAATTCGGACAGGCGCTCCAGGAGCGCTATCTGTCCTACGCGCTGTCGACGATCATGGCGCGCTCACTGCCCGATGTGCGCGACGGCCTCAAGCCCGTTCATCGGCGGCTGCTTTATGCGATGCGGCAGCTTCGACTCGATCCGAACAGCGCCTTCAAGAAGAGTGCGCGCGTGGTGGGCGACGTCATCGGCCAGTACCACCCGCACGGCGACCAGTCGATCTACGACGCATTGGTGCGCCTCGCACAGGAATTCTCGGTCCGTTATCCACTGATCGAGGGGCAGGGGAATTTCGGCAATATCGACGGCGATAACCCGGCCGCCATGCGCTACACGGAGGCACGCCTCACGGCGGTAGCCGAAGCCCTGTTGACCGGCATCGACGAGAACGCCGTCGATTTCCGGCCGAACTACGACGGCTCCGCCCAGGAGCCGATCGTGCTGCCTGGCGGCTTTCCCAACCTTCTCGCCAATGGCGCGGCCGGCATCGCCGTCGGCATGGCGACGTCGATCCCGCCGCACAATGCCAGCGATCTATGCGATGCGCTGCTGCACTTGATCCGCACGCCCAATGCGCGCATCGAAACACTGGTCGATCTGGTGAGGGGGCCGGACTTCCCGACCGGCGGTCTGCTGGTCGAGCCGCGCGACTCCATCGTCGAAGCCTACCGGACCGGCCGCGGCGCGTTCCGCCTGCGTGCACGCTGGATCAGGGAGGAGTTGCCGCGCGGCCAGTACCGAATCATCGTCACCGAGATTCCGTATCAGGTTCAGAAGGGCAAGCTGATCGAACGCATTGCCGAGATCATCAATGCCAAGAAGTTGCCCATCCTCGAGGACGTGCGAGACGAATCGGCGGAGGACGTGCGCATCGTGCTAGATCCGCGGACCGGCAACGTGCCGGCCGAGCTCCTGATGGAGCAGCTCTTCAGGCTGACCGATCTCGAGACCCGCTTCCCGTTGAACCTCAACGTTCTCGACAAGGACAACACGCCTCGGGTGATGGACCTGCGCCAAGCGTTGCAGGCTTTCCTCGACCATCGCCGCGAAGTACTGGTCCGACGGTCGACCTTCCGGTTGGCCGAGATCGAGCGCCGGCTGGAGATTCTCGATGGCTATCTGGTTGCCTATCTCAATCTCGACCGACTGATCAAGATCATCCGCGAGGAGGACGAGCCCAAGCCGAAGATGATCAGGGCTTTCAGGCTGACCGATCTGCAGGCCGAGGCGATCCTCAACATGCGGCTGCGCGCCCTGCGCCGGCTGGAAGAGTTCGAGATCAAGGGCGAGCACAAGAAGCTTACCGTCGAGCGCAAGGAGCTGAAGGCGCTTCTCAAGGAGGAGAAGCTGCAGTGGCAGGCTATTTCGGCCGAGGTGCAGGAGATCAAGGCCAAGTTCGGCTCCAAGACGGCCCTCGGCAAGCGCCGGACGGAACTTGCCGACGCGCCGGCCGAGGTCGAGCATGCCGTCGAGGACTTCGTGGAGCGCGAGCCGGTCACGGTGCTGCTGTCCGACAAAGGCTGGATTCGCGCCGCCAAAGGACATCTGGATGAGAAGGCGGCCGCCGAGCTCAAGTACAAGGAAGGCGATCAGCCGAAGTTCGCGGTGCATGCGCAGTCGATCGACAAGATCCTGGTATTCGCGACCAACGGCCGATTCTATACCCTGCCGTGCGATCGCCTCCCGAGCGCCCGCGGCCACGGCGAGCCGCTGCGTCTGATGATCGAGCTCGGCAACGAGCAGGACATCGTCCAGTTCGAGGTGTTGAAAGGCGGCCGCAAATTCCTGGTCGCGTCTGACGCCGGTCGCGGCTTCGTCGTGCCCGAAGACGAGGTCGTGGCCCACACCAAGAACGGCAAGCAGGTGCTGAACCTTACGGACGAGGAGAAGGCCGTTGCCTTTTCAGTCGTGCCCGACGGCTCCGACTCCATCGCAGCCTTGAGCAAGGGCCGCAAGCTCCTGATTTTTCCGCTCGAGCAGGTGCCGGAAATGGGGCGGGGTCGAGGGGTGCTGCTGCAGAAGTCGAAGGCCGACCAGCTTTCGGACGCGCAGGCCTTCCGGCTATCCGATGGCCTGCCGTGGGCCGGCCGGACCATCGCGGCTGCCGAGCTCAAGTTTTGGCGCGGCGAGCGGGCACAGGCGGGTCGCATGCCGGAAAAGGGCTGGCCACGCGCGAAGCGCTTCAGGGACTGACCAGATGGATCTGGCGCTGATCTGGAAGACGCTCGTGATCGGCGTCATCGAGGGCCTTACCGAGTTCCTGCCGGTGTCCTCGACCGGGCATATCGTCCTTGCCGAGGTCGTCCTCGACTTCAAGGGCCCGCCCGGCAAGGTGTTCGACATCGTGATCCAGCTTGGCGCGATCCTGGCCGTGTGCGTGCTCTATCGCGTCAAGATCGTTGCCACCGTGATTGGCGCGATCAACCGCGAGCCGCGGGCATTGCACTTCGCCGGCGCGGTTCTCGTCGCCTTCCTGCCCGCGGCGGTGATCGGCGTGATCGCCTTCAAGTACATCAAGCAGCTTCTCGACAATCCCATGGTGGTGGCAGTCGCGCTGGTCGTGGGAGGGATCGCAATCCTCGTGATCGAGCGGCTGGCTCAGCGGCCACGCGTCAAGTCGGTGGACGACATCGATTTCAAGACCTCGTTCTGGATCGGGGCTTGCCAGTGCCTGGCGATGTGTCCGGGCGTCTCGCGCTCTGGCGCCACGATCATGGGCGCGCGAGCTTTCCGCGTGGACCGTGCGACCGCGGCGGAATTTTCTTTCTTCCTCGCCATGCCGACCATGATCGGGGCGTCGGTCTACGACCTTTACCGGAACTGGGGCGATCTGAGCTGGCA
>NZ_DATBFE010000094.1:0-3771 GCF_036558665.1 Reyranella sp. | reverse complement strand
TGACGGCGATCGTCCTCGTCTGCGGCCTGGAGCAACCCCTGCCCTACCGGTTGCTGGTGATCGCCGGCGGCCTCTACGTGATCGTGCGCCATCGTGCCAACATCCAGCGGCTGCTGGCCGGGACGGAGCCGCGGCTGGGTGCGAACCGGGCGTCCTGAGGTTCACTCGAACCTGTGACGCCCGGGCAACATGCGAATGAGCGTGCGGTCCCTGAGGACGAAATGATGGAACAGCGCGGCGACGACGTGAAGTGCCGCCAGGATCACCAGCGCATTGGCCAGCACTTCGTGGACCTCCTTGAACGAGCGCGCGAGTGCACGATCCGAGGTCCACGGCGACGCGATCTGGACCAGACCGAACACGGAGAGGGCCTCGCCGCGCGCAAACTGCAGAAGGATGCCTGCCACGGGGACGGCGGCCATGAGGATATAGAGCAACCAGTGGCTGGTTGATGCCAGATAGCCCGACCATGGGCTGAAGCGGGTCTCCAGCGCCGGCTGGGGACTCACGCCTCGCCACAAGAGGCGCACGATCAGGAGGGCGAGCACGGCGATACCCAGCGACATGTGGATCGAAAGGACCGCTTTCTCCATCGACTTCGGGATGTCGTCGCCAATGGTGCCGATCGTCCAGGCCAACAGGACGCAGAGCGCGGCAATCCAGTGCAGCGACTTGGGGATCGGACCGTAGGAACTCTGTTCGCCGGATGGGGTCATGACACGCCCTGACTGATTCGGCTCGATGCAAAACGTTCATCATCCGCAGGTGCTGCAGTCGCATTGACATCGATCAAAGAGATCTTCATGCGCGCCCTCTAGGAGAGGCAGACGAACCGCCCCAGCGAGTGCGAGTGATTTGCCGACGACGCCCCACATCGAGCGCCATTTCTCCTCCTCGGAGACGGTCAGGGACGTCGTCATCGGCATGGCCGACGGCCTCACGGTTCCGTTCGCGCTGGCGGCCGGCCTTTCCGGCGCCGTGGCCTCGACCGACATCATTGTCGTGGCCGGCCTGGCCGAGGTCGCCGCCGGCGCCATCGCGATGGGCCTGGGCGGCTACCTCGCCGCGCGCACCGACGCCCAGCACTACCAGTCCGAGCGGCGGCGCGAGACGCACGAGGTCGAGCATCTTGCCGACCGCGAGCGACGCGAGATCGCGGAAATCTTCCAGGGCTACGGCCTGCGCGGTACGCAACTCGATGCGGTGGTGTCGGCGATCTCGGCCGAGCCCGCGCGCTGGGTCGACTTCATGATGCGCCACGAGCTCGGCCTCGACGCGCCGAATCCCAGGCGCGCGCCGATCAGCGCGCTGACGATCGGAGGGTCGTATATGCTGGGTGGGCTGGTACCGCTGGCGGCCTACTTCCTCCTCGCCGATGCGCACCGCGCGCTGCTCGCGTCGGTGATCGTGACCGGTATCGCCCTCCTCTGCTTCGGCGCCGTCAAGGCGCGCCTGACCGCCGTGCCGGTTCTGCGCGGCGCATTGGAAACTCTGCTGGTCGGCGGCCTTGCGGCGGGCGTCGCCTTCGCGGTCGCCAGACTCATCGCCTGAGGCGTATCATCCGTCGCGACCATTCCCGGCGCCGCCCGTGACAACAATCACGTCCTTCCTTCTCGTCGGACTGGCAGTGGCCCTGGGCATTGGCCTGCTCATCGGCGCCGACCGGGAGCGTCGCAAGGGCGCGGGACCGGCGAGGGCCGCAGCCGGCTTGCGGACGTTCGCGGTGGCGTCGGTCGCCGGCGCCGTCAGCTTCGCCGTCGGCGGGGAAATCTTGCTCGCCGTGGTGACGCTGGGCATCACCATCCTGGCTGCGATCTCGTACTGGCGCACGCGCGATGTCGATCCGGGCATCACGACCGAGGTCGCCCTCGTGCTCACGACGCTGCTCGGCGCGTTGGCCATGCGCGAAGCGCTGGTCGCAGCGGGGCTGGGCACGCTCGTGGCAGGCCTGCTTCACGCCCGGTCTCCTCTGCATGGTTTTGTTCGTGACATCCTCTCCGAAGCCGACATTCGGGACGCCCTGATCTTCGCCGGCGCTTCGCTCATCGTCTTTCCTCTGCTGCCGGATGCTGCAATCGGCCCCTATGGTGCGCTGAACCTCCGCTCCCTTTGGCTGATCGTGATCCTCATCATGGGAGTGAGCAGCCTCGGCTACATCCTGACCAGGATCGCCGGCTCCAGGTTCGGGCTGCCGCTCGCCGGCCTCGCATCCGGCTTCATATCGAGCATCGCCACCATCGCGGCGATGGGCGAGCGCGCGAAAAATGCCCCTCACATGCTGAAGGCGGCCGCGGCAGGTGCGGTGCTTTCGACCGTCGCCACGATCGTTCAGCTGGCCGCCGTGCTCGGCGCAACCAGCATGGCCGTTCTCCGTGACCTCTCTGCGCCGTTGCTCGGGGCCGGCATCGTCGCCCTCGGCTATGGCGCGCTCTTCATGGCACGCGCACTGGCTCAAAAGGACGGCGGCGGGCACCGGTCAGACCGCGCTTTCAGCCTTCCCGCTGCCCTGGCGTTCGCCGCCATCCTTGCCGTCATCATTGTCGCTTCTGCGGTCCTTCAAAAGCACTTCGGAAGCACTGGGGCCCTTGTGGCCGCCGCCATCGGCGGCCTGGCCGACACCCACGCCGCAGCGGTCTCGATTGCAACGCTCGTCGCCACGGGAAAACTGGGCGCGGGCGACGCCGTGGTTCCGATATTGGCAGCCTTCTCGACGAACACGCTCGGCAAGATGCTGGCCGCGGCCAAGGGCGGCAATGCTTTCGCCATACGCGTCATTCCGGGGCTGATTGCTGTCGCGCTTGCGGCATGGGGAAGCGCGGCAATTGCCTGGCCTCTTGGCCCTTAGCAAACGAGATATCGACGTCGGATCGACATCGCTTCAACATGAGCTCGACCCGAGGGCTTAGACAGGGAGTCTGTAATGAAGAGACTGCTTCTGACGACGATGGCCGGTCTGGCCGCCGCGATCTCATCCTCGGGCCCGGCATTCGCGGGCAAGGACCTCGACGCCGTGCGCGCGCGGGGCACGCTGATCTGCGGCGTGGCGGCGGGCGGCCTGGCCGGCTTCATGACGGCCGACAGCCAGGGCAAGTGGAGCGGCATGGACGTCGATGTCTGCCACGCGGTGGCGGCGGTGATCTTCGGCGATTCGGAGAAGGTCAAGTATGTGCCGGTGTCGGGCCAGCAGCGCTTCACCGCGCTGCAGTCGGGCGAGGTCGACCTGCTGTCCAACAACACGACCTGGACCCTGACGCGCGATTCGGCGCTCGGGCTCGACTTCACCGGCGTCACCTACTACGACGGCCAGGGCTTCATGGTGCCGAAGAAGCTCGGCGTGAAGAGCGCCAGGGAGCTGAACGGCGCCTCGATCTGCGTGCCCTCGGGCAGCACCACCGAGCTCAACATCGCCGACTATTTCCGCGCCCAGAAGATGACCTTCAAGCCGGTCATCATCGAGGATGCCGACCAGATCCGCGCCGCCTTCTTCTCGGGCCGCTGCGACGTCTATACCGGCGACCGCGCCCGCCTGTTCGCCACGCGCGTGGCCAACCCGCCGCCGCCGCTGACGCCGGACGATTTCGTCGTGCTGCCCGAGATCATCTCCAAGGAGCCGCTGGGGCCGGCGGTGCGGCACGGCGACAACCAGTTCGCCGACATCGTGCGCTGGGCGCAGTTCGCGATGATCGAGGCCGAGGAGTACGGCATCACGTCGAAGAACGTCGACGAGATGCTGAAGAGCGACAATCCCAACATCAAGCGCATCCTCGGCAC
>NZ_DATBFE010000093.1:0-18567 GCF_036558665.1 Reyranella sp. | reverse complement strand
CACCGCCTATTTCGGCTTGCTCGAGGTGGGACGGCCCAAGCCCGGTGACACGGTGCTGGTCTCGGCCGCAGCCGGCGCCGTCGGCTCCATGGTGGGCCAGATCGCGAGGCTCGCCGGCTGTCGCGTGATCGGCACGGCGGGCGGGCAGGACAAGTGTGACTGGCTCACGGCGAACTCGGCTTCGATGCGGCGGTCGACTACAAGGCCGGCGGGACGCGGCGCGCGCTGGCGGCTGCCTGTCCGGACGGCGTCGACGTCTATTTCGACAACACCGGCGGGCCCGTGCTCGAAGCCGCCCTGTCGCTGATGAACCTGCGTGGGCGCATCGTTTGTTGCGGCAACGTCTCGCAATACGACGTCGAGAAGCCTGCGCCGGGGCCGATGGCGGTGCCCGGCCTGGTGGTGACCAAGCGCCTGCGCATGGAAGGCTTCATCGTCATGGATTTCTACGACCGCCGCGCCGAAGCCGAGGCGCGCCTCGCCAAATGGGTTGCAGACGGGCAGATCAAGGCGATCGTCGACGTGGTCGACGGCCTCGAGAACGCGCCCGCGGCGCTGATCGGCCTGTTCGGCGGCGAGAACCGCGGCAAGAGGGCGCTCAGGGTCTGATGGAGCGCGGGTGTCCCGTCCGCGGTCCGGAATACTACTTGCCTTTGAAGGCCGGCTTCCTCTTCTCCACGAAGGCCTGCACCGCTTCCGTGTGATCGGCGGTGCGGGAGGCCCGCACCAGCCGTTCGGCTTCGCGATGGAGCGCGGTCGCGTAGTCGATGTGCAAGGCATCGTCGAGATTGTCCTTCATGCTGGCGAGCGCCATTCGCGGTCCCTCGGCCAGTGTCTTTGCAAAGGCGAAAGCCTCGTCCTGCAGTCTCGCGTCTTCGACGACGCGGTTGACGAGGCCGATGCGCTCGCAGCGCTCGGCATCGACGCGCTCGGCCGTGAACATCAATTCGCGCGCCCGCGCCGAGCCCACGGCCCGGGTCAGCAGCCAGGCTATGCCATAGTCGCCGGAAAGGCCGATCCTGGCGTAGCCCGTGCTGACGAAAGCCGATCTGGCGGCGATGCGGATGTCGCAGGCGAGCGCGATGGCCAGGCCCGCCCCGGCGGCCGCGCCGGGCAGGGCGGCGATGGTTGGCTTGCGCACGGCGACCAGCGCGCCGGTGAGATTGGCCTGGCGCCAGCGGAGATCGGCCAGGCGCTCCTCGAAGCTCATCTGGCCACGTGGACCTCGGCCGCCCATGCCCTTGACGTCGCCGCCGCTGCAGAAGGCGGTGCCGGCGCCGGTGATCAGGATCGCGCCGACTTGCGCGTCTTCGCCGCGCTCTCTGATCTGGGTGCGCAGGGCGGGCGTCAGCTTGTCGGACATGGCATTGCGTGCCTCGGGCCGATTGAGCGTGATCAGCGCCACACCCTCACGCACGACGCACAAAAGTTCATTTGTTCCGGTGTCAATTTCCATGGGACCCTCCGGCGATGACATTCCCGGTCACCGAACACACGGTCAAGACGGCCCGACACACGACGGGCTATCTCGCCTGCGGGGCGCGAGACGCACCGCTGCTAATCTTCTGCCATGGCTGGCCCGAGCTGTCGCTCTCGTGGCGCCATCAGCTGCCGGCCCTCGCGGCGCTGGGTTTCCGCTGCATTGCGCCCGACATGCGCGGGTATGGCCGCTCCAACACGTACACTCGGCACGAGGACTTCGCGCAGGAACTGATCGTGCAGGACATGCTGGAGCTGCTGGCGTCGCTCGGGCGCGACCGCGCGGTGTGGATCGGTCACGACTGGGGCAGCCCGGTCGTGTGGAACGTGGCCGCGCACCATCCCGAGAAAGTCGTAGGCGTGGCGAGTCTCTGTGTGCCCTATCTTTCTCAGGCCTTCACCCTCGAGTCGGTCGTGGCTCTCGTGGACCGCAAGATCTATCCGCTCGACACCCATCCCGCCGGGCAGTGGGACTATCAGTTCTTCTACCAGGAAAACTTCGACAAGGCCTGCAAGGGCTTCGAATCCAATATCCGCAACGTCGTGAAAGCGCTTTTCCGCAAGGGCGATCCGAGCCGCGTCGGCCAGCCAGCGCCGACCTCGCGCATACGCCAGGCCGGCGGCTGGTTCGGCGGCGGGCCGCCTCCCGATGTACCGCGTGACGGCGACGTGATCAGCGAGCAGGACATGGAGGCCTATGTGGCGGCGCTGACGCGCAATGGCTTCTTCGGCCCCGACTCGTGGTACATGAACCACAAGGCGAACGGCGACTACGCCAGGCGTGCCGTGAACGGCGGCAAGCTCGCGATGCCCGTGCTGTTCCTGCACGGCGCTTACGACACCACTTGCGAGACCATGACGTCGCGGCTGGCCGAGCCGATGCGGGCCGACTGTGCCGATCTCACCGAGGAGGTGGTGAAGTCCGGCCACTGGATGGCCCAGGAACAGCCCATTGCCGTCAATGCCGCCCTTGCCAGATGGCTGGCAGCGAAGCTGCCGGCTTACTGGCAAGTTTGAATCGTTTGACGCAGTTTCCCCAATATGAGACGTTTGTTCCATCGGTCTGAGGATTTGGGGGAACCTTGTTGGTCGGTTGGTCATCGACGACCTTCAATGCAGAGCTGAAAGCGCAGTTCGGCGCCCTGTCGCCGCAACTCCAGGAAGCAGCGCGCTGGGTCATCGACCATCCCGACGATGTCGCGCTGCTGTCGCTGCGTGAGCAGGCGCGGCGCTCGGGCGTGACACCGGTCACGCTCACCCGTCTGGCGCAGCGCTTCGAGCTCAAGGGTTATGACGATCTCCGCCGCCTCTATGCCGACGCCGTGCGCGAGCGGCCGGAGAGCTTCCGGGGCCGTGCGCAGGAGCTGCTGGCGCGACACGGCAGCAGTGGCGATGCCGCGTTGGCCCAGGACATCTTCGCTGCCCTCGCTCGGCACCTTCAGGCACTGTCGGGGCGTGAGGCGGTCGGCCGCCTCGTCGCGGCGGCGGAGGTGATCGCCGCCGCCGATCACGTGTTTTGCCTCGGGCAGCGCTCGACCTTTGCCGTCGCCTTCATCTTCCATTACGTGCGCTCGCTTTTCGGCTCCAAGTCGGTGCTGGTCGACAGTCCCGGCGGCACCGGCCGTGATGCATTGCGCACCATCGGGCGCAAGGACGTGTTGCTCGCGGTCACGGCCGATCCTTATGTCCGCGAGACGGTCGAGACCGCGCGCTACGTGAAGGCCCGCGGCGCGCGCGTCGTCGCCATTACCGACAGCGACCTCTCGCCGCTCGCCGCGGTCGCCGACCGCGTGGTGCTGATCGGCACCGAGTCGCCGTCCTTCTTCCACACCATGACGCCGGCCTTTGCGGCGGTGGAATGCCTCGCAGCCCTTGTCGCGGCGCGGCGCGGCAAGGAAACGTTGTCGGCGCTGGCCGAGAGCGAGCAGCAGCTCGCGGCCTTCAACACCTATGTGATTCGCACGAGGAAGAGAGTCCGGTCATGACCCATGTGCTGCACCGCCAGCTCCGCCATGACTATCCCGCGGCCACGCTGGGACGCGGCGTCGCCATCCGCGATGCCGCCGGCAAAGAGTACATCGACGCCTCGGGCGGCGCCGCGGTCTCCTGTCTCGGCCATTCCGATCCCGACGTGCTGGCAGCGCTGCATGCGCAAATCGACCAGCTCGACTATGCGCATACCGGCTTCTTCACCACGTCGGCCGCCGAGGAACTTGCCGACGAGATGATCCGCCACGCGCCCGCCGGGATCGGGCACGTGTATTTCACCAGCGGCGGCTCGGAAGGCATAGAGGCGGCGCTGAAGCTCGCGCGCCAATACTTCGTCGAGCGCGGCGAGCCGCAACGCTGCCATTTCATCGGCCGCCTGCAGGGCTATCACGGCAACACGCTCGGGGCACTGTCGGTCGGCGGCAATCTCTGGCGCCGACGCGCCTTCGAACCGATCCTGCTCGGCAACGTGCACCATGTCTCGCCGTGCTACGAATATCGCGGCCGGTGGAGCGACGAGACGCCGGACGCTTATGGCGAGCGGCTGGCGCAGGAGCTCTCCGACAAGATCGACGAGCTCGGTGGCGCCAACGTGATCGCCTTCATTGCCGAGACGGTGGTCGGCGCGACGCTGGGAGCGGTGCCGCCGGTGCCGCCCTACTTCAGGCGCGTGCGTGAGATTTGCGATCGCCACGGCATCCTCCTGATCCTCGACGAGGTGATGTGCGGCATGGGCCGCACCGGCACGCTGCATGCCTGCGAGCAGGAAGGGGTCACGCCCGACCTGATGGTGGTGGCAAAGGGACTGGGCGGTGGCTACGCGCCGATCGGCGCGGTCATGGTGAGCGAAAACATCGTGCAGGCGATGGCCGACGGCTCGGGCTTTTTCCAGCACGGCCATACCTATATGGGCCATCCGCTGGCGTGCGCCGCTGCCCTTGCCGTGCAGCGCGTGATCCGGCGCGACAACCTGCTGGCCAAAGTCCGTGAGCAAGGCAGCCATCTCTCGCGGCGTTTGCAGGAGCGCTTCGGCAATCATCCTTTCGTTGGTGACGTCCGCGGTCGCGGCCTTTTCCAGGCGATCGAGCTTGTCGCCGACCGCGGCACCAGGGCCCCCTTCGATCCGGCGCTCAAGCTGCACGCCAGGATCAAGCAGGTGGCGATGGACCGTGGGCTGATGGTCTATCCGATGGGCGGCACCGTCGACGGCGCGCGAGGCGACCATGTATTGCTGGCTCCGCCCTTCATCATCGACCGGGCCACGGTCGACACCATCGTCGAGCGGCTGGGCGATGCGGTTGACGCCGCCATCGCCGCATCACGCAAGTAGCTTCGGAAAACATCATCAAGAGGAGGCAAGATGTTCAAGGGCAAGTTCACCATCTCAAGCGCGCTTGCGGCCGCGGCGGTGCTCGCGGTTTCGTCGCTGCCGGCGCCGGTGGCGGCGCAGCAGAAGTTCGTGACCATCGGCACCGGCGGCGTTACCGGCGTCTACTATGCGGTGGGCGGCGCAGTTTGCCGGCTGATGAACAAGGCACGCGCGAAGACCGGTATCCGCTGCTCGGTGGAATCCACCGGCGGTTCGGTCTTCAATGCCAACGCGATCGGTACGGGCGAGCAGGAATTCGGCATGGCCCAGTCCGACGTCCAGTACAACGCGATCAAGGGCGTGGCGCAATTCAAGGACAAGCCCGTCGCCGACCTGCGCGCCGTCTTCTCGGTCCATCCCGAGCCCTTCACCGTGCTGGCTCGCCCCGACGCCGGCGTCACCAAGTTCGAGGACTTCAAGGGCAAGCGCTTCAATATCGGCAATCCGGGTTCGGGCACGCTCGCCTCGATGGAGGAGCTCCTGAAGCAGATGGGCTGGACAAGGGCAAGCTTCGCGCTGGCCGCCGAGCTCAAGGCCGACGAGCAGGGCACGGCGCTCTGCGACAACAAGATCGACGGCTTCTTCTACGGCGTCGGCCATCCGTCGGCGGCGATCCAGGATCCGACCACGGCATGCGGCGCCAAGCTCATTCCGCTCACCGGCAAGGCGGTCGACGATCTCGTCAAGGAGCACCCCTACTACGCCTACGCCACCATTCCGGGCGGCATGTATGCCAACAACCCGAATCCGACCAAGACTTACGGCGTGCTCGCGACCATGATCACGTCGGCGAAGGTGCCGGACGAGGTGGTGTATGATCTCGTGAAGGCGGTGTTCGACAATTTCGACGAGTTCAAGAAGCTGCACCCCGCCTTCGCCCACCTCGATCCCAAGCAAATGGTCAAGGACGGCCTGTCGGCGCCGCTGCATCCGGGTGCCGTCAAGTACTACAAGGAAAAGGGCTGGATGTAGCCGGCGATGGAGACGGGCGGCGCGCGCGGCGCCGCCCGCTGTTTGCAGGGGACAGGGATGAGCGACAGCACGGCACCGACCGCCTCGCGCGAGACGCTGGAAAATCTGGTCGCGGAGGCCGATACCGGCGCGCGCAAGCCGTCGGGTCCGGTCAAGCGCCTGATCTTCGCCATCGCGCTCTGTTGGGCACTGTTCCAGCTCTGGTACGCCTCACCGCTGCCTTATCTGTTCAACATAGGCGTCGTGAATGACGGTCAGGCGCGCGTCATCCACCTCTCCTTCGCCTTCCTGCTCGCTTTCACGAGCTTCCCGGCCTTCAGACGCTCACCGCGCAATCGCGTGCCGGTCACGGACTGGATCCTGGCCGGCCTCGGCGTCGTTTCGGCCGGCTATCTGCTGCTGTTCTATCGCGAGCTGTCGCAGCGCTCGGGTCTGCCCACCACACCCGACGTGATCGTATCGGTGGTCGGCGTGGTGCTGCTGCTCGAGGCGGCGCGCCGCGCGGTCGGGCCGGCCCTGGCGGTCATCGCGGCCCTCATGCTGATCTACATTTTTGCCGGTCCGTGGATGCCCGGCCTGCTGGCGCACAAGGGCACGTCGCTCGCCCGCGCGTCATCGCAGATGTGGCTCACCTCGGAGGGCATCTTCGGCGTGGCGCTCGGTGTGTCGACCAACGTCGTGTTCTTCTTCGTCCTGTTCGGCAGCCTGCTCGAGAAGGCGGGAGCCGGAAACTACTTCATCCAGCTTGCCTTCGCACTTCTCGGCACGTTCCGCGGCGGGCCGGCCAAGGCGGGCGTCGTCGCCTCCGGCATGACCGGCATGATCTCGGGCTCCTCGGTCGCCAACACGGTAACGACCGGCACCTTCACCATTCCGCTGATGAAGCGCGTGGGCTACTCGGCGGTGAAGGCCGGCGCCATCGAATGTGCCGCCGGTGTGAACGGACAGCTCATGCCACCGGTGATGGGTGCCGCGGCATTCCTGATCGCCGAGTACGTGGGCATCACCTATGCCGATGTCGTGAAGCACGCCTTCGTGCCGGCGTTCCTGACCTACGGCGCGCTGTTCTACATCGTCGACATCGAGGCGGCGAAGGCGGGCTTGCGCGGCCTGCCGCGTTCGTCGACCGCGCCGCTTCATCATTCCTTCCTGCGCGGCCTGATGACGATCTGCGGCCTGATCGTGCTGAGCGGGATCGTCTATTGGGGCATCGGCTGGACCAAGGATCTGTTCGGCGATGCCGCGAGCTGGGTGATCGGAGCCGCCGCGGTCGCGGCCTATCTCGGCCTGATGCGCTACAAGGCGCGGCATCCCGACCTGCCCCACGACGATCCGTCCAAGGCGATCGTCCGGGTGCCGGAGTTCTTCCAGACCGCCCGTACCGGTCTGCACTACATGCTGCCGGTTGTTGTGCTGATCTGGTGCCTGATGGTGGAGCAGCTGTCGCCCGGCCTCAGCGCCTTCTGGGGCACGGTGTTCCTGATCTTTATCATGTTGACCCAGCGACCGCTGCTCGCCGTCTTCCGCAGGGAGGGCGAACTGGCGGCCCACCTTCGTGAAGGTTTCCGCGACCTCGCGTCGGCGCTCGAGAGCGCGTCGCGCAACATGACCTCGGTCGGCATTGCGACGGCAGCCGCGGGCATCATCGTGGGCACCGTGTCGCTCACCGGCATCGGTCTCGTGATGACGGAGATCGTGGAGAGCGCGTCGGGCGGCAGCCTGATCATCATGCTGATCCTGACCGCCTTCATCTGCCTGCTGCTTGGGATCGGCATGCCGACCACGGCCAACTATGTCGTGGTGGCGACCCTGATGGCGCCCGTGGTGGTCGAGGTCGCGCAACAGAACGACCTCGCCGTGCCGCTGGTGGCCGTGCACATGTTCGTCTTCTACTTCGGGCTGATGGCCGACGTGCATCCGCCGGTCGGTCTCGCCGCCTACGCAGCGGCGGCAATCTCGGGCGCCGACCCGATCAAGACCGGCCTGCAGGGCTTTTGGTACGAGATCCGGACCGGCCTGCTGCCCTTCATCTTCATCTTCAATTCCGAGCTGTTGCTGATCGATGTCGGAGGACCGTTCAATCTGACCATGGTGGTGGTCTGTTCGATTGTGGCAATGGGCTGCTTCGTGGCCGCGACGCAGAACTGGCTACTGACGCGCAACCGCTGGTACGAGAACATCGCGTTGTTGCTGATCTGCTTCACCTTGTTTCGGCCGGCATACTGGCTGGACAAATTCCAGGCCCCGTTCGACGTTCATCCCGCGGCCGAGATCCTGTCCGCTGCAGGCAGCCTGCCGGACAACGAGACGCTGCGCTTTCGGGTGATGAGCCAGAACCGCGCCGGCGAGGATGTGGAGAAGACGGTGCGTCTCACCATGAAGGCCGGAAAGGACGGCGCAGACCGTTTGCGCGGGGCGGGACTGGGCCTCGCGCCCGGCGACAAGGCCATGGTGCAGACCGTGCGCTTCGGCAGCGAGGCGGCCAAGTACGGATTGGCGCCGGGCGACACCATCACCGGCGTGCTGGTGCGCGCCGAGCGACCGAGCCGCTACTGGGTCTCCATCCCGGCCTTCCTTCTGCTGGCCGCGCTCGTGCTCCTGCAATTGCGACGACGCAAGCGGTCGGGCCCGCATCCGACCGTCGCAGCCATGGCGCGGCCATAATCGGCAGTTGTGATCGGCGCCAACCCGGGGAAAGCTGCTGCTGGAGCAGGCTCGGAGGCGTAGTTGCGGGCGAGCTTTATTGCTTTTGCCAGTGTCGTGGGTTTGGCGCTCGCCGTGATGGTGCGCCATGAGGGGCGCGCGCCATCAACGCGCCGTGCGGCAGCCGCGGCAAGCGATCGATCCGCGGCGGAGCCGCGCCTGGTGATTTCCAAGCGCGACCGTGACGCGATCTACAGCTATTACGGCATCGATCAGACATCCGGCGGATGTCCTCCCGGGCTTTCGAGGGACGCCAACGGCTGCCTTCCGCCCGGTGGCGGCAGGGGAAGCTGGGCGATCGGTCGGCGGCTATCGCCCAGCGTGCTCACCTATCCGCTGCCGGCTGTGCTGCTCGGCCAGATCTCGCCGCCGCCGCGCGGCTACGAATATGCGCGCGTCGGCAATGACGTGCTGATCCTCGGCTTCGAATCACGTGTCGTTGCGGCGGCGCTGGCCGGCATCGCTGCGAACTAGGCTTTCGCCTTGACTGCGGCAAAGCGCTCCCGGCTTGCTTTCGGCCACATCTCTCTCGGGTCGTAGTATTCCCGGACCGCCGGCACGTCCTTCGGCAGGATCACCCAGGGCTGCTTGGACATGGTGAAGATATGAATGTCCGGTGGCAGTCGGTCGGGCTCGTCGAGAGTACCCGCCCGCATGAAGCGCACGCCGTCGCCCGCACCGGCATAGTTGCTCCACACCGCGATGCGGCAGATCGGGCAGCGCCAGATCCGCTGGCCCTTGCCGCTGGCCGACGGCGTGTCCACGACCTCGACCTCGCCGCTCAGCAGTTCGACCCGGTCGGCCTCGATCATGGCGTTCAGCGCGAAAGCGGTGCCCGTCTCGCGCTGGCACCAGCGGCAGTGACAGCAATGCACGAACATCGGCCGCGACGTCATGCGGTAGCGCACATGGCGGCAGGTGCAGCCGCCCTCGAAGCTCTCGGTCTCGCTGGCCATGGCGCGAAGCTCCCGGCTAAGGTTCGACGACGCATAACATCGCGACGGGGGAAGAGGAATGGCCGGACGTCTCAAAGGCAAGGTGGCGGTGGTGACCGGGGCGGCGCCGCGCGGCGAGGGCGTAGGCAACGGCATGGCGACCGCCATCCTGTTCGCGCGCGAGGGCGCCAAGGTCGTGCTGGTCAACCGCAGTGCCGAGCGCGCGGAGAAGCTTGCGCGGCAGATCAAGGGAGAGGGCAGTGAAGCCGCCGTATTCGCCGGCGACGTCGCCAGGCCGGAGGTGGCCGAGGCGATGGCCAAGTTTGCCGTGAAGACCTACGGCAGACTCGACGTTCTGCACAACAACGTCGGCATCGGCGCCGCGGGCACCCCCGAGACGGTGTCGCTCGCGGACTGGAACAAGGTGCTCGAGGCCAATCTCACGACCGCCATGCTCTGCACGAAGTATTGCCTGCCCAGGATGAAGGAAGGCGGCGGCGGTTCGATCATCATGGTCTCATCGATCGCCGGTGCGCTCGGCTTGATGGGTAGCCCGGGAGCCGTCGCCTACGCGACGGCCAAGGCGGGGCTGCACGGCTTCACCCTGTCGGTCGCGGCCGACTATGCGACCGAGAATATCCGTGCCAATTGCATCGTCGTCGGTTCGGTCCACACGCCGATGGTGGCGCATCTCGGGGCCGAGGCGCGCGAGCGGCGCAAGAAGATGGTGCCGATGCAGACCGAGGGCACGGCCTGGGACATCGCCCATGGCGCGGTCTATCTCGCCTCCGATGAATCGCGCTGGGTCACCGGCCTGATGCTGCCGATCGACGGCGGGCTTGTCTCGCTGCGTGCCTGGCCGCGCTGAGGCGAGGCGACAATTGGTCCGGACGAAGGGCGCACGACCCGGCGGTCGTGGTGCCAGGTGTAGAACCCGCTCGCCACGACGATCACGGCTCCGACGATCGTCCAGCCGTCCGGCACGTTGCCGAAGACGACCGCGCCCAGCAATGTCGCCCAGACCAGCAGCGTGTAGGCATAAGGCTGCAGGGCGCCGGCCTCGGCGTAGTCGAGCGCCTTGATCAGCGCGTAGTGCGCGACGGCACCGATCAGGGATATTGCGATCATGAGCGCCCAGGCAGCGGCGGAGGGCCATTGCCACTCCAACGGTCCGACGAAGCTCGTGGCAATGAAGGCCACGATCGCGGACCAGAGCAGCGCCGTGTCGGGTGGGTCGTGCCGTGCCGCCAGGCGCGTCAGGATCTGATAGCCGGCCCACAGGACGGCGCCGAGCAGGGGCAGGAGCAGCGGCCAATCGAACGCGCGAAAGCCGGGCCGCACGATCAGCAGCACCCCCACCAGCCCCGATGCGACGGCGAGCCAACGTGCCAGCCCCGCGCGTTCACCGAGGAACAGAACGCCGAGCGCGATCACGATCAGCGGCGAGGTCGCGGCCACTGCATGCGTATCGGCGAGCGGCAGATAGCGGAAGGCGAGGACGAAAGTAGCGGCCTCGACGACGGCGATCAGCGATCGGCTGATCTGCAGCCACGGCCGCTCTGCCGCAAGCGCGGCGCGCACGCCACGGCGACGGGCGACGAACAGCGCGAACACGCAGAGGAGCGCGTAGCGGATCCACATCATCTGCCCGACGGGATAATCGGCGACGAGCCACTTGCTGATCGCGTCCATGCCGGCGAAGCAGAGCATCGCCAGCATGGTGAGAAGCGCGCCCAGGGAATTGCGGTTCATGCCATTCGTGCCGGCCCCGGCAATCGGCGCGGCATCCGCGCCGTGACCGGAGAGGACTTTGCTTGTCATTCATCGCCTTTCGTTCGGCGATCCTAGGGGGCCTGCCATGCGTTGGCGAGCGATTGACCCGCGGTGGCCAAAGCGTAGGCTTGAAGCAACTATCGGAGGCTGCCATGGCATTCGACCTTCTGATCAAGAACGGCATGATCGTCGATGGCTCCGGATTGCCGCGCTATCGCGGCGACGTCGCCGTGAGCGATGGCAGGATTGCCGAGATCGGGCGCCTCAACGGTGCGGCCGCCAAGGAGACCGTGGACGCCGAGGGCCATGCCGTGGCGCCGGGGTTCGTCGACGGCCATACCCACATGGATGCCCAGATCTTTTGGGACCCGATCGGCACGAGTTCCTGCTTCCAGGGCGTGACCAGCGTGGTCATGGGCAATTGCGGCTTCACCCTGGCGCCCTGCCGCGAAAGCGAAGCCGACCTCGTGTTCCGCAATCTCGAGCGCGCGGAGGACATCAGTCGCGATGCCATGCTGGCCGGTATCAGATGGCGCTGGGAATCCTTTCCGCAGTTTCTCGATGTACTCGACGAGCTGCCCAAGGGCATCAACTACGCGGGCTACATGGGTCATTGCGCTCTGCGCACCTATGTGATGGGTCAGCGCGCCTTCACCGAGGAGGCGAGTGACGACGATCTCGCAAGGATGGTGCATCACACGAAGGAAGCGATCGCCGCCGGTGCCATCGGCTTCTCGACCACGCGCAGCGTCAATCATCAGACGTCGGACGACAAGCCGGTCGCGAGCCGTCTTGCCGCCTGGAGCGAGTTCGAGTCGCTCGTCAAGGCGATGGGTGCCGGCCTGGTCGAGGTCGCGGGCGAGCCGACGGGCGCGGGAAGCGAAAAGGCCCGCAAATACTACGAAGATCTGTCGAAGCTTGCGATCGAGAGCGGCCGGCCCATCACCTTCGGCCTGTTCAACCGCCGCACCATGCCGGGCGGCTGGCGCAGCACCTTCGACATCATCGAGCGGACGATCCAGCGCGGTGGGCGCATGTTCGCGCAGGTTCACAGCCGGGCCTTGAACGTGCTGCTCTCGTTCGAGACCCAGCTGCCGTTCGACAAATGGGACTTGTGGCGCGAGATGCGCGCCAAGCCGCTGTCCGGGCAGAAGAGGATGCTGCTCGATCCCGAGACGCGCCGCCGCCTGGTCGAGATCGCGTCAAAGCCCTACGAAGGCCCGATCGTGCGCGGAACCGAGGCGCGGCCGCCGGAATGGGACTGGATCTTCGCCATGACCGACATCAGCGGCCCGCACAGGTCGATGGCCGAGCTCGCCCGCCAGAAGAACACGCACCCCGTCGAGCTGATGATCGACATGGCGCTCGATCGCGACATGAAATTCTTCATGATGCAGCCGGTGGCGAACGAGAACCAGGCGGAGGCGCTCGAGCTGATGAAGCATCCGCGTTCGGTCGTGACCTTTTCCGATTCGGGCGCCCATGTCTCGCAGATCATGGACAGCTCCCTGCAAACCCACCTCCTGAGCCACTGGGTGCGCGAGAAGCAGGCCTTCTCGCTCGAGGAGGCGGTGAAGCTCATCAGCTGCGATACGGCCACGCAGTTCGGTTTCCACGATCGCGGGCTGTTGCGCGAAGGCATGGCGGCCGACATGGTCGTGTTCGACCCTGATACCGTTGGCCCGCGCATGCCGGAGGTGGTGTGCGACCTGCCGGCGGGCGCCAAGCGTCTGCGCCAGAAGGCCGATGGCATGAAGGCGACCGTCGTCAATGGTCAGGTCCTGCTGCGCGACAACGAGCCCACCGGCGCGTTGCCGGGCAAGCTCCTGCGCAAGAAGCGCCGATAGAAGGGCGAGGTGAGCAGCTCATGTGACGCGTTGCTCGCCGGAACTCGCGATCTCTTATCGTGCGAAGAACGCCCGTGGGGCAATGCGTTCATGTCAGTCCGACCTCGGCCCTGGCCGCGGCAACGAAATCCGATCCCAGTCCGGCGGTGCGCAAGAAAGCGGCATGGTATGCACCTGGCGGCGCAATTTACCGGCGAACAGCTTGCGCGGCTTGACTTCGCCCTCGCGTGTCCGCATATACGCCGCGACCCGCGATGATGCGGGTTTGCAAGGTTACTCGTGATGGCGCGACGCGCCCGCTCAAATCAGGCGCTTCATTCCGAGACAATCTCCTAGAAGCAAGAACCCTCCCAGCCGCGCGCGGGAACGGGTCCAGAGCCGCCTTGTAGTGCGCGCCCGAGACGGCGCGGCCGGCGGCGAGAAGGATTTATTTCCAAAGTGAGTAATGTGACGTTCGCGGATCTCGGCCTCGCCGAGCCGCTGCTGCGTGCCCTCGACGCGGCCAAATACACCTGTCCGACGCCCATCCAGGCGCGCACCATCCCGCTGCTGCTCGAAGGCCGTGATGTGCTGGGCATTGCCCAGACCGGCACCGGCAAGACGGCGGCTTTCGCGCTGCCCGTGCTGCAGCGTCTTTCCCAGTCCGGCCAGCGGGCGCAATCGAAGAGCCCGCTCGCCCTCGTGCTGGCGCCGACGCGCGAACTCGCGGTGCAGATCGCCCGAAGCTTCGACAGCTATGGCCGGGGTCTCGGCCTGCGACTCGGCATGGTGATCGGCGGCCTGGGCTTCGGTCGCCAGATCGAGACCCTGCAGCGCGGCGTCGACATCCTGGTGGCGACGCCCGGCCGCCTGCTCGATCTGATGGAGCGCGGCAACGTGAAGCTCGGCCAGGTGAGCTTCCTCGTGCTCGACGAGGCCGATCGCATGTTCGACATGGGCTTCATCAAGGACGTGCGGCGCATCGTGGCTTCGGTCGCCAGGCAGCGCCAGACGCTGCTCTTTTCCGCGACCATGCCGCCCGACGTCGCCAGGCTCGCGGCCGAGATCCTGCGCAATCCCGAGCGCGTCGAGATCGCGCCGCAGGGCCGCACGGTCGAGCGCATCGACCAGCGCGTCTATTTCGTGAACGCCGCCGGCAAGCGGGCGCTGCTGAGCCACCTGCTCGCCGACTCGAGCCTCGAGCGCGTGATCGTCTTCACCCGTACCAAGCGCGGCGCCAATCGCGTCGCCGAGGCGCTCGACAGCCGCGGCGTGCCATCCGAGGCGATCCACGGCAACAAGTCGCAGAACGCCCGCCAGAAGGCACTTGCAAATTTCAGCCGCGGCCGTGCCCGCGTCCTCGTCGCGACCGATCTTGCCTCGCGTGGCATCGACGTCAGCGGCGTGACGCACGTCATCAATTACGAGTTGCCGGCCGACGCCGAGAGTTACGTCCATCGCATCGGCCGCACCGCGCGCGCCGGCGCCTCGGGCATCGCCGTCTCGTTCTGCGACGGCAGTGAGCGCGGCCAGCTCAAGAGCATCGAGCGGCTGACCAACCAGCGGCTCACTGTCATCCAGATGCCCGCCAATGAGGACATGCCGCAGGAAGCGCTGCGCGCGCGCCAGCCGCACGAGCATGAGGAGCGCCAACCGCGCAGCGCGCACCGCGACCGCGCACGGAAACAGCGCGGTGGTCATGGCCAAGGACACCGACCTGAGCATCGTGGCGACCGCCACGACCACGGCAACCGTCCGCAGCACCACGAGCCTTCTCGCCAGCAGAGCGAGCGTGGCCATGGCGATCGTCGCTGGGCCGAGGGCGATTATCGCGACCAGCCGAGCCGTGAGGAGCGCGCGCGTCATCACGGAGAGCGTTTCCGGGGCGGCGACGGAAACCGTTCGAGGGGGCAGGGCCGCCGCTTCGGCGATGGCCGGGATCGCGGACGCCCCGCTTTGAAGGCCGTCTAGACGATTCCTTCCTCGCGGAAGATCTCGAGGCATTTGCGAAGCGCCCGCTCGTAGCGGGCGCGCTCCCTGGCGATCGACTCCTCGTTCCAGTCGAAGAAGCCGCGCCGGGTCTTGAAGCCGATGCGCCCTTCATCGACGTTGCGCTGGAGGACCGGCGGCGGGCCGTCGGCGTTGCTGAGATCAGGGTAGATGATCTTGGCGACCGCGCAGGTCGTGTCCCAGCCCGAATGCTCCTTCTGCACGATCGGACCGGCGGCGGCGTAGCGGAAGCCGAAGGAAAGGCGCACCGTCGCATCGACGTCCTCCGGCGAGGCGACGCCCTGCTCGATCAACCATAGCGCCTCGCGCATCAGCGCCGCCTGGATGCGGTTGCCGAGAAAGCCGATCACATCCTTCTTCACCTGCACTGGCCGCTTGCCGAGTGCGCTCATCAGAGCACCGACTCTGTCGGCGAGAGCGGCGTCGGTATGGACCGACCGTACCACCTCGACCAGCGGGATGAGATGGGCCGGCATGAAGAAATGCAGGCCCATCATGCGGCCCCTCGTCTTAAGGTCCTTGCCGATCTGGCTGATCGGGAAGCTCGAGGAATTCGAGGCGAGCACGCAGTCCGGCCGCGCCAGCGATTCCATCTCGGCGAACAGCTTCTGCTTCAGCAGCAGGTTCTCCGTCACCGTCTCGGCAGCGATGGTGATGTGGGACCACGCCGCTTCAGACAGCGTGGCATGGGTCGCGAGGCGTGATGTGTCGGCGGGCTTGCCCATGGCCTGCAGCGCGCGCGCCGTCGCCGCCGCCAGGCCCTCGCGCGTCGCGGCCGAGCGCGACACGGCGTCGACCATCCAGCCGCCGGCCAGGAACGTCGCGATGATGCCGACGCCCATGGTGCCGCCGCCCAGCACGAGCGCGCGTTGTTCGCTTTGCGACATTTTCCGACCTCCCGTGTCGACGGACACCCCGCAGGCGGGGCAATATCCGCCGCGAGGCGAGCCACTGGCAACACGGGAGACGATGATGAGCGCCACCTACAAGGACCTCGGCGTTACGAGCGAAGGCCATGTCGGCGTCGTCGAGATCCAGCGTCCGCCGCACAATTTTTTCGACAATTCGCTGATCAACCAGATCGCCGACGCCTTCGAGGCGTTCGACCGCGACGCCAATATCCGCGCCTATGTGCTGTGCTCGCAGGGCAAGTCATTCTGCGCCGGTGCCGATTTCCAAAACCGTCCGCAGACCGGCGCCGCTGAAGGCGGCAAGCATCTCTACAAGGAGGCGACTCGCCTGTTCCGTGCGCGGAAGCCCAGTATTGCGGCCGTCCAGGGCCCGGCGATCGGCGGCGGATTGGGGCTCGCGCTCATGACCGACTTCCGTGTCACCTGCGCCGAGGCCCGCTTCTCCGCCAACTTCACGCGGCTCGGCTTCCACCCGGGCTTCTCGCTCACCTTCACGCTGCCGCGCCTGGTCGGCCAGCAGAAGGCAAATCTGATGTTCTATACCGGCCGCCGCGTTGGCGGAGAGGAGGCCCATGCCTGGGGCATGGCCGACGTGCTGGTGCCGCTCGCCGAGGTGCGCAAGGCCGCGCTGGGACTGGCGACGGAGATCGCCGAGAGCTCGCCGCTTGCGGTGTTCTCGACCCGCGAGACCATGCGTCGCGGCTTCGCCGACGCCGCCGAGATCGCGACCGAGCGCGAGCTCGTCGAGCAGGATTGGCTGCGCAAGACCGAGGACTTCAAGGAGGGTATCAGGTCCTACGCCGAGAAGCGCGTCGGCAACTGGAAGGGACGCTGACCAGCAGCATGTCTCTGCTGTCGGGAAAGGCCGCAATCGTCACGGGTGGCGCCTCGGGTATCGGCGAAGCCTGCTCGGAGACGCTGGCACGCGAGGGGGCTGCGGTCCTGATCACGGACGTCGACGACACGCTCGGCAAGGGTGTTGTCGAACGCATCGCGAAGGCGGGCGGCAAGGCACGCTATCTGCATCACGACGTGCGCGACGAGGCAGCATGGCCGGGCGTGATCGCCGAGGCGGAGAAGCGCTTCGGCCGCCTCGACATCATGGTCGCCAACGCCGGCATCGGCATCATGGCGCCGATCGAGACCATGACGCTCGCCGACTGGCAGAAGCAGCAGGCGATCAATCTCGACGGCGTGTTCCTGTCGATCAAGCACGCGATCCCGGCGATGCGAAGGGCAGGCGGCGGTTCGATCGTGCTGATGTCGTCGGTCGCAGGCCTGCGCGGCGCGCCTGGCCTTGCGGCCTACTCCGCCACCAAGGGCGGGGTGCGGCTGCTCGCCAAGTCCGTGGCGTTGGAGCATGCCGCCGACGGGATCCGCTGCAACTCGGTGCATCCCGGCATCATCGTGACGCCGATCTGGGGCAAGATCCTGGCCGGCGCCGAGGGCAACCGCCGCAATGCGCCGATCGATCCACGCGAGCGCGCGGCGGCCGCGGTTCCGCTTGCGCGCGCCGGCGAAGCGCAGGACATCGCCAACGGCGTCCTGTTCCTCTGCACCGAGGCCGCAACCTACATCACCGGTCAGGAACTGGTGATCGACGGCGGCCTGACGGTCGGAGGTCGCGTTCCTACGAGAGCTGCTCCTCCATCAGCTTGAGCGCTTCGGTCGCGAAGGCACGCATATTGGCGACGCGGTCGGACGAGCCAGTGCGCAGGGTGCGCGCCAGCTTGCCGTCGGGGCCGACGACGGCAACACAGGTGTGGCCGGCGGGATCGCCGTAGGAATTGCCGGTCGGGCCCGCGGCGCCTGTTTCGGCGAGTCCCCAGGTGGTCCCGAGCCGCTCGCGCGCATGCTCGGCGGCGAGCAGGGCCCACGGCTCACTGGAGGAGCGTACACCGGCGCGCTTTTCCCTCGGCACGGCGAGGAAGGCGTCCTGTGCCGGGCGTGTATAGACGACGGCGCCGCCCATGAAGTAGGCCGAGGCCCCGGGAACGGCGAGCAGGACCGCGGACACCAGGCCGCCAGCCGACGACTCCGAAATGGCGATCGTCTCCTTGCGCGCCTTCAATTTGTCGCCAATGCGTCGGGCGAGAGGAAGCAGCGTATCCATGGTTGGTCCTTCTATGATTTGAGCGCGTCGAGCTTGAGAGGCATCTGTTGGCCAAGCCAGACCGCGCGGTCGCGGTGATCCTCCAGCGCCTCGCCGGTGTTGGGGTGCACGAATACCGTGAGCTCGCCACGATTGAGGGTCAGCCAGGAGATCAAAGACGCGAGCTGATCGTTGCGGAAGTGGACCTGATAGCTGAAGCGGGGATGCGGACCGACCGGTTTCTCGTGGAAGCGACCCATGTCGATGTCGAAAGTCCTTTCGATGCGCTTGCGCAAGGCCCAGGCGGCATCGCGCGACGCGGGATCGAAATAGACGTGGGCGTGCCAATCCTTGATGTGTCCGGAGCTCATGAGGAAAATCCTACCATATCGCGCCTCCCGCCTGACGGAACCCCGGAACCGTTTCCCGATGGGAGCGCAGTTGCTAGGCTCAGGCCCATCATGAACTTCGATTTCTCCGACGACCAGAAGCTGCTCAAGGAGCAGGT
>NZ_DATBFE010000092.1:0-11114 GCF_036558665.1 Reyranella sp. | reverse complement strand
GCGTATTGGGCGTTCGCCGCACCGTTGACGCCGCCGAGGAACGCACCCGACGCCGCTCCGATGCCTGCGCCGCGGCCGCCGCCGACGGCGCCGCCGATCGCCGCGCCGAGCCCGGCGCCGAGCAGCGCGCTGCCGACCGCCTGCGAATTCACCTGGTTCTGCAGCGGCGCCACCGCCTGCGCCGCGTATTGCCGGCAGGCCTGGTCGTCGTAATAGGATTGTGCCGCCGCACCGCTTGCCAGCGCAACGAGCGCCAGCGCGACACTCGCAAATCTCGTCGTGATCGACCCCATTCCAGCCTCACCTTTGCGAACTGCCGATCCGCCACATGCCGAGGGCTTGCTCGACCGCTCCCTCGAGCGGCGTCCCAGTATTCCGACAGAAATATTGAAGACTGGTTGCCGCCCGCTGCCGCGAAATCGCGGTCCGGCGAGCCGGCGCCTGCGGCACGAAATGTTCAAAGCCGGTGATGCTGTCGACCCACACTCCCGTCGTTTTACTCGAACAGGAGGTCGCCGGCTTGCAGGCAGCCGGCGACCGCGTCCCGCCTGGTCCTGCCCAGCACCCTCAGGTGGTCTTCATCTGCGTCAGATCATAGCCGACCGTCTCGGGGCTGCCGCTCGTCGCCGGGTCCATGCCGGTGAACGTCTTGCTGATCTTGGTGAAGTTCAGCGACAGCGATTCCGACGGCATGTCGCCGCCGCTCGACAGCGAATAGCCGCTGATCCCGGTGTTGGTCAGCTGGTACTTCAAGAACTCTTTGATCTCGTTCTTGGTGGTGGTGGTGAAGCTGATCGTTACGTCGTTGTTCATCTCGCCGGCGACCGAATCGATAAAGAGCTTTGGCGAGGCAACATCGGTCGGCTTGGTGACGACGACCTCGCTGAGGCTGGGCTCGCTGCTCTCGCGCGAGGTCGAGCCGCGCGCCGCGGTGCCGATGCCGCGCCCGCAACCCCACTGAAACGAGGTGAGCTCGATCCAGTCCTTGTAGCCGGTGGTCGTGACCGGCCCCTTGATGCTGCCGTATTTCATATAGATCGCCATTGCCGCTCCCCTTCCAGTCGCCAGTCGTTAACTAGTTGAGACTATAGCGGAATGTCCCTTTGGGGTCCATTCCGACATGGATGCGGCCGATCGTCCGGCCCTCGGCGAGCCGCGCCAGGACCTCGGCCGACAGCTCCGGCAGCAGGCTCCCCGACAGGATCTTTTCGATGTTGCGGGCGCCCGACGCGGTCTCGGTGCAGCGCGCCGCGATCGCCTCGACGAGCTCCGGATCGCGCTCGAAAGCGGCGCGGTAGCTGTCGAAGACGCGCGCCTCGATGCGGCTCAGCTGCAGCTCGACGATCTGCCGGATGACCTCGTCCGACAGCGGCAGATACGGCACCAGCCGCACGCGGCCGAGAAACGCCGGCTTGAAATACTTTGCCAGTTCGGGGCCGAGCGCTTCGCTCAAGCCGGCCGCGTCGGGTGCGGTCTCCGGATCGGCGAAGAGCTTGTCGATCAGCTCGGTGCCGGCATTCGAGGTCATGATGATGACGGTGTTCTTGAAATCGATGTCGCGGCCCTCGCCGTCCTTCATCGTCCCCTTGTCGAACACCGAGAAGAACACGTCCTGGACGCCCGGATGGGCCTTTTCCATCTCGTCCAGGAGAACCACGCTGTAGGGCCGTCGCCGCACGGCCTCGGTCAGGACGCCGCCCTCGCCGTAGCCGACATAGCCGGGCGGACTGCCCATCAGCAGGCTGACCTTATGCTCTTCCTTGAATTCGGCCATGTTGATCGTCGTGACGTTCTGCTCGCCGCCATAGAGGAGCTGGGCGAGGCTGAGCGCGGTTTCCGTCTTGCCGACACCCGACGTGCCCACCAGCAGGAAGACGCCGATCGGGCGGCGCGGGTCGGTCAGGCCGGCGCGACTGGTGCGGATGGCCTGGGCGACCGCTTCGATGGCGTGCCCCTGACCGATGACGCGTCGCTCCATGGCCTCGCGCAGATTGAGCACGGTGCGGATCTCGTCGACCTGCATGCGACGGGCGGGAATGCCGGTCCACCCTTCGACGATGGCGGCGATCGCCTGCCCGTCGACGACGGGGAAAATCAACGGTTGTTCGCCCTGCAACGCACGCAGGCGCGTTGAAAGCTCCGCCAGCCTGGCGCGCTGGACCTGCCCGTCGCTGGCCGACCCGCCGTCGCCGGCACCGCCCTGGCCAGGCGCGGCGGCATCGATGCTGGTGCGCACGGCGTCCATTTCGCTGACAATGGCGCGCTCGGCGTCCCAGCGTTTCTGCAGATCGACCAGCTCGTCGCTCGTGCGAAGGCGTTCGGCCAGCAACTCGTCGCGCCGCGCCGTATGGTCGGCACCCGACGACATCTCCCGCTCGACGATCTTCAGCTCGGTATCGATAAGGCCGATACGGCGCTGGCGATCGTCGATCGGCGCGGGAACGGCATTCTGGGTCATTGCCACGCGCGCGCAGGCGGTATCGATCAGGCTGACGGCCTTGTCCGGCAACTGGCGGGCAGGAATGTAGCGGGCCGAAAGGCGGACGGCCTCGCTGACCGCTTCGTCGAGGATGCGCACCTTGTGATGATGTTCGAGCGTCGAGACGAGGCCGCGGATCATGGCGATCGCCACCTTTTCGCTCGGTTCCTCGACTTTCACCGGCTGAAATCGGCGGGTGAGGGCGGCATCCTTCTCGAAGTACTTCTTGTATTCGGCCCATGTCGTCGCGGCGATCGTGCGCAGCTCTCCGCGGGCAAGGGCCGGCTTCAGCAAATTGGCAGCATCGTTCTGTCCGGCCGCGCCGCCCGCGCCGATCAGCGTGTGCGCCTCGTCGATGAACAGAATGATCGGCTTGGGGCTGGCCTTGGTCTCTTCGATCACGGATTTCAATCGGTTCTCGAACTCGCCCTTCACGCCGGCGCCGGCCTGCAGGAGGCCAAGATCCAGCGTGCGCAAGGTCACGTCGCGCAGGGCCGGCGGCACGTCGCCCGCCGCGATGCGCAGCGCGAGACCCTCGACGACCGCGGTCTTGCCGACACCTGCCTCGCCGGTGAGGATCGGGTTGTTCTGCCGGCGCCGTGTGAGAATGTCGACCATCTGCCGGATCTCGGGATCGCGGCCGAGGATCGGGTCGATCTTCCCGGCCTTCGCCTGCGCCGTCAGGTCGATCGTGAACTGGTCGAGTGCCGCCGACCCGCCCGGCCGCACGTCGCCCGACCCCGTGCTCGCCGCCTCGGAACCGACCGCCTGACCGGTCGCCTGCGCGGCCTCGGCGGTGTTCGCGCAAATCTTCAGATAGTCGGTCTTGAGCGTGTCGGGCAGAACGCGCGCCAGATGCCCCGACGATTCGCGCGCCCGACGCGCCAACATCTCGTCGGCGAGCAGTGCCCAGAGCAGATGGCCGGATCGCACGCGGCTGGCACCCTGTTCCACGGAGGCGAGCAACCACGCCTCCTTGACGATGTCCACGATGTCGGGGGAGAGCGCCGGCGCGCGAGCGTTACCCGTCTTCATGCGATCGAGCGATCGGTTGAGGTCCGCGAGCAATCGTGCCGGCTCGACCTCCCAATGGCGCAGGATCGCGGCGAAGTCGGTATCGGAGCGGTCGAGAAGCCCGATCAGGAGATGCTCGATCTCGACATTGTAGTGCGTTCGCAGGGCCGTTACCCCGGCCGCTGCCTCGAGGGCTCGACGGCAGACGTCGTTCAGGCGACCGATCAGTGGCTTCAGCTCTATCGAGCGCACGTGGATCTCGTTTCCTCCAAGGACTTCATTCCTGGCGGACAGGCGGCGCACCGACCATCGCCGAACTATCCTGCAACGTCCGTACGCTCGACAACAGAATATTCGGATGAACGACGACCAACTCAACCATTGGACGCGGCGACCCGCAGCGCCCTTTGTATCCGGGGCCGGGACAAGGACGGCACGGGTCATCCCGACCGGCCGGGAAGGGCGCAATCTTGACCCTGCGTCCAGGCGCAACATAGGGTAAAGTTGCGGCGTCACCTCGATGGACGAGGATGGTTATGGCGGCCGATCCCCAGGCTGACGCCAAGCAGAACGAACTCCGCGGGACGCTGCCTTCGGGCACGCGTCTGCGCAACTATGAGCTGGTGTCCGTTCTGGGTCAGGGCGGCTTTGGGATCACCTACTACGCACGGGACGCAACGCTCGGCCGCGAGGTGGCGATCAAGGAGTATCTGCCGACGTCCCTGGCGCTGCGCGAGGACGGCACGATGGTCGTGCCTCGCTCGACGCAGTTGGCGGAGGATTTTGTGTGGGGACGCGAGCGCTTTCTCGAGGAGGCGCGCATTCTCGCGACACTCGAGGCCGTCCCATCGATCGTGCGGGTCTACGACTTCCTGGAAGCCAACGGAACGGCGTACATGGTGATGGCGTTGGCTCGCGGCGACACCCTCGAACAGCGTCTGAAGCAGAACGGGAAGCTGCCATCGAGCATCGCCGAGCGCCTGCTCGGGCGGCTGCTCGACGGCCTGGAGGAGATTCACAAGGCGGGGTTCCTGCATCGCGATGTCAAGCCGGCCAACGTCATTCTCGACGCCAAGAACAACCCGACGCTGATCGATTTTGGCGCATCGCGGGCGGCGATGGCCGATCGAACCGCTGCGATGACGGCGATCTTCACGCCGCGCTATGCCGCTGCCGAACAGCTCACCTCCGACAAGCAAGGGCCGTGGACGGACATCTACGGCGTATCGGCGACGCTCTATCATGCGATCACAGGCCATGCGCCGCCCAGTTCCCTGGAACGGGCGCTCAACGACGCGTACGAGCCTCTGACCAAGCTTTCGCCTCCGGGCTTTTCGTCTGACGTGCTGCGAGGGATCGATACAGGTCTGGCGGTGCGGTCGAAGGACCGACCGCAATCGATCGCTCTCTGGCGGGACATGTTGTTTCCAACCGAGGCATCGGCGGGCGATTTGACCGTGGTCGCGGCAAGACCGAAGCCGGCCCGAGCGGCAGGCACGGCAACTCCGCCCGTGCCGCCATCGACCCGCAGCGGATCGACTCCAACGACTGCCGGTGCCCCGGCCGGCAGGAAGCGTATCGCGCTCTACGGTGGCGTGGCGGCGGCAGCCTTTGTCCTGGCGGTAGGCGGGTATCTGGCACTGGCGCCGAAGTCTGTCCCCCCGCCTGCGCAGCATCAGGAGGCGACGGCCGATCGCCGCGATGCGGCAGCCAACGCCCAGGCGGAAGACGAGGCGCGGCAGAAGGCCGAAGCCGAAGCGCAGCAAAAGGCGGCAGAAGCGCAGCAGAAGGCGGCGGCCGAGGCGGAGGCTCAGCAGAAGGCGGCGGCGGAAGCTCAGCAGAAGGCTGCGGCGGAAGCTCAGCAGAAGGCAGCGGCGGAGGCGCAGCAGAAGGCTGCGGCAGAAGCGCAGCAGAAGGCGGCGGCGGAAGCGCAGCAGAAGGCGGCGGCCGAGGCCCAGCAGAAGGCTGCGGCGGAGGCGCAGCAGAAGGCTGCGGCGGAAGCCCAGCAAAAGGGGGCTACGGAGGCACAGCAAAAGGCAGAGGACGACGCGAGACGCAAGGCGGATGCCGAGGCCTGGCTGAAGAAGGAAGCCGAGGCGATGAAGAAGGCCGAGGCCGAGGCCAGGCAAAAGGCAGAAGCCGATGCCGCAGCCCAGAAGTCGGCGGAGGCTACCGAGGCCGCGTTGGGCCTCACGTCGAGCGACCGTCAGCGGATCCAGGTCGCCTTGACCTCGCTCGGCTTCGACACGCGCGGCTTCGACGGCGTCTTCGGGCCACGTTCACGCGACATGATCAGCGGCTGGCAGAAAGCACGCAATCAGCCGGCAACCGGCTTCGTGACCGCAGCGCAACAACAGGCATTGCTCAAGGAGGCGGCGCCGGCCCTGGCGAAGTATGATCAGGAGCAGAAGAAAGCCGAAGAGGCGCGGCGCAGGGAAGATGCATCGGCAAGAGCCCGGACTGCAGCTTCGCCATCGTCCTATGGCGGCGTGTCGTGTCAGGATACGTCGGGGCGGCGCATCGATTTTCCGAATGCCGCCTCTTGCCCCTACGGCTTGATACCTCTGCGTTAGCAGGGAGCTCCCGATTTGAGTCGCAAAGCACCTGGCCATCGGCGGGATTGTAAGCCCAGTGGTCGCCCGCAACCGCCCCAGCTCTCCCATTGGAAGCTGGTACGACCTCACCGCGTACTGGCGATCATGTCGTTGCTGCTGGTTGTGTTCGCCGCCACGGCGAGCTTTGCCCAGGAAAGGTGGACCTTTGCGAATGAGATACCTTGCAGCAGTGCCCCCGTATACGGCGTGCCGTTCACGAGATGCTGGACGTCGAATGTGCGGACGTTTCGCATCGGCAGCGTTCAGGGTTGGCGGCTCACCTTTGCCGATGCGATGAGTGAATCCGAGGTCGGCCTGTACAGCCTGGTCGACCCGCGCGGGTCGGGCGGATTGCCTCCGGTCTCGGCGGGTTCGAGCATGATCGAATGGATCCGGACGGCCGATGCCCTCAAGGACGTCACGGCCGGCGCGGCTGGCTGGACTCCGAACGGCAACGATGGGCAGCAGCCCTATGTCACGTTCCAGAAAGGCCGGCGGCAGTGCCTGGCGTTTGTACGCAATGGACCGGCACAAAGATGGATCCTGGGTGCCGCATTCTGTCGCGAGTCGGCGTCGCCCATCGCAGCCAGCGAAGCCGCCTTCATCTCCGATGCCATCAAAGTGCGGCAGTAGGCCCGCCGCCGAAGCTGGGCCGCGACAGGAGATGAACAGGCGCGCCGCCTTCCTGTGTCGCCGCTACGGCGATCATCGGGATAGACTGCGGCTTGCAGTCGAGGGAGCCCGACATGGCTGAGAAAACCTGGGAACTGAGCGGCGAGTATATGGAAAGCTGCAATTGCGACTATCTCTGTCCCTGCATCTACACCAACCCGCAGGCGGCAGCGACGCATGAACATTGCTACGCCCTGATGGCCTACCGCATCGACCGCGGCCGCAACCGCGACGTTTCCCTCGACGGCCTGAAGTTTGCGCTCGTAATACGGTCCGGCCGCGTCATGGCCGACGGCGGCTGGGTATTCGGCTGCGTCGTCGACGAGCGCGCAGGCGAGGCCCAACGCACGGCGTTGGCCGAGATCGTGAGCGGCAAGGCCGGCGGACCGCCGCAGATGATCCGCGACAATCTGGTGAAGGATTTCCGCGGTGTCGAATTTGGACGCATCGAATTCACGATCGACGGACTGCGTCGTGTCGCCGACATCCCCGGTGTCATGACCTTCGAGATCGAGGGCGTGGCCTCACGCAACCGCTCGGGCGAGCCGTTCTATATCGACAACACCTCCCATCCGGCCAATCGCCGGCTCGCCCTTGCACGCTCGAAGAAGACCGAGGTCCAGGGCTTCGGCCTCTCTCTCAGTCTTCTTGGCAAAGGCAACAACGGGCATTTCGCGCCGTTCGCCTGGGCCGCCTGACCGGACCTGCCGTCGCGACGCCCGCTCCTGCCGCTGCTGACGTGCGGGGGATCGTCGGCAGGTCGCGCGGCGGTGCTCGTGATCTACGAGTGGAGGGCGTCCGCGCGGTCGGTTGTCGCCGCGGCAGGACGCCTCTACGATCCACGCAGGACCCCCGGGGAGGCAAGTTCGTGGCGCAGGAGCAGCGCAGGCTGGCCGCCATCGTGGCGGCGGACGTGGTCGGCTACTCGCGGCTGGTCGGCCGCGACGAGAGCGGCACGGTGGCCCGCCTGCGCCAGAATCGCGCGGAACGACTCGACCCGGTGCTGGCCCGGCGTGGCGGTCGGCTTGTCAAGCTGACCGGAGACGGAGCCCTGATCGAATTCGCCAGCGCCGTCGAAGCGCTCAACGCCTGCATTGAGATCCAGCAGTCGATGGTTGAGGCCAACAGTGGCGTCCCGACTGACAGTGCGCTGCTCTTTCGCATCGGCCTGCACCTGGGTGATCTGATCGTCGACGGCGACGACCTCTACGGCGACGGCGTCAACGTGGCGGCGCGACTCGAGGCGACCGCGCCGCCGGGGGGTATCGTGATCTCGCGCACGGTTCACGAGTCTGTCGCCGGGCGGGTGAAGGCCACGCTCGAGGACCTGGGCACGCTTGAGCTGAAGAACATCGAACGTCCCGTGCACGCCTACCTGGTGAAATGGGACCCGGTGGACTGGAAGACGGCGGCCGCGGCGCAACCGGAACAGCCGGTCGTCGAGTCGCCCCGATCTCCCGGCGTGCCACTTCTATTGCCCGACAAGCCCTCGATTGCGGTGCTGCCGTTCCAGAACATGAGCGGCGATCCCGAACAGGAATACTTCGCCGACGGCGTTGCCGAGGATGTGCTGACCACGCTCTCGAAGATCGAGGAGCTGATGGTGATTGCGCGCAACTCCAGCTTCGTCTTCAAGGGCCAGTCAAAGGACGTGCGCGAGATCGGCCGCATCCTGGGCGTCCGCTATGTGCTGGAGGGCAGCGTCCGCAAGAGCGGCAATCGCGTCCGGCTGACAGCGCAGCTCATCGACAGCCTGGACGGCGGCCACGTATGGGCGGATCGGTTCGACGGCGACCTTGACGACGTGTTCGCCCTGCAGGACCGGATCACACAGGACATCGTCTCGGCACTGGAGGTGCGCCTGGCCTTCGGCGAGCAGGCGCGGGTCTGGCGCCAACGGTCCGGCAGCCCGCTGGTTTACGAGCAGTTCGCGAAGGCCCAGAGTTACTACGTCCAGTTCGGCAAGCACACGCACGCGCAAGCAAAAGAGGCTTGCGAGCGCGCCCTGGCCATCAACCCCGGATTTACGCCGGCGCTTCTTTTCCTGGGGTTTACGCTGGTCGACCAAGCCGGTTCGGCTTCGTCACTAATGCCAGCGCCGCCTACGAGGCGGCGTTTGAATGCGCCGACCGTGCCCTGAAGGCGGATCCCGAAAGCGCCGACGGCTACTTGATCACGGGGTACGCCTGCGCTTTCCTGCGCCGTCATGACGAGGCTCTCGTCGCCGGCGCCAAGGCCATTGCGCTCGCCCCCAGCAGCTGGTCCGCCTATCACATGGCGGGCATGTTTCACTGCTATGCCGGCGACTTCCGGAAAGCCGCCGTGTACGCAGAGCAGGCGCAGCGACTAAGTCCGCTCAGCATCACCCACTCCCTCGCCGAAGAGGCGCGCGCCAGGTTTCACCTGGGAGACTTTGCGGCGGCCCGCGATATCGCCCGGCGCGTGTTGAAGGCCAGAGCAAGGTGGCTCACCGCGCAGACGACCCTGATCGCGGCGCTCTGGAACCTCGCAAGCAAGGACGACGCGCGATCGGCCGCGAAGGAACTACTTGCAGAGCATCCAAACTTTTCCGTCAGCCGCTGGGCACTTGGGCTTCCCTATAGGCGCGAGGATGATCTGGAGGCCCTGATTGCCCCGCTGAGGTCGGCGGGGTTGCCGGAATAAGGGCGAGACTGCCAAGCTGGGCCTTCTTGGGGTGGTTGTCCTTACCTCGCCGCCAGCTTCTCCTACTGGATCAATATTGAGTCCGGACCCTTAGCCCACCATGCGGTCTCTGCCTTCCCAGAATTTCGCCCGCAACACCTTCTTGTCCACTTTGCCGACGGCGGTAAGGGGCAGGCTGTCGACGAACTCGACCTTCTTGGGGGCGTGCGTTCCGCCTTTGCGATCCTTCACCAGTTGGATCAGCACTTCGGCCGCGGGCCGGGTTCCTTCCTTGCCGACGACCAGGGCGGTGACGGCTTCGCCCCATTTTTCATGCGGAACGCCGATCACCGCCACCATGGCGACGTCGGGATGGGAAGAGATGACGTCCTCGACTTCGCGCGGGTAGATGTTGAAGCCACCGGACACGATCATGTCCTTCTTGCGATCAACGATGTAGAGATAGCCGCGCTCGTCGGCCCGGGCGATGTCGCCGGTGTGCAGCCAGTCGCCGGCGAAGGCTTCGGCCGTCTGCTCGGGCCGCTTCCAGTACTTTTCCATGGTGTGGGTGGACCGCACGCAGATCTCGCCCGCCTCGCCTTGCTTCACCTCTTGATTGCTTTCGTCACGGAGACTCACCGTGCAGGAGGCGAGGGGAAAGCCGCAGGACCCGAAGAGCTCGGGGCGACGCTTGTCGTGGTCCTCCTTGCGCAGGACGCTCACCGGGTAGCATTCGGTCTGACCATAGAGCTGGCTGAAGATCGGACCGATCCGCTCCAGCCCCTCGACCAGGCGCGTCGGCGACATGGGCGAGGCGCCGTAGAGCAGCAACTCCAGTGACGACAGATCCGTTTTGCCCAACGTCGGATGGTCGAGCATGACATAGATCATGGTCGGCACCATCAGCGTCAGGTTGATCTTTTCCCGCTCGATGGTGGCGAGAAACTTGTCCGGCTCGAAGCCCTTCAGCAGATGAACCTCGCCGCCGCGCAGCAGGGAGGGCAGCACCTTGGTGCCGGAAACGTGCGTGATGGGCGCCGCGGCGAGATAGCGCGGCGTGGCAGGAAGCTCGAAATCCGCGGCGATGGCCAGCACACCCTCCGCGGTCGCGTGATGGCGACGGATGGCGCCCTTGGACTTGCCGGTGGTGCCTCCCGTGTAGTTGATGATGGCGTAGTCGTCGGCCGACGCCAGGTCGATCGGGCTTGCCTCACCCGCCTTCTCGGCCGCCGCCAGCAGGTCCTGACCGAAATCGGCCTTGCCCATCGTCAGCACGACCTTCAGCCGATCGGCCGCCTTCGCCGACAGTTCGCCGCCGCGCGCCGCGTGGGTCCTCGGGTCGACGACAAGCGCGCTCGCTCCGGCGTCCGCGATCGCATCGAGATGATCGCCCAGGGCGCCCAAAGGATGCAGCCAGGTGATGATGAGGCCCAGGCCCTGCGCGGCGACGCCCGCGCACCAGGTTTCGGCACTGTTGGAGCTGAGGAAGGCCACGGTCTCGCCCTTGCCGAGGCCGGCCGCCGCCATGCCGGCCTGCAATCGGCCGATCAGGGCGTGCGTCGCGCCATAGGTAAGGACGCCGCCATCCCATACAAAGGCACGGCGGGCCGGATGGCGCGCCAGGGCACGCAGAGCCATCGTGGTCGTGGTGGGAGCCTGTGTGATGCCGTTCTTCATTTCTTCTCCTCCCGATCCTGCCGTTTCATCCTGCC
>NZ_DATBFE010000091.1:0-26523 GCF_036558665.1 Reyranella sp. | reverse complement strand
CGCCGGTCATCGTCGGCACGCGGTTGACGCAGGGCGGGGCAACGATGGTTGCCATTGTCGCGTCGACATCGCGGATCTCGAATTCATATCGGCAATGCGATCTCACGCCGCTCTTCGCCCGCGGTTGGCCTCGATCACCTGCCACAGGCTGGCGGCGGTCACCGGCATGTCGACGTGCTTCACGCCGGTATGCGGGCAGATGGCGTCGACGATCGCATTGACGACGGCCGGCGGCGCACCGATCGCGCCGGCCTCGCCCGCACCCTTCATGCCCATCGGATTGGTCTTGCAGAGGCTGTTGTGCATGTCGAAATGCACACGCGGCACCACGTCGGCACGCGGCAGGGCATAGTCCATGAAGCTGCCGCTCATGAGCTGGCCCGAGTCGTCGTCGTAAACGGTCTTCTCGGTCAGCGCCTGGCCGATTCCCTGACCCACGCCGCCATGGACCTGGCCCTGCAGCAACAGCGGATTCAAGGCCGTGCCGAAATCGTCCATGATGCTGTAGTTCAGGATCTCGATCGCGCCGGTATCGGGATCGACCTCGAGCTCGCAGATATGGCAGCCGTTGGGGAACGTCGACGCGTCCGGCGTGCGCGTGAAGTCGTCGTCGAGGCCGGGCTTCTCGCCCTGGGCCACATGCTTGGGATTGTTCGCCGCCTTCGCAACCTCGAACAGGCTCATCTGCCGGTCGGTGCCGACGATCTTGAAGCTGCCATCGGCATATTCGATGTCGCCCGCGCTCGCTTCCATCACGGAGGCGGCGACCTGCTTGCCCTTGGCGATGATCTTGTCGCTCACCCCGAGCACGGCGGCGCCGGCGACCGGAATCGATCGGCTGCCGCCGGTCATGCCCTCGGGCGTGACGTCCGAATCGCCCTGCACGATGCGGATATGGTGGCCGTCCACGCCGAGCCGCGCCGACATGATCTGCGTCAGCGCCGTCTCGTGGCCCTGACCGTTGGTCTGCACGCCGACATAGACCGAGATCGTGTCATCGTCGTTGAACTTGGCGATGGCGCTCTCGGGCGGGCCGCCCGAGCATTTCTCGACGTAGGTGGCCATGCCGATGCCGCGCCATTTGCCCTTGGCGAGCGAGGCGGCACGACGGGCCGGAAAGCCGTTCCAGTTGGCCTTCTCCATGCCCTTCAGCATGACATTGTCGAAGTCGCCGCTGTCGTAGGTGTCGCCCAGAGCCGTGTTCCATGGGATCTGGCCGGGCTTCACGAGATTGCGCTTGCGAATTTCGTCCGGTGTCAGCCCGGTTTCACGTGCGATATGGTCGACGAAGCGCTCGAGGAGATAGGCCGCCTCCGGCCGTCCGGCGCCGCGATAGGCGTCGGTCGGCACCGTGTTGGTCATGACTCCCTTCACGTTCACGTAAACAGTGGGCGTCTGGTAGAGGCCGGCGAGCATGCTGGTGCCCGCCATGGTCGGGATGAACGCGCCGAAGTGGCTGAGATAGGCGCCGAGCGCGGCATAGGTGGTGACGCGCAGGCCGAGGAACCGGCAATCCGTGTCGAGTGCCATTTCGGCGATCGATACGTGGTCGCGGCCCTGCACGTCGGACTGGAAAGCCTCCTGGCGGTCGGGAATCCATTTCACGGTGCGCTTCAGATTGCGGGAGGCCCATACGATCATCGGATATTCGGGATGGACGAAGATCTTCATGCCAAAGCCGCCGCCCACGTCGCCCGTGCGCACTCGCAGCTTGGGCTGGCCGATCTTCAGGATCAGGTCGGCCACAACGGGACGGATCACGCTCACTCCCTGCGAGGAGACCCAGAGCGTCGAGCGATCGTCCTTGGGATCATACTCGCAGATGGCGCCGCGGGGCTCCATCGAGTTCACGACCAGGCGGTTGTTCACGATCTGCAGCTTGATCACGCGATCGGCCTTGGCAAAGGCGGCCTCGGTCCTGGCGCGATCGCCCATCTCCCAGTCGAACACCAGGTTGTTCTTGATGTGATCGTGCACCAGCGGGGCGCCGGGCTGCGCGGACTCGTAGGTGCCTACCGTATGGGGAAGCGGTGCGTAGTCGACCTCGATCAACTCGGCGGCGTCCTTCGCCTGCTCGAGGGTCTCCGCGACCACCATCGCCACCGGATCGCCGACATGTCGCACGCGACCCTGCGCCAGCATCGGGCGCGGCGTGTCGGCGCGGGAGGTGCCGTCGCGATTGTCGATCGGCACCAGGCAGGGCAGGTCGCCGAAGCCGGCCTTTTTCACATCCTCGCCCGTGAAGACGAGCAGGACGCCCGCCGCCTTGTTCGCCGCCGTCGTGTCGATCTTCCGGATGTCGGCATGAGCATGGGGGGAACGCAGCACGTAGAGCCGCGCCGCGGGCGTCGAAAGCCTGGTGTCGTCGGTGTAGCGCCCACCGCCCGTCAGCAGGCGCGGATCCTCAACCCTGCGAACCGATTGACCGATGCCGAACTTTGCCATGAATTCCTCCGTATTGGACGGAGGTTAGACGGCCGGCAAAGGGATTGAAAGTCTCCCGGACCCGCGCGGCGCCAGTGCCCGCGGTCCCCGAAGGATCAAGCCGCCCGGCGGCGCCGCGACGTGCTCTTGCGGCGATGTGACGAGCTGTGGCGGCTGGTCGACTTGCGGGCCGTGTTGCGGTGCTTGCGCGCGGCGGCCGCGTGACGGCCACGGCGCGTCGTGGTCTTGGCGTTCTTGCCGCCCATGGCACGGCTGCTCTCGCGTCGGCCGCGGGAGCCGACATGGCTCCTGCCTTCACGTTCCTGCTGATAGGTCTTGCCTTCGGACTCCTTGCGCTTGGTTCTCTCGAGGTTGCGCTTGTTCTCGCCCTTGCTCTGGTACTTCGAGGCACCCGCTTCCTTGAGAGCGATCGCGATGGCCTGCCGGCGGCTCTTGACCTTGCCGCCTTTGCCGCCGCGGCCGCTCTTCAATTCGCCGTGTGCGAACTCGTGCATCACGCGCCCGGTCGTCTTGCGCTGTGACATCGATTCCTTGGCCATAAAACGCTCCGTGAAAGGACCCCGCATTTAGTCTGCCCTGACCTCTGTCTCCCGAACGCCGGCTGAAGTGATAGGTTGCACTGCATGACCGACCTCGATGCCTTCGTCACCCGCCTCCCCAAGGCCGAGCTGCACATCCACATCGAAGGCAGCCTCGAACCTGAAATGATGCTGGCGCTCGCCGAGCGCAACGGCGTCGACTTGCCTTACCGGAGTGTCGACGCCGTACGGGCGGCCTACCGCTTCACCAGGCTGCAGGACTTTCTCGACCTCTACTATCGGGGCATGAGCGTGCTCGTGCGGGAACAGGACTTCTATGATCTCGCGACAGCCTATTTGAATCGCGCGGCCGCGCAGAACGTGCGGCATTGCGAGATCTTCTTCGATCCACAGGGCCATACGTCGCGCGGTGTGGCTTTCGCGACGGTGATGGAAGGACTGTGGCGCGCCTTGCGTGACGGAGAGCGCAAGCTCGGCATTACCGGCGGCTTGATCATGTGCTTTCTCCGCCATCTCGACGAGGCGAGCGCCGAGCGAACGCTGGACGAGGCCTTGCCCTGGCGCGAGCGCCTGATCGGCGTTGGCCTCGATTCGTCCGAAACTGGCCATCCTCCGTCGAAGTTCCAGCGCGTGTTTGCGCGCGCCCGCCAACTCGGACTGCCGACCGTGGCGCATGCCGGCGAGGAGGGCCCGGCCGACTATGTCCGTGAGGCGCTGGATCTGCTCGGCGTCAGCCGCGTCGATCATGGGAACCGCGCGCTCGACGATCCGGCGCTGACCGCCCGGCTTGCCGCCATGAAGATGCCGCTGACGGTCTGTCCGCTGTCGAATCTGCGGCTATGCGTCGTGCCCGAGATGAGGGCGCATCCGCTTCGCCGCATGCTGCAGGCCGGCCTGAAGGCGACCGTGAATTCCGACGATCCGGCGTATTTCGGCGGCTATGTGGCGGAGAACTTCGTGGCCGTCCAGCACGCGCTCGATCTCACCAGGGAGGAGATCGTTATCCTGGCCCGCAACAGCTTCGAGGCCGCCTTTTGCGACGAGGCCGTCAAACGGCGCCATCTGGCGACGCTTGACGCCTTCCTGAAGGAATGACCACCGCCTACCTTGCTGCCGAGGGGTTCGAACCACAGCTCCTGGAGGAGCTGAGCCGTGCCGGGGCCGCCATTCGCGGACGGCATGGGCGACTCGTCATTTGCGATGCGCCCGCGGTGCCGGCCGCCTGGGCCGCCAATATCTGGCACGACTGCCTCGAGCTGCCGGTCCCCTCGATCGGCGAGGCAGCCAGAACCCTGCGGGCGATACAGCGCAACTGGGCGGTATATGCGCCGCTCCATCATCGTCGCGGCATGCTGATCCAGGAGCGCCTGCCGCACGTGTCGGCGAAGCCCATCGTCTTTCCGGCAGCTGCTCCGACGGTGCCGCTCGGTTCATGGACGCTGCTCGCACCCGATCGGTTGTTGGCCGCGGCGCGGTGCAGCTCTGCCTTTCCCAATGGCGAGGTGACGTTCGTCGAGGACAGGACGGGGCCGCCGAGTCGCGCCTACCTCAAGCTCTGGGAGGCGCTGGTGCGCCTGCGTCGCTGGCCGCAGCCAGGCGAGCGCTGTGTCGATCTCGGCGCCTCGCCCGGTGGCTGGACCTACGTTCTCGCGAGGCTCGGCGCCAGCGTCGTGGCGGTCGACAAGGCGCCGCTTGATCCGCAGATCGCGGCAATGCCCGGCGTGGAATGGCGTGGCGAAAGTGCGTTTGCGCTGGCGCCGGAAGCCATCGGGCCGGTCGATTGGCTCTTTTCCGACGTCATTTGCTATCCGGCGCGCTTGCTGCGCCTGGTCGAGCGCTGGCGCGGCTCGGCGCTGGCCAGGAATTTCGTCTGCACTATCAAGTTCCAGGGCGCCACCGATCACGAATCAGCGGCCGCCTTTGCCGCAATCGCGGGCGCCCGGGTGATGCATCTGCATCACAACAAACACGAGCTCACCTTCTTGCTGGCGCGGTAGGCCGCGCGTGGGCGAACCGGCGTTCGCGCAGGAACGCTCCGACATGCGCCTTGAAGCCGTCGATGAACTCGCGCGCCACCGGCGTCACCGTGCGGTGGGCGGCGTAGAGGACCGCGAACTCGAAATCGATCCGCGGCTCGAACGGCCGCGCGACGATGCCGCGCGAGTCATACTCGGTCGCCGTGAAGGGCTCGCAGAGCGCCACACCGACGCCCGAGCCTGCGAGTGCGCAGGCGATCTCCGACAGCGGGGTCTCGATGCGCATGACGCGTGTAACGCCATGCTCGCTGAAGACATGGTCGATGCGAAAGCGTGATACCGTCGAGGGACCGAGCGAGATGAAGTTCTCACCCTCGAAATCCCGCGGCCCGAGCTTCGTCTTGCGCACGAGCCGGTGCCCCTGGGGCAGCACGGCCACGAAGGGCACGGTGGGCATGCGCTCGAGCTGGACGGCAGCATGCTCGATCGAGGCCTCGGCGAAGCCGAGATCGCACTGTCCCTGGGCCACCGCGGTAACGACGGCATGCGACACCAGACCCGACAGTCCGATGTTGAGCTTGGGCCGCTCGGCGAGAAATCGTCCTACGAAGCGCGGCAGGAAGCCGTTGGCGAGCGCCGGCAGGGCGGCGATGCGCAGGTAGCCGGCGCGGCGCGTGCGCAACTCGGCCGCCGTCTCGGCGATCCGCTCGAGGCCGACGAACGCGCGCTCCACCTCGGCATAGAGCGACAGCGCCTCGCTGGTCGGCACCAGTCCGGTGCCGCGCCGCTCGAACAGGGTGAGACCGAGATGGTGCTGCAGGTCGCGGATCAGGCGGCTGACTGCCGGTTGGGTCACGTTGATCAGCTTGGCCGCGGCACCGACGCCGCCCGTGAGCACGACGGCGCGAAAGGCTTCGATCTGGCGGGGATTGAGGCCACGCATGGGGCTTTATAACATTTTGTTATGAGGCGGGGCGCAAATCCGAATTTGACGACCGGATGGCGGGCGGGAAGCATTGCCGGCCGGTCGACAAGGGGTCGGCCGACAGGAGGGGCGATGGGACGTTCGGCACCGCTACTGGCTATTGCAGCCTTGATCGTGCTTTGGGACGCGGCATCGGCGTCGGCACAGCAGACGCTCACTGTCGCGGGCTATGGCGGCTCGTTCGAGCAGACCATGCGCAAGGAAGTCATTCCCGACTTCGAGAAGGCGCACAAGGTGAAGGTCGAGTACGTCGCCGGCAATTCGACTGACACGCTGGCCAAGCTGCAGGCGCAGAAGGCCAACCAGGTGATCGACGTCGCGATCGTCGACGACGGACCGATGTACCAGGCGATCCAGCTCGGCTTCTGCGGCAAGATCGCCGGTCTGCCTGGCGACGATCTCTATCCCAGCGCGCGCTTCAAGGACGACAAGGCCGTTGCCATCGGCCTCGTTGCGACGGGACTGATGTACAATACCAAAGTCTTCAAGGAGAAAAGCTGGGCCGCGCCCACCTCGTGGAACGATCTGAAGGATCCCAAATACAGGAAGACGATCGTCATTCCGCCGATCAACAACACCTATGGTCTCTATACGCTGGTCATGTTCGCGCGGCTGAATGGCGGCGGCGAGAAGGACATCGAGCCGGGCTTCAAGGTGATGAAGGCCGACGTCAATCCCAACGTTCTGGCCTATGAGCCGTCGCCGGGCAAGATGACGGAACTGTTCGAGTCGGGCCAAGGGCTGCTGGCGGTCTGGGGCTCCGGCCGCGTCCAGTCGTTCGCCAACACGGGCTTCCCGGTCGATTTCGTGTACCCGAAGGAAGGCGCGGTGACGCTGCTCGCCTCGGCCTGCCCGGTCGCCAGGGCCAATGCCTCGCCGCTTGCCTCGCAGTTCATCGAGGCGATGCTGCAACCCAAATTGCAGCTCATCCTGCTCAAGGATTATGGCTACGGCCCGGTGAACAAGAAGGTCGAGGTTCCGCCGGAGCTCGCCCGGATGGCGCCGGTCGGCGACAGGGCGGCCAAGCTGATCAATCCCGACTGGGACACGATCAACGCCCATCGCGACGAATGGACCAAGCGCTGGAACCGCGAGGTGGAGCGCTAGGCGATTGGCGTTCCTCGAGCTCGAGAATCTCACCAAGCGATTCGGGCAACAGACCGCCGTCGACGGGCTGTGGCTCGGCGTCGAGAAGGGCGAGTTCGTCTCGCTCCTCGGTCCTTCCGGCTGCGGCAAGACGACGACCCTGCAGATGATCGCGGGTTTCGTCGAGCCGACGTCGGGCGCGATCAGGCTGGAGGAGCGCGATCTCCTGGTGGTGAAGCCGGCGCAGCGCGGACTGGGCGTGGTGTTCCAGAGCTACGCGCTATTCCCGCACATGACCGTGGCGCAAAACGTCTCGTTCGGGCTCGAGATGCAGGGCGTGGCTGCAGCCGAGCGCACGCGACGCGTCGGCGAGACGCTCGATCTGGTCGGACTGGGAAGCTTCGCCCAGCGTTTCCCGCGGCAGCTTTCCGGCGGCCAGCAGCAGCGCGTGGCTCTGGCTCGCGCGCTGGTGATCCGGCCGCGCATCCTGCTGCTCGACGAGCCGCTCTCCAATCTCGACGCCAAGCTGCGCGAGGAGATGCAGATCGAGCTGCGGCAGATCCAGCGCTCGGTCGGCACAACCACCATCCTGGTGACGCACGATCAGGCCGAAGCGATGGCGCTGTCCGACCGCATCGTGGTGATGAACCGGGGCCGCGCCGAGCAGATCGGACCGCCGCACGAGGCCTACGAACGGCCGGCGACGCCGTTCGTGGCGAACTTCCTCGGCAAGACCAATCTGGTGAACGGCATCGCGGTGCGGCCGGAGCGGATCTCGTTCGCCGCCACCGGCCTCGCCGGTACCATTCGCACCCGCATCTTCCAGGGCAACCACTGGCTCTACCAGGTCGAGACATCGCAAGCCCTGATCACCGTCATCCGCCAGAACACCGGCGAGGCGATGCCGGCCGAAGGCGCGGCGGTGCATCTGGCGTGGTGACTAGATGAAGATTGCGCCCTATCTCCTCAGCTTTCCCGCTCTGCTGCTGTTCGCAGCAGTCGTCATCGTGCCGCTCGGCATGACGGTGGCGTTGAGCTTCCACGATTGGGGCCAGTACAAGGGCATCGTGCCCGTCTTCATCTTCAAGAACTGGCGCGAGGTCTTTTCCGATTCCTACTACGGCGAGATGTTCTGGCGGACCTTCCGCATCGCCCTTCTGGTGACGCTGTTGTCGGTCGTCTTCGGCGCACCGGAAGCCTACATCCTGAACCGCATGAAGCGCCCCTGGCGCGGCCTCTTCCTGCTGGTCATCCTGGGCCCGCTCCTGATCTCGGTCGTGGCGCGCACGCTCGGCTGGGCACTGCTGTTCGGCGGCAGGTCGGGCCTGGTCAACTCCATTCTGCTGTCGCTCGGGCTGATCTCGGCGCCGCTGCCCTTCATGTTCACCGAGACCGGCATCGTGGTGGCGCTGACGCACGTTCTGATGCCCTACATGGTGCTCGCGGTATGGGCGGCGTTGCAGCGCCTCGACCCCCAGATCGAGAACGCCGCCATTGCATTGGGGGCGGGGCCCTTCACCGTCCTGCGTCGCATCGTAGCGCCGCAAGCCATGCCCGGCATCCTGTCGGGGGCGGTCATCGTCTTCGCGCTCGCGGCGTCGGCCTTCGCCACGCCCGCCATCATCGGCGGCCGGCGGCTCAAGGTCGCCTCCACGCTTGCCTACGACGAGTTCCTGAACACCCTCAACTGGCCGCTCGGCGCCACGGTTGCCGTGCTGCTCCTGGCGGCGCTGATGCTGATCGTGTTCGGCGTCAATCGCTGGGTCGAGCGCCGCTACGCGCAGGTATTCGGATGAGTCGCAACGGCCCGCTCGCTCTTTGCTACCATGCGCTGTTCGTGATCTTCACGCTGGCGCCGATCGTGGTCGTGTGCTGGGTCGCCTTCACGCCCGAGGGTTACCTGTCGTTTCCCACCCATCATTGGTCGCTCCGCTGGTTCCACGCCATCGCGCGCTATCCCGAGTTCGTCTCCGCCTTCTGGCGCAGCATCGGGCTTGGCGCGCTGTCGTCCGCGATCGCCGTCGCCATCTCCGTGCCAGCCGCGCTCGCCATTGCCCATCATCGTTTCGCCGGCCGCGAGACCTTCACGGCGCTCTTCATGTCGCCGCTCATGATTCCGAACGTGGTGCTGGGCATCGCCTTCCTGCGCTTCTTCACCGAGGTCGGTCTCGGTGGAACCTTCACGGGTCTGGTGCTGGCGCACATCGTGATCATCTTCCCGTTCGCGCTGAGGCTGACGCTGGCCTCGGCGGTCGGCCTCGACCGCGCGATCGAGCATGCCGCGGTCTCGCTCGGCGCCTCGGAATGGACAGTGGTGAAGCGCATCGTCTTGCCGCTGGTCCTGCCCGGACTGGTGAGCGGCTGGGCGCTCGCCTTCATCAATTCCTTCGACGAAGTGACCATGACGGTGTTCGTGGCGGCACCCGGCACGGAGACTTTGCCGGTGCGCATGTTCCTCTACATCCAGGACAATATCGATCCGCTGGTGACGTCGGTGTCGGCCTGCGTGATCGCCGTGACCGTCGTCGCCCTGGTGGTCCTCGACCGCATCTACGGGCTCGAACGGCTGCTTGTCGGAAGGAGCGGCACCGATGCCGGCTAGCGGCTACGATGTTGCCGTCGTGGGCGGCGGGTTGGTCGGCGCGGCGACAGCGTGGGGTCTCGCACGCGAAGGCTGCCGTGTGGCCTTGCTCGACGAGGGCGACGGTGCGGTGCGCGCGAGCCGCGGCAACTTCGCGCTCGTGTGGGTTCAGAGCAAGGGGCTGGGGCTTCCGGCCTATGCCGCCTGGACGGTCCGGTCCTCCGACGCCTGGGCGGCGTTCGCCGCGACCCTCAAGGAAGAGACCGGCCTCGATGCCTGCTTCCAGCGGCCGGGTGGTTTCCATCTCGCGTTGTCGGAGCGGGAGCTGGAGGCGCGGGCCAATACGCTGAAGCGTCTGCACAACCAGCCCGGCATCGTCGGTTACAGCACCGAGATCCTCGACCATGGCCAGGTGGCGCGGATGCTGCCCGATATCGGCCGCGAGGTCGTCGGCGCGAGCTATTGCCCGCTCGATGGCCACGTCAATTCGCTGCGCCTCTTCCGGACTTTGCACACGGCGATCCAGGCGCGCGGCGTCAAATACCTTGCCAGCCATCGGGTGGAGAATATCGAGCGCAAAGGCGGCGAGTTTCACCTCACCACGGCGCAGGGTGAAGTGCGGGCCGGCCGCGTCGCGCTCGCCGCCGGCAATGCCAACATGCGGCTGGCGCCGATGGTCGGGCTCGAAGCGCCGATGAAGCCCGAGCGCGGCCAGATCGTCGTTACCGAGCGCCTGCGGCCGTTCCTCGACTACCCGGTGGTCACGCTGCGCCAGACCGACGAGGGTACGGTGATGATCGGCGACTCCAAGGAGGAAAGCACCGATCCGGCCGGCCTGACGTTGGGCGTCAGCGCCACCGAAGCCGAGCGCGCGGTGCGCATGTTCCCGCTGCTGGCCAATGTCAACGTGGTGCGCACCTGGAGCGCCATCCGGGTCATGACCCGGGACGGCTTTCCGATCTACGACGAGTCCGAGACGCATCCGGGCGCCTACGTGCTCTGCTGCCATTCGGGGGTTACGCTGGCGGCCAATCACGCGCTCACGGTGGCGCCGATGATCGCGCGCGGCGCCCTCGACAAGACGCTGGTCGCTCCCTTCAGCGCGCGGAGGTTCCATGTTCAAGAGGCTGGGTGAGACCGGCAGCGCCATCACCATCGAGATCGACGGCAAGGCCGTCCGCGCGCAGTCGGGCGATACGGTGGCCGCGGCCATGCTGGCTGCCGGCATCGAGCATTGCCGCACCACGCCTGTTTCAGGTGCGTCACGCGCGCCCTACTGCCTGATGGGCGTCTGCTTCGAGTGCCTCGTGACCATCGACGGTGTCGGCAGCCGGCAGGGCTGTCTCGTGCCCGTGCGCGACGGCATGCGCATCGAGACACAGCAAGGCAAGCGCGAGGCCGGGCGATGACCCGGGCCCCCGATCTTGCCTCCTCCTATGATCTTGTCGTCGTCGGCGGCGGGCCGGCGGGGCTCGCCGCCGCGGCGCTCGCCGCGCGCGCTGGCGTGTCGACCGTGCTGTTCGACGAGAATCCGGGCATCGGCGGGCAAATCTATCGGGGCATCACCTCGACGCCGATCAAGGACAGAGCGGTGCTGGGCGAGGACTACTGGGCCGGCACCGCGCTCGCGGCCGAGGCGACGGCAAGCGGCGCGACGATCGTGAACGGCGCTACCGTCTGGAGCCTCGATCCGTCACGCCAGGTGGGCGTCGCCATCGCCGGTCAGGTGCGGATGATCCAGGCGCAGCGCGTGATCGTTGCCACCGGATCGCTGGAGCGGCCGTTTCCCATTCCCGGCTGGACCTTGCCCGGAGTCATGACGGCGGGCGCGGCGCAGACGGTGCTCAAGGCACAGGGACTGGTGCCCGGCGGCCGCACCCTTCTGGCAGGCTGCGGGCCGCTTCTGTGGCTGCTGGCGGCGCAGTTGTTGCGGGCGGGAGCCGCGATCGAGGCGATCCTCGAGACGACGCCGCGCGGCAACTGGCTGCGCGCCTTGCCGCATCTGCCCGACTTCCTCCTGTCGCCCTACTGGTCGAAGGGCCTCGCACTCCTGCGCGAGGTGAAGGGCAAAGTACCTGTGATCCCGATCGAGCGTCTGGCCGCGCGGGGGGAGGACAGGCTCCAGGAAGTGGACTACGTCTCGCACGGCAAGGAACATCGGCGGAGAGCCGATCTGCTGCTCCTGCATCAGGGCGTCGTGCCGAATGTGAACCTCGCGAATGCCGCGGGTGCGGTGCATCGCTGGAACGAACGCCAGCTTTGCTTCGAGCCCGTGCTCGATGTCGACTTCACCAGCACCGTCTCGGGCATCGCCGTGGCCGGCGACGGCGCCGGCATTGCCGGCGGAACGGCCGCCGCGGAGCGCGGCCGGCTCGCCGCCATTGCCGCAGTGCGCGCGCTGAAGCCCGCAGTCTCGGTGCCCGATCCGCAAAGCGTGCGTCAGAGGCTGCAGCGCGAGGAACTCGGACGCGGTTTCCTCGATACGCTCTATCGACCGGCCGACGCGTTCCGCCTGCCCGAGGGCGAGACGATCGCCTGCCGCTGCGAGGAGGTGACATCCGGGCAAATCCGCGGCATGGCCGCCATCGGCTGCGAAGGCCCGAACCAGATGAAAGCCTTCCTGCGCTGCGGCATGGGCCCGTGCCAGGGCAGGCTCTGCGGTCTCACCGTGACGGAGTTGATCGCCGCCGAGCGGCGCACGCGTCCTGGCGAAGTCGGCTACTACCGGCTGCGCCCACCGGTGAAGCCTATCACCCTGGCCGAACTCGCCTCGCTGCCGATCAGCGAGGCCGAACGCAAGGCAGTGGAACGGTAGGATGGCCCGCACCGCCGACGTGATCGTGATCGGCGGCGGCCTGCATGGCTGTTCGACGGCGCTCCATCTTGCGCTGCGTGGCCTGAAGACGATTGTGGTGGAGAAGGACTATGCCGGCCGTCATGCCTCGGGCGTGAACGCCGGCGGCGTGCGGCAGCTCGCGCGCGACATCGCGGAGATTCCGCTCTCGATCTCCTCCATGGCGATCTGGGAACATATCGAGGAACTGGTCGGCGACGATTGCGGCTTTGCAAGCCATGGCACCGTACTGGTGGCAGAGAGCGAGGTCGAGTTCGCGGGATTCCGGGCTCGCGTCGACGATCTTCGATTGAAGGGCTTCACCCACGAGGAGCTGATCGGCGAGGCAGAGCTGAGGCGGCTCGTTCCGGCGGTATCCGACTACTGTCCGGGCGGCATCGTGTCACGACGCGACGGCGCGGCCGATCCTTTCCGCACCACGCAAGCCTTTCGCAAGCGCGCGATCGAGAAGGGCGCACAAGTCCTCGAAGGCGTGGCCGTCACGGCGATTGCACGGGCCGGAGGCGGGTGGCGCGTCGAGACCAGCGACGGTCCGATCGAAGCGCCCAGGGTGGTGAACGCCGCCGGCGCGTGGGCCGACCGGATCGCGGCCATGCTGGGCGAGCCGGTACCACTCGAAGTCATCGCGCCCATGCTGATGGTCACCAGCCGCTTGCCGGCCTTCATCGAGCCGGTGGTGATCCTGCGCGGGCGCAAGCTTTCGTTCAAGCAGCTCGACAACGGTACGGTAGTGATCGGCGGTGGTCACCGCGCCCGGCCGCTCCGCGACCAGAACCGGACCGTGCTCGACTGGGGAAAGCTTGCCGTCTCGGCGCGCACGGTGTGGGAGCTGTTTCCGGTGATGCGGGCCGCCACCATCGTGCGAGCCTGGGCCGGAATCGAGGCGCGCATGCCCGACGAAATTCCCGTCGTCGGGCCGAGCGTGACATCGGAAGGCGTCTATCACCAGTTCGGCTTTTCTGCCCACGGCTTCCAGCTCGGACCCGGCGCCGGCGCCATGATGGCCGAGCTGATCGCGACCGGGGCCACGAACGTGCCGATCGACGGCCTGGGCATCGGACGGTTCGCGGCGCGGCCGTAGCGCTGGCTCATTGCTCGGCGGGCCAGGTTCTGGCGAAGCAGTCGCGCACCCACTCGATCAGCAGACGGGTGGCGGGATCGCGCTTGAGATGGTTCTGGACGAGAAGCCATACGTCGCGTCGGGTCGGCAGCGGCGTGATGCGCAGTTTTACGTCCTTCAGGAGATTCCCGCACAGATAATCTGGCAGGACGCCCATCGCCGCGTGACTCTTGATGAGTTCGCGCATCACGCGATAGTCGCCGGTCTTGAAGCGCGCCTTCGCGTCCAGCCCCCGTGCGGCGAGATATCGTGCATCGGGCGTGTGGTCCAGCTCCTCGGGAAAGCGGCAAACCAGAGGATCGATCGCGCCGCTCCATACGGCCGGCTCGAAGAAATAGAGGCGCATGTCCACAAGCTTGGTGATCGTGAAGTCGCCCTTGTCGGGCTTGCGCAGCCGGATCGCGAGATCGGCCTCCCAGCGGGAGAAATTCACATTGCCTCTCGAAGTCATGAACTCGAGGCTCAATCCGGGATTCGCCGTCAGCAGGCTCGCCGAGTGCGGCGCCAGGATCTGCTCGGCAATCGAGGTGGTCGACGCGAGCCTGAACTTGCCGATCGGCCCTTGGACCATCTTGCCGACATGACCGATCTCGGCGACATGCCGGGCGATGGCGTGCACGTGAGAAAGGACCGCTTCGCAGTGCGTCGTCGGCTTGCGCGTGCCGTCCACAGCGTTGAACAAGGCCACGCCAAGCGACGCCTGGATACGCGCCATGCGCCGCGCGACGGTCGTCTCGTCGATTCGCAGCCGCGCACCGGCGGCGGCATACGTGCCTTCGTCGCGGACCGCGGCGATGATGCGGAGATCGTCCCAGTTCATGGCCGTGAATCTATCATGGGCTTTGCCTCGCCTGCAATTTTGCAGCCACGGGTCGAGCATTACCGGCGTGACTGCCGGTCGATGTCAAGGCAGGTTGCGCGCCGTCGACACCCCCGACCACCGGTCGCCGCGGGACGGCCTCGTGCCGCCGCGGTGCCGGCCAATTCAAGGAGAATGCCATGGCTCACGTAGGCACCTGCTTCTGCGGCGCGGTCAAGCTCGAGGTCGAAGGCAAGCCGGAGGCCATGGGCTATTGCCATTGTCGATCCTGTCGCTCGTGGTCGGGCGGCCCAGTCAACGCCTTCACTCTATGGAGTCCCGAGGCGGTGCGCATCATCTCGGGCGCCGAGAGCATCGCCACCTTTCAGAAGACCTCGCTCAGCCAGCGAAAGTACTGCAAGGAGTGCGGCGGTCACCTGATGACGCTTCATCCGCCACTTGGCCTTGTCGATATCTTCGCCGCGACCCTTCCAGCGCTCGCCTTCGAGCCCGGCGTTCACGTCAACTATGCCGAGACCGTATTGCCCATGAAGGACGGCCTGCCCAAGCTCAAGGACTTTCCGGCCGAATTCGGCGGCTCCGGAGAGGCGGTCGCCGAGTAGAGGCGGCATGCCGCAATTCGTCTCCACTCCGCTCTCAATCCCTGTCATCGCGCACGGCGTCGCCGATCCGCTGGGCCAGCGCATCGAACTGCACCGCTGGGCAGTGGATCAAGGTCTCTGTGGCGCGACCGCGCACGACCTGTTTGCCGGCTTCTGCCAGCGCCTGTCGGCCATGGGGGTCCCGCTCTGGCGCGCCTACGCGGCCGTGGAGACACTGCATCCCCAATGGTGGGGCTTCGGCTTCACCTGGCAGCGCGGTCTGACATTCATCAAGCTCGCCCAGTATGGCCATGGGCATGCGGTGACACCAAGCTGGACCGGCGGCGTCTTCCATCATCTGGCAAAGCGGGCCGAGGCAGGCGAGGCCAACCCCTGCATCCGGCGTCACCTTGCCCGGGGCCCGCAGGAGCGCGATTTTCCGGCGCTTGAACGGTTCTTCGCCGCCGGCGCCACCGACTACCTGGCCGAGCTGTTCGACTCTCGCCGCAAGAGCGGTGCCTCCTCTGGTCTGGGCGTCGTCTACTCCTTCATGACGGATCGCCCGGACGGCTTCGGAGAGGGCGATGCCGGCCTGCTGCACGCGGTGCTGCCTGCTCTGGCGCTGGCGATGAAGGCGCGTGCCGGCCAGATCAACGCATCACGGCTGTTGGAGGTCTATCTTGGCGAGGATGCCGGCCAGCGTGTGCGTGCCGGCGAGGTCGGGCGCGGATCTGTCGAAAGCCGAAGCGCGGTGCTCTGGTATGCTGACATCCGGGGCTTTACCACGATCGCCGATGCGGCACCCGCTCACGATCTCGTGGACCTGCTCAACGATGTCTTCGAGACGCTGACGGCATCACTGCGTGAGCATGGCGGCCAGGTGCTGAAGTTCGTCGGCGATGGCATGCTGGCGACCCTCCCGCTCGAGGAGGGAAACCGCATGGAGAGTTGCCGGCAGGCGCTCGATGCCGCGGCGGCCGCGACGCGGGCGATCGATGCGCTCAACGTGACGCGACTGGCTGCCGGCAAGCTGCGGGCGACGGTCGATCTCGCGTTGCATGTCGGCGATGTGCTGTTCGGCAATGTCGGCGCCGTCGACCGGCTCGATTTCACGATGATCGGCCCCGCCGTGAACGAGGTCTCGCGCATCGAGGCACTTTGTGCGCCGCTTGGCCGAAGAGTTCTGGTCTCCGCCGAACTCGCGGCAACGGCCGGGCTCAAGTCCGGTCGCCTGATGTCGGTGGGCCGCCACGGCCTGCGCGGCGTCCGCGAGGAGCGCGAGATCTACACCCTGCTTTATTGAGGCCCGGTGCAGGGACAGCAGTCACCTGGTCCGCCGCCAATCGTAGCCGAGCCGCGGAAAATGCACCGCGACGTCCCCCACCCGGGGATCCGAGCGCAGCAGCGAAATCTCGTGGTCGTCGACGAACAACACCTCGCCCTCGATCCAGTTTCTGGCATTGTCGGCGGCCCGAACGCGGGCGCGCTCGCCGGGACACGGATCGCCATCCAGGGGATGGGGTGGCCGCGGCGGCGCGGGCCTTGACGCACGCGCGACCGCGAGCCCTTCCTCCGGTGCGCCATCGGTGCGCTGTCCATGCCCGATACTCGCCATGCGGTCGCGCCAGGCGATCAGCCTCGGATATGGCTCGAGCTCGGCCCGGCAGTCGATCTCGCGGCCGCGCAGGAACCAGACGACGTGATAGCAGGCGAAGTCGGCGATGCAGGGCCGCTCGCCCAGCAGATAGCCACGCCCGTCCTTCAGCATGTCGGCCAGCCACGCAAGCTGCGGCCTGACGAGCGGCAGATTGCGCAGGGCTGCCGCGCGCACGGCCTCGATGGAGGGCACAGGCACGCCATGGATGCGTGCGCGATCCTCGTGCAGACCCGCCGGCATGTGGTCGGCGTTGATGCCCGATACATAAAGGGCCATTGGACGCATGAGCTGATGCTCCGCCCACCAGGCGATCGCCTGGGCGGCTCCCATCGTCTCGGGCGGGAAGAGGGTCGGCATGGCAACGCGCCGCTCGAGCTCGCGCGCGATCAGCCGCGTATCACACCAGAGGTCGGCGCCTTCCTGCAGGACCGGAATGCGCCGATAGCCGCCGGTGAGCGGCGTCAGATTTGGCTTGGGGGCAATCGGTGGCTGCTCGATCCCCCGCCACGCGAGGCCCTTGAAGCCCAGCATCAACCGGGCCTTCTCGGCGAAGTTCGAGAAATCGTAGTGGTGAAGGATGAGACCCAAGGCGGCTTCTCGTCATGCGTGGTGCGCCGCCCGCGGCCTAGCCGGTCGTTTGCGCGTGTCTGATTTGCATGGCGATCCATTTAACATTGTGGCCCGGTGCTTCAAAGCGCGCCAAAATCCACGCCATGGGAGAGAACGCATGGACGGCGTAGTCAATATCGAGGATTTGCGTAAGCTGGCGAAGAAGCGCCTGCCCAAGATCGCGTATGATTTCATCGAGGGCGGCACCGACGACGAAGTGGGTCTCGTCACCAACGAACAGGCCTTTCGCAAGGCGCGCATCGTGCCACGCTACCTGGTCGATGTGTCGGTTCGCGACCAGTCGACCAGCCTGTTTGGCCGCACCTATTCGAGCCCGATCGGCATCGCGCCGACCGGCCTCGCCGGTCTGTTCCGGCGCGGCGCCGATCTGATGCTGGCCGAGGCCGCGCGCGAGGCCAATGTGCCCTTCATCATGTCGGGCTCGAGCACCGCCTCGATCGAGGATCTCGGCAAGATGGCGCCCGATCACGGCTGGTACCAGCTCTATTCCGCCAAGGATCAGAGCGTGTCGGAGGACATGATCAGGCGTTCGGCGGACGCCGGCCTCAAGACCCTGGTCTTCACCGTCGACGTTCCCGAGGGCTCCAATCGCGAGCGCAACACGAGGAACGGCTGGGGCCGCCCGCTCAAGCTTACATGGAAGACCAAGTTCGAGGCGCTGCGCCATCCGGCCTGGATGGTGGAGTGGCTGCAGCACGGCACGCCGATGTTCGACAACTGGGCCAGGTATGCGGGATCGGATGCCAGCGCCGAGGTCGTGGCCGACTTCGTCGCCCACCAGAATCGCGCGCCGATGAGCTGGAGGCATGTCGAGCGCTATCGCGAGCTGTGGAAGGGCAACTTCGTGCTGAAGGGCATCATGCATCCCGACGACGCGGTGCGCGCCCATTCACTGGGTGTCGATGGCATCATGGTCTCGAACCATGGCGCGCGGCAGCTCGATATCGCGCCGTCGCCGCTCGAGGTCCTGCCGGCGATCCGCGACGCCGTAGGGGACAGGATGACGCTGATGTTCGACGGCGGCATCCGCCGCGGCATGGATGCCATCGTGGCGCTATGCCTTGGCGCCAGGTTCTGCTTCGTCGGCCGGCCGACGCTCTATGGCGTGACGGCGGGTGGCACGGCGGGTGCTGCGAAGGCGCTGCAGATCTTCCGTCGCGAGATCGACATCACGATGGCCCAGATCGGCGCCACCAGGATCGCCGACCTCGGCCCGCAATTCATGATGTGGAAGGATGAGGAGGATCTGCGGCGGAATATCCGATGAGGGTCGGCGGCGGCCGCAGCCGGCGTGCGCGATGGGCGGGGCGCCGGGCAACAAGGATTTCGGGCTCGCGCTGATCGCTTTCGGCGGGCGGCAACCAAGCCTGGAGCGCCCAGATCGCGATGGCCGTGAACGAGACGGTGAGGGGGATCATGCCGATCACCCGCCAGAACACCATCGTCCGCTCGCCGTCCAGCCATACCCAGTAGAACAGCAGGCCACCGAGCCCGAGCACTGCTGGCAGTACTAGCCGGAGAATCCACTTGCAGATGCTATCGACGTACGAGTGCCGCGCCGGCAGCCCATATGCATCCGCAGACCGTCCCTGATCCGCTGGACTCGTCATGGAAGAACTCCACATCCCTGCGGCCTTTCGCTGTCGAAGGCCGCACCCCATTGCGCGGGACGATAGGCCTCGCAGCAGGTACCGGGAAGTGCACAGGAAACGGATACACAGCTTTGTCACGAGCGGCCGTGCCAGCCGGTGGCGCCGAAGCGTCTACTCCGAACGGCCGGCCATTATCTTGTGGCGGAACACTTCCATCAGCGCGAGCGGCGCACGTTCGCGCGGCGCCGGGCGTTCCGCGAGCAGGAGCTGGTCCAGTTGGGCAAGGCACGCGCGCCGCTGATCGACATCGGTCAGATCGGCAACGAAGGCGATGAGCTCGTTGATCTTTTCCCGGGCGCTCATGACGATGAGCCTGTGTTCCATTTCACAATGGCTTTACGCACTATAGGTCATTTCGCCAAAATTGTGAATCCCGGCAAACGCTGGCAGTCGGACGGGGAATGGCCACGGTCGATTTCTACCTCGGCCTCGCAAGCCGCTATTCCTACCTTGCCGCAAGCCAGGTCGGGCGGATCGAGGCCCAATATGGTTGCCGTTTCGTCTGGAAACCCATCGCCAGCGGCCTCCTGATCGGCCGTCGGGGCGACAATCCGTTCCAGGTTGGTTCAGGCCGCGGGCAATATGATTGGACCTACCGTGAATACGACGCGAAGAGCTGGGCCGCCCTCTACCGGGTCCCGTTCCGCGAACCCGCCCTGCCGGCCGATCCGACCCTTTCGGCACTGGCCTGTCTTGCTGCGGATCACCAAGGGGCGCTGGTGGCATGCTGCCGGCTCCTGCTGCATCTCGCCTTCGTCGAGGGCAGCGTTCTCGACGCCACGACGATCGCGGGCTTGCCCGCGCGGCTGGGGCTGGAAGAGGGCCGGTTTCGCCGTGATCTCGATGGTCCGCAGACGCGGGCGCGCCACGAGGCGCTGATCGACGAGGCCGAGCAGCGCGGCGCTTTCGGCGTGCCCACCTTCTTCCTCGGCCAGCGGATGTTCTGGGGCAACGACCGGCTGCCGCTCCTCGAAGCGGCCTTGCGCGGCACGGAACTGCCGCGCTGGCGAAATCGATATGCATGGCAACGTCTAATCGGCGGCCATTTCTTTCAGGAAGCGCTTCCAATTCTCCGGTGTAACCACCTTGCGGTAATGAGCAGTCTGCTGGGGATCGAGCACCTCGATCATGAAGGCACCTTCGATCCAGACCTCGGTCAGCGGAAAGACATCTCCACCGCGCACGCAGGAGCGAGCCGGCCAGCCCGCCCGCTTGGCTATGGCCAATACCTCCGCTGCCGGGCGGTCGACGCAGATCGCCAGATGAACCTCGGAGAAACGCCGCGCGATGCCATCGGCCCGCCACTCCGCCTGCGTCTCGCCATGGGTTACGGCAAGGCCGCGGCGCGAGATCTCGAGCTCGACCTCGCCGTCACCCGACCAAGCCATCCATCCGTCCTTGCCCGCGGGCGGGAAGGGCATGGCCTCGCCGTTCATCATCTCGGCAAGCACCTCGGCCACGCGTTTGGGATCGTCGGCGGGAATAGAGGCATGGGCGATCGCTGTCATTTCTGTCTGTCCTCCCTGGCTTTGTTCCTCGGCTGCGGGCCGGCGGCCCGCCGTCCGGGCAGGACGGCAAGGGCACGCGAGGCGGCAAGAATTGCCTCGCGGCCGTCGAAATCCCGACGCTCCTTCATTACCGCCCGGCCGGATGCACCGTCGATGAGTTGTACCATCGCAGCCCGGCGCGTCGGTTCAGGTTCCGACGTGCGCGGAAGCCATCGCGCACACTTGGCGGCCCGCCGCCGCGTCCACTGCCGACAAGGGGTAAATGAACCGAGGACGATCGGGAGAAGCGCCCGTCCCCGGCAGTCGCCGACGCCTAGTGCACGACCTCGAACAGGCCGGCGGCGCCCATGCCGCCGCCGATGCACATCGTGACGACGACGTTCTTGGCCTTGCGCCGGCGGCCTTCGATCAGGGCGTGGCCGGTGCAGCGCGCGCCGGTCATGCCGAACGGATGGCCGATCGAGATCGAGCCACCGTCGACGTTCAGCTTGTCGTTGGGAATGCCGAGCTTGTCGCGGCAATAGAGCACCTGCACCGCGAAGGCCTCGTTCAGCTCCCAGAGATCGATGTCGTCCATCTTGAGGCCGAAGCGCTTGAGCAGCTTGGGTATCGCGTAAACCGGGCCGATGCCCATCTCATCGGGCTCGCAGCCGGCGACGACCAGGCCCTTGTAGATGCCGAGCGGCTTCAGCCCGCGCCTGGCGGCTTCGGCATCGCTCATGACGACGGCCGCCGAGGCGCCGTCTGAGAGCTGGCTCGCATTGCCGGCGGTGATCCATTTGTCCGGACCCATCACCGGCTGGAGCTTGGCGAGGCCCTCCATGTTGGTGTCGGGCCGGTTGCCCTCGTCCTTGGTGAGCTTCACCGTCTTCTTCGAGGTCTCGCCGGTGTTCTTGTCGGTGACGATCATCGTGGTCTCCATCGGCACGATCTCGTCGTCGAACCTGCCGGCCTGCTGCGCCGCCGCCGTGCGCATCTGGCTCTGCAGCGAATATTCGTCCTGGTATTCGCGGCTGATCTTGTAGCGCGCCGCCACCGTGTCGGCGGTCTGGATCATCGAATGGTAGATGCCGGGGCAGTGCTCCTGCACCCAGGGATTGACCAGCCGGTTCTTGTTGCCGCCCGGCGGACCCTGCACCAGCGACACCGATTCGAGGCCGCCCGCGACCATCACCGGCACCTTGTCGACCAGCACGCGCTGGGCGGCCATCGAGATGGTCTGCAGGCCCGAGCTGCAGAAGCGGTTGACCGTGACGCCCGAGACGCTGACCGGGGCGCCGGCGCGGATCGCCGACACGCGCGCGACATTGGAGCCGGTCGTGCCTTCCGGCGCGGCGCAACCCAGGATCACGTCCTCGACCTCGCCCAGGTCGACCTTGGCGCGTTCGGCGGCATGCTTGATCACGTGCGCCCCCATGTCAGCGCCGTGCGTGTCATTGAAGATGCCGCGGAAGGCCTTTCCGATCGGCGTGCGGGCGGTCGAGACGATGACGGCATCAGTCATGGGGATCTCCTCCTTGTAGAACCAGCTTCGGTGTCATCCCGAGCGCGGCCTTCGGCCCCGGGCGACACTGCGTGTCGGATCAGACGGTAGAGAACTTCTTGCCGTCCTGCACGAGCTTCCTGAGAAGGGGAGCGGGCTCCCAGAACGGGTCGCCCGAAGCGTCGCGGTACTTGAGCAGGGCGTCGTGGACCGTCTTGAGGCCGACCACGTTGTCGGCCCACCACATCGGGCCGCCGCGATAGACCGGCCAGCCATAGCCGTTGACCCAGATCACGTCGATGTCGAGCGAGCGCTGGGCCATGCCCTCGGCCAGGATCTTGGCGCCCTCGTTCACCATCGGATAGAGGCAGCGCTCGAGGATCTCCTGGTCGGAGATGGCGCGGCGGGTGATGCCGAGCTTCTTCGACGTGTCCTCGATGATCTTCTCGACCTCGGGATCGGGGATCGGCGTGCGGTCGGGCAGGTCGTACTTGTAATAGCCCGCGCCGGTCTTCTGGCCGAAGCGGCCGAGCTCGCAGATCGCGTCGGCGATGTAGCCGGTATAGCGGACGTTGCGCTGCTCCTTCTCCTTCTTGCCCTGGCGGATGCGCCAGCCGACGTCGTTGCCGGCGAGGTCGCTCATGGCGAACGGACCCATGGGGAAGCCGAAGTCGTAGATCACCTTGTCGACCTGCTGGGGCAGGGCGCCTTCCTCCAGCATGTAAGCCGACTGCACGCCGCGCTGGCGCAGCATGCGGTTGCCGACGAAGCCCTCGCAGACGCCGACCAGCACCGGGATCTTGCCGATCTTCTTGCTGAGCGACATCACGGTCGCGATCACGTCCTTTTGGGTCGCCTTGCCGCGCACGTTCTCCAGCAGTTTCATGACGTTGGCGGGCGAGAAGAAGTGCATGCCGATCACGTCGCCGGGTCGCTTCGTGTAGTTGGCGATCTGGTTCACATCGAGGCCCGACGTGTTGGTGGCCAGCACCGCGCCCGGCCTGGCGATCTCGTCGAGCTTCTTGAAGACGCCCTCCTTAACCTCCATGGTCTCGAACACCGCTTCTATGATGACGTCGGCCTCTTTCAGGTCGTCGTAGGAGAGCGTGGGCTTGATCAGGGCCATGCGCTTGTCGACGTCCTCCGCCTTCATGCCGCCGCGCTTGGCGGTGTTCTCGTAGTTGGTGCGGATGGTCTTGAGCCCACGCTCGAGCGCCTCCTGCTTCACCTCGAGGAGGGTCACCGGAATGCCGGCATTGGCGAAGTTCATGGCGATGCCGCCGCCCATGGTGCCGGCACCGACGATGCCCGCGCTCCTGATCTCGCGCTGCGGCGTGTCCGAAGGCACGTCGAGGACTTTCGCTGCCTCGCGCTCGGCGAAGAAGTAGTAGCGCTGCGCCGCCGACTCCTGCGACGTCACCAGCTCGACGAACAGCTCGCGCTCGCGCTTGATGCCCTCGTCGAACGACAGCTCGCAGGCGGCCTGGACACACTTGATGATATTCCACGGCGCCTTGAAGCCGCGGGCGCGGCGGGCGATCGCCTTCTCGGTATCCTTGAAGAGGTCGGGCGATTCGAGGGTCACGGCGAGGTCGCGCACGCGCCGGCGCGGCGCCTTCTGCACCACCAGCATCTGCGCATGCGCCACGGCGCCCGCCAGCAGGTCGCCCTCGACCAGCGCGTCGACGATGCCTTTGCTCTTGGCCTCGGGCGCCGGGATGTGGCGGCCCGAGAGGATGGCATCGAGCGCGTATTTGGCGCCGGTCAGCCGCGGCAGGCGCTGCGTGCCGCCCGCACCCGGCAGCAACCCGAGATGCACCTCGGGCAGGCCGACGCGCGTGGTCGGCAGCGCGACGCGATAATGCGCGCCGAGCGCCGTCTCGAGGCCGCCGCCCAGCGGCGTGCCGTGCAACGCTGCCACCACGATCTTGGGGCAGTTCTCCATCGCGGCGATCACGTCGTTCAAGTTGGCGCCCTGTGGCGGCTTGCCGAACTCGCGGATGTCGGCGCCGGCGATGAAGGTGCGGCCGCCGCCGATCAGCACGATGGCGTCGATATTCGGGTCGCCGCCGAACGCCTCGACGCCGGCCTTGATGCCGTCGCGCACGGCGGCGGCGAGCGCGTTCACCGGCGGATTGTTGACGGTGAGGATGCCGATCCGCCCCTGGGCGGAGCGCTGCACGGCGTCGGAAGCTCTATCGGACATGGGGCGTTCTTCCCTGCTGTGATGGCCGTTGGCGTTCGGCCGTCTTAGCAATCCCGGGGCGCGCCAGCCAGCGAGCCGGATTTCGCGTCGCGAGGACCGATCTAGTGCCGCGGTGGCTGGGAGAGCGGGGTCTGGATCAGCGGCCAGCCGTTGGGCACGGTGGTCGTGGGCACCATCGGACGGACCGGCCGTTGCGGCGCGGTGACCACCACACCCGGCCCGAAGACGCCCGGCCACAGATAGGCCGGATAGTTCGCATAGGGCGCGTAGAAGATCTCGCGCTGGACGATCGTCGGCTCGGCGCTGGGCGCCGGCGGCGGGGGAGGCGGCGCCGAGCTGCCGCGCAGGACGGTGACGCCCTGATCTCCCGGCGAGCCGGCCAGGGCCGGTCCAGTGAGCAGGACGAGGCCGATGACGAGAAAAAGGGCTGCACGCATGGCGTCGAACCTCTTGCCGCCAGACTCTCACCGGCAGGCTGGCATGGATCCAGATTGGCATGGATCGGTGGATGTACGCTAGGCTGGGAACGTGGCAAGACCGTGCCGGCCATGACGGTGAACCGCCCCCGCATCGAAGGCTATGCCGTGATTTCCCGCGAGGGGATGATCGCCACGGCCGACGGGCGCTTTCCCGACGAGATCAGGATCCCGGCCGACCACCAGTTCTACCAGGCCGCGGTCGACCGCGCCTCGGCCGTCGCCAACGGCCGGCATTCGGCCGAGGGCGGCGCGAAGGCGAAGTTCCGCCACCGGCTCGTCCTGACGCGCCGCGTCGACCGGCTGGTGCCCGATCCGGGCAATCCCCGGGTCCTCCTCTGGAACCCGGCCGCGACGCCGTTCGAGGAAGCGTGGGGCCGGCTCGCGATCGAAAACGGCACGCTCGCCGTGGTGGGCGGCACCGACGTGTTCGAGCTCTTCCTCACCATCGGCTACGACACCTTCTATCTCACGCGGACCGCGGCCAGCGTGCCGCGCGGCCGGCCGGTCTTCCCGGGCGTCGGCGAGCGCGCCACCGTCGAGCAGGTCATGGCCCGGCACGGGCTGGCCCTCCGCCGCACGCGCCTCCTCGACCCGGCGACCAACACGGTCGTCGAGGAATGGGTCCCGCGAGCGGCAGAATAACCCTGATTTCTCACGGGTCGGCCGCGAGTTCGGCATCTCGAGGGTGAAAAGCGCCTGCGCACGCGGGCGGCGGAGCTGGGGCTGCTGGGGTAAAGGGCGCTCAGCTCGGGAGGATCGCAGCGATGTGTCTCGGAGGGGGCAGCGGCGGGCATTGCGTGTTGCCTGTGGCGGAGATGAAAGCATCATTGTCTTCCCTCTTGAAATTTGTAATCGAACGATTACATATCCGGTGTGTATTCAGTCCGCGTCCTTCCTTCGTTCGCCGACTGGCTCGACGGGCTCCGTGACGCCGCGGCGCGCGGCCTGATAGCCGCCCGCATCAAGCGTCTGGAGATGGGCTTGATGGGCGACGCCAAGTCGGTGGGCGGCAGTGTGATGGAGCTACGCATCCATCGCAGCCCGGGTTGGCGTGTCTATTTCACGCGGCGCAGCGGCAATCTGATCGTGCTGCTGGCGGGCGGCTCGAAGGCGACGCAGGCGAAGGACATCCGGCGGGCGATCGCGCTGGCGGCGCAAATCGAATGAGACGGCACGGAGAGAGACATGAAGAAGAAGATCAAGGTGAGCGATCTGCCGCGGTTCGATGCGGCGGCGTATCTCGACGACGAGAAGGCGATCGCGGCCTATCTGACCGACATCCTCGAGGCGGGCGACGGCGCGCTGCTCGCGTCGGCGCTGGGCGACATTGCTCGCGCGCGCGGCATGACCGAGATCGCCGGGAAGGCGGGCGTGACGCGCGAGGCGCTCTACAAGGCGCTGCGGCCCGGCAGCGCGCCCCGGTTCGACACCATCGCCCAGGTCTGCGCTGCGCTCGGCGTGCGCCTGGTGGCAGAGCCTATGGCGGCCGCCGGCGGACGACGTGATCGGAAAGCCGCCTGACCACAGGCCAAGGCATGGGCATCGCCTGCGAGGCGCGCATCTTTCGCTGCCGAATTTTCTGAATAGCTCTGGCGCGAGCTGCTCAGATACATACAACTTCCAAGATTATCGAAAACGACAGGCGGATATGAATGGGACGGAGCGACAGCTCGCCAAAAGCCCGACTTCCATGGCGCTTGCGGCGATGGCTGCCAGTTGCCTCGGCGATGAGCCTGCCGAACTGTCGACTGTGTTCTTCGATGCGACGCGCCGACCCGTGCGCGCGGAACTGGTTTGGGACGGGAAGTACGACGCCGACGGCCGGCGTGTCGCCCCGCTCTGCGTCGCCGCCACCGGTGAGTGATAGGATCGGGAATGACTGAACGACTCAGGGGCGAAGGAGTCGACCTGCAAAAGCTGT
>NZ_DATBFE010000090.1:0-53601 GCF_036558665.1 Reyranella sp. | reverse complement strand
GGTCGACGGCCGCGCGGTCGAGCCGTCGCAGACCTTCATCTACAAGGGCATGATGTACTCCGACGTGCCGAACCTTGCCTCCGTGTTCGGCTACACCAACGCCTCGTGGACGCTGAAAGCCGACCTCGTCTGCGAATATGTCTGCCGGCTCCTCAATCGCATGGACCGCAAGGGCTATCGCTACTGCATGCCGCACAACAGCGATCCGACGCTCGCGGCCGAGCCGTGGGTCAACTTCTCGTCGGGCTACATCCAGCGCGCGCTCGAGCATCAGCCCAAGCAGGGCTCGAAGCGGCCGTGGAAGCTCTACCAGAACTACGTGCTCGACCTCATGTCCCTGCGCTTCGGCACTTTGCGCGACCGCGCGATGACCTTCGTGCGCTAGACTTTCGGCCGCTTCGGTCCGTCATCGTCTCTTCGCGGCGTCGATGGCTCCGCGCCATGCCCTGCGATACGCTTGGCGATCACCGGGGAGGATCGATGCGCTCACAAGCCGAGAAGGGACGCCTGTTCCGGGACCTGCACGAGCGACCGGGCATCCTGCTGCTGCCCAATCCGTGGGATGCCGGGACGGCAAAGCTCCTGCAGTCGCTGGGCTTCGAGGCCCTGGCGACCACCAGCCTCGGCATGTCGAACGCGCTCGGCCGCGCCGATGGCGAGGGCTCGGTGAGCCGTGCCGAGCTCCTCGAGAACTGCCGCGCGATCGCCGGTGCGACCGATCTGCCGGTGAATGCCGATCTCGAGAACGGCTATGCCGACGAGCCGCGAGCGGCGGCCACCATCCTGCGCGATGCCGCCGAGGCGGGCGTGGTCGGCGGCTCGCTCGAGGACTGGAGCGGCGAGAAGATCTACGACTTCAACCATGCCGTCGAGCGGGTCGCGGCCGGGGTCGAGATGGCGCGGTCGCTCGCGGTGCCGTTCACCTTCACGGCGCGCGCGGAGAACCTCATTCGCGGCCGCGACGACCTCGACGACACGCTTCGCCGCCTGCAGGCCTTCGAGAAGGCGGGAGCCGATGTGCTCTATGCGCCTGGCCTGCGCGATCTCCAGACCATGAAGCTGGTCGCCTCGTCGGTCGGCCGGCCGATCAACGTCGTGATGAGCGCCGCCGATCCCGCACTCAGCGTCGACCAGATGGCGGCCGTCGGCGTGAAGCGGATCAGCGTCGGCGGCGCGCTGTCGCGGCTCGCGCTCGCCGCCTTCATGAAGGGCGCGCGCGAGATGAAGGACGGCGGCTTCACCTGGGTGCGCGAAGCGATGCCGACCCGGGACCTGAAGCCGGTCTTTCGGTCCTGACGGCCAGGGCGCGCCGGCGACGATCTCCACGGCGCGTACGTCGTTCCTCCTGGCCGCCAGCGCCACCTTGACGTCTCGCGCGGCGACGACAGAGCTCGAGGATCAGGCAGCCTGTCGATAATCCAGTCCGTGAGGGCAGGGATGGGGTCGGGTCCGATCTGACGCAGCAGCGAGGCAAGATCGTAGGGGAAGCGCTCGCTCGCCATCAGGCCGTCGCGAAACGTGATCATGACGACGAGCGGCTGCACGATCGGCCGGTTCGACGGCTCGAGGCCGGGAAAGCGCCGATGTGACGGCCGTGCCGCGTCGCCTCGGAGATGCAGCAGTCGTCCTCGGTCCAGCAAGTGCGTTGGCCGGCGACGCGCTGGACCTCGACGTCGAACATGGTCCACCATTGCCGATAGTGCGCGCCGGCGCCGGCATGGCCAGCCAGCCCCGGCCGGTGGCGCAATCTTCGAAGCGGCACTCGGGGTGCAGGATGGCGAGCGTGCCATCGAGGTCGTGCGCGCTCTCGGCCGCCAGGTGGCGGCGCAGCAGGCTGGCGAGCACCTGGTTCATGGGGGAGTGACCTGTTAATGTCTTCGAATTCGAACAAGTTATTAAAACACTGATATGAATCGCAAGCCGCCGCCTGCCGCCAGCCCCATCCCCGCGCCCGGGCAGGGCAAACGCGGCCCCGAAGGGCATCTCGGTTATCTCCTGCGCCAGGCCCAGGCGTCGGTGCGCGGCGCCATGGAGCGGGCGCTCTCCGACCTCGACGTGACGCCGCCGCAGTTCACCGTGCTCACCATGATCGTCGCCTACCCCGGGGTCTCGGGAGCCGACCTGGCGCGGCTCACCTACCTCACCCCTCAGACCATCAACGTCATCGTGGGCAACCTCGAGCGCGCCGGTGCGATCGGGAAAAGCGCACATGCCACGCACGGGCGCATCCTGCGGCTGCATGCCACGGCCGAGGGACAGACCCTGTGCAAGCGCTGTCGCTCGCGCATCGTCGGCATCGAGTCCGAGATCGCGAGGCTGCTCGGCAAGGACGAGGAGCGCGTCGTGCGCCGCTGGCTGAGCGCGGTGGCGGAAAGGCTCGTCGAGAACGGCCGATGAAGCAGAACGATGTGCTGATCGTCGGCGGCGGCGCCATCGGCTCGTCGATCGCCTACCACCTGGCAAGCGACAAGGACTTCGCGGGCAGGGTGGTCGTGATCGAGCGCGATCCGAGCTATGCCCGCGCCTCGTCGGCATTGTCGGCGAGCTCGATCCGCCAGCAGTTCTCCACGCCCCTCAATATCCACCTGTCGCGCCATGGCATCGAGTTCCTGCGCACGGCGCCGAAGCTCCTGGACGTCGATCTGGCGCTGAAGGAGATGGGCTATCTCTTCCTCGCGAGCGCCGCGGGCCAGGCGGTGCTGCGCGCCAACAACGCGGTGCAGCGCGGCGAGGGCTGCGCCGTCGAGCTGGTCGAGCCGGCGGAGCTTGCCCGCCGCTTTCCCTGGATCGCGACCGACGGGCTGGTGCTCGCCTCGTTCGGCGCCGCCAACGAGGGCTGGTTCGACGGGCCGTCGCTGATGCAGGCCTTTCGCCGCGCCGCGCAGGACCGTGGCGCGGTCTACGTCGCCGACGAGGTGGTGGGGCTCGGTCGGCGCCACGTCGACCTGCGCACGGGCGGCCGCATGGCGGCAGGCACCATCGTCGTCGCCGCGGGGGCGTGGTCCGGAGAGATCGCGGCCATGGCCGGCATCGCCCTGCCGGTCGAGCCGCGTCGGCGCTCGGTGTTCGTCTTCGACGTGCGCCGGCCGCCCGGTCCGACACCGCTCACCATCGATCCGTCGGGCGTCTGGTTCCGGCCCGAAGGCCGCTTCTATATCGGCGGCACGACGCCGGCGGCGGGCAACGATCCGGCCGGCGCCCCGCTCGAGGTGCAGCATCGGGAATGGGACGAGATGGTATGGCCCGTGCTGGCGGCACGCGTGCCCGCGTTCGAGGCCGCGAAGGTGGTGAATTCCTGGGCCGGCTACTACGACTACAATACCTTCGACCAGAACGGCATCGTCGGCCGCTGTCCCGCAGCCGAGAGCGTGATCTTCGCCACCGGCTTCTCCGGGCACGGCATACAGCAATCACCGGCGGTCGGGCGCGCGGTCGCGGAGCTGATCGCGCACGGCGAATACCGCACGCTGGATCTTCGGCCGTTCGGTTATGAACGGATATCCGCAGGCCGGCCTATCCGCGAGCTCAACGTGGTGTGATACTCTCGGCCAGCAAGGGAGAGTAACGTGCCCGACCAAGCCTTGGTCAATTCGGACCTGCAATCAGCGCTCGCCGAAGCGCGCCAGGCCTACATCGACCGCAATCCCAGGAGCTTCGCGCGCCATCAGGAAGCCTGCGAGGCGATGCCGGGCGGCAACACGCGCACCACGCTCCACAACGCGCCGTTTCCGCTCACCGTCGTGCGCGGCGAAGGCTGCCGGCTGTGGGACGCCGACGGACACGAATATATCGACGTGCTGGGCGAGTACACCGCCGGCATCTACGGCCACTCCCATCCGGTGATCCGCGCCGCCATCGACCGCGCCCTCAATCACGGCTGGAACTATGCCGGGCGCAACGCCTACGAGGCGCGGCTGGCGCGGCTGATCGCCGACCGCATTCCCTCGATCGACCTCGTGCGTTTCACCAATTCGGGCACCGAGGGCAATGTGATGGCGCTGGCGGGCGCCAGGGTCTTCGCCCAGCGTGCCGGGCGTGCCAAGGCGAGCAAGGTCATGGTGTTCCATGGCGGCTATCACGGCGGCGTGCTCTATTTCGTGACCGGCGGCAGCCCGGTGAACATGCCGTATGATTATGTCGTCGCGCCATACAACGACATCGAGGGCACACGCGCGCTGCTCGCCGGGCACGCCGAGCAGGTCTTCGCCGTGCTGGTCGAGCCGATGCAGGGCAGCCATGGCTGCCTGCCGGGCGATCCCGCGTTCCTCAGGATGCTGCGTGACGAGACGAAGGCGCGGGGCATCACCCTGATCTTCGACGAGGTCATGACCTCGCGTCTCTCGCCGGGCGGCCTGCAGGCAAGGCTCGGGATCGTTCCCGACATGACCACGCTCGGCAAATATATCGGCGGCGGCATGTCGTTCGGCGCCTTCGGCGGCCGGCGCGAGATCATGGAGCTGTTCGATCCCACCAGGCCCGATTCGCTGCCCCATGCCGGCACCTTCAACAACAATGTCCTTACGATGGCGGCGGGTGTGGCCGGCTACGGCGAGGTCTACACGCCCGAGGCGGCGGACGCGCTGAACGCCCGCGGCGAGAAGATCCGGGCGCGGCTGAATGCGATCTGCGCGAAGAACGAGGTCGCCTTCCAGTTTTCCGGCATCGGCTCGATGATGACGGCGCATGCAACGAGGCGCCCCATCCGGACGGCAGCCGACATCGCGAGCTCGAGCCAGGACGCCAAGGAGCTCTTCTTCTTCGACATGTCGGCGGCCGGCATCTGGATCGCCCGCCGCGGCTTCGTCGCGCTGAACATCATGATCGGCGATACGGAGAGCGACCGCTTCGTCTCCGCGGTCGAGGAGTTCGTCACCGCGCGCAAGGCCCTATTGCAGCCGCAATGAGTTCCCACATCCCGGCATGACCGATATCAGCAGCTTTCCCCAGCCTGTTTCCGGCACGGTGACGCCGCGTTTCGGCGACGTCGCGACCTTCATGCGCCTGCCCCTGTTTCGCGATCCTGCCGAGGTCGAGATCGGCCTGATCGGCGTCCCCTGGGACGGCGGCACCACCAATCGGCCGGGGGCGCGGCACGGCCCGCGCCAGATGCGCGACCTGTCGACGATGATGCGCCGCATCCATCACGTCACCGGCATCGCGCCCTACGAGCTCGCCAAGTGCGGCGATCTCGGCGATGCCTCGGTGAACCCGGCGAGCGTCGATGATTCGCTGGCGCGGATCGAGAAATTCTACAGCAAGGTCCACGCCGCCGGCGCCGTTCCGCTTTCCGCGGGCGGCGACCACCTGATCACGCTGCCGATCATGCGCGGCATCGCCCCGAAGGGCGAGAAGGGGGGCCAGGCGCCGCTCGGCATGGTGCATTTCGACGCCCACAGCGATACCTGGGACACCTATTTCGGCGGCTACAAGTACACGCACGGCACGCCTTTCCGTCGCGCCGTGGAGGAGGGGCTGCTCGATCCCCGGCGTGTCGTGCAGATCGGCATCCGCGGCTCGCTCTACAAGCGCGACGACAATGCCTGGGCCGTCGAGCAGGGCATGCGGGTGATCACCATCGAGGAGTACTTCGATCTCGGTGTGGAGAAGGTGATCGCCGAGGCGCGCCGCGTGGTCGGCGACGGCCCGACCTACATCAGCTTCGACGTCGACGGCCTCGATCCGGCCTATGCGCCGGGCACCGGCACGCCCGAGATCGGCGGCTACACCCCGCACGAGGCGCAGCGCATGCTGCGCGGCCTGCGCGGCCTCAACCTGGTCGGCGGCGACGTGGTCGAGGTCTCGCCGCCCTTCGACATGAGCGGCAACACCGCGCTCGTCGGCGTCACCATGATGTGGGAGATCCTCTGCCTGCTTGCAGAATCGGTGGGCAAGAGGAAGGCACGACTGTAGCGCCGGTCACACGGCCCTAACCGGCGCAATAATGCCGCGAGATAAATTCGATGAACACGCGGTCCCGCGCATCGTGTGCGTGATCGAGCGCGCGTTGTACGGCCGGACATTCGAACGGCTGCCAATCGGCCCCGCCTCCCAGCGTGTGGTACAGGACGCTCGTCCGGTCGGAGCGGAAGAAGCTGTAGAAGGCGAGCGTCACGCGAAACCAGTCGTAGGTCGGCATGACCACGTCGCGGACATAGTCCTGTCCTGCGCCGTACTTGAAAAGGATGAGCGCCGCGAGCGGGTCGGGCCGCCTCGAGGGCCAGGGCGCCGCCAGCGTCGCGGCGTCGGTCACGCCGGGCTTCAGGTCGCGATCGAGGAAGCGTCCGAAGAGAAAGACATCGGCATTGTAGGAGACGGCAGCCACGGCAACGATCGAAGCGAACAAGACCAGCGGCCGCGTGGCCTCCCGCAGCCATTCCGCCGGTGCCGCTAGCGCCAGCAGCAGCGCCAGCACCAGTATGTAGGCTCCGGTGTGCCGTGAATAACTCCAGGTCTTCAGGCCCGTACCCGTGGCGGCGCACCACAGGCCGAGCACGGCGACGACCAACGTCGCGGCCGGCAGGAAACGCCATCGCAACCCCACGGCCTTGGCGCCGGGCGCCAGCAACAGGAACCACAAGGCCGCCAGCATTGGAAACAGGACGACCGCCTTCAGCATCCAGAGCGGGTTGATGTAGGCGAACCGGTTGGCTTGCAACGCCGCGATGATCGTCGGGTTGGTTGTCGGCAGCCAGCGGTTGGTCACGAAATAGCCGGCCAGCAGCAACACCGACATTGCCGCGGCGGCGGTCACGGTGCGCGGTGGCGCCGGGCGTCCCATGGCGCCCAGGATCGCACCGACAACGACGTAGAGGATGCTCATCAACGCCAGCGCCGGATGGGTGAAGGCCATCATGGCGCCCAACAGGAGCGTCGCCGTCACGGCACTCCTTGTCGAGCGCGCCGGATCGCTCACCAATGCCAGCCAGATCAGCCACAGTCCGATGCCGACGATCAGCTCGCTGGGGAAATACATCATCACCAGGACGATCGCGAGATAGAGCCGGGAGAACACCCGGTCGCGCTCGATACCGCGCAACACCAGCCACAGCACCAGGGGCGCCGCGAAATAGAGTGCGTGCGCCAGGATCATGTAGGCATCAGCGCCGAGGCCGAAAGCTGCGCGGGCCGCCCAGGCCGGCCCGAACAATGTCAATACCGAGACCGCGCGGCTTGCAATCTGGTTGAAGTAGAGATCCCAGGCATCGCCGAACCAGCCGGCCGACATCAGGACGGCGCCATCGTTCAGCAGCAGGCAGTGGGTCCAGGTGCCGAGCACGGCGGCAAGCAGGAACGCCGCAAGCAGAGCTTTGTCGCTTCGGTCCATTCAGCGGGCTCGGCTCGCAGACAAGGCGCAAGTTCCTCGAAGATTCGTGAAGGATTTCGACATGCTGTGGGCAGGTTCACGTTGTGGGAAGGGCGAACGATTCGAGCGTCTGGGGCAGCCTGCGCCGATGAAATGCGACGCAGGCGGGCGACGTCGTGTGTAACGCATCGATCCTCAGGCAGCCAGTGCCAAGATCTCCTCGACCTCGGCCGGTCCGGCGATCGGGCGCGGGTTGCGCGGCACCCAGGGGGTGTTCATCGCCTGCCGCGCGATGCGCTCGAAATGATCCGCCCCGACCTTCACGTCACCGAGACGGCGCGGCATGCCGAGTCCGCGGATGAAGGCATCGAGCACGTCGGCCGCCTCTTCGCCCGCATGGCCCATGGCCGCTGCGACCAGCGCCTGCTTGTCGGCGTTGGCCGGCTTGTTCCAGCGCATCACCGACGGCAGCATGATGCAGGAGGTGTGGCCATGGGGAACGTCGAACACCGCGCCCAGCACGTAGCCGATGCCGTGACTTGCGCCCATCGGCACGCCGCTCACCAGCGGCGTCATGGAGAGCCAGGCGCCGATCTGGCAGTCGAGCCGGGCGTCCCTGTCGCTCGGATCGGCCTTCACCCTGGGCAGGCCACGCGCCAGCAGTGCGAGACCGTGCAGCGCCGAGGCGTCGCCATAGGGGCTCGACTCGTTGGAGCAGATTCCCTCGACGCAGTGATCGACGGCGCGGATGCCCGTCGAGAGGAACAGCCACAGGGGCGTATGGCGGGTGACCGCCGGATCGAGCACCACGGCCTTGGGGACGATGTCGGGATGACGGAACAGCTCCTTGACCCGGGTGCGCTCGTCGGTCACGCCCGAGATGGGCGAGAATTCGCCGGCCGACAGCGTGGTCGGCACCGAGATCTGGCGCACCCTGGGTGAATTCACCGGCGCCGGCGCGCGCACCTTGTCGAGGGCATCGACGTCGCGGATGCCGTTGGCGAGGCAGAGCTGCACGGCCTTGGCGCCGTCGGTGACCGAGCCGCCGCCCAGCGTTACGATGAGATCGGCCCCGGCCGCGCGCGCCTGTTCGGCGGCGGCGATCACGGCCGAGCGCGGCGTGTGCGCCGGCATCCTGTCGAATGTGCCGACGCAGTGATTGCCGAGCGCCCGGCGAAGCGTCTCGATCTCGTCGGTCTCGCGGTTCAGCGTGCCGCTCACCATCAGAAAGACGCGCTCGGCCTGATGACGGCGCGCCAGCTCGGCCACCGTCTCGGCGGCGGGCTTGCCGAACTGCACTTCCTCGAGCCTGCTGAAGACGACTTGTCCGGCGTGCGGCATGACGTTCCTCCGATCGCGCTCGTTGTTGGCTCAGGGGCCGCGCTGTTGCTAGCTTAGCTCCCATGTCAGGCACACGAAACGGCGCCCTCGCGCGCGCAGAGGCTTATTTCGACGACGGCGGCTTCCTGGCCGATCTGCAGCGGCGCGTGGCCATTCCCACGACCAGCCAGGAGGCCGGCTCGATGCCGGCGCTCCAGCAGTATGTCGCCGGCGAGATGACCGAGTCGCTGGACAAGCTCGGCTACGACTGCAGCGTGTCGCCCAATCCGCGCGCCGAATACGGGCCGTTCCTGATCGCGCGGCGGGTCGAGGATCCGGCCGGGCCGACGGTCCTGACCTATGGCCATGGCGACGTGATCCGCGGCCAGGAGGAGCAGTGGCGGCAGGGTCTCTCGCCCTGGAAGATCGTGGTCGAGGGCGATCGCCTGTACGGCCGCGGCACCGCCGACAACAAGGGCCAGCACACGATCAATATCGCGGCCCTTGCCTGCGTGCTCGAGGAGCGCGGCAGCCTCGGCTTCAACTCGACGATCCTCATCGAGACCGGCGAGGAGACGGGCTCGCCCGGACTCGCCGACTTCTGCAAGGCCAACAAGGCCGCGCTCAGGGCGGACGCGCTGATCGGCTCGGACGGGCCGCGGCTCGACCATCGCCGGCCCACCATCTTCGGCGGCACCCGCGGCACGATGAACTTCGATCTCAGGCTGACGCTGCGCGAGGGCGGCCATCACTCGGGCAACTGGGGCGGCCTGCTCGCCAATCCCGGAATCGTCCTCGCCCATGCACTCGCCACCATCACCGATGCGCGCGGCCAGATCAAAGTGCCCGAGTGGCGGCCCACGACGCTCACCAATTCGGTGCGCGCCGCGCTCGCCGACGCCCATGTCGACGCGGGCGAGGGCGCGCCGGAGATCGATACCGAGTGGGGCGAGAAGGGCCTGACGCCGGTCGAGCGCGTGTTCGGCTGGAACTCCTTCGAGGTGCTGGCCTTCAAGACCGGCAATCCCGACCGGCCGGTCAACGCCATACCGCCCAGCGCCGTCGCCCACTGCCAGCTCCGCTTCGTCGTCGGCACCGATCCGCACGATATCGTGCCGGCGCTGCGCCGCCATCTTGCACGGCACGGCTTCGACGCGATCGAGGTCGAGCCGGCGCGCGACGTGATCATGAATGCGACGCGCCTCGATCCGGAGAACCCGTGGGCCAGGTTCGCCGCCGCCTCGATCGAGAAAACCGCGGGCCAGAAGCCCAACATGCTGCCCAATCTCGGTGGCTCACTGCCCAACGAGGTGTTCGCCGACATCCTCGGCATGCCGACCGTGTGGGTGCCGCATTCCTATGCCGCCTGTTCGCAGCATGCGCCCAACGAGCATCTGCTGGCGTCCGTGGCGCGCGACGGGCTGCGACTGATGACCGGCCTGTTCTGGGATCTCGGCGCCGAGGGGCGGCCGGGGTGACGGCCTCTTTCAGAACGTCCGTGGCAGAGGAGGAAGCAATGGCTGACGTAGGAACGGAGAAAGTCTTCGAGAACGACAAGGTCATCGTCTGGAACTTCGTGCTCGCGCCGGGGGCGGAAACGCCGATGCATACGCATGAGCACAGTTACATGTGGTATTCCATCGACGGCGCTCCCTTGCAGATCTTCGACGAGCAGGGGAAGGACCTGGGCACCCTCGATATCCCGACGGGTGCGATCTACTCGCTGAAACTCGACAACGGCTTCCTGGAAGTCCTGTCCGAACATGGCAAGGGGATGCGTGTGCCCGCCAGGCACAAGGCGAGGAACATCGGCCCGACCGCCTATCGGGAAGTGCTGGTCGAGTACAAATGATCGGCGGCCCGGCACGGAGGCGTTTCGATCCGGTCCATGATCGCCTCCGGCCGGCATGACAGAACCGACACCGGAAGGCCGGCTGGCCTGACCGCACAGCCATGCTGACGGCGGAGCAGGCAGCCGACCTGGTCGAGGCGATCGCGCTACGGCAGGATCGCGCGGCCTTCGCCGCCCTGTTCCGGCACTATGCGCCGCGCCTCAAGTCCTTCGTCGTGCGCGGGGGCGGCGACCCGGAGACGGCGCAGGAAGTCGCCCAGGAAGCGATGATCATGGTGTGGCGCAAGGCCGCGAGCTTCGATCGGCGCCGGGCTTCGGCGGCCACCTGGATCTACACCATTGCCCGCAACAAGCGCATCGATCTGATGCGGCGCGCCGGCCGGCCTGCCCTCGAAACCGAGGACTGGCTGGCGGTTTTCGCGCCGGCGGACGAGGGCGCCGACAAATCCGTGTTCGCCGGCCAGACGTATCTACGCATGAAGGAGTTGATGGACGGCCTGCCTCCGGACCAGCAGGCGGTGATTCGCAAGGCCTTCTTCGAGGACAAGGCCCACACCGCGATCGCCGAGGAGATGCGGCTGCCGCTCGGCACGGTGAAGTCGCGGATCCGGGCCGCTTTGGGCAAGCTGCGCCAGGCGCTGGAGAAGGAGGACGAAGAGAAGCCATGAGCCGTCATGCAGCGCCCGAGGAGCTTGTGCTCGACTATGTCGCCGGCACGCTGGCGGAGGGGCCGGCGCTCGCGCTGTCGCTCCACCTTGCGCTCGACCCGGCGGCGCGACGCCTGGCCGACGGGCTGGCCGCGCTTGGCGGCGCGCTGATCGAGGGCGAGACTCCCGCCGAACTCGACGCGGCCGTCCTCGACAGAGTTCTCGGCCGTGTCGAACGCGTCCCGGTCGACCCGCCGCCGGAGGTTCCGCAGGCCGGCCCGGGCTTCGAATGGGCGCCGCCCGCGCTGCGCCCTCATCTCGCGACGGGTGCCCGATGGAAGCGCAGGTTCGGCGGCTTCGAGGAGATGGCGCTGAAACCGGGAGGCGAGACGCACCGCGTCTCGCTGCTGCGGCTCGAACCCGGTAAAGGCCTTCCGGTGCATCGTCATGCGGGGAGCGAATACACGGTCGTGCTGCAGGGCGGATACACCGACTCGACCGGCAGCTATGGCGTCGGCGATTTCGCTGTCGGGCCGGGCGCCGAGGAACATCGGCCGATCGCCGATCCGGGAACGGCATGCATCGCGCTGATCGTGCTCGAGCAGCCGATCGTGCTGACGGGCCGCTGGGGGCGCTGGTTCAATCCGCTGGTGCGGCGCGGCTGGCTCTGACAGGCTCCCGCCCCTGGAGGAGAGCCGATGTCACGCATTCCGTACTACGAAGTCGAGAACGCCGCCGGCAGGCATGCCGAGTTCCTGGGCAAGCTCGGCACGCAGCTCAACATCTACCGCATGCTGGCCCACTCGGAGAACGGCTTGAAGGGCTTCGCGCGCATGGGCAACACGCTGCTGCATCGCTGCGAGCTCGATCCGGTCTTGCGCGAGCTCGCCATCCTGCGCGTCGGACGGCTCAGCCGCGCCGCCTACGAGGTGTTCCTCCACGAGCGCATCGCCCGCGAGGTCGGGGTCGCGGACGAGAAGATCGCGGCGCTGCGCGACGCGACCATCGAGTCGCCGGTCTTCTCGGACCACGAGAAGGCCGTGCTGCGCTTCACCGACGAGGTGGTGCGCAACGTGCGTGCCTCGGACAAGGCGCTGAAGGCTGTCGAAGTCTTCCTCTCCCGCGGCGCCCTGGTCGAACTGACGCTCGCCATCGGCTACTACATGATGGTCTGCCGTTTTCTCGAGACGACCGGCGTCGATGGCGAGGAAGGGCAGGCCGAGTGGCTGAAGACGGCAAAACTGTAGGCGTGGAGTTCGACCGATGGCGTATCGCGTTCTGATCGCGCAGTTCATGCACGAGACCAACACGTTCAGCAAACTGAAGACCACGCTCGACGACTATCGCCGCCGCTGGCTGATCGAAGGCGAGGCGATGGTGCCGCACTTCAAGGGCACGCGGAACGAGGTGGCCGGCTACATCGACTCGGCGGCGAAGCATGGCTGGCAACCGGTCTATGCCGTGGCGGCCAACGCGACGCCCTCGGGCAAGCTCACCAGGCAGACGTGGGAGACGATCCGCGACAAGATCGTCGGCGCGGCCAGGAGCGTCGGCAAGCTCGACGCCGTCTGCCTTTCGCTGCACGGCGCCATGGTGACTGAGACCGAGGACGATGCCGAGGGCGCGTTGCTCGAGGCGCTGCGCGGCGTGATCGGGCCCGACGTGCCGATGGTGGCGACGCTCGATTTGCATGCCAACGCGACCGCCAGGATGGCGGCGAATGCCAACGCGCTGGTGGCCTTCCGCACCTATCCGCATGTCGACGGCTACGACCGCGCCGTGCAGGCGGCGGCGCTGGTGCAGGAGGCGCTCGCGGGCACGAAGAAGCCGCGCTGTCTTCTCAGCCAGCCTGCCATGCTGGAGGGCGCGGACCATGGCCGGACCACGCAGCCCGGCCTGATGCGCGACCTGCTTGCGAAGGCCGACGGCTACGAGAAGGAAGCCGGCATCGACGTCGTCAGCATCCAGGTCGGCTTCACCTGGTCGGACATTCCCTATACCGGCCCCTCGATCGCGGTCAGCCACGAGCCGCAGGCGCAGGCGCGCGCGAAGGAGATCGCCCGCGCCCTGATCGACGAGATCTGGCGCCGCCGCGACGAGACGACCGCGGACTATCGGCCGATCTCGGACGGCATCGCCGCGGCGCGCGCGAACAGGGACGGGAAGGGGCCCCTGGTGATCGCCGACGGGACCGACAATCCGGGCGGCGGCGGCTACAACGACACGACCCCCGTCCTGCAGGCGCTGATCGATGCCCGGATCGGGAACGCCGCCGTCGGCACGATCTACGATCCGGGCACGGTGCAGCAGGCGATGAAGGCGGGCGTCGGCGCCGAGATCGAGGTCGCGCTGGGCGGGCACACCGATGCCTCGATGGGAGCGCCGGTGAAGGCGCGGGCGCTCGTGAGGATGTTGTCGGACGGCGTGTTCAGGAACGACGGTCCGATGAACGCGGGCGTCGAGAGCAACATGGGGCCGACGGCCGTGCTGCGCATCGGCGGCATCGACGTCGTCACCATCTCCAACCGCATCCAGACCATCGATCTGCAGGCCTTTCTGAGCCAGGGCATCGATCCCCGCACCAAAGACGTGCTGGTGGTGAAGAGCGTGCAGCACTTCCGCGCCGCCTATGCGCCGATCGCGCGCGAGATCGTGCTGGTGGATTCGGGCGGCATCTGCTCGCCAGATATCTCGCGGCTGAAGTTCACCAGGCTGCGCCGGCCGATCTGGCCGCTCGACGGCGTGAACGATCCCTACGCCGGAGCGCGCCCGGCCTAGACGTCGGGTTTGCCGAGAGGCCGGCAGTTGTAGAGGCTTTCGACGATGGCCGTCGCGTTCTCGGGCGAGAAGCGCACGCTCGGCACGTAGCCGACCGGGCAGACGGTGAACAGGAAACCGCCGATCGTGCCAGGCGCGACCCCCGAATCGAACCAGCCGCCGGGCGGGACATCGGCCTCGCGAACATGGCCGCCGTCGTGGGCCATGAACTTGATGGCGACCGGCCGGTCGCAATCGTTGCGCGTGCCGATATTGCTCCCCTGGAAATGCCATTGCGTGCAGGCTTCCATGTGCGCGCGCGACGGCGACTGCGCCGCCGCGAGCCCGGCCGCGCCGACCAGCAGCAGCAGCAGTGCGGCGCGGATCACTTCTTCTGCCGGAAGAAGGTCGTCAGCACGAAGCGCCGGCCGCGCGTCACGGGCAGGGCCTCGTGCAGAACGGAGCAGGAAAAGACCGCGGCCGCGCCGGCCGGCGGCGAAACCCTGACGCCCGCGTATTCGGGAAAGACCAGTTCGCCGCCCTCGAAATCGTCGTTGAGGTTCAGTGACACGGCGAAGGCGCGGTCGGCCGTGGTCGGTGCGCCGTTGTCGCGATGGGCGGAGAAGAAGTGGTGGCCCTCGGCGCTGTACGACAGCACGACATGGGCATCGAAGGTGAACTCGCGGTCGAAGGCGAAGGCCTTCGCGAGCTCGGGGCCGATGCGGTAGGCAAGGCGGTCGGAGATCGCCTTCTGCATCATCGGCTCGACGATCATGTAGTCTTCGGTGCGCTTGAGCTCGGCCACGCCGACATTGCCGTAGCGGCTGGAGACGCCGCTGTCCTGATGGTCGCCCTTGTGCCAGAGGCGGATCACCTGGCCGCAGAACTCGGGCTCGAACACCCGCGGCAGCACGAGCACCGGCGCCATCGGACACTTGATCGCCTGATCCCGGCCGCCGTTGCTGCGCACGCTGTCGGCCAGACCGCCGATCGCCTCGGCGGCGGCGAGCAGCGGCCGGCTGTCGAAGGTCGCGGCCACGCGCTGGTTGGGATCGAGCACGATCGCGCGCGTGCGTGGACCGGCGGCCTGGCCGAAGCCGATGCCGCCCTGGCTCAGGAGGGCGGGAACGAACTTCCTGTCGCCGTCACAGAGCAGGAGACATCCGCCGGCCTCGCCGCCGAGCTTGCCCCAGATCGGAGAGGCGGCAGCGACCGCGGTCCCCGTCGCCACGACGAGTCCGGCCGACGCTGCCTTGCAGGCCGCGGCCAGGGTCGCGAGGTGATCGGCGTCGAGGCTCTGGAGCGCGTCGGTCGCGACAAGCACCACGGGCTGGCCGGTGAACGACCAGACGAACTTGCGGAACTTGCCGTCGAGCCCGGGCAGCGCGAAGTCGGGAACACGATCACCAGGACGGAGCAGCAGCGCGGTGGTCATCGAAGCCCGCAGAACGAGGAACGCCGGTAGCGGATGGTGGGCGCGGCAGGGATTGAACCTGCGACCCCACCCGTGTGAAGGGTGTGCTCTCCCGCTGAGCTACGCGCCCGGAAGGCGCGCGTATAGGGCCTGCAAGCCAGCCCGTCAACGGGCGGCGATCCGGCTCATCGCCTCGGGCAGGGCGTCGAACCGCTCGATCACCGCCTCGGCCCCCAGTTCGCTTGCTGGTCGCACGGTGTAGCCCCAGCTCACCAGCACGGCCGGCAGGCCGGCGCCGTGGGCGGCCTCCACGTCGTGGATCGAATCGCCGATCATGACGGCGCGCCCGGGGTCGCCGCCCATGCGCTCGATCAGCATCAGGATATGCCGCGGATCGGGCTTGCGGACGGGAAAGGTGTCGGCCCCGGCGAGGCCCGCGATCGGCGGCATCAGCTTCAGGTGCTCGAGGATCATGCGCGACGGCGTCTCGAACTTGTTGGTGCAGACGCCCTGCTTCAGGCCGAGCCGGTCGAAGCGGGCAACGACCTCCGCCACGCCGTCGAAGGCGACGGTGTGCCCGACCGGGTCGGCCTCGTAGTAGCGGACGAACTCGCGGGTGACGGCGCTCAGCGCGGCGTCGTCCAGCATCTTGCCGTGGCTGGCGAAGGCCTTGGCCATGGTGACCTTGCTGCCCTGGCCCATGAAGACGCGCACGTCGTCCTCGCTGACCGGCGGCAGGCCGTGACCGGCCAGCACGCGGCTCACCGCGAGCTGCATGTCCCTGGCGCTGTCGATCAGGGTGCCGTCGAGGTCGTAGATCACGGTGTCGAAGCGAGTGGTGATGAGGGCGTCGGCGGAAGCTTGCATGCACCCTCCTTAGCACATCCATCTTGCAGGACCGCCAGCCCCGTGGCATCGACCCGACATGAAGTCACCCGTTGCGGTAGTGGTCCTGGCGGCCGGCGCCGGCACACGCATGAAATCCGCCCGGCCGAAGGTGCTCCATCCGCTGGCCGGCTGGCCGATGCTGCGCCATGTGCTCGAGAACGTGACGCGCCTGAGGCCGGCGCGGGTGGTGGGTGTGGTCGGGCCCGACGCCAAGGAGGTGGCTGCCGCCTTCGCGCCTCATCCGACGGTGGTGCAGCGGCGGCCGCTCGGCACCGGGGATGCGGTCAAGGCGGCCCTCGCGATGCTGAAAGGCCATGACGGGCCGGTCCTGGTCGTCTATGCCGACGCGCCGCTGATCACGACAGCGACGCTGCGCAAGCTGGTCGATGCCTGCCGCCGCGACAAGGCCGCCGTCGGCGTGCTGGGCTTCAGGGCGCACGATCCGTCTCCCTATGGCCGCCTGATCGTGCAGGACGGCAAGCTCGAAAGGATCGTCGAGAGCAGGGACGCCGACGAGATCGAGAAGAAGATCGACTTCTGCAATTCCGGCGTGATGTGCCTCGACGGCGCGCTCCTGGCAGCGTTGCTGGGCGCCATCGGCAACGACAACGCGAAGGGCGAGTTCTACCTCACCGATGCCGCAGCCATCGCCCGCGCGGCCGGGCACCATGCCATCGCCGTCGCGGGCGAGGAGGCGGAGTTCCAGGGAGTGAACTCGCGCGCCGAGCTCGCGCTGGCCGAGCGCGCGCTGCAACAGCGTCTGCGTGCGGCGGCGATGGACGCCGGCGTCACGCTGGTCGATCCCGAGACCGTGTGGCTGTCGGCCGACACGCGCCTTGCGGCCGACGTCACCATCGAGCCCTACGTTCGCCTGGGCCGGGGCGTCACGATCGCGTCCCATGCCGAGATCAAGTCCTTTTGCGACCTCGAAGGCGTGCGCATCGGCAAGGGCGCCAGGGTCGGTCCTTTCGCCCGCATCCGTCCGGGTTCCGACGTGGCGGACAACGTGCACATCGGCAATTTCGTCGAGCTCAAGGCGACCAAGATGGGGCGGGGCGCCAAGGCCAACCATCTCGCCTATCTCGGCGATTCCGATATCGGCGGCGCCAGCAATATCGGCGCGGGGACGATCGCGGTGAACTACGACGGCTATGGCAAGTACCGGACGGTGATCGGCGCCGAGGCGTTCATCGGCTCCAACAGCTCGCTGGTCGCTCCGGTGCGCGTCGGCAAGGGCGCCAACGTCGCTGCCGGAAGTGTTATCACCGAAGATGTACCACCCGGCGCATTGGCGCTCGGACGCGCACGGCAGGCGACAAAGAAAGGGCGCGCCGCTCCGCTTCGTGCGAAACTGAAGGCCCGCGCGGCGGCGGCCAAGCGGACACGGCAGAAATAGCGACACTCCGTCCGGACGGTCCTCCATGTGCGGCATCATCGGAATCATCGGCAAGGCGCCCGTCACTCCGCTGCTGGTCGATGCGCTGAAGCGGCTGGAATATCGCGGCTACGATTCGGCCGGCGTCGCCACGCTGGTGAACGGCCACATCGACCGCCGCCGCGCCGAGGGCAAGCTCGTCAGGCTCGAGGAGCGGCTTGCGCGGGAGCCATTGCCGGGAACGATCGGCATCGGCCACACGCGCTGGGCGACCCACGGCAAGCCCAGCGAGCGCAATGCCCATCCGATCGCCACCGATCGCGTCGCGATCGTGCACAACGGCATCATCGAGAACTTCCAGGAACTCAAGGACGAGCTGCTCGCCGAGGGCCGTCGCTTCGAGAGCGACACCGACACCGAGGTGGTGGCGCAACTGCTGACCTCGATGCTCGAGCGCCAGGTCTCGCCGGAAGAGGCGATGGGCAAGGCGATGGAACGGCTGCGCGGCGCGTTCGCGCTGGTGGCGCTGTTCAGCGGCCGTCACGACATCCTGATGGGCGCCCGCCGCGGCAGCTCGCTTGCCGTCGGCCATGGCGACGGCGAGATGTATGTCGGCACGGATGCGCTCGCTCTTGCGCCCTTCACCCGACGCGTGAGTTATCTCGAGGACGACGACTGGGTCGTGCTGACCGCGAACGGCTGCAACGTTTACCAGGGCCGTACCGAGGTGAAGCGCGAGATCCGCCAGAGCGGGATCTCGGGCGCGATGATCGGCAAGGGCAATCATCGTCACTTCATGATCAAGGAGATCTACGAGCAGCCGGCGGTGGTCGGCGATACCCTGCAGACCTATCTCGATCCGGCGACGCGCTCGGTGACGCTCCCTGCCCTGCCGTTCGACTGGAGCAGGGTGAGCCGGCTCACCATGACCGCCTGCGGCACCGCCTGCTTTGCCTGCCAGGTGGCGAAATACTGGTTCGAGAAGCTCGCGCGCCTGCCGGTCGAGGTCGAAGTCGCCTCCGAGCTGCGTTACCGCGAGCCGCCCTTGCCCGAAGGCGGCGTCTGCATCGCCGTCTCCCAATCGGGCGAGACCGTCGATACGCTGGCGGCGCTGCGCTACGCCAAGGCGCAGAAGCAGACCATCCTGTCGGTCGTGAACGTGCCCGAAAGCGCCATCGCGCGTGAATCGCACGTCGTGCTGCCGACGCTCGCCGGGCCCGAGATCGGCGTCGCCTCGACCAAGGCCTTCACCACCCAGCTCACGGTCCTGCTGACGGCCGCCATCGCCGCCGGGCGGGCACGCGGCACGCTCGCCGGGGCCGACGAAGCGCGCCTGGCGCATGCCCTGATCGAATTGCCGGCGCACATCAACGAAGCGCTGAACATGGAGGAGCAGTACCGCCACATCGCCGAGAACATCCTCGCCGAGGCGCGCGACGTGCTCTACATGGGCCGCGGCGCGTCCTTCCCGGTGGCGCTCGAAGGGGCGCTGAAGCTGAAGGAGATCTCGTACATCCACGCCGAGGGCTACGCCGGTGGCGAGATGAAGCACGGGCCGATCGCGCTGATCGACGAGCTGGTGCCGGTCGTCGTGGTGGCGCCGAGCGACGCGATCTTCGACAAGATCGCCTCCAACTTCGAGCAGGTGAAGGCGCGCGGCGGCAAGCTGGTGCTGATGACCGACGCCGCCGGCGCGGCGCGCCTGGGCGGGCAGGCCATCGCCACCATCACCCTGCCGACCGTCGACCCCGTGGTGGCGCCGATCCTCTACACGGTGCCGGCCCAGCTTCTCGCGTATTACACGGCGGTGGCCAAGGGCACCGACGTCGATCAGCCGCGCAATCTCGCCAAGAGCGTGACCGTCGAATAGGGCGCGGCCGGCGCGGTTTGCGCTGCCGCCAGTCTAGCGCGTGCCCTGGGGAAGCCCGGGCGCCAGGCCCGGCGGCGGCGCAGGCTTGGGCTGCGCGGGGGCGGGCGCGGGCGCCGGCCGGGGCGGCTGCGCCGGAGCGAGCGTCTGGACGAGCGCGCGCAGCTTGGCGCCTTCGGCCGCCTGGGCCTTCTTGAATTCTTCCTCGTTCAGGAAGTGATCCTTGTTGAGGTCGAGCTGGATGAACTGCTCGACCGCGTGCGCGGTCAGCTCGACGCGATCGAGCATGCCGTCCTTGTTGGTGTCGATCTCCGCGAACTTGTGCAGGGCGATCTGCTTGCGCAACTCGAAGGGCGGCAGCCCCTTCGCTTGCGGGCCGTCGGGCGGGCCGGCCACCACGGCGATGAACTCGTCGCGCGTCACCTTGCCGTCGCCGTTCTTGTCGAGATGGTCGGCTTCGCGCAGTTGCATGTCGATGAAGTCGTTGATCGCGACCAGGCCCTGGCGGCGCTGCGCCTCGGCCTGCTGGCGCTGCGCGGCGGCGCGCTGCATCGCCTGCTGGATGATCAGCCTGAGCTCCGGCTCCGTCACCTTGTTGTCGCGATCGGTGTCGTACTGGTTGAACTCCGCCTGGACGACAGCCTCGGCCTCGGCGCGCTCGACGAAACCGTCGCGGTTGGTGTCGAGATTCTGGAACTCCGCGCGCGCCCGCGTGCGCCGCTCCTCCAGCGACGGCACGCCCTGTCCGTCATGCGAGAAGGGCGGTTCGGCGACCTTGAGGAATTCCTCCAGTGACAGCTTGCCGTCCTTGTTGGTGTCGAGCTGCTCGAACGTCTTCATCCGGTACTTCAGGAATTCCGCGCGCGTCACCTCGCCCTTGTTCGCCGTGTCGATCTCGTGGAACCAGGAGGGAAGCGGAACCGGCGCATTGCTGCTGCTCTGCGGCGCAGGGCTGGCGGGCGACGTTGCGGGGGCGGGAGCGGCGGGAGCGGCGTGAGCAGGAGCGGCGGGTGCTGCAGGAGGTGCCGGGGTCGTCTTCGGCGTTGCCGGCTGGGCCGGAGCGGGCGTCTGGGCGGCGGCCGGTACCGTCGCGACGGCAGCGGCAACGAGGATCAGACAAAAGGCACGTTTCATAGGCGGTGAGCCGGCAAGTCTTGAAGGGGAAATCCGTATCGGCGGCAACGCGACCGGTGTCAACGTCCGCGCTGCAACACCTTCCTGCGACGCAATCGCGCCAAAAGCATGACTCAGCGCCATTTGAGTTGCTTCGGTCGGCGGGATGGGCCATCGTGGCCGCTCTGCAGGCTTCGGAGAAGGGCCGCAAGTACTTGGGAGGAAAGGGTAATTCCGCGTCGTGGGCATGTTGAATGCGCGCCCGCGGAACCACTGTACAACATGGCAGAACCGTCTTCTTCCAACGGCTCCGCACTCTTGAGCGTGCGCGATGTTTCGGTCCGCTTCGGCGGTATCGTGGCACTCGACGGCGTCACGTTCGACGTATTCAAGGGGCAGATCGCGGGCCTGATCGGTCCCAACGGCGCCGGCAAGACCACGCTCTTCAACTGCCTCAGCCGGCTCTACACGCCGAACGGCGGCGACGTGCTGTTCGAGGGCAAATCGATTCTCGACCGGCCGCGCCACGACATCCCGCACATCGGCATCGGACGCACCTTCCAGAACGTCGCCCTGTTCGACCGCATGACCGTGCTCGACAACGTGAAGGTCGGCTGCCACAGCGTGAGCTCGACCAGCTTCTTCGACAACGCCCTGCGCCTGCCCAAGGTCCAGGGCGAGGAACGGCGCATCGAAGGGCGCGCGCGCGAGCTGATCGAGTTCATGGACCTGACGCCCTTCACCAACGCAATTGCCGGACCATTGCCCTTCCCGATCCGCAAGCGCGTCGAGCTCGCGCGGGCGCTGGCGTCGAGCCCCAAGCTGCTGCTGCTCGACGAGCCGGCCGCCGGTCTCAATCACGACGAGATCGAAGTGCTCAAGGGCCAGATCAAGCGGGTCCGCGACACCCAGAACGTGACCGTGCTGCTGGTCGAGCATCACATGAGCCTGGTCATGTCGGTCTCCGACAAGGTCGTGGCGATCGACTTCGGCAAGAAGATCGCCGACGGGTCGCCGGCGGAAGTGCAGCGCGATCCGGAAGTGATCCGCGCCTACCTGGGGACTTCATGATGGCGTCGCTGCTGGAAGTGAAGGCGCTCAAGGCGTTCTACGGGCCGACCCAGTCGCTGTACGACGTGAATTTCGACATCCCGACCGGCGGGATCACGACCTTGCTGGGGGCCAACGGCGCCGGCAAGACGACGACCCTTCGCGCCATCTGCAACATGGTGCGGACCGACGGGGCGATCCGCTTCGACGGCCATGACATCCGCGGCAGGCCGACCGAGGAGATCGTGCGCCTCAGGATCGCGCACGTGCCGGAGGGACGCGGCACCTTCACCTCGCTCACGGTCGACGAGAATCTGCGCATCGCCGCCTACACGCGCAAGGACAAGAGCGAGGTGAAGGCCGAGCTCGATCGGGTCTTCAGCTATTTTCCGCGGCTCAAGGAACGGGTCCAGCAGCAGGCCGGCACGCTGTCCGGCGGCGAGCAGCAGATGCTCGCCATTGCCCGCGCCCTGATGCTGAAGCCGCGGCTGATGCTGCTCGACGAGCCGTCGTTCGGCCTCGCGCCTTTGATCGTGGTGGAGATCTTCCGCATCCTGAAGCGCATCAACGAAGAGGAGAAGGTGAGCATCCTGCTCGTGGAGCAGAACGCCGCCCTCGCGCTCGATCTCGCCTCGCACGCCTACGTCCTCGAAACCGGGCGGGTCGTGATGTCCGGCCCCTCGTCGGTCATCAAGGACGACGAGAACATCCGCAAATCCTACCTCGGTTACTAAGGTACGGAGACCCTTAGCGATGGAACAGTTCCTCGAACAGCTCGCCTCCGGCCTCGCCAACGGCGCCATCTACGCCTGCGTGGCGTTGGCGCTGGTCATGATCTACGTCTCGACCGATCACCTCAATTTCGCCCAGGGCGAGATGGCGATGTTCAGCACTTATATCAGCTGGCAGCTGATGCAGTGGGGCCTGAATTTCTGGGTCGCGTTCGTCGGTGCGGTCCTGATCTCCTTCGTCCTGGGGCTGCTGATCGAAAGGGTCATCCTGAGACCGCTTCACAACGCGCCGGTCCTGTCGGTCGTGGTGGTCTTCATCGGGCTGCTCGCGATCTGCAACTCGATGGCGGGCGCGATCTGGAGCTACCTGATCAAGGAATATCCTTCGCCCTTCCCCAAGAGCAGCTTCGGCATCGGCGGGGTCATCGGCGCGCACCAGCTCGGCGTGGTGCTGGTCACCCTGATCGTGCTCAGCCTGCTGTTCGTGTTCTTCCGCTTCACGCCGCTCGGGCTTGCCATGCGCGCGGCGGCGCAGAACCCGCAGATGGCACGGCTGGTCGGCGTGCGCGTCGACTGGATGCTGGCGCTGGGCTGGGGGCTCGCGGCCGCGGTCGGCGCCGTCGCCGGCATCATGGTGGCGCACATCGTCTATCTCGACCCGAACATGATGGGCGGCATCCTGCTCTACGCCTTCGCCAGCGCCCTGATCGGCGGCATCGGCAATCCCGGCGGCGCGGTGCTCGGCGGCTTTATCGTCGGGGTGCTGGAGAACATGGTCGCCTACACCGGCAACCAGATCGAGAAGCTGACGGGCGTGTACATCATCGGCAACGGAGAGAAGCTCACGGTGGCGCTGATCATCGTCATCTTCGTGCTCACCCTGAAACCCGCCGGCCTGTTCGGCCGCGTGGTCGTGAAGAGGGTCTGACATGCCGCCGTTCCCGAGGAAGTGGTTGGCGGTCCTGGTCGCGCTCGCGATCCTGATTCCGCTGCTCCATCCGGTGATGCCGGACCTGGTGTCGAACTATCGCCTGTTCCTCGTCAGCACGATGATCATCGCCTCGATCGCGGTGCTGGGGCTCAATCTGCTCACCGGCTTCAACGGCCAGATCTCGCTCGGGCACAGCGCCTTCTATGCGGTCGGCGCCTATACCGCCGCCATCCTGATGGACAAGCTCGACTGTCCCTACTACCTGACGGTGCCGGCGGCGGCGATCCTGTCCTTCGTGGTCGGCTACCTGTTCGGCCTGCCGGCGCTGAGGCTCGAAGGCCATTATCTGGCGCTCGCCACCTTCGCGCTGGCGCTGTCGGTACCGCAGATCCTGAAATACAAGTGGCTCGAGGACCTGACCGGCGGCGTGCAGGGCATCGTCCTGCTCAAGCCCGAGGTGCCGTTCGGCCTGCCGCTGACCGAGGACCAGTGGCTCTACTACTACTGCCTGATCGTGATGCTGATCCTCTACTGGGCGGCGGCCAACATCCTGAAAAGCCGCAGCGGCCGGGCAATGATGGCGATCCGCGACTACAAGATCGCCGCCGACACGATGGGCATCGACACCGCGCTCTACAAGACAGTAACCTTCGGCATCAGTGCGGCCTACACCGGCATCGCCGGCGCGCTGTCGGCCTCGGCCATCGCCTTCGTGGCGCCCGACAGTTTCGGCTTCTTCCTGTCGATCAAATTCCTGATCGGCCTGGTCGTCGGCGGGGTCGGCTCGCTGACAGGCTCGGTGATCGGCGGTATCTTCTACGTTCTGGTCGACAATTCGGCCCAGGCGCTCTCGACCTTCGTCAAGAACGACCTCGGGCTGCAGTTCGATCTGTCGGCCTATACCGTCTTTGGTATCCTGCTGATCGTGCTGATGTACCTGATGCCCATGGGCATCGCCGGCGGGCTTTTCATGGCGATGCGGCGGCTGCGCCGCGGCTGACGGTCGCCGGTTTACAGCAAACAGCGTGAGGGTAGTTCATGGAGTAAGAAAACTAGGAGGCCTACATGTACAAGACGAACAGACGTACGTTCGTGGCCGGCGTCTCGGCCGCGGCGATCGTTTCCGGTACCCGAGTAGCGTCCGCGCAGAAGAAGTACGACGACGGTGCAAGCGACACAGAGATCAAGATCGGTCACACCAATCCCTACAGCGGGCCGGCCTCGTCCTACGGGGTCATCGGCAAGCTCCACCAGGCCTACTGGAAGGCCGTCAACGACCGCGGCGGCATCAACGGCCGCAAGGTCAACTTCATCACCTACGACGACGGCTACAGCCCGCCGAAGACCGTCGAGATGGTGCGCAAGCTCGTCGAGGAGGACAAGGTGCTGTGCACCTTCAACACGCTCGGCACGCCGTGCAACACCGCGATCCACAAGTACATGAACCAGAAGAAGGTGCCGCAGCTCTACGTCGCGACCGGCGCCTCGAAGTGGGGCGACCCGCAGCACTTCCCGTGGACCATGGGCTACCAGCCCGACTACCAGACCGAGGCGGTGATCTACGCCAAGCACATCCTGGCCAACGTCAAGGGGGCCAAGATCGGCGTGCTGATGCAGAACGACGACTATGGCAAGGACTACTACGAGGGCTTCAAGAAGGGCCTCGGCAAGGACGTCGGCCAGATCGTCAAGCACGTGACGTATGAGACGACCGATCCGACCGTCGACAGCCAGGTCATCCAGCTCAAGGATGCCGGCGCCACCGTCTTCTTCAACATCTCGATTCCGAAGTTCGCCGCCCAGGCGATCCGCAAGGCCGCCGACATCGGCTGGAAGCCGACTCAATATCTGAACAACGTGTCGGCATCGGTCGCCGCCACGATGAAGCCGGCCGGCTTCGACAATTGTCAGGGCATCATCAGCAGCCAGTACCTGATGGATCCGACCGACCATCAATGGAACTCGAACGCCGACATGAAGACCTGGCAGGATTTCATGGCCAAGAACATGCCGGGTGCGAACACCGCGGATGCCAGCTACGTCTACGCCTACTCGGTGTCGTATCTGATGGAGCAGACGCTCAAGAATTGCGGCGATAACCTGACGCACGCCAACCTGATGAAGCAGGCGGCGAGCTTCCAGAAGTTCCGCATTCCGCTGCTGCTGCCGGGTATCACGGTCAGCACCAGCGCGACCGATTTCTATCCGATCCAGGCGATACGGCTGGCCCGTTTCAACAAGGATTCGTGGGATCAGTTCGGCGACATCATGCATGCGGAGAGCACCTGATCCGCGCGGCATCGGAACGAGAGCGGAGGCCGCCGGCAGCCTGGCGGCCTCTCGCAGAAGGAGAAGGCGGGCATGAACAGCAACAGGCGTAGCTTCGTCGGCGGCATGTCGGCTGCGACCTTGCTGTCGACCGCCCGCGTCGCGTACGGGCAGAAGCAATATGACGAGGGCGCGAGCGACAGCACGATCAAGCTCGGCCACACCAACCCGTACAGCGGTCCGGCCTCGTCCTACGGCGTGATCGGCAAGGGGCTGCAGGCCTACTGGAAGATGGTCAACGACCAGGGCGGCATAAACGGCCGCAAGATCGACTTCATCACCCTCGACGACGGCTACAGCCCGCCCAAGACCGTGGAATGCGTGCGCCAGCTCGTCGAGCAGGACAAGGTGTTCTGCATCTTCAACCTGCTCGGCACGCCGACCAACACGGCGGTCCACAAGTATCTCAACCAGAAGAAGGTGCCGCAGCTCTACGTGGCGACCGGCGCCTCGAAATGGGGCGACCCGCAGCACTTTCCGTGGACCATGGGCTACCAGCCCGACTACAACACCGAGGCCCAGATCTACGCCAAGCACATCCTGGCCAACGTCAAGGACGCCAGGATCGCCGTCCTGATGCAGAACGACGACGCCGGCAAGGACTATGTCGACGGCTTCAAGAAGGGCCTCGGCAAGGACGTCGACAGGATCGTCAAGCTCGCCAGCTACGAGGTGACCGACCCGACGGTCGATTCCCAGGTCATCCAGCTCAAGAGCTCGGGCGCCGACGTCTTCTTCGTGAACGGCATCCCCAAATTCGCGGCCCAGGCGATGCGCAAGGCGGCCGACCTCGGCTGGAAGCCGCGGATCTATCTCGTCAATGTCTCGGCGCAGGTGGCGAGCACCATGGAGCCGGCCGGCTTCGACAACGTGCAGGGCGTGATCACCGCGGCCTGGCTCAAGGATCCGACCGACAAGCAGTGGGACAACGACGCCGAGATGAAGGCGTGGCATGCCTGGATGGCGAAGTACATGCCGGGCGGCAACCTCGGCGAGGTCAACTATGTCTATGCCTATTCGGTGGCGTTTCTGATGACCGAGACGCTGAAGAGATGCGGCGACATGCTCACCCGCGCAAACCTGATGAAGCAGGCCGCCGACTTCCGGAAATTCCGCGTCCCCGGCTTGCTGCCCGGCATCACGGTCAGCACGAGCCCGACCGACTTCTATCCGGTCCAGGCGGTTCAGCTCCAGCGTTTCAAGGGCAAGACATGGGAACTGTTCGGCGACGTCATGTCGGCGGAGAGCACCTGATCCCGGGGGATCGAGGTCGAGGAGGGAGGCTGCCGGTGCTTGGCAGCCTCTGGTTTTCAAAGGAGGCAGGAGTGAAGACAAGCAGGCGTACGTTTATCGGCGGCGTATCCGCGGCGGCCATCGTCTCGGGTACGACGGCGGCGTTCGGGCAGAAGAAGTACGACGAGGGGGCCACCGACAGCGAGATCAAGATCGGCAACACCAACCCGTACAGCGGTCCGGCCTCGTCCTACGGCGCGATCGGCAAGACGATCGATGCCTACTGGAAGAGCGTGAACGAGGCCGGCGGCATCAACGGCCGCAAGGTGAACTTCATCACCATGGACGACGGCTACTCGCCGCCCAAGACGGTCGAGGTGGTGCGCCAGATGGTCGAGCAGGAGAAGATCTTCGCGCTGTTCCAGTCGCTCGGCACGCCGTGCAACACGGCGATCCACAAGTACATGAACCAGAAGAAGGTGCCTCAGCTCTACGTGGCGACGGGCGCCTCGAAATGGGGCGACCCCAAGCACTTCCCGTGGACCATGGGGTTCCAGCCCGACTACCACACCGAGGCCGTGATCTACGCCAAGCACATCCTGGCCAACGTCAAGGACGCGAAGATCGCCGTGCTGATGCAGAACGACGACTTCGGCCGCGACTATCTCGGCGGTCTTCAGGAGGGACTGGGCAAGGAGACCAGCCGCATCATCAAGCAGGTCACCTACGAAGTGACCGACCCGACCGTTGACAGCCAGATCATCCAGCTCAAGGACTCCGGTGCCAACGTCTTCTTCAACATCTCGGCGCCGAAGCAGGCCGCCCAGGCCATCCGCAAGGCGGCCGACATCGGCTGGAAGCCGGCGCACTACCTGGTGAACGTCTCGGTCTCGGTCGCGGCGGTCATGAAGCCGGCCGGCTTTGAGAACAGCCAGGGCATCCTGACGGCCGCCTATCTGAAGGACGCCACCGACAAGCAATGGGATGACGACGCCGAGATGAAGGCGTGGCGGGCCTGGATGGACAAGAACATGCCGGGCGCCAACAAGGCCGACGCCAACCATATCTACGGCTACGCGGTCAGCACCCTGATGCACGAGACATTGAAGCGATGTGGCGACACGCTGACCCGGGAGAACCTGATGAAGCAGGCCGCTTCCTTCAAGAAATTCCGCGTACCGCTGATGCTGCCCGGTATCACGGTCAATACCAGTGCGACCGATTTCTATCCCATCCAGGCGGTCCAGCTCGCCCGCTTCAAGGGCGAGACGTGGGATCGGTTCGGCGAGATCATGCACGCCGAGAGCAGCTAGACCGCCTCTCGAAACGCAGACCGAAAAGGCGAGGAAAGGGCCGTCGAAACTTCGACGGCCCTTTCTTTTGTCGCTTCCCTCGCGCGGCATTTCGGAGGAAAAGTCCGCACCTTTTGGCAATTGGGAGGGTGAAGTAAGTGAGGACGAACAGGCGTACGTTCATCGGCGTTTCGGCCGCCGCTTTGTTGTCCGGCTCCAGGCTGGCGTTCGCGGAAAAGAAGTACGACGACGGGGCGACCGATACCGAGATCAAGCTCGGTCATGCCGGTCCCTATAGCGGGCCCGCCTCCGCCTACGGCGTGATCGGCAAGGGCATCGAGGCCTACTGGAAGATGGTCAACGACCAGGGCGGCATCAACGGCCGCAAGGTCAACTTCGTCACCTACGACGACGGCTACAGCCCGCCGAAGACCGTGGAGGTCGTGCGCCGGCTGGTCGAGCAGGACAAGGTGCTCTGCCTGTTCAACACGCTCGGCACGCCGTCGAACACCGCGATCCACAAGTACATGAACCAGAAGAAGGTACCGCAGCTCTATGTGGCGACCGGTGCGTCGAAGTGGGGCGATCCCAAGCACTTCCCGTGGACCATGGGCTACCAGCCCGACTACAACACCGAAGGCCAGATCTACGCCAAGCACATCATGGCCAACGTCAAGGACGCGAAGATCGCCGTCCTGATGCAGAACGACGACTTCGGCAAAGACTATGTCGACGGCTTCAAGAAGGGCCTCGGCGGCGATGCGGGCAAGATCGTGAAGCTCGTCACCTACGAGGTCACGGACCCGACGGTCGACAGCCAGATCATCCAGCTCAAGGATACCGGCGCCAACGTCTTCCTGAACGTCGCGACGCCGAAGTTCGCGGCACAGGCGATCCGCAAGGCGGCCGACATCGGCTGGAAGCCGGCGCAGTACATGACCAACGTCTCGGCCTCGGTCGCTGCCGTGCTCAAGCCGGCCGGCTTCGACAATGCGCAGGGCATCATCACCGCGGCCTATCTCAAGGACCCGACCGACAAGCGCTGGGCCGACGATGCCGAGCTGAAGGTGTGGCGCGAGTTCATGACCAAGTACATGCCGGGCGCCAACCAGGGCGATGGCAACTACGTCTATGCCTACACGGTGTCCTACCTGATGCACGAGACGCTGAAGAAGTGCGGCGACACGCTGACGCGCGAGAACGTCATGAAGCAGGCCGCCAACTTCCAGAAGTTCCGGGTGCCGGGCCTGCTGCCGGGCATCACCATCAACACCAGCCCGACCGACTTCTTTCCGATCCAGTCGGTCCAGCTCGAGGCCTTCAAGGGCGAGAGCTGGGAGCTGTTCGGCGAAGTCATGTCGGCCGAGAGCGCCTGACGCCTGACGCCTGACGCTTGAAGCGCGGGAGCGAGAGAGGCCGCCGGTTTCCGGCGGCCTTTTGCGTTGTGGCACTGTGCGACCGACGAGGCTTTTCAAATGCGGCGACGACCTCGTGCGCGAGAACGTCATGAAGCAGGCCGCCGGCTTCCACGGTCTGCAGTTGCCGCTGGTGCTGCCCGCAATCACGGTGAACACCGGCACGGCCGACTACTACCCCCTGCAGGCGGTCCAGCTGTCGCGCTTCAAGGGAGAGTCGTGGGACCTCTTCGGCGAGGTTATGCACGCCGAAAGCAGCTGATCGGGCTCCGCGGGAAGAGAGCGAGGGCCGCCGGGTTCCGGCGGCCTTTTGCCTCGCGCTACGTCACGACAATGCCGCTTTTCCGCCAGACGGTTCGATGACCGGGGAGCCGAACGCGATGGAGGACTTATGCGTACGAACAGGCGCGGTTTTCTCGGTGGCGTCTCCGCCGCTCTTCTCCTGCCAGCCGCCCGGGCGGCGTGGGCCGAGAAGAAGTACGACGAGGGCGCCAGCGACAGTGAGATCAAGATCGGCCACTTCTGCCCCTACAGCGGGCCGGCCTCGTCCTACGGTGTGATCGGACAGGCGCATCAGGCGTACTGGAAGATGGTCAACGAGCAGGGCGGCATCAACGGGCGCAAGATCGACTTCATCACCTACGACGACGGCTACTCGCCGCCGAAGTCGGTTGAGGTGACGCGCAAGCTGGTCGAGGAGGACAGGGTGCTTTGCCTGTTCAACACGCTCGGCACGCCGACCAACACGGCGATCCACAAGTACATGAACCAGAAGAAGGTGCCGCAGCTCTATGTCGCGACCGGCGCCTCCAAGTGGGGCGACCCCAAGCACTTCCCGTGGACCATGGGCTATCAGCCCGACTACCGCACCGAGGCCGTGATCTACGCCAAGCACATCTTGGCCAACGTCAAGGATCCCAAGATCGGAGTCCTGATGCAGAATGACGACTATGGCAAGGACTACTGGGCGGGCTTCCAGGCCGGTCTCGGCAAGGAGGCGGACAAGGTCGTCAAGCACGTGACCTACGAGACCACCGACCCGACCGTCGACTCGCAGATCATCGAGCTGCACGGCTCGGGCGCTAACGTCTTCTTCAACATCTCGATCCCGAAGTTCGCCGCCCAGGCAATCCGCAAGGCCGCCGCGCTGGGCTGGAAGCCGATCCAGTATCTCAACAACGTGTCGGCGTCGGTCGGCAGCACGATGCAGCCGGCCGGCTTCGACAACTGCCAGGGCATCATCACCGCCGCCTATCTCAAGGATCCGACCGACAAGCAGTGGGACGGCGACGCCGAGATGAAGACGTGGCGTGATTTCATGACCAAGCAGATGGCGGGCGCCAACCAGTCGGACGGGTCCTACGTCTACGCGTTCTCGGTGGCAACGTTGATGCACGAGACCTTGCGACGCTGCGGCGACGAGCTCACGCGCGCCAACGTGATGAAGCAGGCCGCGGGCTTCCACAAGTATCGCGTGCCGCTGCTGCTGCCGGGCATCACCGTCAGCACCAGCCCGACCGACTTCTATCCGATCCAGGCCGTCCAGCTCGCCCGCTTCGAGGGCAAGACATGGCAACTGTTCGGCAACATCCGCGAGGAAGAGAGCAGCTGATTCGGGCGCGCAGCACCGGCTCGGGAGCCGAAGCAAGAAAGGCCGCCGCCGACGGCGGCCTTTTTGCCGCGTCAGCGATCGGCCCTGGCCGGCTGGCCGGGCTTGCGCCGCAACGCCTGTCGGCACTCGGCGGTGTCGATGCGGTCGTCCTTGTTGAGGTCGCAGCGGGCGAAGTTGCGGCCCGACTGGGCCAGGAACTCCTCCCTGGAGATGAAGCCGTCCTTGTCGCTGTCGAGCCTCCGGAAATAGGACGTCTGACGCTGGACCTGGCGATCGTTGGGCACGACATTGCCGCCCGACGCCGGAGTGCGCGCGAACAACTCGTCCTGGCTCAGCTTGCCGTCGCCGTCGGTATCGAGCTGCTTGAACCGGGCCTCCTGGCCCGCGTTCCATTCGCTGCGGTCGACAACGCCGTCGCCGTTGGCGTCGTAACGCATGAGGCCCCGGTTGGCATGGGTCGGCTTGGCCGGGGCCGATGCGGACTGGTTGTCGGGCGCGGCGAGGGCTGGCGCAGTGAACAGGAGAGCGGCAGCGAGGAAGACAAGTCTGGTCATTGGTGGCATCCTGAAGTTGTATCAGAAACCGGAAAAACACGCGCCGGTTCCCTTACCCGCGCCTTTAAGGGCCGATATAGTCTGAGGCGCGACCGAATTATGGCCGTGTTGTGGTTTTGTTCTCGGGGTTCGTTGCCATGGCGTACGACTACGACCTCTTTGTCATCGGTGCCGGCTCGGGCGGCGTGCGCGCATCGCGCATCGCGGCCGGCCATGGCGCGCGTGTCGGCATCTGCGAGGACTATCGTGTCGGCGGCACCTGTGTGATCCGCGGCTGCGTGCCTAAGAAGCTCCTGGTCTATGGCTCGAAATTTGCCCACGAGTTCGAGGATGCACCCGCCTATGGCTGGTCGACGGGCCCGGTCACGCACTCCTGGGCGACGTTGCGCGACAACGTGCAGAAGGAAGTTGACCGGCTGAACGGCACCTATGTGCGCCTGCTCGAGAGCGCGGGCGTCAGGCTCCAGATGGGGCGCGGCCGACTGCTCGACCGGCATACGGTCGAGGTCGGCGGCGAGACGTTCACCACCGACAAGATCCTCGTCGCCACCGGCGGGCGGCCCGAGATCCCGCCCGTTCCGGGGCACCAGTTCGCGATCACCTCGAACGAGGCTTTCCATCTTCCCGATCCGCTTCCCCGGCGGATCGCCATCATAGGCGGCGGCTACATCGCCGTGGAGTTCGCCGGCATCTTCAACGGCCTCGGCTGCGAGGTCGATCTGGTGCTGCGGCGCGATCGGGTGCTGCGCGGGTTCGACGAGGAGTGCCGGACCGTCGTTCACGAGGCGTTGGCCCAGGGCGGCATCAGGATGCGGACAGAAACCCAGATTGCCCGTATCGAGGCGACGGAAGGCAAGCCGCCGTTCCGGCTGCATACGCAGAGCGGCGGCATGTTCGAGACCGATCTGGTGATGTACGCCACCGGCCGCGTCGCCAACACCGCGGGCATCGGCCTCGAGAAAGCCGGCGTTCAGCTCGACAAGGCCGGCGCCGTCGCGGTCGATGAATGGTCGAGGAGCACGGCCGAGAACATCTGGGCGGTGGGCGACGTCACCGACCGCATCAACCTCACGCCGGTCGCGATCATGGAAGGCCACTGCTTCGCCGACAGCGTATTCGGCAAGAAGCCGCGCAAGCCCGATCACCGCAACGTGCCGTCGGCCGTCTTCTGCCAGCCCGAGCTCGCCACTGTCGGACTGACCGAGGAGGAAGCGACGCGCACGCTGGGCGAGCTGCGGGTCTTTACCGCCGCGTTCCGGCCGATGAAATACACGGTGTCGGGCCGCCAGCAGCGGACGTTCATGAAGCTGATCGTCGAGGCCGCGACCGACAAGGTCGTCGGCGTACACATGGTGGGCGACGACGCCGCCGAGTTGATCCAGGGCCTCGCGGTCGCTGTGAAGGCGGGCGCCACCAAGGCGCAGTTCGATGCCACTGTCGGCATCCATCCGACAGCCGGCGAGGAATTCGTCACCATGCGCTCGGCCCGCGCCGAGCCCGCGCCGCGGCAGGCGGCGGCGGAATAGGGCGCCCGCCGGCTCACCGGACGCCATCTGGCCTTTTATCCACGCCATGTATAGGTTCACCGACCCCGAAGGACCGTCCTTCGGCCTCGGCAGCAGGAGGAGCAAATGACCGCGATTCAGGGACCGTCCGCGACGGCCGGAAAAGCGCAGTCCCGCAGTTCCAGCGCCGCCGACTGGACGCCGACGAGCTGGCGCGGCCGGCCGGCGCAGCAGATGCCGGTTTATCCGGAAGCCGACGCCCTTGCCGGCGCCGAGGCGCGGCTGCGCCGTTATCCGCCGCTGGTTTTTGCCGGCGAGGCGCGCAAGCTCAAGACGGCGCTCGCCAAGGTCGCGGCGGGCGAAGCCTTCCTGCTGCAGGGCGGTGACTGCGCCGAGAGCTTCATCGACTTCTCCGCCAACAACATTCGCGACACCTTCCGGGTGCTCCTGCAAATGGCGGTCGTCCTGACCTACGGCGCCGGCGTGCCGGTGGTGAAGGTCGGCCGCATGGCCGGTCAGTTCGCCAAGCCGCGTTCGTCCAACACCGAGAAAGTGGGCGGCGTCGAGCTGCCGTCCTACCGCGGCGACAACGTCAACGGCTTCGAGTTCACCGCCGAGGCGCGCAGGCCCGATCCCGAGCGCATGGTGCAGGCCTACAACCAGTCGGCGGCGACTCTCAACCTGCTGCGCGCCTTCGCACAGGGCGGCTATGCCGACCTGCACGAGGTGAATCGCTGGAACCTCGATTTCGTCCGCAATTCCCCCGCCTCGGACCGCTACCAGGACCTGGCGGCGCGGCTCGACGAGACACTGAACTTCATGGCCGCCTGCGGCCTCACCTCGGCAACGACGCCGCAGATCGCCGAGACCGACTTCTTCACCAGCCACGAGGCGCTGCTGCTGCACTACGAGGAGGCGCTGACCCGCGTCGATTCGACGTCGGGCGACTGGTACGACTGCTCGGCCCATCTGCTGTGGATCGGCGACCGCACCCGCCAGCCCGACGGGGCGCATGTCGAGTTCCTGCGCGGCGTTCGCAATCCGCTCGGCTTCAAGGCGGGGCCGTCGCTGTCGGTCGACGATACGTTGCGCCTGGTCGAGTCGCTCAATCCGGCCAACGAGCCCGGTCGCATCGTGATCATCGTGCGCATGGGCGCCGACAATGTCGCGGCGAAGCTGCCGCCGCTCCTGCGCGCGGTGAAGCGCGCCGGCCACTCCGTCGTGTGGTCGTGCGATCCGATGCACGGCAACACGGTCACCGCGGCCAACGGCAAGAAGACCCGCCACTTCGACGCCATCCTGCGCGAGGTGAAGGAGTTCTTCGCCGCGCACCGCGCCGAGGGCACGCATCCGGGCGGCGTCCATTTCGAGATGACTGGCCAGGAAGTCACGGAGTGCATCGGCGGCGCGGTCGACATCAAGGTCGACAATCTGGTCGAGCGCTACGAGACGCAGTGCGATCCCAGGCTCAACGCCAGCCAGGCGCTGGAGCTCGCCTTCCTGCTGGCCGAGCAGCTCAAGGCCGAGCGCCTGCAGGTCCACCGCGCGCGGCCGGCGATCTGACGGCCGGCCTCGCAGCGAACAGCAGCCCAGGGCCGGGGAGGGCCGATGACGCACCCGAGCAACGGCGAGATCGAGCGTTACACCGATCACTACTTCAATCGCACGAAGCAGGTGATCGGCAAGTTCGGCGACAGCCGCGTGACCTACGCCATCTTCATGCGCCGGCCGGTGGTGTTCGCGCCGCGTCTCGCACTCGACTGGCTCGAGGAGACGGTCGAACGCCGCAAGGCCGAGGTCGAGATCGATCCTCGCTACGGCGAGGGCAAGTGGGTCGGCGCCGGCGAGCCCATGATCTACATCACCGGTTCGTTCTTCCATCTGGTCGATCTCGAGACGATCTTCCTGCAGAAGCTGGGGCCGGCCTGCGTCGCCGCCTACAACGCCTGGACGATGTGCGCCGACATGCCGAAGGCGGCCTTCCTGGCGATGGACGCACGGCATTGCGCGGGGCACGAGATGGCCGAGATGATGGCCTACGCGGCCTCGGTCGGCTCGGCGCGCGCCAAGCGCAAGGTCGGCGCGATCGGCTTCATCGGCAACGCCACGCACGCCACCGCGCATTTCTTCGGGCGCAACGAGGGCCTCGGCACCATGCCGCATGCCCTGATCGGTTATGCCGGCTCGACCGTGCGCGCGGCCGAGATGTTCCACCAGACCTTTCCCGACGATCCGATGACGGTGCTGGTCGACTATTTCGCCCGCGAGGTTTCCGATTCGCTCGACGTGTGCCGGCGTTTTCCCGAGCTCGCCGCCAAGGGCATGCTGTCGTTCCGGCTCGACACGACGGGTGGCCGCTATGTCGAGGGCCTCGATCCCGCCACCTCCTACGCCGTGCTGGAGCGCTTCTCTCCGGAATCGATTCGCGGCTATCGCAGCGAGGAGGAGCTTCGCTATCTCGTCGGCACCGGCGTCTCGGCGGCGGCGATCTTCCATCTGCGCGACGCGCTCGACAAGGCGGGCTTCAAGGCGGTGAAGATCGTGGCCTCGTCGGGCTTCGGACCGGCCAAGTGCCGGATCATGGCCGAGGCCAAGGCGCCGATCGACGTGGTCGGAACAGGCTCGTTCCTGCCGTCCAACTGGACCGAAACCTACGCCACGGCGGACATCGTCGAATATGACGGCCGGAAGCGGGTGAAGATCGGCCGCGAGTTCCTCCATCGCACTCGCGACGGCAACGCGAGCCGCGCACTGTAGACTTGGCGTGTCGCCTCACGGGCTCGCCTTCCCGGCCTATCTGGCGGGCCTTGCCAGCTGGTTCGTGCCGCTCGGCATCCAGATGGTGCTGTTCCCCTGGCTGGTCGCGGTCGTGCTGCGCATGGACGCTTTCGCCGTCGGCGTGGCCCAGACCGCGATCATGGCGCCGTCGCTCCTGTTCCTGCCGCTGGGCGGCTCGGTGGCAGACCGCGGCAATCCGCGGCGCCTGCTGCTGCGCTATCACCTGATCTACGCGGCGCCGCCTCTCGCGCTCGCCGTGGTCCTGCTCGCGGACGGCCTCAGTTATCCTCTCCTGATCGCCTACGCGCTGGCGGCGGGCTCGATCAGCGCCTTTGCCGTGCCGACACGCGACGCGCTGCTGCCGCACATCGCCACCGACGTCGGCCTGCCGCGCGCGGTGGCGCTGGCGACGGCGCTGCAATTCGGCGGGCAGCTCGTCGGCATCGCCTGCGCCTCGCTGGCTGATCGTTCGGGTGCGGTGCCGTTGCTCGTGTTGCAAGCGGCGCTGGTGCTATTGGGGACGGCAGCGGTCTGGCGATTACCCGATCCGCCGCCGCATCCGGCCGCGGAGAGTTCCGGTTTCTGGCGCAGCGTGGGCGAAGGCCTGGCGGCGGCGGCGAAGTCGGACCAGATCTGGCCGGTGCTGCTGCTCAATTTCGGGGTGGGCGTCTTCTATGTCGGACCGTTCATGGCTGTCCTGCCGCTCGCCGTGCGCGATCATTACCACGGCGGCGCCGCTGATCTTGCCTACGCCAATCTCGCTTTCTGGGCCGCCACGATCATTGCCAGCATCGCCTTTGCCGGACTGGCGCGAAGGCTCACCCTGCGCGGCAGGCTGATCGGCGGCGCTGTCATGGCGGGCGCCGTGATCCTCGGCTTGCTCGCGACCTTGCCCTCGTTTCCCGTCTTCGTGGCGCTCAACTTCGTCTGGGGGATCGGCGCCGGCATCACCATGACGCAGAGCCGAACCGTGGTGCAGATCGTGGCGCCGGCGACGCATCGCGCGCGCCTGCTGTCGCTGTTTCAGCTGGGATTGGGCGGCGGCGGCCCGATCGGCGCCTTCGTTACCGGATCGATCTGCGCGGTCTGGGGCATACAAATGGCGATGCTGGTGCCCGCCATCGCCATGGTGCTGCTGATCGCGGCGGTCCTGTTGCGCTCCGCGCTGTGGTCGATGCGGACGGTGGAATAGCTACTCGGCGGCAGCCCGTCGGCCGAGCCCGAGCGTCTGCCAGACGTCCTGCAGCGCCGCGACCAGGCGGGTCATGTGCTCGTCGGAGTGCATCGGCGTCGGCGTCAGCCGCAGACGCTCCGTGCCGCGCGGCACCGTCGGATAGTTGATCGGCTGGACATAGATGCCGTGGCGGTCGAGCAGCAGGTCGCTCGCCTGCTTGCAGAGGGCGGCGTCGCCGACAGACACGGGCACGATGTGGCTCGCCGACGGCATGACCGGCAGGCCGGCGGCGGCGAGACGGCGCTTGAGCGTCGCCGCGCGCTCCTGATGGCGCACGCGCAGCTCGGGATGGCCGCTGACATGGCGAATGCTTGCCAGCGCGGCGGCGGCGATGGCGGGCGGCAGCGACGTCGTGAAGATGAAGCCGGCGCCACAGGAACGCACGAAGTCGACGGTCGCCGCGGTCGATGCGATGTAGCCGCCGACGACGCCGAAGGCCTTGGCCAGCGTGCCCTGCACGATGTCGACCCTGGCGAGCACGCCGTCGCGTTCGGCGACGCCGCCGCCGCGTGCGCCATACATGCCGACGGCATGGACCTCGTCGAGATAGGTGAGCGCCCCGTGGCGGTGCGCGATGTCGCAGATCTCGCCGATCGGCGAGATGTCGCCGTCCATGGAATAGACCGACTCGAACGCCACGATCTTGGGCGTCGCGGGATCGGCGGCCGCCAGCAGCTCCTCGAGATGGCGAAGGTCGTTGTGGCGGAAGATCCTGCGCACCGCGCCGGAGTGGCGGATGCCCGCGATCATCGAGGCGTGGTTGAAGGCGTCGGAATAGAGCTCGCAACCGGGCAGGAGAGCGCCAAGCGTCTGCAAGGTGGTTTCGTTGGCGACGTAGCCCGAGGTGAACACCAGGGCGGCATCCTTGCCATGCAGGGCCGCCAGCTCGCGCTCGAGGGCGGCGTGCAAGGTGTTGGTGCCCGAGATATTGCGCGTGCCGCCGGCCCCCGAGCCCTGGGCTCCGAGCGCTGCCTGCATCGCCTCGAGCACCGCCGGATGCTGGCCCATGGCGAGATAGTCGTTGCTGCACCACACCGTGACGTCGCGTGCCGGCATTCCGTCGCGGTGCAGCCGCGCTCGCGGGAAGGCGCCGACGATGCGCTCCAGCTCGGCGAAGACGCGATAGCGACCTTCGCCGCGCAAGCGGTCGAGATGGTCGGCAAAAAAAACTTCGTAGTTCATGCTGGTCACTGCGCTGCCGATCTTAGTCGCCTTCCGACGTACCATCAGGCGCATTTTGGTCGCGGACGACACGATTCCGTGGCCGTCTTTCGACTGCGAGTGGTTCGCAACTGAACAGCCCGCGATCGGAGCGCTGCGATACGTCGGGCCGGCCTCGTCGGATTGCCGGCTCGCGAACTGTTGCGGGCAATCATCCAAAGCCATCACGCGCACGTGACGCCGGCTCCATACATCCGCCGGTTCTGTTCGGCGCGTAGGTGCGGTCGAGAGCGGAACGCTGGTTTCGCTCCGTCCCCAGAACGAGGAGAAATCCATGTCCCGGATCATCGATCAGCATCGTCGCCGATTCCTGCGTGCATCGGGCGTGACCGTCCTGTCGGCATCGGCCGTCGCGTTGCTCGCCGGCTGCGAGAAAATGGCCGCTGCGCAGACCAGTAACAGCGCAGGCGATGTCGGCATATTGAACACGGCGCTCGGCCTCGAGCACGAGGCGATCAGCGCCTATCAGGTCGGTGCCGCAAGCGATCTCCTGCAGAAGCCGGTGCTCGAGGTGGCGGTGCGCTTCCAGTCGCATCACAAGGGACATCGCGACGCCCTGATCGCGACCATCCGCAAGCTGGGCGGCATGCCGGTGGCGGCGAAAAGCGATGCCGAGGTGGCGCAGGCGCTGAATGCGGCGGCCCTGAAGACGCAGGTCGACGTGCTTCGCCTGGCACAGCGGCTCGAGAAGGGTGCGGCGAACGCCTATATCGGCGTCATTCCGTCGTTCAGCGACAAGGCGCTGGCGCAGGTCTCGGCACGGCTCGCCGCCGACGAGGCGATGCACTGGACGGTGCTGACACAGGTGCTCAACGACTCGCTGCCCGCAAGTGCCCTGACCTTTGGCGCCTGACCATGATCCGGCAGGCCGTGCTCTCTGCCGCGATCCTGAGCGCAGCCGCAGCGGCCGACGCCGCTGCGGCCGATCCCGGACGCGGCAAGGAACTCTACGAGTCGCGCTGCGGCGGGTGTCATTCGCTCGACGCCAACCGGGTCGGGCCGGCCCATCGCGGCGTCTACGGCCGCAAGGCCGGGACCGCGCCCAACTTCAACTACTCGGCGGCGGTCAGGAATTCCGGCGTCGTCTGGGAAGGAAAGACGCTCGACGCCTGGCTCACCGATCCCCAGCGGCTCATCCCCGGCCAGCGCATGAACTTCCGGATATCCGCAGCGGAGGACCGAACCGATATCATCGCCTACCTTCGGCAACAGTCCGGACGGTGACGGCGGCGACCTTTCAGGTGACGGCGGCCGCAATCAGGGCGGCACTCAGGAACAGGGAGATGGTGAGCAGGGGCAGAGCGCCCAGCCATCGCGTCTGCGCCGGCAGGCCTTCCCAATAGCGCAAGGTAGGCAAGGCCGCCCACAGGGCCATCAGGACGCCGCCCAGCCAGAAGGCGAGGGCAAAGACCAGGGCGATGTTGAACTCGTCGCGGGCGCCCATGATCCCGCTGAGACCGACGATCGTGGGAATGACGGATGCCGCGAACAGCGTCACCGCCCAGATCGCCCGGTTGCGGATGCGCTCGTTGGTGCCGAGAGGCGGCGTCCAGTCCGGACGCCCATCCGCCTGTGCCGCCGGATCGGCCACGTCAGCCCTTGAACAGCCCTTCCGAACGGAGATCGGCCACGGTGGCGTCCAGCGCCTGACGCAGCCGGCCGAACAGGTCGCCGAGCTCGCTCTCGTTGATGATCAGCGGCGGGCAGATGGCGACGCGATCGCCCATGTTGCGGACGAACAGGCCGCGCTCGACGGCGTGGTTGTACACGCGGTTGCCGGCGCCCACCGCGACCAGATCGAACGGTGCCTTGGTCTTCTTGTCGGCGACGATCTCGAGCGCACCCACCATGCCCACGCTCATCGCCTCGCCGACCAGCGGATGGCCGGCGAAGGACTGGATATGCTTGCCGAAGACGGGGCTCATGCGCCTGGCGTGGCCGAACAGGTCGATCTCGTCGTAGATCTTCTGCGCCTCGAGCGCGACGGCCGCGGCCACCGGATGACCCGAATAGGTGAAGCCGTGGCCCCAGGTGCCGATCTTGTCGCTCTCGCTCATCAGCGCCTGGTAGACCTTGTCGTTCACCATCACTGCCGAGATCGGCAGGAACGAGGCCGACAGGGCCTTGGCGCAGGTGAGGATGTCCGGCTTGATGTCGAGGGTCTGGCAGCCCCAGACATTGCCGGTCCGGCCGAAGCCGCAGATCACCTCGTCGGCGACGAACAGCATGTCGTACTTGCGGCACACCGCCTGGATCTTCTCGTAGTAGCCCTTGGGCGGCACGATGACGCCGCCCGCCCCCATGACCGGCTCGCAGATCATGGCCGCGACATGGTCCGCGCCGCCTTCCCTGAGAATGAGCTGCTCCAGCTCCTCGGCGCAGCGCGCGGCAAACTGCTCCTCGGTCTCGCCGTCCTTGGCGAACCGGTAGTAGTGCGGGCAGCTGGCATGCAGGATGCCCGGGATCGGCAGGTCGAAGGATCGGTGATTGTTGGGCAGGCCGGTCAGGCTCGCCGACGCCACGGTGACGCCGTGATATCCCTTGAGGCGCGAGACGATCTTCTTCTTGTTCGGCCGGCCGAGCGCATTGTTCATGTACCACACCATCTTGACGACGGTGTCGTTGGCCTCGGAGCCGGAGTTGGCGAAGAACACCTTCGACATCTCCACCGGCGCCATCTGCTTCAGCTTCTCGGCCAGGTTGATGGCGGGCTCGTGGCTGCGCTGATTGAACGCATGGTAGAAGGGCAGCTGCTTCATCTGCTCGTAGGCGACCGTCGCCAGCCGCTCGTTGCTGAAGCCCAGTGCCGCCGACCACAGGCCGGCCATGCCCTCGATGTACTCCTTGCCGTCGTCGTCGGTGACGTAAACGCCGCGGCCGCGCACGATCGTCAGCGGCCCCGAAGCCTCGTGCTTCTTGAAGTTCGTATAGGGATGGAGGTGGTGGGCGATATCGCGGGCGGCGTTGGAATTGCCCCGGAAGCTGCGGGAGACGTCGTTCATGGCTGCACCTGCACGGAATAGCGAGAAGGCACGATAGGTGGCCGTCCGGAGCCTGTCCAACGGATGTCTATTGGCCCCCGGCGTGAAATATTTTGTGGAATTGACGCGACCACAGCGCCAGTGCAGTTTGCCAGCTATGCGCCGATGCACAGGCCGCTGCGGGGAGTCTTTTGCCAGTCAGGCGGCCGGCGCTCTGGAGGGGACTAGAGGATGAAGTTCAGTTTGCGGCATTCCATGGCGTTGACGGCCGTCGTCTTCGCCGGTTTCGCGCTCGCCCCGACGGCGGACGCCAAGACGTTCCGCTGGGCCAATTCGGGCGACGTGAGTTCGATGGACCCTTACGCGCGGCAGGAGACCTTCCTGCTGACCTTCACGGCCAACATCTATGAAGGGCTGACCCGCCGCGACAAGAACCTGAAGCTCGAGCCGGCGCTGGCCGTGAAGTGGGGCCAGACCGATCCCACCCACTGGTACTTCGACCTGCGGCCTGACGTGAAGTTCAGCGACGGCACACCCTTCACCGCGGACGACGTGGTGTTCTCCGTCAACCGCGCCAACGGGCCGGGATCGAACATGAACGGCAACTTCTCGACCCTGAAGGAGATCAGGAAGGTCAACGATCTTCGCGTCGAGGTGGAGACCACCGTTCCCGATCCGCTGCTGGCGGACAAGTGGCAGTCGATCGGCATCATGTCCAAGGCATGGTGCGAGAAGAACAACGCCGTCCATGCCGCGGACATGATCAAGAACGAGGAGAACTACGCGACCCGCAATGCCATGGGTACCGGCCCTTTCATGCTCAAGGAGCGCCGCGCGGGCGAGAAGACCGTGCTGGTCCAGAACCCGACGTGGTGGGACAAGCCGGTCCACAACCTGACCGAGGTGATCTTCACGCCCGTTCCCAACGCGGCCACGCGCATCGCGGCACTCAAGGCGGGCGACATCGACATGACCTACGAGGTGCCGCCGGCCGACACCGAGAACCTCAAGAGGGATCCGAACATCAAGGTGCTGGAAGGTCCCGAGACGCGCATCGTCTATCTCGGCTTCGACGAGGAGCGCGACGAGCTGGTCGAGTCCAACGTCAAGGGCAAGAACCCGTTCAAGGACAAGCGCGTGCGCGAGGCGATGTACCGCTCGATCGACGTCGACGCGATCAAGCGTACCGTGATGCGCGGGCAATCGTTCCCGACCGCCCTCATGGTCGCGCCGGGCATCAACGGCTACACCAAGGATCTCGACAAGCGGCCGTCGCTTCTCAAGCCGGAGGCGGCCAAGAAGCTGCTCGCCGAGGCCGGCTATCCGGACGGCTTCGAGGTCGGCATGGACTGCCCCAACGACCGCTACGTCAACGACGAGAAGATCTGCCAGGCGGTCGTGTCGATGCTGGCCAAGATCGGCGTGAAGGTGAACCTCAGGGCCCAGACCCGAAACCTCTTCTTCGCCAAGATCCTGCGCAGCACCAGCGACGGCAAGCCGAACAAGACCAGCTTCTTCATGCTGGGCTGGTCGCCGGCGACGACCTACGACGTGCACAACGTCTTCGAGAATCTCATCGAGACGCCGGACATCAAGCGCAAGAAGGGCCTCTACAACGTCGGCGGCTACTCGAACAAGAAATTCGACGAGCTGACTGACAAGATCGAGGTCGAGACCGACAAGGCCAAGCGCGATGCCATGATCCACGAGGCCACCAAGATCTACCTCGACGACTATGCCTACATTCCCCTGCACCAGCAGGCGCTGGTGTGGGCGATGCGCAAGAATGTCGATCTGGTCCAGCCGGCCGACAACACGTTCCCGCTGCGCTTCGTGACCATGAAATAGCGATTGCAATCATCCTCCCCGGTCCTCCGGGGAGGTGCCCCGCAGGGGCGGAGGGGTTCGGAGGCCAGCGACGATGGAGGCCGACCCCGCCGGTCTGCAGCCACCTCCCCGTTCAAGGGGAGGAACAGGCCCACACTGACGCGAAATGCTCGCCTTCATCCTGAGACGCCTGATGCAATCCGTGGCCGTGCTGCTGGCGGTCGGCCTGGTGTCGTTTTTCCTCTTTCGCTATGTCGGCGACCCGATCAACGCCATGGTCGGCCAGGACACGCCGGCGGTCGAGCGCGAAGCGTTGCGCCAGAAGCTCGGCCTCAACGATCCCGCGCCGGTCCAGTTCGTGCATTTCATCGCCAACGCGGCGCGCGGCCAGTTCGGGCTGAGCTACCGCACCTCCGAGCCGGTGAACCGCATGATCCTGGAGCGCCTGCCGGCAACCCTCGAGCTGTCCTTCTGCGCGGCACTGTTCGCCCTGCTGGTCGGGGTGCCGATGGGCGTCTACACCGGGCTCTACCCGCGGCACTGGACGAGCCGGGCGCTGCAGGCGATCTCGCTGATCGGGGTCTCGCTGCCGACCTTCCTGATCGGCATCCTGCTCATCCTGTTCTTTTCGGTCATCCTGCGCTGGCTGCCGTCGTTCGGCCGCGGCGAGACCGTGACCATCGGCTGGTGGACGACGAACTTCCTGCGCTGGAAGGGACTCGAGGCGCTGATCCTGCCGTCGATCACGCTCGGCCTGTTCCAGCTCACCCTGCTGATGCGCCTGGTGCGCTCCGAGATGCTGGAGGTGATGCGCACCGACTACATCAAGTTTGCCCGCGCCCGCGGCCTCACCAACCGGGCGATCAACTTCGGCCATGCGCTGAAGAACACGCTGGTGCCGGTGATCACCGTCACCGGCCTGCAGCTCGGCTCGCTGATCGCCTTCGCGCTCGTCACCGAGACGGTGTTTGCCTGGCCGGGCGTCGGCCAGCTCTTCATCCAGTCGGTGCAGTTCTCCGACATACCGGTGATGGCGGCGTACCTGATGCTGATCGGGCTGTTCTTCGTGATCATCAATCTGGCGGTCGATCTGCTCTACTTCGTCGTCGATCCCCGGCTGCGCGGCCAGATCGGCCTGCGTGCCGGTGCGCACTGACATGGCGACCCGCACGGCCATCGGCGCCTGGCTGCACCACGCGGCCGACAGCGACATCTGGTGGAGCTTCAAGTCGTCGGCGACCACCGTGATCGCGGCCCTCGTGACGCTGCTGATCGTCGCCATGGCCTTCCTGGCGCCGGCGATCGCCCCGCACACGCCTTTCGATCCGGGCACGCTGAGCCTCAGCGACGGCCTCAAGCCGCCGGTGCTGCTGTCGCCCGACGGCGACTGGAGCTTTCCGCTCGGCACCGACGATCAGGGCAGGGATGTCCTGTCATCGATCATGTACGGCACGCGGCTGTCGCTGATTGTCGGCTTCGCGTCGGTGGCAGTGGCGATGGTGCTCGGCATCGGGCTCGGCCTGGTGAGCGGATATTTCGGCGGCACCATCGACGCCGTGATCATGCGCATCGCCGACGTCCAGCTCACCTTTCCCGCGATCCTCGTGGCGCTGCTGATCGACGGCCTGGTGCGTGGCCTGATCTCCTCCGAGCGCCACGACGAGATCGCGACCTTCGTGATCATCGGCGCCATCGGGCTGTCGTTCTGGGTGCAGTACGCGCGAACCGTGCGCGGGTCGGTGCTGGTGGAGAAGAACAAGGAATATGTCCAGGCGGCACGCGTGATCGGCCTCTCGCCGGTGGTCATCATGGTGCGGCACGTGCTGCCCAACGTCACCGGGCCGGTGCTGGTGATCGCCACCATCAATCTCGGGCTCGCCATCATTACCGAGGCCACTCTCTCCTTCCTCGGCGTCGGCCTGCCCTCGACCCAGCCGTCGCTCGGCACGCTGATCCGGCTCGGCAACGAGCTGCTGCAGTCCGGCGAATGGTGGATCACCGTGTTTCCCGGCATCACGCTCGCCATCCTGGTCCTGGCGGTGAACCTCCTGGGCGACTGGATGCGCGACGCCCTCAATCCGAAGCTGCGCTGATGGCGGACGTGGTCGGATCCGTGCCGGGCAACGCTCCGCTTCTCGACGTGAGGAACCTGCGCATCGAGTTCCCGACGCGGCGCGGCACGCTGCTGGCGGTCGACGACGTGTCGTTCGACATTGCGGCGGGCGAGGTGCTGGGCGTGGTGGGTGAGTCGGGCGCGGGCAAGTCGCTCACCGGCAACGCGATCATCGGGCTGCTCGAGCCGCCGGGGCGCATCGCGGATGGCGAGATCCGGCTCGAGGGACGGCGCATCGACAATCTTCCCTACGAGGAAATGCGCAAGGTGCGCGGCGCGCAGGTCGGCGCCATCTTCCAGGATCCGCTGACCAGCCTCAATCCGCTCTACTCGGTCGGCCGGCAGCTCGTCGAGACTATCCAGACCCATCTGCCGATGTCGGCCGGGCAAGCGCGCACGCGCGCCATCGATCTCCTGAAGGAGGTCGGCATCCCCGGGGCGGAGCAGCGCATCGATCACTATCCGCACCAGTTCTCGGGCGGCATGCGTCAGCGGGTGGTGATCGCGCTCGCGCTATGCGCCGGTCCGAGGCTGATCGTGGCCGACGAGCCGACCACCGCGCTCGACGTTTCGATCCAGGCCCAGGTGATCGCGCTTCTGAAGCGCCTGTGCCGGGACCATGGCACCGCGGTGATGCTGGTGACGCACGACATGGGCGTGATCGCCGAGACGGCGGACCGGGTGGCGGTGATGTATGCCGGTCGCATTGCCGAGATCGGACCGGTGCGCGAGGTGATCAAGCAGGCCCGGCATCCCTATACCGAGGGTCTGATGGGCTCGATCCCCAGCCTCGGCCATCGCACCGAGCGGCTGACCCAGATCGACGGCACGATGCCGCGCCTCACCGAGATCCCGCAAGGCTGCGCCTTCAACCCGCGCTGCCGACATCGCGGCCGGCGCTGCCTGGTCGAACGGCCCGATCTGATGCCGGCGGGCGCCGGCCGCGCCGCCTGCTGGTTGCACGATCCGAAGGGCGTCGGCGGCGCCGTCACCGGGGAGCTGGTCGATGCCTGACGGAGGCGGCAAGCCGTTCGTCCAGATCGAGGGACTGAAGCGCCATTTCGACGTCTCGCCGCCCTGGCTGGTCCGGCTGCTGGAGGGAAGCGGCCGGCAAATCGTCCAGGCCGTCGACGGCATCGATATCGACATCGCCAAAGGCGAGACCTTCTCGCTCGTCGGCGAATCGGGTTGCGGCAAGTCGACGGTGGCGCGCCTGGTGGTGGGGCTCTACGCACCGACCGCCGGTCGAATCGCCTTCGATGGCAGCGATATCGCGCTGCGCCGCGGGCGCGCGCATGACGCGGCCCTGCGCCGTCGCCTGCAGATGATCTTCCAGGATCCGTATGCCAGCCTCAATCCGCGCTGGCGCGTGTTCGACATCATCGCCGAGCCGATCCGGGCCTTCGGCCTCGCCGCCGGCAAGGCCGACCTCGAGAAACAGGTCGGCGACCTCCTGCGCCAGGTGCGGCTGACGCCGGCCGACGGACGCAAATATCCGCACGAGTTCTCGGGCGGCCAGCGCCAGCGCATCTCGATCGCGCGCGCGCTCGCCAGCCGGCCGGAATTCCTGGTATGCGACGAGCCGACATCGGCGCTCGACGTCTCGGTGCAGGCGCAGATTCTGAACCTGATGATGGATCTGCAACGGCGCTTCGGCCTGACCTACCTGTTCATCTCGCACAACCTTGCCGTCGTCTATCACATCTCGACGCGCGTCGGCGTCATGTATCTCGGTCGCCTTGTCGAGCAGGCGCCGACCGACACGCTGTTCGGGCGGCCCAAGCACCCCTATACGCGCATGCTGCTCGACACGATTCCCGATCTCGACATGACCGGCCGCCGGCGCGTGCCCGTCGCCGGCGAGGTGCCGAGCCCGATCGATCCGCCGTCCGGCTGCAGCTTTCATCCGCGCTGCCCGTTCGCCAACGAACGCTGCACGGTCGAGCGCCCGCAGTTGCTGCCGGTCGAAGGCGGAGCGGTGGCCTGCCATGCCATCGAGGAAGGACGGCTGGCGATCGAGCAGCGCAGCTATGCCAATTCACGCTAGGGGTCGCGGCAATTGGCAGCAGGGAGCATGATGTGCGCCGCCGCATGCCGGCCGTGCTTGACCCCTCGGGACGGGCGCTTACGATCCGCGCCTATATTTTTTGGAGAATTCCATGCCGGTTATCAACCGCATCGCTTCGTTTCACAAGGACATGACGGCGTGGCGGCACGACATCCACAGCCATCCCGAAACGGCCTTCGAGGAAGTGCGGACGGCCGATATCGTCGCGGACAAGCTGAAGCAGTTCGGTCTCGAGGTGCATCGCGGTCTCGCCAGGACCGGCGTCGTGGGCGTGCTTCGCTGCGGCACCTCCAAGCGCGCGATCGGCCTGCGCGCCGACATGGATGCGCTCGATGTGCATGAGACCAACGACTTCGGCCACAAGTCGACCATTCCGGGCAAGATGCACGCCTGCGGCCACGACGGCCACACGGTGATGCTGCTGGGGGCGGCCAAGTACCTGTCCGAGACCCGGAACTTCGACGGCACCGTCCACTTCATCTTCCAGCCGGCCGAGGAGAACGAGGGCGGCGGCCGGGTCATGGTGGAAGAGGGGCTGTTCGAGAAGTTTCCCTGCGAGGGCGTCTACGGCATGCATAATATTCCGGGCATTCCGGTCGGCCGCTTCGCGGTCAGGCCGGGCCCGATGATGGCGGCCTACGATGTCTTCGAGATCGTGGTGAAGGGCGTGGGCGCCCACGGCGCGATGCCCCATCACGGCATCGATCCGGTGGTGGTTGGCGCCCACATCGTGACCGCGCTGCAGTCGATCGTGGCGCGCAACGTCGATCCCATGGATACCGCCGTGGTCTCCACGACACAGATCCATGCGGGCGATACCTGGAACGTGATCCCGCAGGAATGCGCGCTGCGGGGCACCGTGCGCACCTTCAAGAAGCCGGTGCAGGACCTGATCGAGAGGCAGATCGAGAAGATCGCGCGCAACGTGGCCGCGGGTTTCGGCGCCGAAGTCACCAGGTGGCGATACGAGCGCCGCTATCCCGCCACGGTGAACAGCCCGCAGGAGACCGAGTTCGCGGCGCAGGCCGCGACCGCGCTGGTCGGGGCGGACAACGTCAACCGCAATCCGACGCCGGCCATGGGCAGCGAGGACTTCGCCTGGATGCTGCTGAAGAAGCCCGGTTGCTACATCTGGATCGGCAACGGCGACGGCGAGGGAAGCTGCATGGTCCACAATCCGGGCTATGACTTCAACGACGAGATCCTGCCGGTCGGGGCCTCGTACTGGGCGACCCTGGTTGAGCAGCAGCTCGCGCGTCAGGCCGTGCCTCAGGCCGCGGAATAGGATTCGCGTCGGACAAGACTTGTCGTAACCGTGTCAGTCCATCCTTACGCCGGCGACCGCATCGGTCTTGCGACAATCCACGCCAAGGAACGCGCCGTCGCCCCTCCATTCCGTCGTCTGATGGATGCCACGGTCGTCGTCGCGCCCGATCTCGACACCGACAAGCTGGGGACCTTTTCCGGCGAGGTACCGCGGCCCGATGCGCTGGTCGAGACGTCGCTGATGAAGGCCGAGCTGGTCTTCCGCACCATGGACGTCGACTGCGCGGTGGCCAGCGAAGGAAGCTACGGGCCAATCGATCGCCTGCCGCTCACTCCCGGCGGCATGGAGATCATGGCCTTCGTCGATCGCAAGCGCGGCATGCGCGTGGTCGAGACGCTGGCGACACACCGCACCAACTGGCGCCTGATGAGCTTCGAAGCCGGCGATCCCTCCGTTTCGAAGGCGGTGAAGTCGCTGGGCTTTCCCGACTATGGCGTGTTCGTGATCTCCGGCAGCTCGGGCGATCATCCGGTCAAGGACCTGACGAACCTCGACGAGGTCGTGGCGGCCGTCGATCGCGAGGCGAGACGGTCGGCCGACGGCAAGGCGCTGGTGGTCGCCGACATGCGCGCACACCGCAATCCGATGCGGATGAAAGTACTGCGCGCGCTCGCCTGGAAGCTTGCCAGGCGGCTCGCGACTCTGTGCCCGAAATGCGGAGCGCCGGGCTTCGGCCATCTGCTGTCGCGGCGCGGCCTGCCCTGCGAGGCATGCGGCGATCCCACCCATTGGATCGACTTCGAGATCGACGGCTGTTCCTGCTGCGGCCATGCTGTCGTCCGCCTGCGCAACGACGGCCGGCGAACCGCACCGCGGCTTTCCTGCAAGGCCTGTCGCAACCGATCGGTGGTGTCCTCCACCGCGAGTGGAGAGACCACAGGAAGGACAGGATGAGCGCATCGATCGAAACGACCCGTCCTCTGCCGAAAGCGGCGTTCGGTGCCACGGCAAGGCTTGCCCGGCCGCTTGCGAGCGAGCTGCCCCGGGGCCTGCCGCAGATCCTGGCTGAAGCCGGCGGCCTGTTGTTGATTCCGGGATTGAAGGAGATCAGCCGCGAGCCCGGCTTGTTGGTGCAGCTCAGCCGCCTGTTCGGACCGGAAGTGGAGGACTACCGGCACCTGCTGACCGGGCGACACGTGGTGCATGAAACGCAGCCCGAGATCTTTCTCGTCACCAACACCGTCCCGGGCGCGCGGCCGCCGCCTGCGCAACCGGACCCGCCGCTGACGGTCGACGGTGGGCTGCCGGTGCAATATCCGCATCGCACGGGCTGGCATACCGACCAGAGCTATCGACGGCCGCCGCCCGATATCTCGCTTTTCTATGCCGTCATGCCGGTCGACCGCAGCCGCGGCCAGACCCTGTTCGCGAGCGGCATCCTCGCCTACGAAGCCCTGCCAACCCGTCTCAAGGCGAGGGTCGACACGCTGCAGGGGCTGCACGCCCAGCCGGGCACGGGCCGCGGCCGCAAGGACGCGCTGGCCGGCAAGACGCCGCGCCCGTTCGCGCCGCACGAACGGTCGCAGCCGCAGCCCGTCGTGCGGACCCATCCGGTCACCGGACAGCGCGCTCTTTATCTCTGCGAATACGGTCAGATGGACTGGTTCGACGGACCCTTCGTCGGCATGCAGCCGGGCCCGCACGGCGACGGGGCCGCGCTGCTGGACGAGCTGATGAGCCACTACACGCGACCGGAATTCGTCTATGTCCACGAATGGACCGAAGGCGATCTTCTCGTCTGGGACAATCGCTGCCTGATCCACAGCGCCACGTGGTACGACGCCGACAGGGAGCGCCGGCTGATGTGGCGCACGACGGTGCGCGGCAATCCGGGCGCGATCTATGCCGGCGAGCGCCGGAGCTGGATCCCGCAGGAAACCGCAACGGCCTAGAGGCGCCGCTCGCTGCGCGGATCGAGCGCTTCCTGTAGCCCGTCGCCCAGAAAGTTGAAGGCGATGACGGTCAGGAAGATCATCAGGCCCGGCCATACCGCCAGCATGGGCGCCTCGCGCAGCAGGTCCTGCGCGCCGGCCAGCATGTTGCCCCAACTGGCCGCCGGCGGCTGCGTGCCGAGGCCGAGGAAGGAGAGCGTCGATTCGAGCAGGATCAGGCTGCCGATCGACATCGTTGTCGCGACCACGAGCGAGCCGGCCGCGTTGGGCAGGATGTGACGGAACATGATGCGCATCGGAGGAGCCCCGAGGGCCTGCGCCGCCCGCGCGAAGTCGCGCGCCTTGAGCGACAGGGTCTCGGCCCGCACCAGCCGCGCCACCGTCGTCCAGCCGGTCAGGGCAACGATCGCAACGATGCGGTAGAGGGAGAAGGTTTCCGACTGCGCGACCTCGGGCGGAATCCCGAGCTTGCGGGGATCGATCGCCGCCAGCACGATCAGAAGCGGAAGCAGCGGCAGGGCGATCACGCCGTCGGTGAGGCGCATCAGCAGGCCGTCGAGGCGCCCGCCGAGATAGCCGGCGACCACGCCGATCAGCGCGCCGAGAACGGCCGACAAGGCCGCGCCCGCGAACCCCGCCAGCAGGGAGATCCGGCCACCGTCGAGCAGGCGCTGGAAGAGATCGCGGCCGAGCTCGTCGGTGCCCAGCCAATGACGCGCCGACGGCGGCTCGAGCCGGCTGAACAGGTCCGTCATCGTGGGGTCGACGCCGCGCATTGCGGCGATGAGTGGCGCGGCGAGCGCCAGCACGAGCAGGACGGCCAGGAAGACCAGGGAAAGCTCGGCCAGGCGATGGCGCAGCAGGCGCCGCCAGACGAGAAGGGTCGGGCTGGTCGCGGTCATTGCAGGCGGCTCGAGAGCGAGACGCGCGGATCGATCCAAACCAGCGCAAGATCGGCCAGCAGATTGCCGGCGATGGTGGCAAAGGTCGCGATCAGCAGCCCGACGAGGGCGAGATTGTAGTCGTTGTCGAGAATGGCCTGGTAGATCATCTTGCCCATGCCGGGCCAGGCGAACATGGTCTCGGTGATCAGTGCGCCGGAGAACAGCGCGCCGAAGGAGAGCGCGAGGACGGTCAGGACGGGCGCGAGCGCATTGACGAAGGCATGACCCAGGAGCACGCGCCGCTCGGACGCGCCCTTGGCCCGCGCCGTGCGCACGTAGTCCTGCCGCAGCACCTCGATCATGGCGCTGCGCATGAAGCGCGTGTAGGTGCCGAGCTGGACCAGGGCGAGCGTGACCACGGGGAGGATGGCGAAACGCACCTTCTGGCCGAGCGCGGCGGCCCAGCCCGTTCCGGCCCGCAGCTCGGCGATGCCGCCGGCCGGCAGCCAGCCCAGCGTGACGGCGAACAGGGTGATCAGCAGCAGCGCCAGCCAGAAAGGCGGCGTCGAGATGCCGGCGAAGCAGAAGAGGTTGACCAGATAGTCGGCGCGGCTGTGCGGCCGGGCGGCGGTCCATATGCCGAGCGGCAGGGCGATGCCGATCGCCAGGAAAAAGGCGATGCCGGCGAGCTCGACGGTGTTCAGCAGCCGGGGCCCCAGCACCGCCAGTACCGGCTGGTTGAAGGAGCGCGAATAGCCGAAGTTGCCGATCAGCGCCTGGTGCGCCCAGGCGAGGTAGCGGTCGAGCAAAGGCTTGTCGATGCCATAGACGGCGCGCAGCCTTGCGGCGTCGGCGCTCGTCATCTTGGGGTCGCCCGAGATCATGAGATCGATGGGATCGCCCGGCATCAATCCGATCAGGAGATAGACGACGAGGCTCATGATCGCCAGCGTGACCACGATCTCCACCGCCCGGGACGCCAGGTAGCGACTCACGGCAGGGGCGCACGCGCTGCGGATTCGATCATGCCGAGAGCCGCTTCTCGAGGCCTTGCCGGACGGCGGGCCAGTCCTCGTCGACGATGGAGAAGAGGACCGAGTCGCGCACGTAGCCATCCGCGACGATCATATGCTTGCGCAGGACGCCTTCCTGCATGGCGCCGAGCTTCCGGATGGCGGACTGGCTGCGGGTGTTGCGCAAATCGGTCTTGAATTCGACCCGGTTGAACTTCAGCCGCTCGAAAGCGTGCTGCAGGAGCAGGAGCTTGCACTCGGGATTGACGATGCCCGCCCATACCGACGGCTCGTACCAGGTCGAGCCGATCTCGAGTCTCCTGTGCGCTTCCTCGATGTTGAGGTAGCGCGTCATGCCGACCGGGCGCGCCTCTGCCTTGTGAAGCACGACGAACGCCAGCTCGCTGCCGGCGGCGGTCCGCTGAAGCGCGTTGTCGATATAGGGATCGAACAGAGGCCCGAACGCCGACGTCGTGACGGCGAAAATCTCGGGATGCTGCGCGGCCGGCCGCACCAGCTCGCGGTGACGTTCCTGCAGCGGTTCCAGCCGCACGAAGCGGCCCTCGAGGACCACTTTCTCGAGCGCCATCTAGCCCTCCCAGCGCCATTGCTCGACCCACAGGGTCGAGCTGTTGAGATGGCCGGTCGGCCGCACGCCCTTGAGTTGCCTGGGGATCACGAAGGGATCGACGCGGAAGTAAAGCGGAAGAACGGGCAGGTCGTCGGCGTAGTAGCGCTGGATCTCGGCGAACAGGGCGCGGCGCTTGTGCGGATCGAGCGCGCGTTCGGCGGCATCGAGCGCCTTGTCCATGGCGGGATTGGCATAGGCGGGATAGTTCTGACCGCTCCAGCCGTTCTTCTCCGTGGGAATTTCTTCGGAATGCAACGTGGTGCGCGGAACGCCTTCCGGACGCGATACCCAGGCATACATGGCGAGGCCGGTGAAGCGCCGGTGGTTCAGCGCGTCGGAGAAGATGCGCGGCGGCTGGGCCTTGATGCGCAGCTCGATGCCGACCCGGCGAAGCTGACTCTGGATCACCTGCGCCACCTGCTCGCGCACGCGGTTGCCGGCGGTG
>NZ_DATBFE010000089.1:0-22781 GCF_036558665.1 Reyranella sp. | reverse complement strand
CGGGCAAGGCCGTTGGTGAGCACCTGCGACATCTTCTTGCGGTCGAGCGCCATCACCAGCGCACGCCGCACGCGCACGTCGTCGAAAGGTGCCACCTCGGTGTTGAAGGCGGCAACGGAAGCGCCGGTGCCGACATACTCGTGCACCTTGAGCGCCGCATTCCCGCGCGCCCGCGCGATGGCGTCGGCCTCGTACTCGTCGGCATAGACGACATCGGACTCGCCCGCGAGCAGGCTGGCGAAGCGCGACTGCGAATCGGGGAGCGGCCGCAGTACGATGCGGTCGAGGTAGGGCCGACCCTTGTCCCAGTAGTCGGGATTGCGCTCCAGCACCATGCGGTCGCCCGCGGCCCACGACTTCAGGACGAACGGTCCGGTGCCCATGGGGTGGCGGTTGTAGTCGTCGCCCCGGGCCTCGATTGCGGCGGGAGACTGCACCACGCTGTTGGCCGTGGGGATCGACAGCAGCGCCGGCACGTTGACCGCCGGTTCGCGCAGATGGAAGACGACGGTGAGTTCGTCCTTGGCCTCCACGCTGTTGATGCCGGCGATATAGAAGGCGCAGCGGCAATTGTTGTTGGGGTCCTTCTGGCGGGCGTAGTTCCACGCAACCGCCTGCGCGTTGTAGGGCGTGCCGTCGTGGAACCTGACACCGGGCCTGAGTTCGAAGGTCCAGGTCTTGAAGTCGTCGGAGTGCGACCACGAGCGCGCGAGTTTCGGCTGTGGCTCGCCCTTGTCGTCGAGGACGGTGAGGGTGTCGAAGATCAGCCGGGCGGCGATCAGCGCCGCAGTGTCGAACACGCCGACCTTCAGCGGATCGAATCCCGAGATATCGAGTTCCATCCCGACTGTCAGGGTGCCGCCCTGCTTCTGCGCCAGCGCCGGCCCGGCCGCGAGGCCGGCCGCCGCGACAGCAAGCACCAACGCATACGCACGACGACGGCGTGTCGGCGCCATTGGTCCTCCTCCCCGTCGGGAGTATGTGTGGATGCCCAGTCTAGGTACGGGCGACGGAGCCGTCCACGACACCATGGCCTTGCCCTGCCGTGGAATGGCGGTATTCTGGTTGCAGTAGAGTGCGCGTACCTCGGCCAGCGTAGCTGGAGGTAATGTGCGGCGTCTGCCATCAAGAAGAAGACAACGGCCACGGTCGGCCGGTTTGGGGTTATTCGCGCAGCTTGTGGCCATCGTTGCCGTCGGGGCCTTCGGCGCCGACAGCCGTGCGCAGGACCGCGCCGTGAATGTCGGCGTCCTCACCGACATGGCGGGAGTGTACAAGGATCTCGGCGGCGCAGGTTCCGTCGAGGCCGCGAAGATGGCGGTCGAGGATTTCGGCGGCCAGGTCCTGAACACGACCGTCCAGGTCTATGTGGGGGACCAGAAGGACGACGTTCCGACGGGGCTCGCGATTGCCGCTGAATGGTTCGACCACAAGCGTGTGGGCGTGATCGTGGACGTGCCCCATTCGCCCTTGGCCATCGCCGCGCAAAAACTGGCCTTCGATCGCAAGCGGATCGACATCGTGGTCACCAGCGCCAGCACCGATCTCACAGGCTCGGCCTGCACCCCGACGGGCTTCCATTGGGCCTACGACACCTATTCGAATTCGGTTCCTCTGGCGCGGGCGATGGTGGGATTCAGGTTGAACTCCTGGTTCTTCATAACCGTCAACAACGCCTTTGGCCTCTCGCTCGAGAAAGACACTACGGCGGCCGTCATTGGCGCAGGCGGGCGCGTGGTCGGACATTCCCGTCACGAATTGAATGCCCGCGACTTCAGCACGCATCTCGCGGCGGCACAGGATTCGGGCGCCAAGGTGATCGCACTTGCCAACGCCGGCGGCGACACGATCAACACCGTCAAGCAGGCGGCGGAACTCGGCATATCTTCCCGCTCGCAAGCGCTCGCCCCCATGATCGTCTTCCTTTCGGACGTGCACGATATCGGGCTGGACATCGCCAAGGGCATGACGTTCATCGACGGCTTCTACTGGAACGCCGATCCGGAGTCGCGCGCCTGGTCGAAGCGCTTTTTCGCGCGCCGTGGCTTTATGCCGACCATGTCGCACGCCGGGGTCTACTCGGCAGTCAGGCACTATCTGCGGGCCGTCCAGGCCGCGGGCACGGACGACGCGCTTGCCGTCGCGGCCAAGATGCGCGAACTGCCGGTCGACGACTTCTTCGCCAAGGGCGGACGGGTCCGCGCCGACGGGCGGATGGTCCACGATATGTACCTCGTCCAGGTCAAGCAGCCGGCGCAGTCGCGGCAGGCCTGGGACTACTACGACATCCTGTCGACGATCCCGAGCGACCGGGCGTTCAGGCCGCTCGAGGAAAGCGTCTGTCCCCTGGTGAAGAACTAGCGGACGGAGCCGCAGGCTCATGGCACAGACCTCCATAGCCCTCCCGGAAGTGGTGCCCCACGACAGTGAAGAAGCGCGCGGCATGCCCCCGAAGGCTGGCACCGACGCGGCGGCAAGACCTCGAAAGGCCGGACGGAAGATCAGGTTCGGGGTGGCCTTTCGGCTCGTCGCAGCACTTCTTGCGATCACGGCTTTCGCCTTCGCCGCGATCGTCGCCGCCGTCTATGCCTTCGCGCAGTATCGCGAGGGCTTCGACCGCATAGCCCGGTCGGACCTGCCGATCCTGGTTGCAGCCGGCGACATCGCGGCGCGAAGCCAGGCGCTTGCCGCCAACGCGCCCAACCTCGCCGCCGCGGAGAGTCATTTCGCGCGGCAGGCCATGAGCCGTGCCCTCCACAAGCAGCTCGAAGGCCTGGCGCAAGTCGGCGAACGCCTCAAGGCGCTGGCCCCCGACACGCAGGGTCTGGACCGCCTGATCGAGAACCAGGCGCTGCTGGCGCGCAACCTCGAACGGCTGGACAAACTGGTCGGCGACCGGATCGACGCGGACAGTACGGCGGCGAACCTGATGCTTCGCCTCGAAGGGCTGGCGGCTCGCGTCCATAAGGCGAGCGCGGCCCAGGTGCCCACGCTGGCCGAGGGCTCGTCCCCGCAATCCGTGGAAGCGTTCCTTGCCTGGGTGGCCGCGACCGACGAGGCGATCGCCGTCATGTTGTCCACGACCACCGCTGATACCGCGGCCCGGCTCACCCGCCTTCGAACCGATTTCGACCGGCTGCGCCGCAAGACGCGCACCGCACACGCGAACCTTCCGGCGCAGATGCCCGTGCTCGCGCCCTTCGAGGCCGAGCTGGATCGGTACGGCGATGGCACACCGAACATATTCGACGCCCGATCGGCCCAGCTCGCCGCGGCCTCGGCGCTGATCGGCGAACTGCTCGAAACCCATCAGGTCGCCGCCGGCTTCGTGTCGTCGGCAGAGCGGTTGCTTGAAGACGTCAAGCAATCGACCAACACGCAGGCCGACTTCTTCTCCGGCCTGATTTCACGATATTCGACGCTGTTCGCGGCGGTGTCGGCGCTTGCCCTGGCGGGATCGGCCGGCGTGTTCCTGTACGTCGTCGGCTCCGTCGTAATGCGGCTGCGGGCCCTGAGCGAGAGCATGCGGGCCAGGGTTGACGGCCGGGACGTGCCGATTTCGGCCTCCGGCACCGACGAAATCGCCGAGATGGGCGCGGCGACGCGCTTCTTCGTGGAATCCATCGAGCAGCGCGAACGCCAGCTCAGGGATCGCTCGGCCGAGCTCGCGCATTCCGTCGAGGAACTGCGGGCGCTCGGCGACGTGAGCCAGGCCGTCAACTCCACGATCGACCTCGAGACGGTACTGTCGACGATCGTGGCCAAGGCGGTTCAGCTCTCGGGCGCCGACGCCGGCACGATCTGGGTGTTCGACGAGACGAGCCGTGAATTCCGGATGCACGCCAGCTATGGCATGGACGCTGCGCTGATCGCCGGCGTCAAGGATCGCCCGATCCGGCTCGGCGACGGGACCGTGGTCGATGAGGCGGTGATGCAGCGCCTGCCAATCCAGATCCCGGACGTGCAAAAGGCCGATTCCTCACGCCTGCTCGACGTCATCGTCCGGGCAGGCTTTCGCGCCGTGCTGACGGTCCCGCTGCTCGGCGTCGAGGGGATCGTGGGGGCGCTGGTGGTGCGCCGGCGCGCGCCTGGCGAGTTCGCGGCGAATATCGTCGATCTGCTGCAGACCTTCGGCACGCAGTCGGTGCTGGCCATCCAGAATGCGCGCCTGTTCAACGAGATCGAGGACAAGAGCCGCGAGCTCGAGGCCGCCAGCCGCCACAAGTCGCAGTTCGTCGCCAACATGAGCCACGAGCTGCGCACCCCGCTGTCGGCCATGCTCGGCTATGCCGAGCTGCTGAAGGAAGGGATTTACGGCGCGCTGCCCGACAAGTCGGCCGAGGTCCTTGCCCGCATCCAGGTCAACGGCAGGCACCTGCTCGGCCTGATCAACAGCGTCCTCGACATCGCCAAGATCGAGGCGGGCCAGCTCAGTCTCAATGTCTCCGAATACAGGCTCGGCAATATCGTCGAGACGGTGCGTGTCGCCACCGAATCGCTCGCGGCCGCCAAGAAGATCGCGTTCAACACCGACATCGCGGCCGGCCTGCCGCACGGCCTGGGAGACGAGCAGCGTCTGACCCAGGTTCTGCTCAATCTGGTGGGCAATGCCATCAAGTTTACCGACGCCGGCGAGGTGCGCGTGACCGCAGGCGTCAGGGACGGAAAGTTCACGGTTGCGGTCAAGGACACCGGGCCCGGCATTCCCGCCGAGGAACGGCACCGGGTATTCGAGGAGTTCCATCAGGTCGACAACTCCGGCACCCGAGCCAAGGGCGGCACAGGTCTCGGGCTCGCCATCGCCAAGCGAATTGTCGAGATGCATGGCGGCCATATCTGGGTGGAATCGGTGCCCGGGCAGGGGGCCACGTTCCAGATGGAGATTCCCATCGCCGTCGACGTCGCCGGAGGAACAACATGACCCAGCGCATTCTTGTCGTCGACGACCAGGAGGATCTGCGTGCGATCCAGCGCGACGTCCTCACAGCATCGGGCTACGAGGTGATCGAGGCCATTGACGGCGGCGAAGCGGTGGCGAAGGCCATGGCAGAGCGGCCGAATCTCATCCTCATGGACATCCAGTTGCCGATCATCGACGGTTACGAGGCGATCCGGCGTATCAGGACCGATCCTGCCCTTGCGGCGACGCCGATCATCGCCGTGAGCTCGTTCGCCATGAAAGGGGACGAGGAGAAAGCTCGCGCGTCCGGTTGTGACAGCTACGTGACGAAGCCATTCAGCCCGCTCCGGCTGCTGGAGGCCGTGCGTACCTTTCTTGACAAGCGGGACTGAGGCGCACCCGGAAAGCGACACGATCTGCTTTCGGGCGGCAGTCTTATTCAATCACCGCGAAGGCGCTTTCGAGCTCGTCTTCGCTGCCAGCGCTGACCACAACGATCTCGCGGCCCAGCGCCTTCGCCGCCGGGCGAAGGACGGCCGCCGCGTCGGCGCGCCCCGTCGGATGGACCAGGAAGCCGATCACCGCGTATTTCGGCATCAGGTCGGCGAGCAGCTCCAGCCGTCTCGCCGCCAGCGATTCCGGCGCCAGCACGAGCCCGGTCGTGCGGCCGTCCGGCGGGATGTAGCTTTCAGGCAGTCCGGTCGCGACGATGTCGCCCGATGCATAGAAGACGGTCGGAACGCCCGACGTTCGGGCGATGGACGCGACGACGTCGGGCGGAACGAGCTCGGTTGCTATGACGTCGACGCCCGAGGAGACGAGATCGCGGGCCATCGCCGGCAGGCGATCGGTACGGCCCTCGGCGTAGCGATATTCGATTTCGACGTTGCGGCCGAGCCCGGCCAGGCCCTGACGGAAACGCCGGGCAATGGGCATCGAGCCCTCGCCGTAGGCGCTGAGATAGCCGATCACCGGCTTTCGCGCCGGCGCAGGGGGTGCCATGAGCCACCACGTCGCGACGCCGGCCAGCGCCGCCGCCGCGGCTCCCGCAAGGGATGTGCGTCGCGAAATCATTCGATCACCTCGTCGGCGCGGGCCAACAGTGTGGTCGGCAGCGCGAGGCCGAGCGCGCGCGCCGTCCTCAGATTGATGATCAGCTCCAGCTTCGTCGGCCGTTCGATCGGCAAGTCGGCCGGGGACGCGCCCCTGAGCACGCGATCGACGAAGCCGGCGGCATGGCGGAATATGCCGGCCATGTTGATGCCATAGGAGATTAGCCCGCCAGCCTCGACATACTCGCGCTCGGCGTAGATCGCGGGGCGGCGGCTGCTGTTCGCGAAGTTCACGACCTGATCGAGCAGCTCGCCGGTAAGGGGATCGGCCAGGACGATGATGCCGTCCACGCCTTGGGCGGCGGCTGCGGTCAGCACGCGCTCGCCTTCCGCGCGGCCGGTGAACACCACCTCCTGGGCGTCTACGCCGGCGCGCCGGCAGGCCTCGCGCAACGTCCTCAGGGTGATCGGCGCCTGCCCACTGAAGAGCAGTGCCACATGGCGCGCCGACGGGACGATCTCGAGCAGCAATTCGAGTTGCTTGGCACCGACTTCGAGCCCGTAGGTCGTGACCCCCGTGAGGTTGCCGTCCGGGCGCGCGAGGCTCGCGCTCCAGCCGCGGTCCACGGGATCGACACCCATGATGGCAACGATGGGAATCGCGCGGGTGGCATTGCGAGCTGCCTGCGCTGCGGCCCCCCCGTCGGCTACGATGATCTCGACCCCCGCGCCTGCGGCCCGGGCGGCAACAGCGGCGAGAGACTCCATCGACTCGCCGACATAGTTCTCGACGACGATATCGCGTCCCTCGACATACCCCAGATCGGCGAGTGCGGCGTGAAAAGTACGATATACAGGTCGACTGAGGCCGACCGAACGCGACAAGAAGCCGATGCGCCGCGGGGTGGATGGTGCGGGCGCTGCCCGAGCGTCGGACCATGCCATCGCGAGGCCCAGACCGCGCAACAGGTGGCGTCGCGAAATCATTCGATCACCTTGTCGGCGCGGGCGAGGAGGGAGCTCGGCAGCGCGAGGCCGAGCGCGCGCGCCGTCCTCAGATTGACGATCAGCTCCAGCTTCGTCGGTTGTTGCACCGGCAGATCGCCGGGCCGGGCACCGTTCAGGATGCGGTCGACATAGGCGGCGGCCTGTCGGCCGAGCAGGTAGGGGTCGGGGCCGTAGGACATCAGCCCGCCGGCCTCGGCATAGACGCGGAACAGAGTGATGCTCGGCAGGCGGGCCTTGAGGGCGAACCCGGCGAGCGCCATGCTGTTCATGACGACCTGCGGCGAGGAGAGGATCACCAGCGCGGTGGGGTTGAAGTCGGCGATGGCGGCGAACAGACGGTCGAGCGCGCCCATGTCGAGATCGAAGCCGCGGACCTCCGCCTTGCTCTCCCGCGCGACCGCCTCGATGGCCCACCACGGTCCCGAGCCGAGGTTGGGGTCGCGCAGCACCGCGAGGCGCGACACGCCGGGGACCGCCTCGGTAACGAGCTGCAGCCACTTGGCGGCGAGCGCCGACTGGTCGAGGAAGAGGCCGGTGAGATTGCCGCCCGGCCGGGCGAAGCTGCGGATGATGCCCTCGCTGACCGGCTCGGTCTCGAGATCGACGGCGACGACGGGCACCGTGCGGGTCGCCCGGCGCGCCGCGATCACCGCCTTGGAGGCGACGGCAAAGACGACGTCGATCCGCTGGCGCTCGAGCTCGGGCATCAGCGCTGCCATCTCGCCGGGAAAGAAGGGCGTGGCGAAGTCGCGTCCCTCGGCGTAACCCAGCTCCGTGAGACCTTGGCGCAGTCCTTGGGGCGCGAGGTTCTGGGGACCGACGCCGACCACCAGGATCGTCGCCGGAGACGCGCCAGCGCGCGGCACGGCGCGGCCAGCGACCGGTGCGGCAAGAAGGGTGCCGGCGGTGACGGCGATGAAGTCGCGTCGTCTCATGTCGCCCCCATGTGCAACACCGACAAACGCTGCGAACACTTCGCCTCTTATTCTATAGCAGCGCACCGGGACGACCAATAGTCAACGAGGCAGCGGTCGCAGGCGCCGGAGCGCGTGCCCCCATGTCGGCATCCCCTGCACGCGGGCGGCGCGCACCCGGCATATCAGCGCAGCGCGGCGCGGATCTTGACGAGGCGGCGGCGGATGCGGTGGATCGGGCGGCGGCGGACGCGGCTCTCGGCCATCTGCAGGTCGAGCACGATCGGCTTGTGGTCGGACGGACCGAAATCGAGCGTGGTGGTGAAGGTGCAGGTGAGACGGTGGATCAGGCAGCGGTCGAGGCGAAAGGGCAGGACATCGCCGCCGAAATGGGTGGGCTCGCGCGGGCCGACGTCGGTGAAGCCCGGGATCAGGCTCGGTCCCACGGCATTGTAGTCGCCGACGATGGCCGACGGCCGGCCGCGCAGGGCCGCCGCGATGCGCAGGAGCTGGCGGCGGTTCAGAAGCTGGCCGTGCGAGAGATGGACGTTGGCGAAGGTGATGTCGCCCACCAGCACGATCTGCGTGCGCCGGCGCGGCAGGCGGCCGGGCAGCGGCGAGGCGGGCAACGGCAGCACCTGCGGGGTCGCGAAGTTGTGCCGGCTCCAGGCGGCGAGGCCGTGGATGCGGCCGGGCCAGGGCAGGCGGTGGTAGTGGCCGGAGACCAGCGACGGCAGGATGTCCATGTGCGGCGTCACCTCCTGCATCAGCAGGAGGTCGGGCCGCTCGCGCTCGAGCAGCGCCGCCACATCGTGCACCGCCGCGCCTTCGAGCCGCAGCAGGTTCCAGCTTATGATCCTCACCTGCTCCTCATGCCCGTGATGACCGGTCACGCCGGGCGCGGCGCAGTCGTGCCCGCAGGGAGGCTGGTCCGCCGGCGGCCGCCTGCAGCTCGTTGCGGATCTGCTCGCGCCGCTCGTGGATGGAGGCGATCACCGCGCCCATCGGCACCCCGAGCCCGACCAGAGCCGACTCGGCCAGCAGCAGGCTCGCCTCGATGGTCTCGGGCACCGCATCGGTGACGCGCAGCGTATAGAGATGGAGGGCGTGCTGCGCATCGTGGGCGCGGGCCACGATCATCACGTCGGGCCGGCGCGCGCGCACCGCGCGCACGACGTCGTCGACGACCTGGGTATCGAGGGTGACGATCACGCCGACCGCCTCGTCGAGGCCGCAGCGGCGCAGATAGTGCGGGTCGCTGGCATCGCCGTAGTAGATCGGCCGGCCGCGCTCGCGCCAGCGCTCGACGAGCTTCGCGTCGCGGTCGGTGGCGAGATAGGGGATGGCGTGCTCGTCGAGCAGGCCGCAGACGAGCTGGCCGACCCGTCCGTGGCCGACCACGATGACGCGCTTCAGGTGGTCGTCGGGCGGCGGGACGGCATTGGCCATGCCCTTCGCCTTGGCCTCCATGCGCCGCGAGAGATGGCGGCCGGCAACGCCGATCAGCGGCAGCAGCGCCATGGTGAGCGACACTACCGCCAGCGTGCCGGCAGCGACGTCGGCGGCCACCAGCCGGAGGATGGCGGCAAGGCCGATGCCGATGAAGGCGAACTCGCCGCCCGGCCCCAGCAGCAGGCCGATCTCGACGCTGGCGCCCCAGGGCAGGCCGAACAGCCGGCAAAGCGGCGCGATGATCGAGCCCTTGAGCAGCAGCATGGCGAGGACGCCGGCCGCGACAAGGAGCGGCTGGTGCCACACCACGCCGAGATCGATATGCATGCCGACGGAAAAGAAGAAGACGCCCAGCAGCAGGCCGCGGAACGGATCGATCGTCGTCTCGACGGCCCGGCGGTATTCGGTCTCGGCGAGCAGCAGCCCGGCGATGAAAGCGCCAAGCGCCATCGACAGCCCGGCGAACGCGGCGACCACGCCCGAGCTCACCGTGACCAGGAGCGTCGCCGCCATGAAGAACTCGGGATTGTCGCTGCCGGCAGCGAGGCGGAACAGCGGCCGCAGCACCAGCCGGCCGACAAGGGCGATCGCCGCCACGGCAAGCATCGCTTCGCCGAGCGCGATGGCGACGCTGAGCCACACCGAGCCCGTGTCACGTCCGCCGAGCGCGCCGATCAGCAGCAGCAGCGGCACCACCGCGAGGTCCTGCGCGAGCAGGATGGCGAAGCTGGTGCGCCCGGTCGTCGACATCATCCGGCGCTGGCCGGACAGCAGCTCCATCACGATGGCGGTGGAGGAGAGGGCGAGGCAGGCGCCGATCACCAGCGAGGCGGCCGGCGGCTGGCCGCGCCCCAGCGCGATCATGCTGATCGCGGCCGTGGTAAGCACGATCTGCAGGCCACCCAGTCCGAACACGAGGCGGCGCAGCGTCAGCAGGCGACGCAGCGAGAGCTCGAGGCCGATGAAGAACAGCAGGAAGACGATGCCGAGATTGCCGATGAAGTCGATCTGCCGCTCGCCGGTGACGGTGAGCCAGTCGAGCAGGCGCGAGCTCTCGGCGAGCCGGCCGAGACCGTACGGCCCCAGCAGCGCGCCGACGGCGAGATAGCCCAGCACGGGGCTCACCCTGAGGCGCGGCATGATCGGCGCCACGACGGCCGCCGTGCCGAGCACGATCAGCGCGTCCTTGAAGGCGTAGACTTCGTGCAATCCGGCCATTGCGGCCAACATAGACGGCACAGGCCGTTCTGTGCACACTTTCATCGACTGTGGAATTCACGGGACGGAAAACGACATGAAGGTGGTGATCACCGGCGGCGCGGGCTTCCTCGGCAAGAAGCTCGCCCGCCGCATCCTGCAGCAGGGCACGCTCATGGACGCCGGGGGCGAGCCGCGGACGGTCAACGAGCTGCTGCTGTTCGACGTCGGCAAGGCGGACGGCCCGGGCCTCGACGACCCGCGCGTCAGGACGCTGGCCGGCGACATCGCCAACTCGGCCACCGTGCAATCGGTCGTGCAGGGCGCCTCGACCGTGTTCCATTTTGCCGCAGTGGTGAGCGCCGGCGCCGAGGCCGACTTCGATCTCGGCTATCGCGTCAATCTCGACGGCACGCGCAACGTGCTGGAAGCCTGCCGGGCACTCGGCACCAATCCGCGCGTCGTCTTCACCAGCTCGCTCGCGGCCTATGGCGGCGACCTGCCGCCGGCGGTGGACGAGGATACGCCGCTCACGCCGCAGACCTCCTACGGTGCGCAGAAGTCGATCGGCGAGTTCCTCGTGCGCGACTATACCCGCAAGGGCTTCCTGCGCGGCACCGCCGTCAGGCTGCCGACGATCTGCGTGCGTACGGGGCTGCCCAACAAGGCCGCCTCGACCTGGGCAAGCTCGGTGGTGCGCGAGCCGCTCACCGGCATCGACGTGGTCTGCCCGGTGAGCCCGCAGACCGTGATGGTGGTGTTGAGCCCGCGCAAGACCGTCGACGCCTTCCTGCGCCTGCACGACCTTTCGGCCGACGCCTTCGGGCCGGGCCGCACGCTGCTGCTGAACGGCATCAACGTCACGGCGAAGGAACTCGAACGGGCCGTCGCCAGGCACGCCGGCAACCGCAAGGTCGGCAAGGTGGCGTGGCAGCACGATCCCGCGATCCAGAAGATCTGCGACGGCTGGCCCCAGGGCATCGCTTCCACCCGTGCCCGCACGCTCGGCTTCGAGACCGACCGCGACCTCGACGAGATCGTGCGCCACTTCATCGCCGACGATCTCGACGAGCAGATGAAGATCGCGAAGGCCTGACGTCTTCTTGTGGACCGCGAGCCTCCGGCTCGCTCATTCGGTGCATTCGCCTGCGTCAGAAGCGAGCGAGACGCTCGCGGTCCGAACGGCCATGAGGCCACCCGTCGGGAGTCAGCGACCGAGCGTGCGCTTCAGGAACTGCGTGACGTGGCGCCACGGCGACCAGACGTGGCGCGGCTGGATCATCTGCCAGTGTTGCGGATCGTCGTCGGGTCCGAGCTGGAAGCCCGCGGCGTCGATGAACTCGTCCATGCCGGCCGCATCCATGTCCCACGGGCCGGTGGTCTTGTAGATCGTGGCCTTCCAGCCGTACTTGCGCATCGAGCGCACCATGCCGCCGGCCAGGAAATCCATGTAGCGCGGGACTGCCTCGGGCCGGCAGAGATAGGCCTTGTTGAAGCCGACCGCGAGCAGGCGGAAGTGGACCGGGTTCTTCTCGAGGTAGCGCACGACCTCGGTGGTGTTGGCCGGATAGCGCGGCGAGAAGAAATCATCGATCACGAGGATGCCCTCGGGAGCGACGATCCGATTGGCAAGCTCGAGCTCGCGATAGACCGCGGTGCCGGTATGCTCGCCGTCGATATGGCACCAGCGTACGCTGTGATGCATCGCCTTGAGGTCGAGTCGCGCCGGCAGGTCGATCGAGAAGGCTTCGATGAACTCGAGATTCTTGGGCTCGGTCCCGACGCTGCGGATCGAGTTCCGGATCACGGCTTCATCCAGCCTGCGATCGCACAGGAACAGCTTCTCGTCGCCCTTGCGGTAGCTCGCGAGCATCGAGGCCGAGCGACCCTTCCAGACGCCGATCTCGAACAGGTCGCCGGGGATTCCCGCCTGCTCCTCGAGGAACGCGCGCCACACGCAAAAAGACTGGAACGAGAACCAGCCCTCGACGGCGTTGATTTGCTCCCAGGTCGGCATCCCTGCTCCTTTGCGGCGCACTTGCTAACAGCGCCGTATCGACGCTGCAAGCCGTCCCGGCTTGCGCCGCGGGCGGCCCTCGGGTAGAGCCCGGAAAACGCGCGCCGATGCCCCTCACGACCCTCGCATATCGAGCAACGATCGGCCTGATCTGGGCGCTCGCGCTGTGGCACAGCTGGATCAGCCGCGGCCTCTTCGTCGACGGATCGGCGTTCCTGCTGAACATCGTGCGGCACGTCTGGTTCTTCGATTTCTATCCGCCGCGGCTCTACGCCATGATCGCCGCCCAGGTGCCGATCATGACCGCCGTGACGGTGGGCGTCACCGACCTGCATCTGCTGGCCCGGCTCCTGTCACTCGGCCTGTTCGCCCTGCCCACCTTCTTCTATACGCTGGCGCTGGTGCGCGCGCGGCACGATGCGGTTCTGCTCGCGGTCGTGATCGCTGCCATCGGCTCGATCTTCATGACGACCTCGTTCTTCATCGTCGGCGAGTACAACTCCGCCTACGCGATGGCCATCCTGGTCGCGGTGCGGCTGGTCACGGCACGGAAGCTCACGCCGGGCGACGGCCTCGCGCTGCTCGCGATCGCGGCGATGTCGATCCGTACCTACGAAGTCTTCATCTATCTCGGCCCGCTGCTCGCCGCGATGACGCTGTGGCAGGTCTGGCGCATGCCGCGCCGGCCGATCGTGCCGGCACTGCTCCATCTCGCCGCCGCCGCCTGCTTCATCGCGGCGATGGCGGTCGCGATCGACTCGGTGGTCCATCCCTATTCGGCCGAGCACCTCGCCGAGACCTACTTCATGGCACTGAACTTCTGGCAGAACATGCAGTTCGACCTGGCGTTCATCCCCGTCGCCACGGTGGCGATCTGGGCGCTGGTGCGCCCGGAGCATCTGGCGACGATGCGGCCCTACCGCTGGGCCGGGATCTGCATCGTGCTGCTGGCGCTCTCGCCGCTGCTCGCGCTCGGCGACACGATGGTGCGGCCGCTCGCGAAGTCGCAGTACGTGGCGCGTACCGTGGGTGGCGTGATCATCGCGGCGATGGTCGCCTTCGTCTGGTGCTATGGCGCCGAGCGTCTCGGCGCCTGGCGCGTCCGCGTGGTGCTGCAGGACAAGTCCACGCGTCGCCGCGTGCTGGTGCTCGCCTGCCTGATCCTGGTCGCGGTCCTGCCGTCGGACATCTTCCTGTCGCTCACCTGGCAGTCCTTCCTGAAGTCGTTCCGCGAGGTCGTCACCAGCCATCGCGGCCTCGTCGCCTACGAGACCACGCCGCTTGCCCATCCCCCGGACCTGCTGATGGTCGAGAACTGGACGATCTCGACCCAGAGCCTGATCCTGCGCTCCAGGCCGGGCGACGGCATCGTGCTGCCACCGCGCAGCTTCACCGACTGGGTGCCATTCCCGCCCGACAACCCGCCCAATATCGGGCGCTTCGCGTGGCGCGACTGAGCGATGCGTGGCCATGAAAAATAGCGCATGAGCGCCTATCGGATCGCGGTGCTGCTGCTGTGGTCGCTGGCGGTGCTGAACAGCGCGATCGTGCGCGGCCTGTTCTGGGATGGCGCCTCGTTCCTGGCGACCGCGCTGAACTTCCGTGCCTTTCACGATTTCTATCCCGAGCGCGAGCATGTCGCGTGGCTCACCCAGGCGCCGGTGCTGCTGCTCGCCGACCTCGGCGTCGGCAACACCAGGCTGCTGTCGATCGCCTATTCGGCATCGCTCTTCGCCTGGCCGGCGGGCCTCTACCATTTCGCGCTCGCGCGCGTGCGCGGCGACGCGGCGCTGACCGCGGCCGTGGTCATCGCGCTTGCCGCGGTCTATCTCCCGACCTCGTTCTTCATCATCGGCGAGTACAACATCGCCTATGCCGCGGCGATGGCGGCGATGGCGGTCGTGCTGACGGGCGGGGCGGCGCGCCGCCGCGACGGCGCGGTCCTGTGCGCGCTCGGCGCGCTCTCGATCGCCTCCTACGAAGCGATGATCTATCTCGGACCGTTGCTGGCCGCGGCCATCCTGTGGGCGCTCTCGCGGGCGCGGCGGGACGGATCGCTCGACGATATCGCGGCGCTGCTGGCGCTGGTCGCGGCGAGCGCCTTCGTCGCCGCGGCGGCCGTGGCCTCGGTCGCCATCGCCGAATACTGGCACTACGCCTACTTCACGCGGGTGCGCGCCGCTGCCTTCGATTTCTGGCAGAACCTGCAATTCGTCGTGCCGGTCGCGGCCCTCGCGGTACTCGCGGTCGTCTCGCTGGCGCGGCCGTCGTGGCTGCGCGGGCGCGGGCCGACCGTGGTGCTGGGCGTTGCGGCGGCGCTGCTGCTCGCGACCCCCTGGCTGCGCCATCTCGCGCCGCAGGCGATGCTGTTTCCGCCCAGCCACTATGTCGCGCGCACGGCGGCGGGCTGGTTGATGGCGGCGATCCTGGTTGCGATGTGGCTCCATGTCGGCTGGCGCCGGCGGCCGCCGCGACTGCTCGCGGAACTGGCGCGGCCCGATGTCGGCCGGCGGCTGGCCGGCGCCGCGACGGCGCTGCTGCTCGCCGCCGCGGTCCCCGACCTGGCGTTGAGCCGGCTGTGGGTCGGCTATCTCGACTATTTCCGCGGGCTGGTGACCGGTCACACCGGCATCGTGCGCGCAAACGACCTGCCGATGGGGCAGTGGCCGCAGCGCCTGTTCGCGCAGGACTGGACCTATCCGGCGCTGAGCGCGCTCCTGCGCTCGGCGCCCGACCAGGGCGTGGTGGTGATCGACAAGGACTACCGCTCCAACCCGCCGTTCGATCCGTCATGCGGGACGGTGCCGAAGCTGGAGGGATTCGCCTGGCGGTGAATCTGCACGGTGCTGGCTCCCGCGCCTCAGGAGGCGCCTAAGGCCGCATGCAGTGGCTGCGGGGGCCGGTGCCGCGCACGGGGGCGGCGAGCTCGACGAACTCGCAGAGGATCCGCCGCGTGTCGCGCGGATCGATGATCTCCTCGATCCAGAAGGTCTCGGCGCTGCGGAACGGGGAGCGCAGCTTGTTCAGCCGCTCCTCGATCTCCGCCATCTTCGCCTTGGGATCGTCCGCGGCGTCGATGTCGGCGCGATAGGCCGCCTCGATGCCGCCTTCCAGCGGCAGCGAGCCCCAGCGGCCCGACGGCCAGGCATAGCGCCAGTTGAGCCGCGCACCGTTCTGGTGTGCCGCGCCGGCGACGCCGAAGGCGTTGCGGATGATGAAGGTGCACCACGGCACGGTGGTCTGGAACATCGCCGACATGGCGCGCACGCCCTGGCGGATGACGCCGCTCTTCTCCGCCTCCAGCCCGATCAGGAAGCCGGGGCAGTCGCAGAAGTACACGACCGGCAGATGGAAGGTCTCGGCAAGGTCGACGAAGCGCGCCACCTTCTGGCAGGCGTCCGCCGTCCAGCCGCCGCCGTAGAACATCGGATCGCTCGCCATCACCGCCACCGGCCAGCCGTCGATGCGCGCGAGCCCGGTCGCGACCGGGCGGCCGTAGAGCCGGCCCATCTCGAAGAAGGAGCCCTGGTCGACGATCTTCTCGACGATCGGCCTGATGCGATAGACCTTGCGGATGTCGCGCGGGATCGCGCTGAACAGCTGCTCCTCGCGGCGCGCCGGATCGTCGGTCCGGGCCCCGCGCGGCGGTGTGTCGTACACGGAAGAGGGCAGGTAGGAGAGGAACCGCCGCGTGAGCGCGAACGCCTCGTCCTCGCTCTCGGCCGCCTCGTCGATCGCGCCGGCGCGGAGCTGGATTTCCCAGCCGCCGAGATCCTGCTTGTCGAACTGCTGCGGCCCCAGGCGGTTGACGACCGGCGGCCCGGCGACGAACATCGCCGAAATCTCCTTCACCATCACCGAGTAGTGCGTGGCGGCAAGCCGCGCGGCGCCCAGCCCCGCGACCGAGCCCAGCCCCAGCCCGACGGTCGGCACGGTGCCCATGTTCTGCACCGTCCATTGCCAGCCGCTGACGCCGGGAACGTTGGCGCGGCCCGTGGTCTCGATGGTCTTCACCGAGCCGCCGCCGCCCGAGCCTTCGATCAGGCGGATGATCGGCACGCGATACTGGTTGGCGTAGCGCTCGATGAAGATCGCCTTCTCCTTGATCGTGGCGTCGGCCGAGCCGCCGCGCACGGTGAAGTCGTCGCCGGTCACTGCGACCGGGCGGCCGTCGATCTTCGCCCGGCCCATCACCGCGTTCGACGGCGTGAGCTCGACGAGATCGTTCCTGCCGTCGTACTCGGCCTTGCCGGCGACGCTGCCGATCTCGCGGAACGATCCCTGGTCGACCAGCCGGTCGATGCGCTCGCGCACGGTCAGCCGGCCGCCCTTGTGCTGGCGCCTTACCTTGTCCTCGCCGCCCATGCGCTGCGTCATCTCCTGGCGGCGGCGCAGCTCGTCCATCTCCGGTTGCCAGCTCATCGCGATCGTCCTTCGAATGGCGTATGTCGGTCGTTCTCGTACCAACGCAGCGCCCAGCGAGCCACAGCGAAAGCAGCGGCGGACGGATTCATGTTCCTGTCCCCGGCGGGGGAGAGGTGAGGAGAGGGGGGCCGCGAAGATTAGCGCTGTGCGTCACCCCCTCTCCCAACCTCTCCCCCAAGGGGGGAGAGGAGAAGAGGAAGAAGCGTGCCGCAATCATGTTCCTCGCCCCCGATCGGGGGCGAGGAGGAAGAAATTCAAGGCGGATGCTGGAGTCGCGCGGGCCCGGCAGATAAGGTCGCGCATGGACCGCCAGATCGAGACCATCCTTTCCGGGCAGCGCGTGATCGACGACGGCGACATGCTGCTCTGGCGCGCGCTGCCGGCGTCCGGGCGCAGCGCCGTCGGGCCGTTCGTGTTCGTCGACCACTATCGCCACCGCAGCCGCCGCGGCATCGGCGACAAGCCGCATCCGCATGCCGGCATCGAGGTGCTGAGCTACCTCCTCGAGGGCGGGGTGGAGCATCGCGACAGCATGGGCTTCCGCGACGTGCTGGGGCCGGGCGATGCACAATGGATTCGCGCCGGCCGCGGCATCCTGCATGCCGAGCAGCCGGCCGGTGGGCGTCATGGCCTGCAGCTCTGGACCAGCCTGCCGCCGGCACAAAAATTCGCCCAGCCGGCCTACGTCTCCTATCGCGCGGCCGAGATCCCGCGGGTCGATTCGCCGGGCGCCGAGGTCCGCGTGATCGCGGGCCGCGTCGCCGAGGCCGAGGGGCCGATGGCCATGACGACGCCGACCACCTTCGCCGTCGTGCGGCTCGAGCCGGACGCGGCGGTCCGCCTGGCCGTCGATCCGGCCGCCGAGCTCGGCGTCTATGTGCTCGAGGGCGGCGCGAGCATTCCCGACAGCGCGGCGCTCGCACCGGGCACGCTCGCCGTGCTGACCTCGGGCGCGTCGCTGACGCTCGCAGCGGCCGGCGAGGGCGCCACCGTCGCGCTGATCGGCGGCCAGCCGGCCGAGGCGCCGATCCTGTTCTCCGGCCCGTTCGTGATGGACACGGCCGAGCGTCTCGCCCAGGCCAGGCGCGACTATTCCACCGGCAAGATGGGCCGCCTCGACGGCGTGCCGTTCTGAGCCGGTCAGTTTCCTCTCGCCCGACCGCCTGAAATCACATATCGTCGGGGCGAGCGATTCGTCAGGCAGCGCGCCTCGAATCCGAAGTGGCCGCAATCCCGACCGGGGGGCGGAGCCGCTGCCTGGCCCGAGGTTTCGCGATATAGTGTGATGGCCCGCGAGGTGGCGTGCCATGCCGTTGCACAGCGCCATTCGTCGACACCCTCGTTTCAGCCGCTGGCTGGAGCGCCTGAGCGACGTCGGGCCCCGCGCCGACCCCTATCGCGACGGCGAGCAGCGTCCCGAACAGAGCCTCGAGCGGCGCCGGAACGACGACGAGCCGCAGACGTGGGCTGCCGGCTACACGGCATTCTGGCGGGATCTCGCGGCCGCATGGCTGGTGGCGGCGCTGGTCGCGGGCGTGGTCTTCGTCATCCAGTCGGCCGATAATTTGCCTCCGAGCAACGCGCCCGGTGCGGCCACGGCCCAGGCGCCGCAGTCGGGGAAGGCGGCCCGCATACCCGTGCGCGGTGACCGTGGTGCTGGCGAGTGCACCGATCTCGACAACGCCTATGGGCGGTGCTGAGCATCTGCCGCTGCGCCCACGATGTGCCGCGCGGCCGCACGCGGGTGTCTGCGCTGTTGATTGCCCGGGACTTCTGGCCGGTGTTACCCTCGGTTGAGCGACTGGGGGCGGTCATGGCGCTTGTCAAGCTTCGCGAGGATCCCGGCACCACCATCCGGGTGATCTATCTGGTCGACGGGACCGTCGGACGCGGCGGCGCCAACCGGCGCGACGATGTGCTGCTGGTCCAGTTCTTCCTGAATGCACTGTGGGGCAAGCTGAACGACGGGAAGACGGTGTTTGGCGGCCCGGGCGCGGCGCCGGCGATCGACGGCGTCTGCGGGCGGATCACGACCGGCGTCATCGAGGCGTTCCAGAAGTGGTACTGGGTGCAACCGGCGCGTGGCGCCTTCATCGACGGGCGCGTCGACCCGCTTCCGCCCGGGCTGAAATTCGGTCCCGTGCACAAGCTTCCGTACACGATCATCGGCCTCAACGCGGGCTTTGGCCTCACCTTCAGCGTCGATCGCCACGCCCGCCTCAGCAAGGAGCCGGGCTTCCCGATGGAGCTGAAGTCGAAGCTGTTCGTGTGAGCGCTTGCTTGCGGACGAGCGCTACATCGGCGGGCGTTCGTAGATCACGCCGTCGATCAGGTTCTCCTCGTAGAGCCGCGCGAGGTCGATGCCGCCGGCGGGGCGGGCCGGCTGGAGGCCGGCGATGGCGCGCGCGAGCCGCGCGTCCTGCTCGCGGCGCAGGCTTTCCGCTTCCTCGACGGTGACGGCGGCGAAGCGCACCGTCTGGCCGGGCAGCAGGCGGCCGAGCCGCGGCAGGTCGACCGAGGCCACGGTCGCGATCTTGGGATAGCCGCCGACCGTCTGGCGGTCGGCCAGCAGCACGATCGGCAGGCCCGCGCCCGGCACCTGGATCGCGCCCGGCCCGATGCCGTCGGAGATGATGTCGGCGCCGCCTTTCTCGACCGCGACGGCATGCTCGATCGCAGGCCCCTCGAAGCGGATGCCCATGCGGTCGGCCTCCCTGGAGACGCGGTAGTCCGCGCCGACGAACGTCGCGCGGCCGTGCGCGCTGAACGCCTCGTCCTGCGGTCCCCAGACGATGCGGATCGGGCCGCTGCCGTAGTCGAACGGCTGGGCAAGCTTGCGCTCCTCGCCGGCCGGCGCATGGTCGCGCGCAAGCGGCAGGCTGTCGCCGGCAGCGAGCCTGCGGCCCTGGAAGCCGCCGACGCCGGCGCGGGCATAGGTCGAGAGGCTGCCCATGAAGGCGGGCAGGGCGAAGCCGCCCGCCACCGCGAGGTAGGCCGTGCTCGAGCCCTCGATCATGCCGACGCGCAGTGTCTGCCCGCGCTTCAGGAGGTGCGAGCGGTCGGACTCGAGTGGCTTCGGCGACGCATCGGGCGCCTCGATCAGCGACGGCGAGAGCGGGCCGGCGAGCGCCACCCGCACCGAGTCGGCCTCGACCAGGAGATCGGGCCCCATGACGCCGATCTCCAGCCCGGCGGCGCCGAGAGGATTGCCGGCCAGCGCATTGGCAAGCGCAAGCCCGATGTGGTCCATCGCCCCCGCGGTTGGCATGCCGAGCGCCATGTAGCCGATGCGGCCCTTGTCCTGCAGCGTGTCGAACAGGCCCGGCCGCACGACCTTCAATGCGGCGGCCATCTCATCGCCTCCCCATGGGAATGGGGAGGCGAAGACGCCGCGGGCTCATGCCTTCACCAGCGTCGACCAGTCGAGCGTGCCGGCCTCGACCTCGGCGCTGATGCGGTCGAAGGCCGGGCGGTCGATGCGCTCGAAGGAGAGATGATCGCCGGGCGCCAGGAATACCGGCTGCTCGCGGCGCTGGTCGAACATCCAGAGAGGCGTGCGGCCGATCAGGTGCCAGCCGCCGGGGCTCTCGAAGGGATAGATCGTGGTCATGTCCATGGCGATCGCAACCGTGGAGCGCGGCACGCGCACGCGCGGGTCGCTGCGGCGCGGCAGGTAGAGCGCCGCGTCGAGGCCCGCGATATAGGCGAGGCCCGGCATGAAGCCCAGCACGTAGACCGTGAAGGCGGATTTCAGATGCGCCTCGATCACCTCCTCGGTGGTCCTGCCGGTGCGCTCGGCGACGTCGGCGAGGTCGGGTGCGAATTCCGGATCGTCGTAGCAGCAGGGAATGGCGACGCGTCGCGTCGTGGTCTCGCTCGGCAGGCCGTGCGCGATCAGTCCTTCGATCTCGGGCTGCAGGTCGGCGCGCGAGGTCGCGAGCGGATCATAGGAGACCATCAGCGAGCGCATGGTGGGCACGGTCTCGACCACGCCCGTGAGCTCGCCCGCGGCCCGGGCGGCGCCGATCGCGGCGTGGAGCGCCATCACCTGGCCATTGATCCGGGGCGAGATTTCGTTGCCGAATTCGACCGTGAAGGCCGTGTCGCCGCAGGAGAGGTACCGCACGCTCACGTCTGCTAGGATAACGGCTCGCATCGAGGGAGTCTCGCATGGCAGCCACCAACGTCGGACAGGTCAACATCAACTCCGATCTCGGAGAGAGCTTCGGCCCGTGGGTCATGGGCAACGACGCCGAGGTCCTGAAGATCGTGAAATCGGCCAACGTCGCCTGCGGCTTCCACGCCAGCGATCCGGTGGTGATGATGGACACGGTGAAGCTCTGCACGCAGAACGGCGTCTCGATCGGCGCCCATCCCGGCTTCGCCGACCTGCAGGGCTTCGGCCGGCGCGTGATCAACCTCACGGTCAAGGAGCTCGAGGCCAACATCGCCTACCAGCTCGGCGCCCTGCAGGCGATCGCGGCACTCCACGGCGCCAGGGTCACGCACATCAAGCCGCACGGCATGATGGGCAACATGTCGGCCGAGAGCGCCGAGATGTCCGAGGCGATCGCGCGCGCCACCAGGGCGGTCGACCGTGATCTCATCTTCCTCTGCCAGGCCAACACCGAGCAGGGCAAGGCGGCGCGCAAGCTCGGCCTGCGCGCGGCCGAGGAGGTGTTCGCCGACCGCACCTACACCGACACCGGCCATCTCACGCCGCGCAAGGAGCCCCATTCGATGATCAAGGATGCCGGGCAGGCGGTGGCGCATGTCCGGCGCATGGTCGACGAGCAGGCGATCTACTCGACCTCCGGCAAGCGCATTCCCTGCCGCGTCGATTCGATCTGCGTGCATGGCGATGGCCCGACCGCGATCCCGGTGTCGAAGGCGGTGCGCGAGGGCCTCGAAGCCGCCGGCATCCGCATCGTCACCCTGCCCGAGATGCCGAGCCTGAATTAGCGGCGAGATCTAGCGCCAGCCGTATTGCCAGCCGCGGTGAGGATGCCACCAGCCCCAACCATGGGCGTGGTGCCAGCGCCATTCATAACCGGGTCCAGGCGCCACGCCGACAGGGGCGACGTAGGCAACGCCGACCGGGCGTGCCGGAGGGTCTGCGTAGACAGCACATCCGGTCATGCCGGCGATCGTCATGGCGCACAGCGCCAAGGGCATCAGCTTCGTGAGCATACTCGATATACGAAGCGGCCCGGTCTTCCGTTCCCGGCAACGTTTGTCGCACTTCGCCTGCCCTGGAGCAGCCGGTTGCCGGCAGGCGTGACGAGCCGAGACCCGGCACTCCGGCGGGGTACCACGAAGCCGCTATTGGTGATCGCCCCTCATCTACGTCATGGTTTCAGAAAGGTGCGGTGGTCTCGGATGTACAGGCACCCGCACCGAGTTTGTATAGCCCCAGTTTGGCCGTCGCGTACGGCCGCACAGCCCGTCGTCCCCATTGCGGCGGGCTTTCTTTTGCTCCGGACACCGATGCTCAATCGAGGAATATCGGCCGCTTCTCGATGAAGCCGGCCCGGCGTATCTCGATGTGAAGCGCTTCGGATCTCGCGTGCGCCCATGTGGTCGCGTCGATCGCGGGCGGGTGTTCCTTGATCCAGCCCGAAAGTGCCTTGAGCGACATCTCGAACGCGGCCCACGCCATGATGACCGCGAGCCGGTTCACGGGATCGGGCACGGTCCTGAAACGGGCGAGAGCGGCGTGCACGTCGAGCTCGGCCTGGCGCCATAGCTCAACCGCCGCATCAAACTCGGGCGCGAGCGCTTTGGGCGGGAGTGCTTTTCCCTTCCGTTTGAACATG
>NZ_DATBFE010000088.1:0-8644 GCF_036558665.1 Reyranella sp. | reverse complement strand
GCGATCACCTCCGACTGATCCTCGACCACGAACGCCGGACGCGCCGCCATGCCGTTCAGCCGCTCGTCGCGTTGGGGTCGCTGTCGTCTCGCGGATCGATGTGCAGGATGACCTCGGCCTGCGGATAGGCTTCCTCGATCGCCGCCTGGATGGTGTCGCCGATGACATGGGCGCGGCCGAGCGACATGTTGGGATGCAGCACGACGTGGAGCTGGATGAACTGGGTCAGGCCCGAGGATCGCGTGCGCAGATCGTGCGCGCTGCGCACGCCGGGTTGGCGGCGCACGATGTCGAGGATGCGTTCGCGGTCTCCGGCCGGCAGCTCGTGGTCCATCAGCACGTCGATCGAGGTCCGTCCGATGGTCCAGGCGCCGGTCACGAGGTAGATCGCGACACCGAGCGCCACGGCAAGATCGATCAGCGGCTGGTCGAGGCGGCTCGCCGCCAGGATGCCGGCACCGACCGCGATGTTCGTGACGAAGTCGGTAGTGTAGTGCGCCCGGTCGGCGCCGATGGCGATCGAGTTGGTGCGCCGCACGACATGGCTCTGGAAGAGCATGAGCGCGAAGGTCAGCACGATCGCCAGCGCGCTCACCAGCAGGCCGGTCGTTTCCTGCTGCAGCGGCCGCGGATGCAGGAAGCGATCGATCACGGTCAGCACCAGCCCCCCGGAGGACGCCGCGATGAAGCCGGCCTGCGCCACGCCGGCCAGGGCCTCGGCCTTGCCGTGGCCGAAGCGGTGGCCTTCGTCCGCCGGCACCAGCGCCTGGCGGATGGCGATGAAGGTGATCAGCGAACTCACGAGATCGAGCGCCGAGTCGATCAGCGACGACAGCATGGCGACCGAATCGGTGAGCAGCCACGCGACGCCCTTGGCGGCGACCAGGACCGTCGCCACCGACATCGAGGCGAGGCTCGCACGCCGCATCAGCCGTGCGGCGACGTTCGGCTCGATCGTCAGGGATAGAGAGTGCGTGTCGACCAAGGGGCACCGGCAGCGGGGCGGCTGTATTCCAGACGATCATGCAGCCGGAAGGCGCCATCCTGCCAGAACTCGATCAGAAGCGGCTGCAGGCGGAAGCCGGACCAATGGGCCGGTCGCGGCACCTTGCCGATCATATGCCTTGCCGTGAACTCCGCCACCCGCTTCTCCAGCGCGAAGCGGCTTTCGAGCGCGCGCGACTGGTCCGACGCCCAGGCGCCGATCTGGCTGCCCCGGTCGCGGGTCGCAAAATAGGCGTCGGCCTCCTCTGGAGACGTCTGCGACACCGGCCCTTCGAGGCGCACCTGTCGGCGCAGCGATTTCCAATGGAACAGAAGCGCCGCCCTGGAATGAGCGAGGAGCTGACGTCCCTTGCGGCTTTCGTAGTTGGTATAGAAGACGAAGCCCGATGCGTCGTAGCCCTTCAGCAGCACCATGCGGCACGACGGCGTGCCGTCGTCGCCCACCGTGGCCAGCGCCATGGCCGAGGGGTCGTTCGGCTCGCTCTTCTCCGCCTCGCCGTACCAGTCGGCAAAGAGGGCGAGCGGATCGTCTTTCTCGCGGATCATGACACACAATATGGAGGGGCAAGCGGCCGTCCACCACCGGCATCTTGTCCCTTTGCCGCCGCCCCGCTAGAACGAGGCATGACAGCCGCACAATTGATGGCCGGAAAAAAAGGCCTGGTCATGGGGGTCGCCAACCATCGGTCGATCGCCTGGGGGATCGCAAAGGCCTGCCACGATCACGGCGCCAAGCTCGCCTTCACCTACCAGGGCGATGCACTTGAGAAGCGTGTGCGGCCATTGGCCCAGGAGATCGGCAGCGAGCTCGTCCTGCCCTGCGACGTGACCGACGCGGCCAGCATCGATGCGGTATTCGCCGGCATCGAGAAGAGCTGGGGCGGGCTCGACTTCCTGGTCCATGCCATCGCCTTCTCCAACAAGGACCAGCTGAAGGGCCGCTATCTCGACACGACGCCCGACAACTTCCAGCTCACCATGAACATCAGCTGCTACTCCTTCACCGCCGTCGCCCAGCGCGCCGTGCCGTTGATGAAGGAAGGCGGCAGCCTGCTCACCCTCACCTACTACGGCGCCGAGCGCGTGATGCCGCACTACAACGTCATGGGCGTCGCCAAGGCGGCGCTCGAGGCGAGCGTGCGCTACCTCGCGGCCGATCTCGGCGACCGCAAGATCCGTGTCAACGCGATCTCGGCCGGCCCGATCAAGACCCTGGCCGCCGCCGGCATCGGCGACTTCAACTACATCCTGAAATGGAACGAGCTCAACGCGCCGCTCAAGCGCAACGTCTCGACCGAGGAGGTTGGCAACGCCGGACTCTACCTGCTGTCGGATCTCGGCAGCGGAGTCACCGGCGAGGTGATGCACGTCGATGCGGGTTACCACGTGGTCGGCATGATCAAGACGCAGTCGGCCCAGCAGCTCTCCGAGCTGCTGGCCGATTTCAAGGACGACTAGGCTGCGGCCATGGCCGGCAGCAGCTTCGGCACCCTCTTCCGGTTCACCAGCTGGGGCGAAAGCCATGGCCTCGCGATCGGCTGCGTGGTCGACGGCACGCCGCCCAGGCTGCCGCTCAGCGAGGCCGACATCCAGGTCTGGATGGAGAAGCGCCGCCCCGGCCGGTCGCGCTTCGTGACCCAGCGGCAGGAACCGGACATCGTCAGGATCCTGTCTGGCGTATTCGAGGGCGTCACGACCGGCACGCCCATCGCTCTTCATATCGACAATGTCGATCAGCGCAGCCGCGACTACGGCGAGATCAAGGACAAGTTCCGGCCCTCGCACGCCGACTACACCTATTTCAAGAAGTACGGCGTGCGCGACTATCGCGGCGGCGGCCGCCAGTCGGCCCGCGAGACGGCGGTGCGCGTCGCCGCCGGCGCCATCGCCCGCAAGATCCTGGGGGACGGCGTCGCCATTCGCGGCGCCGTGGTCCAGATCGGCAACCAGACGATCGACCGCGGGAAATGGGACTGGGAGGCCACGGGCGACAATCCCTTCTGGTGTCCCGACCGTCAGGCGGCGCAGGTCTGGGAAGGCTATCTCGACGACGTGCGCAAGCGCGGCAGCTCCTGCGGCGCGGTGATCGAGGTGGTGGCGTCCGGCCTGCCGGTGGGGCTGGGCGATCCGGTCTACGACAAGCTCGATGCCGATCTCGCCAAGGGCCTGATGAGCATCAACGCGGTCAAGGGCGTGGAGATCGGCGACGGCTTCGCGACCGCCGCCATGAGCGGCGAGGAGAACGCCGACGAGATGCGCATGAAGGACGGCGCGCCCTCCTTCCTCAGCAACCATGCCGGCGGCATCCTGGGCGGCATCTCGACCGGCCAGGACATCGTCTGCCGGCTGGCGGTGAAACCCACCAGCTCGATCCTTCACGCCGTGCGCAGCATCGACCGTTTCGGCAACGAGGTCGAGTTGCGCACCAGGGGCCGTCACGATCCCTGCGTCGGCCTGCGCGCGGCGCCGGTGGCCGAGGCGATGGTCGCCTGCGTGCTGGCCGACCATCTGCTGCGCCATCGCGCGCAATGCGGCTAGGCCTCGATGCCGGCTGCGCAGCCCTTTCGGGCACGATACGGGCGACTTCACAATCTCAGCATGGCGGTCGTCGCCACGGGCATGGTGGCGGCCATCCTCTTCCATTTCGTCGCCCATCCCTCGCAGGGCGATGAAGCGCCGGCGCATACGCGGTCGGTCCTCCTCGCCGTGCTCGCGATCGCGATGACCTACTACGGCTATCTCGGCTTCCGCCGGTCGTTCGACCGGGAGCCCCAGCTCGTGATCGACAGCGACGGCATCCTGCTCGGCTTCGGCCGCAACCGGCGCTTCGCCTGGCGCGACGTGGAGTGGGTGCGCCTGCGCCGCCTCGCTTTTCGGCCGCAGCTTCAGATAGCGCTGACTCCCGATGCGTTTGTCGCCGCCAATCTCGCCCTTTCGATGTGGAACCTCGACGACGGGCTGCGGCCCGTCCGCGGCACGCCGGCGGCGGTGCTGGTGCGCGACAACGGACTCGATACGTCGGCACGGGCCATGCTTGACGCCGTTCGGGCGTTTCGGCCCAATCTCGTGAAGACCTGATTCATCCGGAGGACCCGCCATGCGGCGGCTTATCGTTGGCGTGCTGGCCACGGTCGGCGCGATCACTTTGCTGGGCGTGGGTGCAGTGGTGCTGTTCCTGGCCCGCGGGCCGCTCGCCGCCAAGCCGTTGCCCGGCGCGATGGTGCTGTCGCTCGACCTGCGCCGGCTTCCGCCCGAGAGCGCTTCGTCGGGCCTGTTGTCCGGCTGGTGGAGCGACTCGCGCGACATGGTCGACACGCTGCAGGCGCTGTGGCGCGCCGCCGACGATCCGCATGTCCTCGGACTCTATGTCGAGATCGGCGACGAGGATGCAGGCCTCGCCCGCGTGCAGGAGCTGCGCGCGGCGATCCAGCGCTTTCGCGGCAAGGGCAAGTTCGCGATCGGCTTCGCCGAGGCGCTGGGCAGCGGCGGCGATCATTTCGCGGACTACTATCTCGCGTCCGCCCTGGACCGCATCTGGCTGCAGCCGAGCGGCGGCTTCGGCGTGGCCGGCCTCGCGGTCGAGACGCCGTTCCTCAAGGGCGGCCTCGACAAGCTCGGCATCCGCATCGAAGGCGGCAAGCGCTACGAATACAAGAGCGCGCCCGACAGCTTCACCGAAGCCGACATGACGGGGCCGGCGCGCGAGAACCTGCAGCAGCTCATCGACGGCCTGTACGGCCGGTTCATCGACGACGTGTCGCGCGACCGGCGCATCGTGCCCGCCAAGCTGCGCCAGCTGATCGACGCGGCGCCCTTCGACTCCGAGCGCGCCCGGGCCGAAGGGCTGGTCGACAAGGTCGGCTACCGCGGCGATGCGATGGACGATGTCTGGCAGCATGCCGGATCGACGCGCGAACTCGTCAGCCTGTCGGACTACGACGACGCGAGCCGTCGCTCGAACGCCGGTCGCGATGTGGTGGCGCTCGTCCGGGTGAGCGGCGCCATCGTCTCGGGGACGGGCGGCGACCGGCCGCTCGGCGAGGATCTGCGGGCCGAGTCGGACGACATCGTCGATGCCCTGGAGGCGGCGGCACAGGCGAAGAAGGTCAAGGCGATCGTGCTGCGCATCGACTCGCCCGGCGGCACCTATCCGGCGTCCGACGCGATCGCCAACGGCGTCGGCCGTGCCCGGGCGACCGGCAAGCCGGTGATCGTGTCGATGGGCGATGTCGCGGCGTCGGGCGGCTATCTGGCCGCCGTGCGGGCCGACACCATCGTCGCCGAGCCCACCACCATCACGGGCTCGATCGGCGTGTTCGGCATGTGGCCGGTGGCGACCGATCTGCTCGCGACCTTGGGCATCCGGGTCGATCGTCTGCGCGCCGGCGCCAACGCCGGCATGTATTCCTCCTTCCACGTCCCCACGCCGGCGCAGCAGGCGGCGATCAACCGCGAGCTCGATGCCGTCTATGCCGACTTTGCCCGCCAGGTCGGTGAAGCGCGCCGGCTCGATGCAAGCCGCCTCGACTCGGCCGCCCGCGGCCGCGTCTTCACCGGCATCGAGGCGCGGCGGGCCGGCCTCGTCGACGAGCTGGGCGGCCTCGACGTCGCCCTCAAGATCGCCAAGGCCAGGGCCGGCATCGACGAGTCGCGGCCGATCGCGGTGGAGGTTTTTCCCATCGAGACCAACATGCTGCAGCGCATTGCCGGCCGCCTGATGCGGCTCGCGGACGTCACGGTCGAGGGGCCCGAGGTCCGTGCGCCGCGCGAGCTGCGCGACCTGCTGGCGCGATTCGGCATCGCCGCCCGCCCCGGCAACGTCCGCCTGCCGCCGTTGCCGCCGCTCTGGCGCTGACGCTCCTCAAGCGCGCAGCCGGATGGTCGCGAGCGTCTCGAGCCGGTCGCCGTCCCGCCGCAGCAGGCCGAGTTCCTCGACCCGGCCATGCATCGGCAGGTGCTGGCGTTCGACGAGGCGCGCAAGCTGCTCGGCCTCGGCCGCGCGCTCGAACAGGCCGAGCGTGACGTGAGGCTCGAACGGCTCGTTGCCCGGCTGCGAATTCAAGGCGTCGTAGAGAGCCGTCAGCTCCGCCGCGCCGTCGCCGGGCACACCGTAGAGATAGGCGGCGCGCGACGGCGGGTTGCGATCGAAGCGAACGACACGATCGAGCATGAACCAGAACGGTCGTTGCCGGAGCTGATCGAGCGAGCGGCGCAAGGCCGCCTCGCTTTCCGGCGGCGCGCCGAAGACCAGCGTGAAATGCGGGCCGATCAGGTCGGCCTCGCCCGGATGATATCGCGCCCGCAGCCTCCGGAGCGCGGTGTCGTCGGCCTCGCTCAGCACGGGCCAGGCGACGACGAACAGCACGTCAGCCGTAGCTTTTCGCCATGCCGAAGGCGGGGTCCATTGCCGCGCCGTAGGGCGGGAACGGATAGCGCAAGCCGTTCTTGCCGAGATGGCCCATGCCCTCGACCGCGCGCAGGAACTCGTCGGGCGGGCAGGCCATCAGGAGCTCGTCGTCGGCAACGCCGCCGTAGCGCCGCTCGGCATAGCAAGGAAGCGACAGCGAGGTCTGGCGCGTGGCGAGCGCCCGCCCCCACGAATCGGCGCAGGCGCTCTCGCCGGTCACCGTGAAGTCGTAGCGGCGATAGCGGTGGAACTGCAGGCCGTTGATGAAATAGATCATCTGGCCCGGCGTCCCGTAGAACAGGCAGATATCGGGCGGATCGAGCCGCGCCGAGCGCAGCGGTGACACCACCAGGCCGTTGTACTTGCCGTCGGGCACGCGCGGCATCTGCGCCTGGTGCGCGGCCGACGCCTCCTTGTTGCCGAACCACACGCCGTTCATGTGATCGCCCGACAGGAAGCCCTCGCCGGGATGGTTGAGGCCGACGACACCGCCGCAGTTGCCGCCGCGCGTGTTGTCGACGGTGATGCCGAGCGTGAAGCCGTACCAGCGCGACTGCGTCACCATCTGGCACATGGTGAACTTGAAGCCGTCGGTCGGCTTGCGCACGCCCTGGATCTTCTCCATGTCGGCCGGATCCTCGAACAGGCGCATGCCGATCGGTTGGGTGCGGATGCGCAAGAGATCGATCAACTTGGCGCTGGCTTCGGCCAGCATCTTGCCGTCGATCTTCTCCGGCGGCGTCCACGGGGCGACCTTGTAGCCCGGCGGCAACGTCTGGACGTTCATGGTTTCCTCCAGTGGCTAGGTGAGGTTCAGCCCACCATCGGCTATGACGATCTCACCCGTAACGTAATCGTTGGCGACCAGCGCGGCCACCAGATCGGCGATGTCCTCGGGTTTCGCGGGCCGATGCATGGGCGACCGGCTGTTCCAGAGCTCGAGCGCGTCGGCCCAGCTGGCGGTCATCGGCGTCTCGACCAGGCCTGGCGCCACGCAATTGACGCGGATCGCCGGGCCGAGGGCGATCGCCAGCAGCCGCGTGACATGGTGTAGCCCGGCTTTGGCCGTGGCGTACGGGATCGATGCGCCCTTCGGTCGCGTGCCGGCATGGGTGCCGATATTGACGATGCTGGCCGGCCGGCCGTCGGTAGATGCCTTGCGCAGGGCGGACTCGGCCTCGCTGATCAGCACGAACGGCGCGATCAGTTTGACGTCGAGCATGCGCCGCCACACCTCGGGCGTCGCCGCCTTGAGATCGGCATGCGGGATGCGCACCGATTCACCGGCATTGTTGACCAGCACGTCGAGCCGCCCGTACTGCTGCAGCACCGAGGCCACGAGCCCGCGCGCCGCGGCCTCGTCGGCCAGATCGGCTTGGTGGTAGCTGGCGCCGGCCAGCTCGTGTGTCATGCGCTCGCCAATATCGGCCGACTGTCGCGAATGCAGCGCAACCTTGTAGCCGTCGCGCGCCAGCCGGCGCGCCGTGGCGGCGCCGATCCCCGAGGTCGAGCCGGTGATGAGGGCGACGCGTTCAGACACGGGTCTTCAGAGCCTCGAGCGATTCGTCGGGACGCTCGACCATCATGAAATGCCCGCTGTGGGGGACCATCACGGTAGACGATCCGGCGATAGCCGCCGCCAGCGGCTTGGCCTTGCTCGCCGGCGTCATGAGATCGCCGTCGCCCAGCACCAGCACCGTCGGGCACTTGACGGCGGCGCCGCGCGTCGTTGCGTCCTTGTAGGCGTTGCAGGCCGCAAGATCGCTATGGATCACGCCGGGCTTGTTGCCCGACAGCACGGCCAGCGATTCGCGGCGCAGCCACAGGCCGGGCGAGACCATGCCGCCCTTGTGCAGCGCGTTGCCCATGCCCCAGAAGGTCATCAGCTCCTGGACCTTGAGCGTGTTGGCCTTGGCCGATTCGAGCATCTCGGGATGGACCGGCATCTCGGCCGCGACGCCGCAGAGGCCGAGTGCCCTCACCTTGTCGGGAAAGCGCGCCGCGGTTTCGACGGCGACCAGCGCCCCCATGGAATGACCGACCAGGGCGGCCTGTTTCAGTCCGGCTGCTGCAATCAGCGCCGCCGTCCAATCGGCCATCGCCGCGATGTTCTCGAGGGCCGGTCCGTCCGACCAGCCGTGGGCCGGGAAATCGACCGCCAGGACGCTGCGGCCGTGATGGGCGAACCAACGCGTCTGCAGGCGCCAGGCCGTGCGGTCAAAGCCCGCGCCA